>NZ_JAVJTR010000001.1:0-70489 GCF_040220215.1 Ekhidna sp.
AGTGATCGAGGGGGGTGTAGTATCTGGTGTGTCATCAAAAATGGAGTTTTGTTCGCCCGGGGTTCCGCCAGCCGGATCAGTACTCTGCCCATAATTGTTTGCCGAATAGTCCGGGCCATTGGGATTGATGAGTTCGGTGGAAACTTGAGACGTTGCGTTTGTATAAGACATCTGATGAATAACAGCTGCTGAGGAATTCGTAACTGTGATGTCATCCCCTCCATTATTCAGTGATGGAAACCCGGAAACTTCTAAAACATCCCCGTAAGTATTGAAAAGTGCTCCATTTCCTGTTGAGGTTAATATAAGGTATTCGTCTGGCCTTAATGTAGTAGCAATAAATGCTGAGGATGAACCCGCTGCATCACTGATTATCCAGTCTTCCAAATTGATGAATTTTGAGGAGCGGTTATATAATTCAACATATTCTGCATTAGGCACACCACTACCACTACCCGGGGCTGCCATAAACTCATTGATCACCACATCAAACTCTTCAGCTTCTTCAAACACCAAATACTCAAAATTCTCCTGGCTATTTGATGCAATGACGTTTCCACTAACATCTTCCACATTGTTAATGGTGATTGTGTAGGTGTTGCCGTTTGTCAATTCCGAGGTGGTTAAATGCACCAGTGAATTGTCCGCATCAATTACTGCATTGGTTACCGAAATGGAGCCATCGATCGCATAATTGGATGTGTTTTGAGCAGTAGTTAGATCAAGATCTTCATTGAACTGAATATCTACCTCAGTATCTGAAATAGCAGTAACTGATTGTATTGTGGGTGGGTCTGTGTCTGCTACAGATGTTGCGGTAAGAGTAAAATCATCAAAGAAATAATCATCAAACCTTGTTGATGAATGCGTGACCAAAAAACCGAAATAATCACCGGTTGTAAAATCAGTATCAGTCACCGTCCCTATTTCAGTAAAAGTAGCTCCACCTGAAGCATCGGCCTCTAAAGTCCAAAAACCCGTTGAGGATCTGGTCACTCTTACATGGATATCAATTCCAGACCCAACCAAATCATTATCGTCGTTGATTATTGCTGTTGAGCTCCCTGTTTTGAATAGATCAATTCCATCTGTGCTTCCAGTCTCGCCCATCCCTATATAATAACCAGATGGACTATCTGTGACATCCTCGATATTACTAATAAGAAATACTTCTATCCTATTGCTTCCGCTTGGAGCTCCCCCTTCATACCTTGCTCTAAAGGTCCAAACTACATCATTATTTGCAAAGTCAATTCCTAAGTTTGTGCTCAAATAAAGGTCTCCACTAGCTGACGGCCCATTTGATTGTACTTCCTCACTTGTAATCAAAAAATCATCCCCACCAGAGGTTTGTGATGCCACCCATGTTAATGGACTTCCATCAGAAAAATCTCCATCTGAAAAATCATCTGTAATCTGGCCGAACACAGGTACGCAAAAGATCACGTAAATAATGATCAATAGACTTCTCTTAATTCTATTCATTGCCACAGGTTAAATGTAGTAGTTTTGCTCTAAATCATTATTCACATTGTTTTTAAGCTATTATGAAAGTTGCAGTAGTAGGAGCTAGTGGTCTTGTTGGACAGAAAATGCTCCAGATCATGTATGAAAGAAATTTCCCACTGGGTGAGCTTTTACCCGTGGCTTCAGAGCGTTCTGTAGGGAAGAAAATCTCTTATAATGGAAAGGAATTCACAATCATTTCCATGGAAGATGCGATCGCAGCTAAACCGGATATTGCATTGTTTTCTGCAGGGGGTTCCGTTTCTCTCGAATTTGCCCCCAAATTTGCTGAGGCTGGATCTGTAGTGATTGACAATTCTTCCGCATGGCGTATGGATGTCAGCAAAAAATTGATTGTACCGGAGGTTAACGGGGATGTGTTGCGTATAGACGACCGAATCATTGCAAATCCAAACTGCTCGACTATTCAGATGGTTGTAGCCCTGAAGCCACTTCATGATGTCTTCAAAATAAAGCGAATAGTTGTTTCTACTTATCAATCTGTGACAGGTTCAGGTAAGGCAGCAGTAGATCAGCTTGAAGGAGAGCGAGCAGGCAAGGACATCAAAAAAGTATACCCGCATAAAATAGACATGAATGCTTTGCCTCACATTGACGTATTCCAGGAAAATGGATACACCAAAGAGGAAATGAAAATGATAAAGGAGACCATGAAAATCATGGGCGATGACTCAATTAAAGTAACATCAACTTGTGTTCGTATTCCTACGGTTGGTGGCCATTCTGAAGCTGTGAATGTGGAGTTTGAAAATGAATATACCTTAGAGCAAGTCTATTCTATCCTTTCAAAAGCCCCTGGAGTTACTATTGTTGATGATCCATCAAAGAATGAATACCCTATGCCACTCAATGCTCATGATAAAGATGATGTGTTTGTGGGTAGAATAAGAAGAGATGAAACACAAGCCAAAACATTGAACATGTGGATCGTTTCTGACAACCTGAGAAAAGGGGCTGCTACCAATGCCATTCAAATAGCAGAGTATATGCTCGAGCATAGCCTGGTTTATTAAAAATGTCAGCTCTTTTAGATTTTCTAAAGCAAAATGACGTAAGGCAATTTATTAGAGAGAATGTTGATGCTGATCCTAATAGACTGATTTTAAACCCGCCGATAGCGTTTAAAGATGGAATCAAAGACATTGCATCACAATTAATAGCCAGAAAGAAAGCGAAAGGAAAGCTGGATCAATGGGCAGACAATTTTGAATTGATTATGCCTCCTCCGCTCTCTATTGAACAGGCTTCTTCAAAGGCAACATGCGCCTACAAACAAAAGTTGATTGCAGGTAAAAAGCTCGTTGACCTTACGGGAGGTATGGGAATTGATTGCCTGGCGCTTTCCGAATCATTTGAACACACCATCTATGTAGAAAGAAATAATGAGCTATGTGATGTATTTCGTCACAATTCGGAAGTACTGGGAAGGCAAATTGAGATAGTGAATGAAGATGCCAGTGAGTATTTAAAATTGACATATTTCAATCGTAATGACACCATCTTTTATATAGATCCGGCTCGCAGAGATCAGGCTAAAAAACGTGTTTTTCGGATCGAAGATTGTCCACCCAATTTGATCGAAATACTCCCAAAGCTATCCGAGAAAGGGAAGATCGCTCTTATAAAGTACTCGCCACTGCTTGATATAAAAGCGATTCTACAATCCATTTCGCACATCAAAGAAATTCATGTTGTATCAGTGAAGAACGACTGTAAAGAGCTTCTAATTTTAATTGATTTTGGTTTTGAGGGAACTCCTCAGATCGTTTGTGTAAACCTGGAATCAGGTCAGCCGGATTATAAGTTTTCCATTGAAGAAGAACAAGATTCTGACACTACGCTTGGTAATGTTCAACAATATATCTTAGAACCCAATACCTCGATCATGAAAGCAGGTGCATTTAATAAAATTGCCAATGACTTTCAAGTAAACAAGTTGGCGGTCAACACTCATCTTTATACCACAGATGACTTAACTAAAAATTTTCCAGGAAGGGTGTATGAGATTTTAGCAGAAGTAAACAAAGAGAGTATATCTAAATATGCGAGCAACGGAAAAATAAACGTGATTACAAGAAACCATCCTCTAACAGCTGCTGAAATCAAGAAAAAGTGGAAACTAAAAGATGGTGGTGAGTATTCATTAATCGCTTTTCGAGGATCGAAAAAAGCAAAAATGCTTATTGCTCGACGGGTTTATCCTTGAGTATTATTCTGAAAACTGAGCCCTCACCATATACACTTTCTACTTCCATTTTACCCCCCAGACTTTTTACAAAATCATTGCAAAGTGCAAGTCCCAGTCCATTTCCTTTTTCTCCGGCCGTTCCAACAGTACTATCCAACTCGCCATTAAAAATGCCTTCGCGTGTTTCTGCCGTCATGCCAATTCCACTGTCAATCACTTCAATTACCTTGGTTTTCTGACCCTTGACGCAGTTTATTTCTATTCGGGATTTCTTGTTCGAAAATTTGATCGCATTCACAATTAGATTTCTGAGAAGTATCCTGACTAAACCACGATTCGAGTACAATTCAAAATTATGGGCAGAATCATAATCAATGGATATTTCTTTTTCTTCTAACCGGTCACTCAATTCACTTTTTAAATCAGCAAGTACGTAATGAAGTGAAAAGGTCTCTTTTTGTAGGTTTTCACCCTCCATCTGACCTTCTGCCCAGAGAAAAACATTGTTAAGCAAACTCATCAAATTGGACGTTTTTTCTCTAACCTCCGGTATAAATGGCTCAATCTCTTCCCTGCTTATTAGCTTTTCGTTGAACATTTCTATGACAGAAGAAACCGATTGTATGGGTGATTTCAAGTCATGAGAAACAATGGCAAAAATCTTCGCTTTAAATGTATTTAGCCTCTCCAGATCACGTTTTCTTCTACCCAGCTCTCTCACAACCATAAAAATTATGGCAATCAAAATAGCTGCGATTACGAGAGCGACGACAAGGCCCTGAATGATGAGTTGGCGCTGATCGGCAAGCGCCGTACTGATTTGATTTTTTTCTTCTAAAACTCTCAATCTAAACAATCGCTGATAATAGGCCAGTAGCTCCAGTTCGTTTCTAACCTGCACATTTTGAACGCTATCCCTATAAGTTTCATAGCGGATTTGATTCTTATACGCCTTTTGAAATTCACCTAAATCACCATAGCAATTGGCCATTGTTTTACTGGTCAGGTAGATCAGCTCCTTAATTCCCATTTTCATGGCCATATCACTTGCCAGAATTGCATGCTCAAGGGCGTGTTGAGGGTTTCCTTTTTTTCTTTCAAGTTCTGCCTTTAACTGGTTTGCAATCAAACTTGTCCTTTTACTATCGTATTTGTTTGATGTTCTATATGTCAGCTCCAGCAAGGAGTCCGCGATTTCTAATTTTCCTTGTTTGAGGTAAGTTTCTGCTTGATTCGAATATAGAATGGGTGACAGGTGAATAAAAGATTCCTCAAGTTGATCAGCTGCCTTATTTAAATAGTAATGGGTAGAATCATATTGACTCAGGTTGAAGTAAGCCTTTGAAATGTTGTTGTAAACGGCAAACAAGCGTCTTGGCTGCTGATATTGCTCTTGAATGCTTAGCTCTAGTTTATAATAATTAATAGCATCGAGGTTGAAGCCTACCGCATTGTAGACGTTTCCTATATTCCCGTAGTTTTTAGCTACCAGTTCTTCATAGTTATTTATTTCTGACAGCTGAAGTGACTTTTGCAGTGACTCAATCGCATTCATCTGGTTGCCAATTGACCAATGAGCATTTCCTATCAAATTTAGCGCAGCAGCCTTTAAGGAATCATCATTGATTTCCTCTGCAAGTTCAAGTGCATAAGTCGATTTTTCCAAGCTACCTCCCGGATCATCATAAACTTTATCCCTGGCCTCTGAGAGGGTAGTGGAAATTTCTTTTTTAATATCGTTTGCGTCCTGAGCAAAAATTGGGATCAGAATGCAACTTATAAATATGAGTACTATGAACCTGGTGAGTTTCACATGTAGAAGATAGCTCGTTTTTAAAACTTACCAAAGATAGATAAATCAGAACCTTCCGAAACGGAAGCTGATCATAGCTGTTGTGCCGGATACATCTTCATCCTTAACATTTTCAAGTTCGGTTCCTGAAATATATCTGTAGGTCATCCCGGCTCCCAGACGAAAGTACTTCGTGATGTTGAATTCCAACTCTATCCCCGGCTCAGCCACAAAAAAAACAGAGTTCTCAATAGTGAATTCAGAATCTGCAGGATTGTTAAGAAAAAAATCTTTGTCAACCACCTCAAGAGAACCAGCTCCTAATACAATTGGAATACTTATATGGACGAGTTCTTTGTGCGCTATCGTACCGCCAATTAAAACTCCGCCGTATCCTCCATGCAGATTTAGGTTTTTTGGTTCAGTAGCTCCCGGCACTACACCTTCGAACTCTACCTTAGTAACTAATCCATAGCCCGCAACCCCAAACAAGTATCTTCTGTTGATGATAAATCCTCCATAAGCTCCTACCAATAATCCACGCTCACCTTTAAAATCTCCTACTTTAAGGTCTGCTGCACCAAATGCATTGAGGTCATTTTTCGTACTTAAAAGTGATTTCACCTCCTCATCATTGGGATCATTTGTATCCATGTAGCGCTGACCAAACGCACCGGAAGTGAAAACTAAAATGAGCAAAATGTGGATCAGGTACTTCATGCTCAAAAGACGTATTTAAAAGAAATGGCTGCATCCCAAAACTTGGCCTTCGAGTGACGCATTCCAATAAAATTAAAATAGGGCTTGACGTCAAATCCAAAAGTTGCAGGAACTTCCAGCCATCTGTATTCTATACCCAAACTAGCATCAACCCCCATTGAAAAGAAACTCTTTTCTTCATATATAAATGCATCGCCTTCTGCGTTTGAAAGTGTTTTGGCTATGTCGCCAAACTTCTCATAGCCAATATGGCCACCTATCCCGTAGTGTAAGTAAAATCGATCATTGAAAGAGAACTCCATCGGCTCATGAAAAAGGTATTGTGCCGTGAATTGCATCCCTTCATTTCTCCCACTAAGAATCATCTCAACCGCTTCATCCTCTGTCACGAACTTTTTGTAAGTAAGCCCGGATGTATGACCCAGTCTGATCCCGGACGATTTTTCGTAAAGCTGCTGACCTGTCGCTGTGAACGTGACAAGGATAAGAATGACAAGTATGAGTTGCTTCATGGGCTTCCGGTGGTGACGGTGCGTTAGTCTTTATCTACGAAAATAGGGGTTTCTTTTATGGCTACAATTAATTCGCCACCGTCAGCTTTTACTATTAGCTGGCCATGGCGCGTATTGGTGTTTCCTACAAAACCGGATAGTGAAATTTTGCCTTCATCTATGAATTGCTCTTTTTGCATGGTGAGCATGCTATTGGGCAAAATCATCCGATCCTCCGGTCCTTTGATGTAGGTTTTGATGTAAGAAGCTTGATTTAATATCAAATTAATGTCAGTGGATTTACCGGTGATATCTACACTGTTAAAGTCTTTAACTATTCGTCCCAGGAAAATATCTCCATAGCTAAAATCCAGCCTGGCAGATCCTTTTAATAAATCAGCCGTCAGGTTTGTAAAGGATCCCTCACACATAATTTCATTGACCTCCAGTATATGGATTTTATCATTTCGCGAATTGAGTTGAATCCGCTGGATTTTATCTACTCTTATCTCAGAACTACCACTTTCAATATTCAGATTTTTCGCTTCATCCACACTCAACTCGGAACCTCGCAGCGTAAAAATTCCATCATTTAATTTTCCGAAAGAAGACTTCCCAAAACTGTGTTTCAGATTTAAAGATTGAGACAAGTCATTCGCTTTAATGTCGCCATGTGAAATATCTAAATCAACACGACCATCAAGATTGGTCAAATAAAGATCTCCATATTTGTTTTCTACACTCAGCATGACATCCTTAGGCAGCCAAACCTGATAGTCAACCTTTAACTTGTTGCTTCCCATTGCTCCCTCGATCTCACTCATCACGCTTCCGAAAAATCCGCTTCCACTGCTAATTTCCGTTACAGCAGAAATCACACTTCCGATCTTTCTAAATTTAACATCCACACGAGCCATTGATTTTGCGACAGCTGACGAATTTTTCCCTTCTGCCCTCACAACTACTTCAAACCGGACAGAATCAAGATTCCAGGTTCGCACGATTACTTCACCGTACTTGCTGACCACTTCCACTTTACCATTCTTTGGCACAGCATAGGATCGTTTAAAATCGCGTTCCTGCCTAACCTGTGATAGCAGTGGAGTAGCTATTAGCAAAGCAATCAATATGTTAAAGCACTTCTTCACGCTTCTCTTTTTCCAGTTCGTTTAATATCTCTTCCAAAATCTGAAGCTTTAGCCGATAATTCTCCATCATTGCACTAACTACTTCCTGATTATCCACATTATCATTAAGATCCGCTTTTAGCTCCGCGAATGCCGCATCCATATCTTCTAAGTCCTGTAGAATATGATCATCTTCCAATTGCCCTTTTATCAAAGTGATTTTTTGGTTGATCTCTCCATTGTAAAACTGCTCCAGCTCCGCAATTTCATTACCCCCTTTGCCAGACGGATTCTTATAGAAAACTGTCCCAATAACTATGGCAGCTATACATGCAGCTATGCCGGCAATTTTCCATGGGTCTCTTTTCTCGTTTTCCGGCTTAATTTTTTTGGAAAGCTTCGTCCATTCCTTATCACTATCAAACGGATACAGTTCGAAATCCTCTTTGAGATTTTCAATATGATCCTTTAAATTATCCCGCATTTTGACTCCTCTCTTCTACTAATAACTTTCTGATCCTTGCTTTCGCTTTGCAATACTGCGCTTTTGATGCTGATTCAGATACACCTAAAATCTGTCCTATTTCCTTATGATCATACCCTTCAAACAAATACAGGTTCAGTACTGTCTTGCATCCTTCCGGGAGCAGATCAATCACTGACATGATCTGTGATGCCTGAAACTGTGCATATTCGAAATCATCTTCCTCTTCTTCAACAAAATCAGCATTCTCTTCCAGCTGAGCAGTATCCAATTTCTTTTTGCGAATGGCATTGATGCAATTATTTATCACAATTCGCTTGATCCATGAGCTAAACGTATTCACTTCCCGTAGCGATGGGAGCTTCTGGAATGCATCAATAAACGACTCCTGAAGCAAGTCCTTCGCTTCTTCCTCATCACCCATCATCCGGCGGCATATATTATACATTGCCTTGGCGTAGAGGCCATAAAGTGACGACATTGCCGCCTGGTCTCCCTGCTGGCTCTGAATAATCAGATGCTTATGAATGGTCTGTGTCGTGCTCACGATCTATTAAAAGACAGTCCTTTTTTTCAAAGGTTTCTATAAAGACGAGAAAAAAGCTGATTTCGATGTAAAAATTTTTCATCAATAAGCTGGAAACCACCTGAAATGACAAAATCATCAATTTTCTTCAGGTTTTTTGACTCGAGATTAGATATAAGACTGAAAAATAAGTGCATAATCCCTTGCAGAACTCTACTTGAGGCGGCTTTTTCAAAGTCTGAAACAATAAGTATTCCTCCATCTTTTGTTAGCTGATTACATTTATTGATAGCCAACTTAAGATTAGTTCTATCAAAACAATCCAGAAAGAACGGGCAAACGATTACATCATAAGTGGTAGCAGATTTCCAATTTAAAAAATCGTGATTTACAAAATTGACTGACCTATTCACCAACCGTCTTTTTGCTATTCGAATCATTTTCTCAGATTTCTCAACATAGTCAACCCTATCACAAAAAGGAATGTGTTCGAGTAGCTTCCCAGTACCGCCACCAAGAATCAGAACTTGATCATTTTCATTAATTTCTGATAGGTGTGTGGTCTGAGCTTTCAGGATTGCATTTCCAAAAACAATTCTGGCCAGAACATCATAAAAAGGAGCTATGAAATTGAAATCGTTTACAGCCATTCGAACAGAATTGGCAATAAAAATACGCCATCGCCAACTGTTCTATACAGATGGTTTTTCTTAAAACTTACGGGAAAGATCAACATCATTGCATAAATAGAAAACCCTACAAAAAAATAAAGGTGGAGTGTATTGAAAGTGAGCAATGAGAGCGCAAGACCTACTGACAATAAAGCTAATATCAACCTCTTCAAGTTATTTTCTGAGAGTTGGGTTGCTATCGAATTAAAACCATCAATTTCATCTTCTTCTCTCTCGTATCGACTAAAAATGATCAAATTGGTAAAGGTCAAAAGGAATAAAAGAATAAAGGTTCCCCACTCAAAAGATTGGTTGAGCAGCATCGGAACCATTAGAATCCCAAACGAATAAACAATGGCAACATACAGTTCTTTGGAAAAAGACTTTGACAGTTTGTGTTGGATCAGTAGGTAGATAAATGAGAAAACCGTTAGGGCAAGCCCACCTAAGAAAAGAATAATAGGGATGAAAAAGATAAGCGGTGTTATGAGCATCAATACAGAAAGCGCTATCAGCACTAATGCTTTTCTATGCCTCCGATGAAATATGTATCGCTCACGCTTTGATTTCACTGATCTCTCCGCATCTCTCAGATGATCTGCTGTATAGATGAGCCAGACAGCTCCCCCTAGTAGTACATACACCTCCCAGCCGGGAGATACCTGAAATTGGGCACAAAAAAATCGGAGTAGAATAACTACTCCGATTACAATGTCTATAGATAAAATTTGAGCAGCACGATATGCTCGACTGATCATTACCCTTGAGCTAGCGCCTCGGCACCACCAACAATCTCGAGAATCTCTTTGGTAATAGCTGCCTGACGAGTTCGGTTGTAAGTCAATCGAAGCTCCTTCAAAAGATCATCCGCATTCTCAGTTGCTTTATCCATGGCTGTCATTCTAGCTCCATGCTCTGAAGCATTGGACTCCAGCAAAGTCTTGTAGAACTGAATCTTTAGAGACTTAGGTACAAGCTCATCGAAAATAAATTCTTTAGACGGCTCATAGATATAATCGATTTCTCTAAGATCATCTATCTCTTCCGTTTCAATTTCCTGAATCGGAAGAAACTGCTCTTTCTTAATAATCTGAGTCGCTACGTTTTTGAATTCATTGTAAACAATATCCACACGATCATACTTCCCATCCAGGTAGGCTGCCATCACCATCTCAGCAGCCTCTTTTGCATCTGCAAAGTTCAGCTTCTCAATCAGGTGAGAGTAGGTCTTGATTACATTGTATTTTCTCTTAGCAAAATGCTCAAAGGCCTTCTTACCAATTGGCAAAATTTCCAAATTCCCGCTTGTCTCTGCATGACTGTATTTTTCAGCAATTAATGCTTTTGTAGCCTTGAAAACGCTACTATTGAACGCACCGCACAAACCTCTGTCAGAAGAAACCACAACGATCAATACTCGCTCAATAGCTCGCTCTTCAGAAAATGGATTGTCACCAGCATCCGTACCACCAGCAGAAACATTCTGAATAATCTCAGAAAGCTTTTGGGAATATGGCCTCATTTGAATGATACGATCCTGCGCTCGTCGCAACTTTGCAGCTGCCACCATTTTCATGGCTTTAGTGATCTGCTGTGTCGAAACAACCGACTGAATCCTACCTTTTACTTCTTTAAGATTGGCCATCTATCTCCTTATTTTTTATATCTGGAAGCAATGTCTTTAGCGATCTCTTCTGTTTTAGCAACAGCCTCTTCGCTTAGTTTACCAGCTTTAAAGTCTGCCAAAGCATTCTTACCAGTAGTTCTCATTGCGTTAATAAATTCAGTTTGGAATTCCTTCGCTTTGTTCACAGGAACAGGATCCAAAAATCCTTTCGTAGAAGCATAAATTATTGCTACCTGCTCTTCAACCGGAACCGGAGAGAACTGTGGCTGCTTCAAGATTTCCTGGTTTTTTCTACCTCTGTCAATGGTTCGCTGAGTAGCAGCATCAAGGTCAGAACCAAACTTAGCAAATGCTTCAAGTTCACGGAACTGTGCCTGATCCAACTTCAACGTACCGGCAACTTTCTTCATGGATTTAATCTGAGCGTTACCACCTACTCGAGATACCGAGATACCAACGTTAATCGCAGGACGAATACCTGAGTTAAACAAGTTTGTCTCAAGGAAGATCTGACCATCTGTAATCGAGATTACGTTGGTAGGAATATATGCTGAAACGTCACCTGCTTGTGTTTCAATAATCGGAAGAGCTGTCAATGATCCACCACCTTTAACTTTTCCCTTCAAAGAAGGAGGAAGGTCATTCATTTGCTGCGCGATAGAATCGTCATTAATCACTTTCGCCGCACGCTCTAATAGTCTTGAGTGAAGGTAGAATACATCACCAGGGTATGCTTCACGTCCCGGAGGTCTTCTTAGTAGAAGAGAAACCTCACGGTAAGAAACAGCCTGCTTGGAAAGGTCATCATAAACAACTAAAGCAGGTCGTCCGGTATCTCTAAAGTACTCACCAATCGCTGCACCTGTCATAGGAGCATAGAATTGCATTGGAGCAGGATCAGAGGCAGAAGCATTAACTATTACCGTGTAAGCCATTGCGCCAGCTTTCTCAAGCTGAGCAACGATACCTGCTACCGTAGAAGCTTTCTGCCCGATTGCCACATAAATGCAGAATACCGGCTCTCCTTTGTCGTAAAATTCTTTTTGGTTAATGATCGTATCAATTACCACAGCAGTCTTACCTGTCTGACGGTCACCAATCACCAACTCTCGCTGACCTCTTCCCACAGGGATCATTGAGTCAATCGCAGTAATACCTGTTTGAAGCGGCTCACTTACCGGCTCTCTGAAGATTACTCCAGGGGCTTTTCTTTCAAGCGGCATTTCGAAAGTTTCACCTGAAATTGGTCCCTTTCCATCGATGGGCATACCCAAAGTATCCACCACTCGACCGCACATGCCATCACCAACCTTGATCGAAGCAATCTTACCAGTTCTTTTTACGGTATCTCCTTCGTTGATCCCACTTGACTTTCCAAGAAGCACTGCTCCTACGTTATCTTCCTCAAGGTTAAGTACAAGGGCATTTAAGCCATTTTCAAATTCTAGAAGTTCTCCAGCTTGAGCATTGGATAATCCGTAGATTCTGGCTACACCATCACCTACTTGTAGTACGGTACCTACTTCTTCAAGCTCAGCCTGGGTCTTATGACCAGAAAGCTGTTCTCTTAAAATTGCTGAAACCTCATCAGGTCTTACTTGTGCCATAATTTTATTTGTTTATCCCGCAGGCGGGACTGTAGTTATTTATTTTTTCGAAAATTTCAGTTTTATATCTTTCAGTTGTCCACTTACACTATCGTCAAGCTGACGATCGCCCATTTTAAGGATGTAACCTCCCACAATCTCAGGATCTACTTTTTCTTTCAAAAGTGGTTCTTTACCAGAAATTTCTTTTGCCAACTTCTCAAATGCCTTTCTCATATCCGCATCCAGCTCAATGCTGGTGGTTACAGATACTTCCTCAAGTCCTTTCTTCACATTATATAAATGAAGGAATTCTTCAGCGATTTTATCAAGTAAACTTTCTCTGTTCTTACGAGTAACAATATCGAAGGCCTGTAGAGTTAGTTCGTTTACTTTTCCTGTAAAGATTTTTTTGAGAATCTCAGCCTTCTTCAGGTGTGAAATAATTGGACTCTTTAGCATCAATGCGAAATCCTTGTTCTCCTCGCAAACAGCAAGAAAAACATCCATGTCTTCCTTGACATTATCAAGGATCTTTTTCTCTTCTGCCAATTCTAAGATTGGTGTTGCATAACGAACCGCTATTCTGCCTGCAGACATTCTTAATTAACTTTTACGTCCTTGATAAATTTATCAACCAATGCTTTTTGGGACTTATCATCAGAAAGCTTTTCCCGAAGCACTTTTTCTGCGATTTCCAGTGATAATGAAGCCACTAAATTTTTAACTTCTGTTAATGCAGCTTTCTTCTCAACCTCAATGGCTTCTCTCGCTTCTTGAATCATCTTTGATGTAATGTCAGAAGTTTCTGATTTAGCCTGCTC
Organism: Ekhidna sp.; assembly: GCF_040220215.1. Taxonomy (GTDB): domain Bacteria; phylum Bacteroidota; class Bacteroidia; order Cytophagales; family Cyclobacteriaceae; genus Ekhidna. The sequence continues at coordinate 13,564 of NZ_JAVJTR010000001.1, forward strand.
CACGATACGAGTAGCTTCATCTCGTGCTTCTTTCAAAATGGCATCTCGCTCAATTCGTGCTTCCTGAAGTAGGTATTCATTATCGGCCTTGATTTGCTTCATCTCTTCCTGCGCATGCTCTGCAGCCCGAAGAGAATCTTCTATTTGAAATTCACGCGTTTTCAGGGCGCCTAAAATGGGTTTCCAAACGAATGCTCGAAGGATGATCAATACGATCAGGAATACGATCAATTGCCAAATGATCAGTCCAATGTCGGGGGTAACTAGTTCCACGATATATATTTTTAAAAGTAAATGTCTTTAATAAAAACCTGGCCATGCCACCTAATGTGGTCATAGCCAAGTCTTTTCGGAAATCTTATGCTCCCGCGTTTACAGCCAATAGGCCAATTACAGCTGCGAAAAGAGCAACACCTTCAATAAGTGCCGCTGCGATAATCATTGCTGTTTGGATTTTACCAGCTGCTTCAGGCTGACGTGCAATACTTTCTGTAGCTCCTTTACCGATCATACCGATACCAAGACCTGCTCCAAGTACTGCTAAACCTGCTCCAATTGCTCCCATGATAAATTTATTTATTGTTTAAAAATTGGTTTTAATTAATGGTGCTCCTCTACCGCCTGACCGAAGTACATGGCAGAAAGAAGCGTAAATACGTAAGCCTGCAAAACAGCCACAAAAAGTTCAAGCATATTCATGATGGTGGCAAACACTGCTCCCGCCATACCTACTGCCAAACTTTGAGTAATGAATACAAGACTTAGAATACTTAATATCAAAATGTGACCTGCTGTGATGTTGGCAAACAATCGAACCATTAGTGAAAATGGTTTAGTGAAAATACCAATGATCTCAACCGGCCATAGAATTATATACAATAGTAATTTGCCTGCCCATGGCATGGATTTTCCTAATGGGTCCACAATGTGTAACCAGTAGGTTTGTCTGCCTGAGAAGAGGGTGAACAATAACGTCAACCCGGCCAAAACAAGTGTTACTGAAATATTTCCGGTAAGGTTAGCTGCTCCTGGCAAAAGGCCAAGCATGTTACCAAACCAGATGAAGAAAAACACAGTAAGTAGGAAAGGCATAAATCTTTCGTACTTCTTCCCGATGTTGTCTTTGGCAATATCATCTCTTATGAAAATGATGATCGGCTCAAAGAATGATTGGATTCCTTTTGGAGCTCTTCCTTCATTCTTTTTATATCCTCTTGCTACTGCTGTAAAGATCAAGATTAACAGGGCAGCATCGATTAACAAGAACAAGACGTTTTTCGTAAGGGAAATATCAAACACATGTCCGCCATTTTCCAGGGTTATGTGTTCGTGATCCATCACATATCCGTTGTAAGGTTTCATCTCGCCATGCTCACCATAAAAGTTAGCAGACGAAAATACATCCAACCCTTTTTCTTCAGAATAAACGATCACCGGAAGGTGCACCATCATCCCGTGAAAAATTTCCCATGCATGAGAGTCAGAAATGTGATGATCAATCAAACCACTTGGATTAAAAGTCTCACCTTCACCGTCCTTTTCTGAACCACCACCAGCGAATAAAAGACCTGGCATAATCAACATAATAATTATGAAAAACCTGTTGATTTTCAGAAAGTTAGATTGCTTCGACATTGAGCCTATTTTCATCGGATATTCGTTCGTTCCTCAATTTCGGCGCAAGTTAGTCAAAGCCATAACTATTTCAAAGATCATGAATATCAAATAGAGGATAATAAACTGAATTACAAGATTAAATTGATCCGACTGTGTGAACATCAAGACAGTGATGAACACCAATGAAGAAAGTAATCGGATTACTATTTTAACCAGGGACATCTGAGTGGACCATTCCTTGGGTGTCCAGTGATCTATTCGAAAAAGAACAAAACCTTGAATGGCAAAGAATAAAACCATAAGGTTGAAGGTGGAGTGTAAGTTTAATTCCACTCCAAAAAAGTACTCAGCCAGCAATAATATTCCTGTTATGAAAATGAGTGATATCCACTTTTTCATTTCAAAGATTTTAATAAAAGCCAGATCGTGCCACCCATGGCAAGAAAAGTTGTGATGAGAATTATTACAGGACTTGATGACAAATAGTCATCGAGGTAGTATCCCCCCATTATTAAGATAAGGTTCATAATGACAAGCTCAAATGCTAATGCATAATGCCGCATAAACGGCTTGTCTTGATTTTCCTCCGGTTCAGGCTTTGAGGGCCTGGGGTTGTTCTTCTTCGGGCTTTCCAATTTTTATCTCCTTACTCTTTACGCCCATTTTACATTTCCCGTTGAAGGTAGCTCCTGATTCCACCAAAAGTTTATTGGTGATGATATCTCCATCAATAGTTGCCGTTGCTTTTAGCACAAGTTGTTCAGTCACTTCAATAGTGCCTGTAATGTGTCCGGCAACTTCAGCATTTTGTGAAAGTACACTACCATCTACCTGAGAAGAGTGCCCAAATGCTGCTTTGGATTTGGTTTTGATATCTCCAATTACTTTTCCCTCTACACGAATATTTCCAAAAGTCTCAATGCTTCCGTTTACAATCGTGCCTTTCCCAATTATATTACTAGAGTTGCTTAACTCTTCTACTTCTTTTTGATTCTTATTCAACATAGCCTGATTTTAAAGTGCAATATACTCTTGAGGATTTACAGGGTTACCATTGTGCCACAATTCCAAATGTAAATGAGGCCCGGATGTTAGTTCACCTGTATTTCCAATTGTGGCTACAACTTCTCCAGCCGCCACAAAATTACCAACGTTTTTAAATAATTCCGAATTGTGCTTATAAACAGAAATTAAATTGCCCGGATGTTGTATTGCTAAAATGTAGCCACCATCCAATGTCCAGGAAGACATTATCACCACGCCATCAGCTACAGACCTGACCGGTTCATTCTCCTGAGCAACCATATCTACGCCGTAATGATCCTCCTTGGGGTTGAACCCATCAGTAATAATGCCATCCAATGGGCTAAACAAGTAAACATCGCGTAGGTCATACACATTGGAAGAAACAGCAATGGGTAATGTGGTGATTTCAGCCAGCTCTGAACCCTCAAATTCTGCTCTAAATTGAGAATCTACTGGTTGAATGCTTTCACTTAGCTCTGCCGGCTGTAGATCAGATTCAGGACTTACCTCCATGGATTGGTCGATTGGCTCTCCTGCAATAATGCGTCGCACATTTTCAATGTAAACGTTTTTATTGTTTACCTCCTGCTCCAGGGAGTCAATCGTCATGGAAAGCTCCAAAACTTGTCTGTTGGCCTCCATTTGAGCATGTCTGGGGTCTAACCATTGCTCCAGAGCAATCGTGACCAGATAAACAGCCAATGACAATAAAATCAAGCCAACACCCGCCAATAGAAGAAACAATCGTGCATAATTGAAACTAAATGTGGTCTTTTCCGCAAAATTTTCTTCATTGCGGATAATGAGTAGGTATTTGTTCGTTAGCCAGTTACTAAATGTCTTTCTTGCAGCCATAGATTGCAATTTAAGCCGACAAAGGTATGCAAACACCCCTTGTTTATCTTTACACCAATTTTAATTTGAGATCGTTGTTTATAGAGTCTGTCTAAACATATTTTGAAAAAAGTTATCTCCATTTATCTCATTGCGCTAATTGCTGGTTGTTCACCGTACAAAAACAACCCTTTGAGCAATTCATATCACGATCTAACCGCCCACTTCAATGCGTATTTCATTGCGAATGAGCGAATAAATGAAATTGAGAAGTCCATCTTTGAAAGCCAGGGATGGAACTACAATAAGGTACTACCAATATTCGCGCAGTTTGACTCCACTAAATCAGCGTCATTAAAAACACAGATAGAAGACTGCATTCAAAAAGCTTCTATTGCAATCCAAAGACACCCAAATAGTAAATGGGAAGATGACAGCTATATACTTGTTGGCAAGGCGCGATATTATGCCATGGAGTTTCCAGATGCGATAGAAACTTTCAAGTACGTAAATACACACAGTGAAGACGATAATGCCAGACACCATGCATTAGCAGAACTTATAAAGAGTTTTACTGAGTTTGGAGAATTTAAAAATGCAGTAGCAGTCACTGACTATCTGGCTAAAGAAGATTTGAATAAGCAAAATCAAAAACGGTATCATCTAAATACAGCATATCTCTATCAGCAAAAAGGGGATCAAAGCAAAATGGTGGGGAGTCTTGTAAAAGCAGAAGAACTTTTAAATTCTTCAGATAAGGCCCGCATCAATTTCATCATTGGACAAACCTATCATGAGCTTGGTTTTGAAAGTGAGGCATTCCGATACTATAATAATGTCTTGAAAAACAACCCAAGCTATGAACTGGAATTTTATGCCAAACTATACATGGCTCAGGTAACGGAATTAGCAGAGGAAAGTGACCTTAAAAAAATACAGAAGTACTTTAGAAACCTCCTGAGAGATCCTAAGAATAGGGAATACAGAGATAAAATTTACTATGAACTTGCAGGATTTGAGCTAAAAAATGGCAATGTGCAAGAGGCGATTGATAATTATAAACAATCAGTAAAGTTTAGTGAAAGCAACAACCGTCAAAAAGCTTATTCTTATTTGAGCCTGGGCGAAATCTATTATGATACTTTAAAGAATTTCGTACTGGCAAAAAACTACTACGACAGCACGGTGAGTACCATGCCGAAAGACGAGGAGAACTTTGCAGCCATACAGGAGCGTCAGGAAATTTTGGTTGATTTTGTAAAACAAATAGTAACTATTCAAACAAATGATAGCCTTTTGCATCTTGCTACCCTTTCCGAGGATTCGTTGATTACCATGTTTGCTTCAAAAATTGAAAAAGAGAGAGAAGTAGAAAAAGAGAAAAAGAAGAAAGAAAAACAGCAAGCGATCAATCGGGCTAGAAACATTACCCAAAACAGTGGCGAAAACTTGATCACTACAGCATCTACAGGATCAACCTGGTACTTTAACAACTCAAATGCACTCAGCAAAGGAAGAAGCGATTTTATAAGAAAATGGGGTGACCGTGCGCTGGAAGATGATTGGAGAAGGAAAAACAAATCTGCCATCAACACGCCTATCGAAGAGACTCTTGTGTCCAATGACGTCTCTGAGGCTAGTGGAGAGGATGAGCCTCAAGAATCTGTAGAAGATGAAGCGCGCAAAATGCTGGCAGCCATCCCCACCACGGAGGAGCAGAAAGAAGCATTGTTATCTGAAATTGAAGTCGCTCTATATAGTCTGGGCAATATCTATAATCTGAGGCTTGAGGAAGACAGAAACGCTGCTGTGTCCTTTGAGTCTTTACTGGATAGGTTTCCTGAAACGGAATATGAGGCAGAGGTTCTCTATCAACTTTACCTCCTTTACAAAGAAATTGACCCTGATAAGTCCGTTCTTCGTGGCAATCAGTTGAAGAAAAAATATCCAGAGACCATTTATGCTAAATTAGTTGACAATCCGAACTATCGCGAGGAGAGCTTTGCTATTAGTGAACAACTAAAAAAATTGTACAGAAAGCTTTATAATAAATATAAGTCGAGCATTTATGATGAAGTTTTAATGGGAGCTGACAGTGCTCTAAACCTTCATCCCGAAAATGAATTTAGCGATAACATCGCCTTACTTCGAGTCCTTGCTGTGGGACAAACGGAAGAAGATCATAAGTATCAATTTGAGTTAGGTGAGTTTATTAAGAGCTATCCTGATAGCGAGCTGAATGAGTATGCCAAATCACTATTGGTGGCGTCAGAAAATTTTCAACAAAAGAGGTACAACAGTGCCAAAGCGAGATTCATAGAGGACTTCAATCAAAAGCATTTATTTGTTATTGTTTACGACATTAAATCTGATATGTCTGATAAGGTTCCGGTCTTAGTGGATGATTTTCTGAAAAAGAAAAATTTTGCCAATCTAAAAACCGGTAGTTTGATATTAAGTGATGAAAAATCAATGCTCATCGTCAACATTTTTCCCGGTAAGGGCACTGCCACCAATTTTATGGGTTCCTTTATGCAGGAAACAGACATGAAAAACATATTTAAGGGACAAAAATTTGACGTATTTACCATTACCGAGGATAACTTTGATATTTTCTATCGAACTAAAGACATTTCTGCTTACCTGACATTTTTTGAAAAGCATTATTGATGAAGCATAAGCTGATTAAATACACGCTAAAAACACTCTGGGTATTATTCATCCTTGGTGTCTTAGGAATACCCACCATCTTTTTAATGGTCAAAAACGATGCATTTGGATGGTTTGGTGGGCTTCCAAGTTTACAGGCACTGGAACGCCCTGATCCTGATCTATCATCTGAATTAATCAGTGCCGATGGGGTGTCATTAGGTAAGTACTTTAGAAAGAACAGAACGCCAGTCACATACGAGGAGTTATCGCCAGAACTGGTAAATACTTTATTGGTTACTGAAGACGTTCGATTCAAAAACCACTCAGGCATAGACCTCAAGGGGCTTATTCGTGCAGTTGTCGGAAAGCTAACCTTCACTTTTCAAGGTGGTGGCAGTACACTCACAATGCAGTTAGCTGAAAATCTTTTTAAAACTAATACTGCAGAGCAGGGTACTCTCTATAAATCACGTGCTTTAGGCCAGATCATTACCAAGCTGAAAGAATGGATAATCGCTGTTCGACTGGAGCAGTCATATACCAAAGAGGAAATTCTGGCCATGTACCTTAATACAGTGGAATTCGGTAGCAACTCCTATGGAATTAAAGTGGCTGCAAGTACCTTTTTTAACAAACTTCCATCGCAGCTCAATTATTCAGAGTCAGCTGTCTTAGTTGGTGCCATTAACGCACCAACCAGATGGAGTCCCGTCCTTAACCCTGATAATGCCCATAGAAAAAGAACGGAAGTGCTATGGAACCTGCACAAGTATGGACTTATTGACAAAGCTGAGTATGACACCTTGAACAGGGATTCTATACAGCTCAATTACAGAGTTGAAAATCAGAATGAAGGACTGGCTACCTATTTTAGAACGGTTGCAAAAAACTATCTGGTGGATTGGGCAATTGACAATGGATACGACCTGTTTGAAGATGGATTAAAAATTTATACAACCATTGACAGTAGAATGCAGCAGTATGCTGAAGAAGCAGTTGCAGAGCATATGGATACGCTGCAGCAAATATTTAATGAGCACTGGAAAGGTGAAAACCCCTGGATAAATGATGAAAATAAAGAGATTCCAGAGTTTCTGGACAATGCAATTAAACGCACAGATGCCTATAAAAGTCTTATCTCCAGGTTTGGAGACAACAAAGATTCGGTCAAATATTATCTGAACAAAAAGAAACGTATGACTGTCTTCTCCTGGGAGGGTGAGATTGACACACTTTTTAGCTCATATGATTCATTGAACTATTATAAACGATTTCTCCAAGCTGGATTTATGTCTATGGATCCTCGAACAGGCTATATAAAAGCTTGGGTTGGCGGCATCAACCATCAATATTTCAAATTTGATCACGTACAACAAGGGAAAAGGCAGCCTGGATCTACATTCAAGCCTATAGTTTATACAGCCGCGATCGATAATGGGTATTCCCCATGTTTTCCGGTGGTAGACGCTCCTGTATCATTCAGTCTTCCCGGGCAGGATCCACCCACCTGGGTCCCACAAAATTCCAACGGAAAGTTTACCGGAGAAGTAATGACGATCCGTCAGGCAATGGCCCAATCTGTCAATAGTATAACTGCATTTATGATGAATCGGATTGGTCCTTCCACCGTTGTTGATTATGCGAAGCGTCTTGGGATCGAAAGCAGGCTTGATGCAGTTCCATCACTTTGCCTTGGAGCAGGTGGTGATGTTTCCGTTTATGAAATGGTAGGTGCCTATTCCACCTTCGTTAATAAGGGTACGTATATCAAACCATTTTTCATATCTAGGATTGAGGATAAAAACGGTAATGTCATTCAACAATTCGTTCCCGATGAGCAAGAAGCAATAAATGAAGAAACGTCCTATTTAATGCTCCATATGCTAAAAGGCGTTGTAGAAATGGGGACCGGAAGAGCGATCGACTATACTTTAAAAGTAGATAATGAAATAGGGGCTAAAACCGGAACTACGCAGAATGCGTCTGACGGATGGTTTATAGGAGTTACGAAAGACCTGGTTTCCGGAGCATGGGTAGGGGGTGATGATAGAAGTATTCGTTTTCGGGAATGGGTTCTTGGACAGGGCGGGAGAACTGCCTTGCCAATTTGGGAGCGCTATATGACAAAAATTTATGCTGATGAAACCCTTGGTTATCAAAAAGGATATTTCGAGAAACCTACAAAAGCACTAAGAACAATAATAGATTGTGAGCTTTACGATGAGAACATAAATCCGTCGGACACTGTTGATTATGACGTGGTTGATGAAGATGATTTCATGTAATGCAGTTCCAGAGATACGCAAAAGAGGAATACTTAAGGCTTCCTGAAAAACCCGGAGTTTACAAATTTCTGGATGCTGATGAAACTATCATCTACGTAGGAAAAGCAAAAAGTCTTAAGAAAAGGGTAGCGAGCTATTTTACAAAAGCAAATCTTGATAATCGAAAAACGTACCGGCTTGTTTCTGAAATCCAACAAATAGAATTTGTCATCGTATCCTCGGAATTTGATGCCCTGTTGCTTGAAAACAACCTAATAAAAGAACACCAGCCGCGTTATAACATTCTTTTAAAGGATGATAAAAGTTTCCCGAGTATCTGCATTACCAATGAACGTTTCCCACGCATCTACTCCACAAGAAGAATAGATCATTCAAAAGGAGAATACTTCGGACCATATACAAGTGTGAAAGCTATGAATGGAGTCCTGGAACTCATTAGAAAACTCCATAAAATCAGAACATGCAAGTACAATTTATCAAAGGAAAACGTACGAAAGAAAAAGTATAAAGTATGCCTTGAATATCATATTGGAAATTGCCTTGGTCCGTGTGAAGGACTACAGTCAGAGGATGACTATTTAAAGGATATTGATGAAGCGAGGAAAATACTTAAAGGAAAAATTGGAATCGTAGGCAAATCTTATCGTGAAAGAATGCAGGAAGCTGCGGCTAACCTTAAATTCGAAGTGGCACAATCCTATAAAGACAAAATCGAAAGGCTCGAAAAATTTCAGTCTCGTTCACTTATTGTGAATCAGAAGATCACGAATACCGATGTATTTTCAATGACTACCTCAGAAAATGACAAGTTTCTATTTATCAATTATATGAGAATTGAAAATGGGGCAATTGTTAATTCAGAAACCATTGAGGTCAAGAAAAAAATAGAAGAAGATAACCAAGAGGTGTTTAGATTCTCTATGTTCGATTTACGGAAAAAATATAATAGTTCAAACCCTCAAATCTTAACAAACCTAGCTGTGGATCCTTGGGAGGAAGTGGAAATTACAGTTCCTAAAATCGGAGACAAAAAGCATTTGGTAGAGCTTTCGTTTAAAAATGCACTTTACTTCAAGAAAGAAAGGTTCTCGAAGAAAAGCACACAACCAAATGAAGCATTGCTCCTAAACCTTCAGAAAGACCTCAAACTACCGGATTTACCAGTACATATTGAATGTTTTGACAACTCAAACATTCAGGGAACAAGCCCGGTTGCCTCTATGGTTTGCTTCAAGAATGGAAAACCCTCAAAATCAAATTATAGAAAATTCAATATTAAGACCGTTAAAGGGCCTGACGATTTTGCATCTATGAAGGAAGTTGTAGGTAGAAGATACTCCCACCTTAAAAAAGAAGGTTTAGACCTACCCAACCTTATCGTCATAGATGGGGGAAAAGGACAATTAAGCGCCGCATGTGAGGCCTTGAAAGGCTTAGACTTATATGGTCAAATTCCGATCATAGGAATTGCCAAAAAACTGGAAGAGATCTACTATCCTGAAGACAGCATTCCACTATATATAAGCAAAAAGTCGACATCTCTTAAACTAATACAACAACTAAGAGACGAAGCACACCGGTTTGCTATTAACTTTCATAGACAAAAAAGAAGTAAAACTTCCATCGCATCTTCACTGGATTCTATCAAAGGAATCGGAGCAAATACAAGAGATAAATTGTTAAATAAATTCGGAAGTATCACTCGATTAAAACAGTCTTCTGAAGAAGATTTGATTGATTTGTTGGGGCATTCTAAAGCCCAAACTATTATAGCAGCCATAAAAAAAGGAGACCTTTGAGAGGCCTCCTTCTATTGTAACAACAATATTTTTATTAATAATCTTTTACGCATCTACAACTGTTTCTGTGCCAGTCGCCAATCACACTGTGGTATATTTCCTTTGATCCTTTTTGTACTGAAATTAAACCGGAAGTATTGTCAGACTTTTTCTCAGCATCCCAATAATTACCGCTGATACCAATATTCTTAAATACTCTCCCAGGATCACCGAAACCACCTAAGGTTAATTCCAAACCACTCTCACCACCTTTTTGCAAAGCAATTCCAGCATCGTGAATTCCTCCAAATGTTTGAAACAGTAGGTTCCATTCGCCTATGGTTGGAATGTGCCATCCGTCAGGGCATGCCGCCTTAGCGGCACTAAAGGTATAAAGCCTTCCAAAGGCTTCACAGTAAGCAGGTTCATTTTTATAACAGAAAGAATCCGGAACTTCATAAGATAGATTTTCAGCCATCCATGTCCGCTGAACTGTGACGCCTCCTTCTAAAGCAATATCTATAGTTACAATCTTATATGTTTTTCCATCTCGAGCATCTGTAAACTCGCCAGGTTCCTGCGCAGTTGCGGCAACTGAGCAGGCAGCTATTAAAAGCATGGAGAGTATATTTCTAATATTCATTATACGGTGGATTAGGGTTAGGTTAAATCAAATTAATATTCCCAGAGTTCTGATTCATACTCCATTAAATCATACTCATATTTCTGCTGGATCACAATCACGTTCAATGGATCCTCCGCCATTTCATCTGCATAAATTTGTCTTATATCCAAATCTTTTGCATTAGATACTTTAACGATTGGTGCATTAAAAAGCCTGAGTTCAAAAGCATCACTCATATTCATGTGCTGTCCCGGATTAAAGTTATTATAATAAATAGCCTTGTCCGCATATGGCCCTCTAAATAATGCAACAACATCATCATACCTGAAATGTGCAACTGGTTTTTCGAACCCGGCCGGATTATACAAAGAACCTGCGTTTCTTGGAAGTGCTAGAGTTAAAGATCTAATATAGTTATACATCCTCGAACGATTCCGATCAAATATCACTTCTTCTTTCAGGTACAATACCGAAAACAAGTCCTCAGGAATAGATTCTTGTCTCGCTTCATCTCCTTGAGAATCACTGGCATCATCGGCACCCGCTTCGTCTCCAAAAGAATCAAACCCTCCGGAATTAAACCCTCCGCCAACAAATGGATTTTGCTCCCTTTCGACGGAAATGTTAGATACAAAAATAATATCCGGCATAAAGTTAATGCACGAATCGGATCTGTAAGGTGTAAGGAGGCCCTCATCAACTGCCTGGATAAGTAATCTTGAAACCTCACCATTCAACGAAAAGAAAGGCAAGTTTTGCTTTTCTTTCATGTCCATTCTCCTCCAAACGGTCTTCTTAAACATTACCTGTGTCTCATCCACCTCTGGCTTTACCAATGGTGCCAACTCCTCCTGCGCATAACCAAAGGAGAGCGAGAGACCAAACACAATTACATAACCTAGTTTTTTCATAACACTATTTTATTCTGACAAGTTTAGTTCAGCGAAATGTTGATATAGCGTTGGAATTTCTGAAAATCTTCCACTTGCTTTCTGAAATTTTGTCTTTGTACTTTCTTAATTTCAATCACCAATTGATCCCCTTTTCTTCCCGACATACTTCGGAGATTTATTTGTTCTCCGGCACGGATAGAACCACGACCAAGCCCACCACTTACAAGCGTAACCTCAGCTTCTGCCACCCTGAATTTTGCATCATCCGGCAGGAACTGTGCGAAGCTTTCATCAGGGATTGCTCTTAGAAATAACTCAGGAGTTCTCGCTGGAATACCTTCTTTCAGATTTACCTCGCCAGCACTCGTAAAAACTTTAATATCCGGAGCTGGAATACCTCTTACACTAAATTCCCTTGAGCCAATTACATTTCCCCCAGAGGACACAGTTAATGTTACCTTCTGAGCTCTTGGAACAACTGTAACCTGACCTTTTTGAGAGCCCTTTATTGCATCACCACCTGAGGCAGTGAAAGAAGGATTATACTGTGTGCCAAGTGCTGGCACCTGCACATCAAGTGCATTACCGCAATTATAGTACAATGCGTTAACCGATTGTGACTGGATTTGAATGACAGGACGAACTACGTAATACTCAATTGTATCTGTGAATGTTGTGTCGTTACCACCTCCCTGAGGAACTGTAATAGATGCAACAATCTCTTTTTTAGCATTACCATTCGCATCATAATTGCCAGGAGTAGCAGTAAATTCAACTTTACCAACTCCTGCTACAACAGGAGCTTCTTCACCATTGTAAGTCATTACCATTTTATCATTCAACCCTGAAGCAGAAGCAGCAATAAACATATCTGCTCTATATTTCATACCTGCTGCCACATATTGTGATTCAGGCATAACAACAGGTCTGATCTGATCAAAAGTAATATCCTTCAGACCGACTCTTCTAACCAAAAAGTCAAGGGCTGATGTTTCAAAAGCAAGAACATTTGCCTGAAACTCACTTACAGTAGCCAGTCCGGCATGTGTTGGAGAATTCTCAAATGCGAGCTGGGACCACTTCTTACCTTTTTGATTTTCATCTTTACTATAGATTGGATCTTCTTCTGCATCCAGTGCTATTTTATGAAACTGCTTGAGCTTATCAGCATCTGCTCCATTCTTTTTCAATACCTCCTGAATGTAATCCGCAAAACCATTTAGCTTTTGCTTCATTTCAGCACCGTTTCCTTCTCCACCTTCCTCAACAGGCATCATGTAGTTCCCTACCTTATCATAATCTGTCTTTCCAGCGATGAAACGACGATCTCCTTTATGACCCTCCAGGTAGCCGCCTGTTATCTCAACAAATTTTTCTTTGTATTCCTCTAACTCAGTTAGCAGCTTGGTTGTTTCAGCTCTTACTTCCTCTGCATCCGCTACTACTTTTAAATCATCCGCTCTATTACCCTTATCCTTTGCGGCAGATTTCATACCAGCGATGGTTCGAGCGTTTCGCTCAGATGTTTCAGCATTGGCTCGCTCCAAACTTTCATTGATAAAGGCGAATTTGTCTAAGACTGTGGAGCTAACGTTTAGTGCCAACAATGCAGTTAGCACCAAATACATCATGCCAATCATTTTGCCCCGTGGTGTTTCTTTTCCTCCTGCCATAATTAAATCTTTTTAAGGGTTATTATTGATTACCTCTCATTGCGGTAAGCATGTTACCGTATACTTTATTCAGAGCAGAAATGTTCGATGTAAGCTTATTAAGCTCAGACTGGAATGCAGACGTTTCTTTACCTGCTTCAGCCATGCTTTCAAGCGCACCGCTAATGTTTGAATAGAATTTATTCAATGCCTTGGTATGGCTTTGAGCATCTTTCAACTCCATTTCGTATACTGCATTAAGGGCACCAAGACTCTTAGTTACGTTTTGAACCTGACTGTGATACTCTTTCGTATCTTTTGTAGCATCTGCCATTCCTGACATAGCCTCCATCGCAGAAGCATATGATTTATTCATTTCAGAAAGTGACCTTGAGGCTGACTTTACATTTCCAGCATACTCGTTTGTAGCAACTGCTGCATCGCTCAGGTTTGACATTTTCTTAGCCGATTCAGCCATATTTCTCATGCCATCCCCCAAACTTTTGATCAATTCAGGGCCAACTTTTGCTTCTGCAAGCATTTTGTCCATTTGAGCTGCTACTCCACCAGTTGCCTGAGGAACTGCTTTTCGTGGTGCTGCGGCCGGACCATCATAGTCGTCTGCAAGTTCCGGGTACACTTTAGCCCAATCAGGCTCAGGGTGCTTAGGCTCGAATGCACTTAAAAAGAAAATAACTGCCTCAGTGGTTAGACCAACCCCAAGCATTAGTGCCGCACCCGGCATGTGAAGAATCTTAAACATCGCTCCCACGATTACAACTGCAGCTCCTATTCCGTAGATTTTCGGCATTATAGTGGAATAGAGTAGCTCCTGAAATCCGCCTTTTTTGCTCATTGTAATAATATTTAGGTTAGTAATTTATTCGTATTTGATTTAACTAAAATTCGTATCCTGATGATCTACCAAGATAAGTCATAGCACATCTAAATCCTATAGATGCCCTGGTAGTATCCTGATGCTCATATGATCTGGTTCCTGTTTCAAGGTAGTAAGCTATATCTTTCCAGGATCCCCCTCTAATGACTTTGAATGGAATATTTTCATCAAAGTAAGTAGGGTTCAAATCCCAGGTTAAAGGCATAGCTGAAGGGTTATACGCATCTTCGCACCATTCGGCTACATTTCCTGCCATATCATACAAACCGTATTCGTTGGCGAAGTAGGTTCCGATAGGAGATGTGTAAGCATAACCATCATCAAAGTAATTTCCTCTTCCAGGCTTAAAGTTTGCAAGCAAACAACCTTTGGCATTCCTTATATAAGGGTTGCCCCAAGGATATTTTGCCATATCCCTCCCACCTCTGGAAGCATATTCCCATTCGGCTTCTGAAGGCAATCGGAAGTTTGGCATCACCGGTAATCCAACACTTGTACGGTAGTCGTTCAAGTATTGCGTTCTCCAATCGCAAAAATATTTTGCTGAATTCCAATCAATTCCAACAACCGGGTAATCGTCGAATGCCGGATGAGACCAATAATATACCACCAGTGGATCCCCCATGTGATGGGTGTAGTCCCTAGTCCATACAGTAGTATCAGGCATCAGGTCAGCGATTGAGTAGCCTGTAGGCAAATCAATCTCTGAACTTTGCTGAAGGTTTTGTGTAAACTGTCGGTATTCATTATTGGTGATTTCTGTATCATCCATAAAGAATGCCCCGATGGTCACTTGTTTGTTGAAATTTATCTGGGTGGCCGCCACATCCTCATCTGCTTGTCCCATATGGAACGTTCCAGATGGCACAGACACCATTCCAAATGGCCGGGTCATTTCCCACCCCTGTCTATCCGGAGCTCCTATAAGCTCTCCTCTGTCACCTTGATTTCCGCCAAAAAGACCACAACCTGAAAGAATTATGGCGCAGCAAAGGACAATACAATTTGATATTGTAAAAACACGCATTTTATTCATAACACCTTTATTGAACATGCAAGTATGTAAAATAAACAAACTTTAACAAGAATTATTGCACGATATTCAGCCTAAATATATAATCATAAATCGATTTAGGGCAAGTTTTATTTTAAAATTGGACAAAGGGAATTATCTGTCGGATTAAAAAGTGAACCTTGGGGTTTTCACAGCCTTTCTTCCTCCGAGCACTAAATCAGGTAAATCATACCTTATAAAAACCTCATGAGAGGTGGGTTGCTTCGCATCCTGATTCTTAATTACATAATCAAAAGAATATCCTGCTTTTAATTTATTATCCTCCAAAAAAGAATATCCCATTAGCAAGCTGAGAGATTCTGCTCGCCTGAATGCCACACCTCCCCACATTTTCTCTTGATAGATGGCCACTGCACTAATATCATAGCTATATGTATTAAGATCTGATCTAACCATTATAGTAGGATTTAGTACCAATTCTCGCATTAATCCGAATGAAGTGCCACTCATTAATAGATAGTTGATTGGAATTTCGTTTTTAGCATCTGTTCCGAAATCGAAACCTGGTTGCAAAATATTTTCTGCAGAAACTCCTATAAAATATTCTTTATTGGTTTTGAAGAATAACCCTGCATGAAGGTTCGGCTCAAGCTGTGATTCATTACCTGTAGGTATGAGGCCATCATTTGGATCAACTGCCCTGAAATTAGCATCCAGGGATTGTACGTTGATAGCGGGCATTAGTCCAAGTGATAGCTGACCCAGCCTGAAATCTTTTTTAACTGACACAGAAAGTCGAGCTTGCAGATTATTAAGATTCGCAACTCTATCATTTGACACAGACAAGCCTACACCTGAAAGGGTGGATTTAACAGGGACCACCAATGAAATTAACTGGGTTGTTGGAGCACCCCCAGGATCAAAAGTGGCATCATAGCCTACCCATTGACTTCTATGATGCGCTGCTGCAAAAGCCTGATCTTCCGTTCCAACCCATGCCGGATTATAATAGGACGGGTTGAACATGTAATGATTAAAAAAGAAATCATTTTGCGCAAAACCGTACTGTGCTGTTGCGAAAAGCAATAAGGATAGCAGGAATTTTGAGACTGTTTTCATGTGTTTTTTTCTCATACAGTTAGCACACATGGAATTTAAAAAAATCAACGACAATTCTTTATAAAGATGCCGTTGATTTTTAGTTCATTTCACATTGTAAGTATAACTCCCACAAATAATATACCCTTATTTCATGAGTGTTCATTTGTTTTTAATGCCTCATGGAATGTTCGGGTAGCCGAAAATCATTTCTATGAAATGTTATTTGCCTCTTTAATATAAACCTCAAGCGCGCCTGTCATGGACGGAGCGTTTGGCAATGGTGCCTGTATATCCAACACCAAACCGGCATCTTTTACCGCCTTAGATGTGGTAGGCCCGAAAGCAGCAATTCTTGTATTGTTCTGCTTGAAGTCAGGGAAATTCTGCAAAAGAGACTCGATTCCGGAAGGGCTAAAAAACGCAATCACATCATAAAACACATCATCCAAATCTGAAAGATCTGAAGCCACCGTTCTGTAGATGGTTGCTTCTGACCACTCATATCCATTTTCATTGAGGAAGTCCGGAATATGCTCAGTTCTGATATTTGAGCACGGGAAAATGAATTTCTCTCCTTTGTGCTTTTTAATCACATTAAGCAAATCTTGAGCTGTGCGCTCTCCGGTAAAGATTTTTCTTTTTCTTATGACGATGTATTTCTGGAGATAATTCGCAGTTGTTTCAGAAATACAGAAGTATTTCATATCGGTTGGAATTTCGATCTTGCTCTCTGTCGCTAATCTGAAAAAATGATCAACAGCATTTCGGCTTGTGAAAATTACTGCCGTATGATCAAGGATGTTTACTTTTTGCTTTCTAAACTCCTTTATGTCTACAGGATCGATTTCGATGAATTGACGGAAGTCAATTTTCAATTTGTACTTTTCTGCTAATTTGTGATACGGTGAATTAGGGTCAGAAGGCTCGGGTTGTGATACTAAAATACTCTTTACCTCTTTCAATCGCTCTTTATCCATTACCAAAAGATCATCAGTCGCACTCATGTATGTTTCCTCTTTATGTGATTATTTGTAGAACCACCCTAGCAAAATAATGACAGGTATGATTTCCGTGGCACAAAGGTAGGAAATAATAACAAGTTTTTTACGTGGAGAATTATTAACAAACTTTAATGTGAACCACACCACGAAGAGAATAATGATGATTGGAAACAAGATAAGAAACCCATCTGAAATCCATGATTGATCTGAGCTATTAACAATGAAATCTACAGTTAAGAAAGCTAAAAGAGGAAGTAGCAAAACAAAGTTGAAATTTACAAAATCAAACAGCTGGAAATTTCTCAACCCCCTGAACTTGAATAATTGAGCAACAAGTGAAATCATCACCCACTTAAAAATAAAAAGAAAAAAAACACCTGCTGCCAGCCTAACCCATTGTACTAGATAGCCAACCAGAGTCGTTTGATTTTCAAAGAAATTTAAATCCAAAAGCGCATTCAGGTACACTCCGACAAAGGATAAAGCCAATGAGTATAACACAAGCAAATACATGCTGGCACCATTAAAAAAACCTGTGTTTACAAATTCGTATGCACTTACTTTGAAAGTAAATGTTTTCTCTAACAGGTATGCCATTCTTGAAGGGTAATTGGAAGTGATAATTCCAACTAATACCAACAGAATGATCAAGGTAATAATGGTGAATTCTATAAATATACTTCTGGGCTCACGTGGGCTAGCTACCTGGTCTTTAATTACAGTCAGTTGCTCAAATATCACCAAATCACACGTCAGGTCTTCAAGCGAGCTTTTCGAACTCAATGAAATATATATGGTATCAGATTTAACACCACTAAACAGATCAGATGGATTGAAAAACTCACACTCCTTCAAAGTGGTAAGCAGCCTTCCATTAACCCACACAAAAAGTTCATAAGGGTTACAAATTCGCACCTGACCACTTGGTCTTCCATTCATGAAAAATCCTGCCTGATTAATTCCTTCTAAAGCAGTGATGGGATCCACATTCCCATCCGAATCAGCTCTGACCATCACTTTGGTATAGTCAATAACTGTGATAGTGTCCTGCTGAGTGAAGCCAGTAAAAAAGACTACAAAAAGTAAAATCGTTATTACTATCCTCATTTAAAATCTAGATATATACCCAAAGTGTGCTTTCATGGTTGAAAAGGAAATCGATTGGTCTTTTGAATGGCCAACTCCAATCGCAAAGCTAAATTGGCCTGCTGAAGTAGCAAGTGCAAATCCAAAGCCAATTCCGGACGGATAATCTTTCAAACTTCCCCTTTGATAAAGCATCTGATCATAAAAAAGATAAGCATAGCTTTCCTCTTCGAAGAAGGAACGAAACTCAGCCCGACTCAATAAATAGTGTCTTGCAAAAACTGATTTTTCATTAAACCCACGCAGTGAGGTCAGGCCTCCAATTCTGTAAAGTTCATTCCTTAACAGTTGATCATTTTGAGTGAATCCGGTAGAGATATGATGAAAGAAGGATTGTCTTTTTAACATCCTTACCTGGTAGGCGATCTCACTTTCAAACTGATAAAAGTTGGTCGAAAGCTCTAATGAATCATAATAAGAATCAGGCACATTCAGGTTTCGATCTACTTCTTTCCTGCCGGCCAACGATAATACACGCCACACCACTCCATCTTTCAATTTTCCTAATGTAAATAAGTCTCCCTGCGAAAACTGGACGCTATACGTAGCACGAGTAAACCCTGCAAGTCCGGACTGCTCCAGCATATTTAAATCTGTTGATAGCAAAGTTCCTTTATTCTGCTCATAAGCCAGTGCCAGTTCAATTCGGGGAGCGATATAGGTATGAATCCCCAGCCCTAATTTTCTTGTGAGAAATGTGGTGTCCTGTTTCAACAAATCAAACCGAAAGGAGGGAGAGATTTTAGAGTCGAGAAAAAAGGGATGCTTGTAAAAAACATTGAGTCGTTGTGACTGTTCTGAAAATCGCTCCCACGAAAAAGTGAATTGTTTTCCCGACCTGAAAAGATTTTGAAGATCCAACTCTAAACTTCCAACTGCAGAAGCTTTACCATTGGCATCTTGTTGTAAACCAAGAACTCCCTGAAAAGAACTGGCAGCTTCCTCTTTTACATCTAGAAAAACTTTTGCCTTGTTGTTTTTGAATGATAAATCGACAGGTCTCTGCAAACTCAGATATGGAGATCGTTGAACTTTTTTTGGGATTTGTCCATACGCACGTTCACTAAAATTATCCTCAGGAACTATGTCCAGCAACTGATAGATATACCCTTTGCCTGTTTTTGTTTCCTTGAAGAAATAAGTTGAATCATAAGTGATCTCCGGACCAGGTTCTAGTAACAGCTTTCCAGTCAGTCGACCGTCACTCATTCTGGCAGAATCCAATGCAACAGACACGAACGGATAGCCATGATTTGCATATTGCTGTACCTGTTTCGATAAGTAAGCCTGAAGTTTTCTACCCCGATAATCTGACAATGCAACACGGTGCGCTGCACCTTTGTGCAAATAAATGAGTGAGATACTGTCCTTTCGGAATACAGAATCAATTCCCGAAAAATAATACCCTTGATTGACCCATCTCAGCTGAAGCTTCTGCACATAATTTTTAAGGTCAAGTGTGTCAGCAAGTGTTTGACGTTCAAAAGGCTCACCGTCTACAAATAGCTGTGATTTTACCTGGGCCTGTACCGTGCTGGCACACACAAAAACCAATAGAATTAACATTCTTTGCATCGGTCTTTGCAATTTAGCCCAAATCATGGCTGGCATCTACATTCATATTCCATTTTGCCGACAGGCATGTCACTATTGTGACTTTCACTTTAGCACCAACCTCTCAAAACAGGAGGAGATAGTAGATGCAATCGCTCTGGAAATTGAAGAAAGGAAAGCGTATCTCAAAGAGGATGTGCAAACAATCTATTTCGGTGGGGGGACTCCATCATTGCTTTCTTCTGCTCAGTTAGAAAAGCTTATTAAGGCTGTACTTGATAACTATAATGTCTCTGAAACAGCAGAAATTACCCTGGAAGCCAACCCGGAAGATTTGACGAATGGTCATGCAAAAAGCATTCATCAACTTGGAGTAAACCGGCTAAGTATTGGCATTCAGACATTTGATGAGCAAAAGCTTCAATGGATGAACCGTATTCACTCTTCAGATGAGGCCAGAACTGCCTTTGAATATGCTCGTTCTGCAGGTTTTCAAAATATTTCGCTGGATCTGATTTATGCGATTCCTGACCATAACCGGGAAGCATGGCAACAAGATTTGAATCAAATAACCAAAATGAATCCTGAACACATTTCATTGTACGGTCTCACGATTGAGGACAAGACGGTTTTTGGAAAGTGGGAGCGAGAGAATAAGCTGATACAAGTGCCGGAAGATGAGGCTGCTGCTCAATATCTGTTCGCAATTGATTTCCTGAAGTCCAAAGGATACCGGCAGTATGAAGTTTCAAATTTTGGAAAGGATGGCTGCCATTCACGTCACAACCATGCGTATTGGGCAGGTGTTCCTTATATAGGTGTGGGGCCTGGGGCACATTCTTTTGATGGCGCATTTACGCGAAGCTTTAATGTCAGGAACAATGCAAAATATCTAAAGGCTATAAACGAGAAATTGGAATACACAGAAAAGGAACAGCTTTCGGAAATACAGCGCATCAATGAGCGAATCCTCACTGAGCTGAGAACTGCCAATGGAATTGACCTGAAGGCACTAGCCAAACTGAGTGGAGCAAACATTGCAGAGATTCATTCAGGTTTTTTGAAACAGATGGCTGATCAGAATTTGATTGAGCTAACAAATGATAACCTGCGATTGCTGCCACAGGGTTTTTTGGTCGCGGATGAAGTTGCGTTGCGGCTGTTTTTTTCGGAAGGTGAATGATCTAAGAAAATTTAGCTTCTCTAAAATATTCAAAAAAAACAAAAAACCGTCATTCAGAGGCTCATAGGGCTGGTTGCAGCGGGGCAGCCGTGGAATCTCCTCGAATTGAAAGACTCCACGCCTTTCTCCATCGCACTTCCCAACAGAAAGGCTCTGAGTGACGTTAGCTAGGTTTTTTGCTTTTTATTGATCCTAGCCTACCCTCTCCAAAGAGAGAGATTTGGCTGCTTAACTTAATAGCATCAGTGTTTGATATTTTGAAATTCACTTCATGCATCTACCTTTGAAAATAGCTAGGGATAATGCACGTTAAGCCCTACTTTTGCGAACGCAAATGGACGCAACTACTAAAAAAGCCCTTCTATTACTTAAGTCCCTGATTTTTCATTATCACGGTCTGGACGATGAGGAACGTGAAATGCTGGAGGATGCTGCCGTAAAATTGCAGGCTTCAGAAGAAATGGAATGGGCCAATAAGTTTATTGCCCAGGATTACCTTTCTGCATTTGAGCGTTCACGCGAATTCCTTTACAAGATCTTCTCGAAAATGAGCGAACCGGATCGCATCAAATATTTACTGGAGGTGTGGGAAGAGACCCACAAAAAAGGTTACGTGACCGAAATGGAAACCACGGCTATTCTTACGCTATCCAAAGACTGGCATGTAGAAAAAGCTTTTCTGGAAGAGGTGAAGGATTAAATCATTCCGTATGCCCTTGCGGAAACCTTTAAAAAGGGTTGGAGACTTGGGCATCTTCTGCTTTAAAAAAATGAATAGACCACTGAGATTCCCATGTCTCGTTCGTGCCTCACTTCGCAAGGGAATACGGGGTTTTTTTGACAGCTGTGCCTTATCAGGAAGGATTTAGAGTGGTGTCAATACTTATATGAGTTGAAAAGCCATACTTTTCGCTCTTGGCCTGAAACAATTGCTTGATACACCGCCATTGGTATTCCTATCACTCCAACAAAAGCTGAAGTTGCATAAACATCTGCAATCCTAAAAATATAATCCCATACAAGCATTACCATTCCAGCAGTTCCAGCGAGCAAAATAAGTGATGCAACTAATGCCACTATTTTATTCTTTTCAGCTCTAATATCATTCACATGATATTTATTTGATGTGTTACAATTAGTACATCTCAATTCGATCTTTTCATTTAGCTTTTTTGCCAGTGCAAAGCGGTCACTTACCCAGGCAGAGAAGTTGATTTCTTCTCTACATTTAGAACATCTTGTGTAGAGTTTCATGACGCTTTAGATATTTTTACAAACTCATCATCTCCCTAAACCTTGCAGACTGGCGTCTGCTTACTTCGATTTTTTCTCCGCCTTTTAGCTGTACCAATAAGCCACCATTAAACCAGGTGTCGATGGATTCCACCCAGCCGAGGTTAATGATGTGCTTTCTACTTGCACGGAAAAAGTGACGATCGTCCAGTCGTTCGTCCAGGGCGTTGAGTGACTTGTGAATCATTGGTTTGAACTTATCAAAATAGACTTTGATGTAGTTTCCATCCGACTCAAACAACCGAACGTCTTCCAGCTTCACAAACCAACATTTGTCCCCGTCTTTTACAAAGACCTGATCTTTACTGCTCAGCTTTTGATCTTTTGCCGTTTTCTTAGCGGCTTTGATAGACACCTTATTCAGGCTTTCAGTCAACCTTTCCGGCTGTATAGGCTTTAGCAAATAATCCAGCGCATTGTACTCGAAAGCTTTGAGTGCAAACTCATCATAAGCAGTGGTGAAAATGACCTGTGGCACACGCTCCATTTCTTCCAGCATCTCAAAGCCTGTTTTCCCCGGCATTTGAATATCCAAAAAGACTACATCAGGATCATGCTTTTCTATTTTCTCCATAGCCTCATCCGGATTGGCTGCCTCATCTACAATTTCAATCTCCGGGTGATTCGCTAAAAGGGAAGCCAGTTCCTTTCGTGCCAGTCGTTCATCATCTACAATTATTGCTTTCATACTTTTTGTTAGGTTCTAAGTTAATCCAATTCCCGCATTGATTGCTCAATAGGCGGAATAGTAATGGATGTTAAAACGGTACTCTTATTTTCATTCTTTATTTCGAATTTGGCTGAATCACCAAATATCAATTCAAGACGTTTCTGGGTATTGGCCAGGCCAAAACCGCTTTCGATAGTCACATCGCCTGATAGCTGACCCGTATTACGGATTTGCAAGTGCAGTTGTTTTCTTTTTATGGTGGTCTTTATGCTGATCTCTCCACCGTGTTTCAAATTGGAAATTCCATGCTTAATTCCGTTCTCCACAAGCGTTTGTAGCATCAAAGGTGGTATCATGAATCTGCCTGAATTTCGATCGATATCAAAGTTGGTGGTAAGTCGCTCTTCGTACCTGATTGTTTCCAGCGCCAAATAATCCATCACCGTCTTTAACTCCTCCATAAATGGAATCAATTTCTTACGGTCACTAATCAGGGAGTTTCTTAAAATATGGGATAGTTGAGTAATAGAATCCTTTGATTTTTGTGGGTTTTCATCCACCAGCGCACGTATACTGTTGAGTGCATTGAATATGAAATGAGGATTTAGCTGTGCTTTCAGATTATTGAGCTCCACCTCCCTGGCGGCAGTTTCTGCCTTTAGTGATTTATTATACCGCTCTACGTAATGGAAGGCAAAATAGAAGATCGTCCAGATGAAATAAATCACCCAATAGCCGAGGGTATTGATCAGCACGGTAAGAAACATGAGGTCTTGCTTCGAAATACTACCGGTGAAGTATTCGATGACCAACAGGTACCCATAATTCAGCCAACTAAGAACGAAAGCAGAAATTAAAAGGCGAGGGATAAGAAAAGTGAGCCTTAGATTCAGCCAGCCTCTTTTGATAATCATTGACCGAAGAAGGTGTGTGGTCGCAATAAAATAGACCACCTGGTAGAAAACACCAAGGACTTGATTTACATCAAATCGGTTCGCGATGGTGTAAAGGAATATCTGGATGAAACCGTAAAGTCCCCAACCAAAAATCTGACACAGCCAGTATATCCTTGCTTTGTTCATGAGCGGATAAAGCTAAACAAGTGGTGAATATTTAGCTCATTGAAGTTGCATGGGTGAAAAGATGCCTTGATGAGTGGTTTTTAACAAAACATTAACTAATCCGATCTTTTAATTAAGGATAATTAACAAACCTGCCCGGTTATTCATCGTATTGATGATCAGGACTAAACTCAAAACAAATAAGGTTAATTTATGAAATCAATACTCTTACTGACACTACTAAGCGCCTCCATCACTCTGGGTGCTTCAGAAACTCAATTGCAAGCCGATCAAGGATTGAGCATGCAGCTGGAAACCGATTTGATCTTCCAAAAAATGGTTAAAATCTATAGTTATGAAGGATCACTTATCAGGGAGTTTCCTTTGGACGATGTGGCAAACAACCAGATCAGCGTAGCAGATCATATCCTCCTAGAGGAAAGCGATTTTGCTTTCGACTATTTTGGTGACTACTACTATTTCGGGGATGCCAATGGTGCATCATTTCTTAATTGAATGGGAAAGTCGAGATTCCCAAGTCTCACTCGAACCAGTTCGCAAGCCACCGTGTAAAAACACAAGTATTTAGATATAATTTTTTCTGGTTATATGTTACTGTTCAGAGGGCTTTAGGTCTGTTAACATCCAGAAGTCCATCTAGAGCAGCCTCGACGTGAATCGAGGCTGTTATTTTTTTATTAGCCTCTTGTTTGTGGATGTTCCAAAGTCTGTGTTGAAAGCCTGATTTTTCTTCTATAATGTGTAAATGATGACCAGCAACTTTCGCAGAACGGCCACATATCCTTTTATTTTGATCTTTGTTCTTTCATATACGCTCATAAAACTGGTGAAAAGGTTTGGTTAATACGAGTTACACTTAATCAGGGACTTCCCGAATCGCATCTTCTGTGAATCGTCTACCAAGCCCTTTGACTGCTGAAACACAGAAAAAGCCTACAACCTGTTCATCATCCTCAGCCTGAATATTGGACTCAACATTTGCGAGGCTGGGGGCAAACAACTCACCAAAGCTTCCGGGTCTGTCTGTCTGGATGATTACCTGATTCCAAAAGAACCAGGCTTCAAGTGTGATTGAGTTGATTTCTACGTAGACACTATCTTCACCCGGTCCTGTAAATGGAGGTATAAACTCATCATTTTCGTCTGTTTCAAAGGGGGTTATGCCATCTCTAATCGGCTGTATGAAGGTGAGTCCATCAGCATTTCCTCCCGGAGAGAAAGCTCCATCAAAGGATAGATTGATTTCGGTTGGCTTATTTAAATAGGTGCCATTTACCCAGCTTTTAATCCAATAAGCATCTCCTTCCCCTTCAAAATCTCTCGACCAGAATTCTGCCACATAAAAGTCATCAATTCCAAAGGAGCCCTCTTCAAATCTCCATGTGATACTATCAATCTCTGGGACACGACCCATTCTGCTCACCGAACCGTATTGCTTTCCATTGATCCGCACATCTAAAAAATACGTTTGCCCCACGGTACCAAAAGAATCAGTAGGGTTGGCAGGAAGCCAGCTATATAGCCCCGGTATTTCCTCATTAAATGGGTACACGGCACCATCTGCATCTACAACTAAGACGGATGCACCGGATATTCCCTCAGGCTCGGATCCATCAAAATAAGTATTGGTTCTAGTAATTCGGATCGTTTGCTTCTCTGCTTTTCTGTAGATCCAGGCGTCAAACGCCAGCACAGGATCTGCATTAGCCAATTCCACATTAATGTCATCCTCACAAGAAAGAAGAACAAAAACTGATAATATGATGAATAGCTTTTTCATACTTAGAACTTGAAATTGTAGGTGATCGATGGAATAAACGATGCAAAAATGGAAACCTGAGTAGCACGGGTATCTGCCAATGCTCCCGGATCTACGCGATCTCCTCCTTGCCAGAAATAAATGGAAAATGGATTCGCCCGATTGTAAATGTTGTAGACAGTGAAGACCAACTCATCGCGGTTTTTTCGAGGTGTTCCATCTTTACGAACAGCTCTGCCTTTACGGGTAGCCGAAAAATCTAGTCTATGATATTCCGGTAAACGCACATTATTCCTTGAGTCATTTGCATTGTGAGGAATAGTAATGCCCTGAACCTCATATCGACTTGTTGGGAAGGTTGTTGGTGTTCCACTGATATAAGAGAAGGTGGATGATAGTGACCATCTGTTATTCAGCTCATAGAATCCTGTCACCTTAAAATTATGCGTTTGATCGTATCTGGTAGGATACCATTCGCCTTTATTTATGCCTACTGTCTGAAGCTCAGTTCTACCCAGCGTATAGCTTACCCAGCCATTCAATCTTCCTGAATTTTTCTTGATATAAAGCTCCATACCATAAGCTCTGCCATCACCGGCTAAAAGGTCTGCTTCCAGTGCCTCATTGATCAATAAATCCGCGCCATTGATATACTCTAATTGTCGGGCTGTTTTACGATAATAAAATTCCACAGAGGTTTCATATCGATTACTCTTCAAATTCTTAAATAAACCCACTGCCCATTGCTGACCAATTTGAGGTTTCAGGTTGTTGGAGCTTGGCGTCCATAAATCCAGCGGATTAGAAGCTGTAGTATTTGAAATCAAATGAATGTATTGTAACATTCGGTTGTAGCTCCCCTTTATAGATGTGGTTTTATTTAGTTGATATCTGAATGACACCCTCGGTTCCCATCCATTATAGGAGGCTATCGACTCTCCTTTTTCCACCACTTCAATGTTCTCGATCGGTCGTCTTCTGCCGGGAATTGTATCACCCAAAATAAACTTGTTACCTTCTCCCAATAAGTTGAAATAGGAGAACCTCAGTCCATATTGAACCGAAAGATTATCTGATATTTTTTGCTCGTTGTTGACATAAAGCGCAGATTCAATTGATCGTTTGTCGGGCACACTGATATCAATCACATCTCCATCACTTATTCCCCTTGCCCTGGCTGGCTCAAAGACGTAGTTATAAAACTCACCACCAAAAGTCAGCTCATTTTTTTGATCTATGAAGTAGGTAAAAGAAGGTTTCAGTGCCAATGTGTTTATATCTGAGTTCCACTCAAAACGATCCCTTGGATTATCTCCAAACGCCAGCTCATATTCATAATCGCTGAAGAAGAAAGTAAAATTTGAGAACAGACGATCATTGAACAGGTGATTCCACCGAACCGTTGATGTTCTGTTTCCCCAGCTAAATCCCTGATCCGCATCAAACATAAAGTTGTCCTGCCCAAAATATCCCGAAAGGAATATTTGGTCATTATCTGAAAACCGGTAGTTCGTTTTCATGGTGAGGTCATAGAAATTCAAAGCAGCACCGTTCCTTAATTCCTCTACAAATGGCCTGGCAAGAATATCCGCATACGATCTTCTGGCTGCTATGATAAATGAGGACTTTTCCTTCTTAATTGGTGCCTCTACTGAAATACGACTGAAAATGGTGCCGATTCCTCCATTTACTTCCAACTCTTTATTGTTTCCTTCTTTCATTCGAATATCAAGAATCGAAGCAAGCCTTCCTCCAAATTGAGCGGGTATGGCTCCTTTATAGAGCTTCATGTCTTTAACCGCATCCGGATTGAAAACAGAAAAGAATCCTAAGAGGTGAGAAGAATTATAAACAGGTGCTTCGTCTAAAAGGATCAGGTTTTGTCCAACACTTCCTCCTCGTACATTAAACCCCGATGCACCTTCCCCTACAGTAGAGACTCCCGGCAAAAGCTGTAAACTTTTGATGATATCTACTTCTCCCAAAATAGCCGGCATCATTCTGACTGTCTGAATGTCAATCTCCGCCACGCTCATTTCTGTTGATGTCACATTTTCATCTTCCGGCCTGGCTGTGACCACAACTTCCTTAAGCTGGGTCTGTTCCTCGGCAAGCTCTATGTCAATCCGTATATTCTGATCTAATGAAACAGTCTTAGTCTGGGTGACAAATCCAATGTATCTGTATTCAACTGTGTAGTCTCCTTTTGGAAGAGTGATGGAATAGAATCCATAAACATTGGTGATGTTGCCGGTTCCCAGTTCCTTTACAAGAACGGTGGCCCCTATGAGGGCTTCTCCATTGGCAGCATCGGTAATATTTCCATTAATGGTGTATTTCTCTTGTGCAGTCAGAAAGAAAGGAATGACAGCAAATAGCAGTAAAAGTTTTTTCAAAACGGTGATAGTGTTTTAAGTGTGACCTTCCGAAAGACGCATGAAAGCGCAAATAGTTTCGGTGTTAACAAACACTTAATGCAAAAACATGGCGAATGGTTGCTTCAGCTGCTTAAATGGCAGCTAAAGCTTGTTCATAGTTTGGCTCCTGACCCACCTCTGGTACAAGCTCTGTGTACTTTACCACCCCATCTTCATCCAGCACTATGATAGCTCTGGCATTTAATCCTTTAAAAGCGCCATCCACAATCTCTACCCCATAGTTTTTACCAAAGTCACCACCATCTCGGAAGTTGGTGAGGTTGTCCAGACTATCAATTCCTTCTGCATCACAATATCGTTTTAAGGCGAAAGGAAGATCTTTTGAAACGCAAACAATTCGTGTATTCGAAAGTTTGGATGCTTCCTGATTGAATTTTTTTGTAGACATGGCACAAACTCCTGTGTCAATACTTGGATAAATATTTAAAATTACTTTCTGCCCATGATAACTTGCCAATGTTTTTTCTTTCATGTCCTTGCTTACAAGTGTAAAATCAGAAGCCTGACTTCCAACTTCAGGAAGATTTCCAATAGTGTTTGTTTCTGTTCCTCCCAGGGTAATTTTAGCCATAGTTGTAGGTTTTAAAAGGTGTAATTAAGTAATCTAAAGGTACGTCCCATTTTTCAGTTTGAATAATACGATCTACAGGAGGTGATAAGGATAACCCCACTCTCAGGGCTTTTGTTTCCTTCAACAACCTATCATAGTAGCCACCACCATATCCGATACGGTTTCCATTTTGATCAGCAAGCAATAACGGTACAAAAATTACATCCAGATTATCCAAATGAGTTTCCCTGGCATCTACTGGTTCAGGTATGCCCTTGCTGTTTTCGAAGAGATCCGTATGTTCTTCCAGACAATAATGATGCATTTGCTTAAACATGAAATCGGTTTTGGAAACGACAATCATGATTCTTTTAGCCCAAAGGGATGGGAAAAGAGAAGAAATGTCAGGTTCATTGTTTTTTGCAATCGCTAAAAAAGTATGCAGCTGTTCAACTCGCTTTTCTTTTATGAATTCAGCTACTGCCTGACATAGCATTTTATTCCGCTGATCATACCACAAACGATCCATTAGGACTCTGTATTGAAGGATAACTTTCCGTATGTACGTTTTAGTGATCATCAATCAGGCAGTTCTTCGCATGAAATTCCAAGACTTTTGAGATAGGCGATCATTTCTCTTTCTTCAGACTCCATATATGTCTCTACCTTCAATACCTTATCTACATCTTCTAAATCTACCACCCAACGAGCAATTCGCTTATCTTTTTTCAGATCAATTCCAAGCTTGCGTGCTTGCCAGTTCGTCCGGATGTTTGTTTTTAAAATGAATAGTTTCATTTCTCGACAGTTTCTGTTACGTCATATTCAAATACCTCCTCCAATGGTTTTTTAAATACATTGGCAATTTTGAAAGCCAGTTCAAGTGAAGGTGAATACTTCCCTTTTTCGATTGCTACTATAGTTTGACGTGTGACTTTCACCGCCTCTGCAAGCTGCTGTTGTGTCATTTCATTGCTGTCAAAACGAAGCTTTCGAATGTTGTTATTAATATTTTGTCCACTGTTGCCCATGCTATACTCCTTTGCTATGGTAATACCATTTGGAAAGCTGATCAAAAATCTCAGAAGCAATTCCTGCAACTATTAGCGAGATAAACATATACTTGGGGGGATAGCCAAATGCAAGGACAATCAAAGAAATAAAAAAGCCAGCACCAAAAATGAAATATGAATTTCTCGTTGATTTTAGCTCAATAAGCTTATCACGCTCATCTTCAAAGCCAGCCGTTTTTTCCCTTGTAATGATGTAATTGCTAATGGCAAATACAGTCATGACTACTATTTTGGTAACAATGGAAATTGGAATTGCTATAAGAATAGCTTTTGACCAAAACTGTAGCTGCTCATCTGTGGTCATCTCCTGAGCATCAAATCGCTCAAATACGAACCAATAATAAATGGTAAACACAACTATGGTGCTTAGGATATTGATAATACTTCTTTTTTCCTGATAGTCCATTTTTAAAGTAAATAAGTAATAATTTTTTGACAAGATGTCTACTATTACGGACATTAAGTTAAAAATGTTTTACTATATGTAAAAAATATTTTACATTGAT
This sequence comes from Ekhidna sp., assembly GCF_040220215.1. GTDB lineage: Bacteria > Bacteroidota > Bacteroidia > Cytophagales > Cyclobacteriaceae > Ekhidna. The sequence goes on from NZ_JAVJTR010000001.1 coordinate 44,195, forward strand.
TGTTTTAATTATATCCTCGAGCACGCACGCTCAAATTTCATTTTAGTATGTTTAGCGACAATTTAGAACTAGTACTGAAATCCATTTTCATGAAATTTTTCCCACTTACTTTAATTCTTGTCGTTATATCATGCGTTGATAGCACCACGTCCGAGCAAAAATCTCCCATAGCAAATTCACAAACTGTTTGGACAGCAGTTGATACGATTGATATATCGCAAGTAAATGGCAACCTTGAATCAGGCAAATGGACTATGGACGTTGGCATTTATTTTCCCTCCAATCTTGATCCTAAGTTTGATAAAGTAACGCTACCGAGTGTTATGGAAAGTTTTCGAGCGGCCAAAGAAATTTATGCGCCAACAGGGGTGCAGCTAAATCTTTTGTGGGTGAAAACAGGCAAAGTCAATCCTGAATATTTTTCCATTCAGGCAAATGAGGTCCCGGGGATTCCACAAACAGAATATGTGAACATGTACGAACATGCTAAAAGACATCCTGCAAGGTTGACCGAGCATGCTAAAGAAGCTTTTGAAAGCATTGTTGAGCCTGCTCCGGATGATCACCGAACGATTTATTTAGTGGTTTTACAAGATGTTTTTTATCCATTTTTGGAAGTTTCTGAGGGAAGAAACTGGACGATGAGAACTGTCAGAACGGGTGGTCTTTCATTTCCGAGCTATTCGTATCTAAATACAATTGAAAAGCGATACAGGGGGGTTATTACCCTTACAAACCTGAAGCGGGAAGATCGGCTAAGGGGTACAATTGTTCACGAACTGGGACATAAAGTTATGAATGTAAGCCATGAATATAAAAGCACCAATCCGGGGTATGAGATTTTTGCAGATGGAGGTCTAATGCTTTATGGTGATGGGGAAGATATACCTTCCGGTGAGGAAGGAAGGTGGCACTTAGAAAGGCTACATTTGTCTCCTTATTTATACAAAGAGAATGCTGATGGATCTAAAATTTGGAATCCCGATTATGAAGAAGGCGGACATTATTATGATCCGATTTATGGAGAAAAGGTGATCTACTTTGATGCTGTCCCTGAAATTGACGAGGATTGGTGAGACTAAGGGCTAGTCCTTTGAATAGCTGTAGTGCCCTATGATTTTATAGTCAAACAAAATATCCTCTATTACTTGCCCCCCACCAATATTATGAACCACCATGTAGCGCTTTCCATCCATTGATTTCCGATCCACCATTATCCCAATATGGGTAATGGCTCCTCCAAGATTCCAACATACAATATCTCCCACTACATAGTCCTGAGCATTGCTCGTGATTGATTTTTCCGTTCCAAACCGGGAGAAGTATTTCATAAGGTTTGGCACTCTTCTGTGATCAATATTCCGGTCTGTGCTTGTTAATCCCCAAATATCAGGGTAAAGGGAAAAATTTGCCTTCATGTCTTCATGCACTTCTTTCTGTAAATCGATTCCTAGTTTTCGATAGGCACGAATCACAACATCAGTACATACCCCTTTTCCTTCAGGCACATCACCATTTGGATAATCAATAGAGAAGTAGGATGGGTCGTAAGTGATCTGATCTTTTGTTAAGGAGATTGCTGCATCGGACAGTTCATTAGAGAATGTCTCTTGTGCCAAACACCAACTCACTGAAAAAAGCAAAAAGCAAAATGATAATTTCTTTTTCACAGCTCTTCAGAACGTGATTATCAATTCAAATGTTTGAGATCGGTGACATCATTGATTAAGCTACTTTCTTTTCCTTAGAAAAAGCCCAACAAGCAGGGCAATTACACTTATAATTACTGGTGTCCAGTCAGCACTACTCACAGCAACATCCATACCCAGAAAACTGAAACTTTCAGAATCCTGTATTGCTTGCATGCCATAATAAACAGTACCAATTAAGCCGATAATAGTTAAAATTAAACCGATCGTTTTCATAGAGTATTTTTGAGTTTATATAGTTCAATAGACTAATAAGTCGGGAAGTTTGAAACCGTCTGGCCATTTATTTTTAATACATTTCCTTCTGCTTCTCTTCTGAGATAATTTGATAAGATTCATCATACAATGTTTTCAAGTCTAGATCCAATAGCTGAGTAGCCAATGTTTTATCACAAAGAGTCCCATTTCGCATTCCGGTGTAATCCTGAAAAGAACTGAATTCCCAATCTTCCATTTTCGACACCAAACCTGCTACCATTGGGTTCTGATGAACATAGTTAAAGCAGATGTAAGGATAGTTTTTGCTTTCATCCAAAAGTTTTGACTTGGTTCGCTGGCGAAATAGTGAACCTGTTCTATTGATTTGTTTATTAAACGCTTGAGCATATGAACTAAGAAGCATACGGAATCCATTATTCAGAGCCGTAACATTCAACGCCCCAACTTTAATTTCTCTTGTTGAGGCCTCCGTTGTACTAATTAGAAAGTGGAAGTGATTCGGCATCAGACAGTATGCCAAAACATTACAGTGCGGAAGTACAAACTTTCGAAATTTTTCAAGAAAGAATAATTGATTGTCTCTACTGAGAAAAATCCTTTCTTTATTGTTTCCTTGATTGTAAAAATGAAAAAGTTGGTTCTCTTCTAGCTTCATACTATATCGTTCCTACGCGTCAGACGGTTCCAAACCGTCAGACGCTTATCCAGCCCAACCTTCCCGATCCAGGCTTCTGTACTGAATAGCTTCAGCCAGATGTTCAATTGCAATCTCCTCCGTTCCGGCCAGATCAGCAATGGTTCTGGATACCCGAAGTATACGGTCATAGGCTCGGGCGGATAGTCCCAGCCGCTCCATTGCGGTTTTTAGTAATGCTTTTCCAGCTTCATTGATCTGGCAGACTTCCTTTACCATATTGGAACTCATCATCGCATTGTTAAATACGCCCGGTTGATCTTTGAATCGAACTTCCTGTATTTCTCTTGCACTGATCACCCGATCCCGGATTTCAGCACTGGATTCAGTTTTACGATTCTCCGTCATTTGATCAAACGAGACTGGAGTTACCTCTACATGAAGATCAATGCGATCTAGTAGGGGTCCGCTGATTTTGTTAAGGTAGCGTTGTACGACTCCCGGTGCGCAAACACATTCCTTTTCAGGGTGATTATAATACCCGCACGGGCATGGGTTCATGCTGGCAATCAGCATAAAGTTTGATGGATAATCCAAAGAAATTTTTGCGCGCGAGATAGTCACCTTTCGTTCTTCCAGTGGTTGGCGCATCACTTCCAGCACAGACCGTTGAAACTCCGGCAGTTCATCCAGAAATAATACCCCATTATTGGCCAGCGAAATTTCCCCCGGCTGTGGAATACCACCACCTCCTACAAGCGCTGCATCCGAAATCGTGTGATGTGGTTGCCGGAACGGTCGTTGGGCAATCAGTTTTCCATCCGTTCCAAGTTTTCCTGCTACTGAGTGAATCTTTGTTGTCTCTAAAGCCTCGTGTAATGTGAGTGGTGGAAGAATTGACGGCAGTCTTTTAGCTAACATCGTTTTGCCCGCCCCCGGTGGGCCAATCATAATCACGTTGTGTCCCCCGGCAGCCGCAATTTCCATCGCACGTTTGATGTTCTCCTGCCCCTGCACATCAGAAAAGTCCGAAGCGTAGTTGTCCAGATCTGCAAAAAACACATCCCGGGTGTCATATCGCAATGGTTCGATGATTTCTTCGCCCTCTAAATGATGAATAGCATCCTTGATATTCTCAACTCCAATAATATCCAGCCCATCCACAATGGCTGCTTCCGTGGCATTTTCTTTAGGTAGAATAAATCCTTTAAAACCATTCTTGCGAGCTTCTATGGCAATAGGCAATGCCCCTTTAATCGGACGAAGCTCCCCATCTAGCGCTAACTCGCCCATGATTACAAAGTCTTCAAGATTTTCTGCGATGATTTGTTCGGAGGCCTTTAGGATGCCGAGAGCAATAGGAAGATCGTACGCTGAGCCTTCTTTTCGGATATCTGCAGGAGCAAGATTAACGACCACTTTTTGTCGAGGCATCCGATAGCCAAAATTTTTTATAGCTGACTCTACACGCTGCTCACTTTCCTTTACAGCAGAATCCGGCAGGCCCACCATAAAGAACTTAGTGCCTTGCCCTACATTTACTTCAACTGTGATTTTATATGCATCCACGCCGTATACGGCGCTTCCATAGGTTTTAGCGAGCATTAATTTTCCGAAATCTGTTCCAAATAATTCGCCTAAAGATATGAATTACATAGATATAGCAAAACATCGATTCCGTGTCATGAGACTCTATCAGTCTTCATCATCATCCGCATCCTCATCGCCTTTGTCAACGTCCTCAAATGAAATGTCTAATTCTTGCTGAGATTTATCGTACAGCTTGGCCTTAAGGTCCACCACCTCATCCTGCAAATCTCCAATATCATTTTTGAGCTTATGAATTCTCATTTGTTGCATGATGTATTCTATGGCCATCAGAATGGAAACAAACAGGAATAAACTCATCACGTACTTCGGAAACTTGATATATGACGACAGTTTAATCTTGGACAGATATGCTTCTGTATTCATCAAAATATCCACTGAGAAATATAAGATGACCAGAAAAATTAAAATGTATACTGTGTGGAAAATGAGTTTAAACCTTTTCATCTGAGTTCTTAAGTGGGGCGGAAAGTTATTAAACTTTTGAAGTTTTGAGTAAGGATAATATTTCTGTATTCATTTTGGGTATATAACCGCTTAATTCAAGTTCAACCCTATCTAGAATAAATATCTTCTGGAAGGCACATTCCATCTCATAGAAAAACCAAAGACCGAAGTTGAACTATCGATGAGACCATTTGAATCTGACTCCTGGCGCAACGTAATGTCAGCATCAAAAAATAAGTTGTGCTTCCACATGTATGATGCTCTGAAAAATGCCATCGTTAAATCTGTCTTGTTCCCTTGTAAATGTTCATTCCCATGTTCCAGGCTTCCACCACTTCCGTCCGGTATTCGCACAGTGTAGTCCTTCAAAATGTCCCTGCCATAGTTGACGTCACCCATATCATTGCCATAACTGGCCTTCAACATCATTGCTTCAAAGCTCCATTGATCACTCAACCGATAATTTGCTCTTCCAATGTATTCTGTAAAATTTGCCCCGAGTGGATGCGCCAGCGATAGGTTGTAGTGACTGTAGTTGGTGAAACCATCTTCATGTGCATACATATATGGTCGAACACGATTAATTTCTCCTTGTACCATCAAATCCTGGAGACCGAATGGATCAACATATTTAGCTCCCAATTGAAACCCTTGTTTGTTCCCCCACCAGCCATCTCCAGCCAATACTTCACTTATGATCATCTCATCAATCACTAATTGCCCATATAGAGAAATGCGATTTTTGATATTCCATTTAAAATCCGTACCAATCAATGCATTGTCTTCACTGCCGTTTTGCTGTTCAACAGCCCGATAGAAAATAACCGGGTTCAAATATTCCACCTTGAGGCCACCGGTTGAATCTCCATACATGACAGATTCAAACAACCCAATATGAAGATTAGGTTTGATTTTTAAATTCAAGTGATGAAAAGCCATGTATTTCTTTTCAAAACCACCAGAACCTTCCAATCCGAAAGTTCCTCCTCTAACACCGGCAATGAGCTCCGCGAAAATGTTCGTATAATCAAAAACCTTGGTTGCGGTATTGATTCGCAGGTATGGATAATTATTTGAATAATCTGAAAGAACCAGTGAACGTACTCCATTACCAACAAAGTGCTTTCCAAAACCCAGCTGCGCTGAGATGCTTTTTGTAAATCCGAAATCAACGTATCCCTGAGCTCTGAAGAAATCAACTCCGGTTTCACTGAACTGCTTCCAAAAACCCTCATAAGGAACTACCAAAGTACTGTCACGAACATCATTTACATACACAGGGTAGCGTGCCTGATTTTCAGTGAGCATCGTGTAGAAAGCTACTTTTTTATCAATTCGCCCCCTTATTTCAGCGCCTCTGCTATTTACAAACGTGGATCCAAGCGCATCATTTGTCTTACCATAAGAAAAATGAAGAACGGGATTTACGTGCAAATCCAAATTCTCATCTTCATGGTAAATGAAGTCCGCCGGGTATTTAAAGAACCTACTTAAGATCGGCACCTTTGATCTAGCAGAGTCTGAAGTATATTCACGTAGCTCTATTCGTAGATAAAGTCCGTCATCTTCACCCATAAAATCATAAGTATCCTTTCTGGACAAAGGCTTTACTGTTGTGTTGAGGCCAGAAGAAGAACGGATATCCTCCATTTCCAGGATCTGATATGCTGGGTGGCCTAATGTAAAATCTGTAGATTGCGCTCCTAAAATGTTGGCACTGAGAAGACTAAGAATCCAGAGTGTTTTTCTCATAAATCAAACATATTCGATTTTAGTTGAATGAATGGGTTTGAAGAAGATAAAATAATTCCTATCTTTGCCATCCTTTTTGAAAAAGAGATAGATAGCGATGAAAAAAGACATACATCCCGAGTACAAAGAAGTTGTTTTTCTTGATACCACGAGTGAATTCAAGTTCCTCACAAAGTCAACAATGACTTCTAAAGAGACTATTAAATGGGAAGATGGGAATGAGTACCCTGTAATCAAAGTAGAGGTGAGCTCTGCATCACACCCATTCTACACCGGTAAGAAAATCTTCTTGGATACTGCTGGTCGAGTGGAGAAATTCAACAAAAAATACAAGAAGAAGTAATTTCTTCACAAAAGATTTTATCAAAGTCTTCAGGTTTTCCTGAAGACTTTTTTTGTGCCTTCCTAAATCGTTTTTACAAATTCAGATGGGGTCATAACGCTTATACTGCTATGTTTATAATCTTTTGTGTTTCTAGTGACGATAATATCTGTTTCTAAGGAATTCTCCGCAGCAGAGTTTTGTAGCGCATCTTCTAAGTCTTTGAATTTAGAATTTAATGCTCTTAAGACATCTTCTTTATTCATAGCTATCACTCCAATAAAAGTCATAAGAGCCCTCAATTGCCTTAATACCTCTGAATTTGGATTACTTTTTCGAAGGATGTAATAAACATTGGAAAGGATTAATGGTGTAATAAATCCATTTTGCTCTCCATTTTCACAAGCTTCCAATACTTTGCGAGAACTGGAAACAAAAGGCTCTCTATAGGTAAGGACATCCAAAAGGACATCCGAGTCAATCAATATCCCCATTTTCTTTTTGCCCTTTCTCCTTTAGCTTCTCGTATCTCCTTTTTATAGTCTTCACTGATGTTTTCAGGAAGTTTTAGTGATCCTAAAAGCGACTTTACCACACTTGTATCACCGAATTCCTCTCTATTCCGCTCTTTTGAGGATAATAACTTTAAATAATTCTCTACTATGCTTGACAGACTCCTACCTTGTTCTTTCGCATACTTCTTCGCACGCTCAATGGTATCCTTATCCACTGTCAATGTCAATTTAGTTGTCATATACGTCTAATTATTACAAAAAAGATACGTGTAATTTACAAAAAAGATTTTCGAATTCCTCCTCATTCTTTAAAACAAGCTAAGTTTGATTCATGCAAATCACCTTCATAGATACAGAAGAAAGTTGGAAACAAATGCTGCCAATGAGCTATACCAGACCTGTAGCTGAGGTTAGGGTAGGCATCCTCAAATTGCATGAAAAGTGGGGTAAACATCTCTCGGCTGAGAAAATATATTTTCGTACCCGGGATTATTTACAAAATCTATTTCACGCTCCTTCTGAAAATTCATTAACCATTCTTGGAAATGTGCTTCCATCTGAGGGTATCATTCGTTTGATCAAAAACTTGAAAGAAGGTGAGGCGTTGGTCTTTCAGGATCAGGTTATTGCCGGGTTTTACGACAAAGACGAGGAGTTTGGGCTTGGAAACAGGAAAGCGATACAGCTGAATGAAGCAGAGCAGGTTACCCATCCGTGGGATATTTTTCGCATTAATGGGGCCGAGATTAAAAATGATTTTGAGCTCCTTACAAAAGGAAGAAAATCACAACCCATAAACGACCCTCACACCAAAACCTATGGCGATCAAATCTTCATTGAAGAAGGAGCCAAAATCAGAGCAGCCATTCTGAATGCTGAAAACGGTCCTATCTATATCGGGAAAGATGCTGAAATACAGGAAGGCGCTTTAATTCGTGGGCCATTTGCATTATGTGATCACTCCACTGTAAACATGGGAGCGAAGATCAAAGGAGACTCGACCATTGGCCCTCATTGCAAAGTGGGGGGTGAAATATCTAATTCTGTCATTTTTGGATATTCCAATAAAGGGCATGAGGGGTTCTTGGGTAATTCTGTCATTGGGGAGTGGTGCAACCTGGGAGCCGACACTAACAATTCGAACCTGAAAAACAATTACGCCAATGTCAAGATGTGGGATTTTGCTACGGGTAGATTTAAAGATACCGGGCTACAATTCTGCGGTTTGATCATGGGAGATCATTCCAAATGTGGCATTAACACCATGTTTAATACCGGAACCACCATCGGTGTTTCGGCTAATATTTTTGGAGATGGATTTCCAAGAACCATCATTCCTTCATTCGCATGGGGTGGTGCCTCAGGATTTTCAACTTACCAGGTCAAAAAAGCTTTCGAAACCGCAGAACTAGTGATGGTGCGCCGAAACAAAGAACTAACAGAAGCAGACAAAGGCATGCTTTCACATATCTTTGAGATGACAGCCGAAAATCGGGTGTGGGACAAGAAGTAATACATGCAGTTTTCAGAAATACCAGGTCTTGAAGGGCTAAAAAATCAACTCATCTCAGCCCATAACAGAGGGAAAGTAGCCCATGCTCAACTTTTTGCCGGAAGGCCGGGTACAGCAGTACTCCCGATGGCGCTCTCCTATGCTACATTTCTCATGTGTGAGAATAAAACGGACCAGGACAGCTGCGGTACTTGTCCAAACTGTGTCCGCATCAAAAAGCTTGTACATCCGGACATCCATTTGCACTTTCCCAAAATATCCGCAGCTGAAAGCAAGTATGAAAAGGTGCTTGCGGAGGCAATCCCCCGTTTTCGTGAGTTTGTGATCGAGTCTCCTTTTGGAGATCTGGACGCCTGGACGAGGAAATATGGTCAGGAAAATAAAAACATTTTAATAAGTCGGGAGGACAGTAGGCAGATGCTCAGAAATGTAAGCATGCGCTCTGTTGAAGGTGGGTACAAAATCCTGCTCATCTGGGTACCTGAGCTCATGAATCCTAGTTCCGCTAATGCAATCCTTAAAATTCTGGAAGAGCCGCCGGAAAAGACCCTCTACTTGCTTGTTTCATACAATTATGATAACCTGCTGGCTACCATAACCTCCAGAACTCAATTGGTGAATATCCCGCCAAATACGGAAGAGGAAGTCAAGGCGTATCTGCTTCAGCGAGGGGCTGACGCTGCAAAAGCAGAACAAGCAGCTAAGTTGTCTGAAGGTAAAATAGGACTTGCAACGCATCTTGCAGAGGCAGGTGAATCTCAGGAATATGAAGATTTTCAAAAGTGGATGCTGGAATGTTGGAACAAAAACCTGACCGGGCTTGTCCGAAGAAGTGAAGACTTTTCCAAGTCCGGAAAGGGCGCACAAAAGACTACTTTAAACTTTGCAATCTCGCTTATTCGAAATGCGGTAGTTTCTGCTTCAGGACAAGCTGCGCCTACCCAAAATGACGCTGAGGCTTCTTTTATCAAAAAATTCTCAGATAAACTGGAGCTCGTAAGGCTTGAAAAAGTATATGCTTTATTAAATGAATCTTTTATTCATCTGGAGCGAAATTCGAACCCTCGGATAACACACTTAAATTTGTCGCTGGAAATCATACGGGTGTTGAATGGTTAAAAAGGAAAAGTATGTAATCGGACGGCTGGATGTGATTGACCTCCCGGATTTGGGAGTGCAGGATATACACGCTAAGATTGATACAGGTGCATACCGATCTTCCCTTCATTGCAAAAAAGTACATGAAGAAGAAGGCGTCCTCTACTTCACTCTTCATACAGATACGGGGTTTCAAGAGTATGCCACAAAAGACTGGACTCAGAAAATTGTGAAGAGCTCCAATGGCAAAGCGCAAAAACGATACGTTATTAAAACACGCATGAGGATTTTTGGTAAAAATTTTATGGCTTCCATTTCACTGACAGATAGAAGTGAAATGAAAAATCCATTACTAATTGGACGAAAGATTTTAACAAATAAGTTTATCGTGGACGTGTCACAGAAAAACTTATCATACGACCAAAAAAATCAGAACTGAATGGAGCGGCAGGTTATTAAAATTGGGACGAGGAAAAGCAAGCTAGCCATGTGGCAGGCCAATTATGTAGCTGATCTTTTGGATGCCGGTGGCTTCCAGCCACAATTGATTCCGATCGAAACCAAAGGAGATAAAATCCAGAATGTAGCTCTATCCAAAATTGGCAGCAAAGGCGTTTTCACTGAGGAATTGGAGTCCATGCTCCGAAGGGGGCAGATTGATATTGCGGTTCATAGTGCGAAAGATCTACAGTCCAAACTGCCGGAAGGTTTTCAGGTGCTTTCATTTTGTGAAAGAGAATCACCCGATGATGTGATCGTCTCTGATAAAGAGATTGATTTAAACAATCCCAAATTAATTCTCGGTACCTCCAGCACACGTAGGATCGCTATGCTCAAGCATTATTATCCTCACATTACGACCGTTGACGTGCGAGGCAATCTTCAAACCCGTCTGGAAAAGATGAAGACCGGCATTATGGATGGTTTGGTTTTGGCCTACGCCGGTGTGCGAAGGATGAACTACGATGACCTAGTTAAGTATTGGTTTGATACAGAGCGCTTCATTCCTCCCGTAGGGCAGGGATCCGTGGCTATCGAGATACATGATAATCTGGATTCTGATGTCGCTTCCCGAATTAAGATGGCTACCAATCATCCACTAACTGAAAAAGTATTGTTGGCAGAGCGTGCATTCCTTCGTAGAATGGACGGTGGATGCAGCATTCCTGTTTTTGGCCATGCCGAAATGGAATCTGACGGACAGATTATCCTCAAAGGAGGGATCGCTAGTCTGGATGGCAAAGAACTCATCCAGCGGACAATGTATGGATCAAATCCGGAAGAACTTGGAACCTCTCTGGCAGATGAAATATTGCAAAGTGGTGGGAAAAAGGTGCTCGACGACATAAAATCAATCATTTCGAAATAAGTTTGAACAAATATTTGAATAATGAAAAAGCTAATACTTTCACTTTTTATCACCAGCATAATCGCAGCTTGCGGCGATAAAAACAAAGACTATTTGGTCAAGATCAAAACCGAATACGGTGACATGACAGTGGTGCTTTATGATGACACTCCACTCCATAAAAAGAACTTTCTGGAACTGGCAAAGTCCGGAAAATACGATAGCACCATTTTTCATCGAGTCATTCAGGATTTTATGATCCAGGGGGGAGATGTAGCCGCCAAAGAAGGTGTTCAGGAAAATGAAGGTGATCGAATTCCTGCTGAAATTGTTGAAGGCTATTACCACGTAAAAGGCGCTTTGGCTGCCGCTCGTCAGGGTGATCAGGTTAACCCTGAGAAAAAATCTTCATCGACTCAATTTTACATTGTAGATGGCATGCCATGGGAAATGATGGCTACTGATGTGCGCTTGTTAAATCAAAAAATGAGTCTCCTGCTCCAGGATACCGCCTACAGCGACCTGCTTAAACAATTTCAGGAATTGGCTGCCAATCGTGACAATAAAGGGATGACTGACCTGGCACTTGCCAACAAATCGTTGGTAGAAGAAAAGTATGGCGTTGACTTAAGTGCGGATGTTTCTCAATATCCTGACGAATACCAGGGAGTTGGCGGTGCGCCACACCTGGATAATGAATACACCGTCTTTGGAAAAGTGGTGGATGGAATGGATGTCATAGATAAAATTGCGGCCGTCAAGACCGGCCGTGCAGACAAGCCTGTAAATTCTGTTCCATTGACCATGGAAGTAATCGAAATGAAGAAGAAAGAAGTTACTGAAAAGTACGGTTACGTTTATCCAGAGCAATAAAAGAAAACACCTTAAATCCCCTCCCCGGAGGGGCTAGGGGTGGGTTTAAAAAATATTTTTCTTTCCAAACCTCTTCATCATTGACTTTGACAAAAAAATGAAAGTATTAATAACCGGAGCAAATGGACTATTAGGCCAGAAGTTGGTTCAGCTTTATGAAAGCGACGAAAGTGTCGATGTGATCGCCACCGCTCGAGGAGCGAGCAGAAATCCGTTTGGAACATATACTTATGAACAGATGGATGTTACTGTCAGGAGTGAAGTTGATAAAATCATCTCCAAGCATTCGCCTGATGTGGTGATCAACACAGCTGCCATGACACACGTGGATGAGTGTGAGCTAAATCCGGAAAAATGCTGGAAGCTAAATGTAGATGCCGTTTCAAACCTTATTGACGCTTGCCATAAGACCAACAGCTTTATCATTCACCTGTCTACCGACTTCATCTTTGATGGAGAAAGCGGCCCGTATGTGGAAGAAGATTTGCCTAACCCGTTAAGCAAATATGCAGAGAGCAAGCTTGAATCTGAAAAGCTCCTTGAAGCAAGTGGTATAAAACATGCTATCGTTCGTACCATGCTTGTATATGGTATTGTACACGATATGAGCAGGTCCAACATCATCTTGTGGGTAAAGAAAAGCCTGGAGGAGAAGCAACTGATTAAAGTCGTGAATGACCAATGGCGCACACCAACACTGGCAGAAGACCTGGCAAAAGGATGTGCACTTATAGCACAAAAACAAGCTGAAGGGGTTTGGCATATTTCAGGAAAGGATCTTCTTACACCCTACGATATGGCGATTGCCACCGCAGAATTTTTTGACCTGGACAAGGCGCTGATTGAAAAGGCTGATGGATCTATTTTTACGCAACCGGCCAAACGTCCGCCCAAAACCGGATTTATTTTAGATAAAGCCAGGCGGGAATTAGGGTACGAACCTGTTAGCTTTAAAGAAGGATTAGCCATTTTAAAGTCTCAATTAGCCCATGTATGATGTTGTTGTCCTAACCGATGCGCGCTATGTGAACCCCAAAAAGCGTAACCAGTACATTGATAATGTAATAGAGGAAGACCGCCTGGTGATGGAGGCATTGGAGAAGCTGGGGTTGAAAACTAAAAAAGTAGCCTGGTCAGATGCTTCATTTGATTGGACACAAACGAAAATTGCGTTGTTCCGCACCACATGGGATTATGCTGAAAAATTCACTGCATTCAGCGACTGGCTGATGGAGGTTTCGATGGAATCCAAGCTGGTCAATGACTATGAAACTATCGTCTGGAACCTGGACAAGCACTACATGAACGACCTGAAAGATGCAGGTGTCAATGTGGTGGAAACCTATTTCATAGAGCCTAGAGACACGAGAACCCTTCAGGAAATCCATGATGAGCTTGGATGGGAAAAGACGGTGCTAAAACCAGCCATTTCTGCGGCTGCCAAAGACACTTTCATGCTTTCACCCGAAACGATTGGTAATCTGGAAGAAAGATTCGCCTACCTGGTCAAGGATGAAACCATGATGCTTCAACCCTTTCAGGAAGACGTCTTGAAACGTGGTGAGCTTTCGCTCATGCTAATCGGAGAGACATATACCCATGCCGTACTGAAGGTAGCCAAGCCGGGCGATTTCCGAGTGCAGGATGATTTTGGCGGAACGGTAGCGGACTATAAGCCTACTCAAGCCGAAATAGATCTTGCGATTGCTGCTGTAAAAGCCTGCGAGAATACCCCACTCTATGCACGAGTGGATATTGTCAATGACAACAACGGCAACCCTGCCGTTTCAGAGCTGGAGCTCGTAGAACCTGAGATGTGGTTTCGAAAGAATGCGAAAGCAGCAGAGATGCTAGCGGAGAAGGTGAAGGGATTGTTGGGTTGAATATAGGTCACTCGTCTGACGGTTTGGAACCGTCTGACGCTGAATAGGTCAGGAGATAAGAAGCAGAGCTAGGGATCTTTTTGTAACCGTCATCGCGAGTGCAACGAAGCGATCTTATAATCCAAAGGTTGCTTCGTCGTTCCCTGCCTTGCCGGCAGCCCTACTCGCAATGACGGTAATATGGATACGGTAGCCTACCTGGCCACTACAATTTTCCGGGTTATGGTCTTCCCTCCGCTGTGGATGTTTAACAGATAAACACCCTCCTGAAAACCTGCCAGTGATAGACTGGAACGTCCGTTTCTCATTTTCTTTCTCATCAATCGGTTTCCCTGAAGCGAGTAGATTTCCACCTCATACGCATTCCCGTCTTTACTATTGATTGTCAACCTATCATTCACTACCGTGGGGTATACCTCAAACGCAGAAAATTCACCTTCTGTAGCTGCTATGATAAGCTCCAGCGTTTGATAGGTAGTGTCGCTTGTACAGCCATTGATGGCTACCAGCATGATTTCATACACTCCTTCTCCCGAGTACTCATAAGCCGGAGCTTCCAAATCTGATTCGCCTCCATCTCCAAAAGACCATAAAAAGGAATCAGCATTTTCTGATTCGTTGGTAAACGTAATATCGGCCGAAAATCCGGTAAGTTCGAAGGTAAATGCTGCTCTGGGAGAATCCAGTACATGCAAAGTCATTGGGTTAGAAATGATTTCGGCAATTCCATTGGAGATCACGCATCGGTATTGATTTTCATTTTGCGACAGCTCCAAAGTATGGGCGTGCATAGTATCCGTTGTGGTGTTTTGGTAACGTTCAAAATTGTCAATGTCCATGAAGCCGGCCCCCTCATCTATTTGCCACTGGTATTCAATATTCTCACCTATGGCTGTGATCGGGATATCCACATGAGCACCCACACAAACGGTTACATCTTTTGGTTGATGCTCAATAAATATGGACTGCATTTTCAACACGAACAGGCCATTGGTAATATCGCTCACCACGATATTTCCTGAAGGGAAATAGGGGTAATTACTCCAGGTTCCTACAAAATCAGTTGCATTACTCGATACATAGGTGTCAAAGAAAGCAACCTCTTTCAGGCTGCCTTTGCTGATCCCAACCGTATCCAGTATTCTCAACCCATTCGAATAGTTTGATTCATACACGTAATTATCTTTCACATATAAATTGTGGTCAATGGCTTTCGTTCCATGCTCATGATATCCCAGGAACTGAGGGTTATCCAAATCCTGAACATCCCAAATGAGCGTTCTTGAATTCCTATTGAAGCTCAATTCATCCAGTTCATCGTTGGAAAGGAAGTATTTATGATCTTCTGTCAACCAACCCTGATGGGCATAGGTGGATTCTTCATAATCTGCTTCATAAATTAAAGTTGGAGACCCCTTGCTGGTCACATCCACAATGGTTATGGTATTGGGTCCTCCCTGATTTCCATTGGAATTAAAGCAGATTTCCTTACCAACGTGATCTTCATCCGGACCCTGGTAAATGACACATTGCGTATCGTGGATATATCCTTCATCGTCATAGCAGCCGGCATATTCAGGTGCAATCGGATTGGATAAATCGATCATGTGCAATCCTCCAATGGAACAAGTGCTTCCATCATTGGCATTGAAACCCACCGCATAAGCGAAACCTGTTTCTTCATTGATTGCCAGGTTGTGCGCTTTCCCAATACCTGCGTAGTGTCCGGCTTCACTGAATTGATTTTCTTTCGATGGGTTAACCACATCCCTAAGGTCTCTCAGATCAAATACCTGCAGCCCATGGCCCGGATCTTCACTGACAATGTAGGCATGGTTTTGATACACTTTGATGTCTCTCCAAACAGATTTGGCGCCATCATGCAAAGGCTGGTTGGATGAGTTGTTTTGAGAATTGTGCTCAATAAGTACACCCATTACCACAGGGTTTACAGGGTCTGTAATATCTACGAAGGAAGTGCCGTTGGTCATGCCTACCAGTGCATATTCCTTGCTGGTTTCCGGGTCAACCCACCCCCAAATATCATTGACCCACCTTCCGTTCAGTTCTTCAGCCCCCAGATCCGTCGCAGAGATACGTGCCTGGAGATCCAGGCCTAAACAATCATAATTTCCCGCTTTGCCATCTTCGCAAGGAGTTTGGGCAAATAGATTGACTGTGAGCAAGATGAATGGGAAAAGTAGCTTTTTCATCCTTCGAATTTAGGAAGAAACGGTTTATCATTTGATCTGGAACGTCGTATTTAAGATGCTGAAATAAATTCAGCATGACTTTCTGATTTAAATTGAATCTCTTTCTACTTGAGTCACCCTGAACTTGTTTTAGGGTATTTTAAGATAAAGATATTTCAAACTCAAAACCTCTAACAGATTCCCATGACTCGGATTTCCTATGGTCATCCTACCAAAGGGGAATACGGATTGGGGCAGGCTATTATTGGCTAAGCTCTTCTTTCAGGAATTTGGCCGTGTAGCTGCCATCTACTTTCACGATCTCTTCCGGCGTGCCCTGGGCAACAATTTGTCCACCAGCAAAACCTCCCTCCGGACCCAAATCGATGATATGATCCGCTACTTTGATGACATCCATGTTGTGCTCTATGATCAGTACGGTATTTCCTTTATTCACCAACTTCTGAAGTACATCCAGTAAATGTTCTATATCCTGAAAGTGGAGTCCGGTTGTAGGTTCATCGAGGATATAAAAAGTCTTTCCGGTATCTTTTTTAGAGAGTTCGGTGGCCAGTTTTACCCTCTGTGCCTCACCTCCAGAGAGGGTTGTGGCATGCTGACCAAGAGAAATGTAGCCCAAACCTACTTCGTCTAGTGT
This sequence comes from Ekhidna sp., assembly GCF_040220215.1. GTDB lineage: Bacteria > Bacteroidota > Bacteroidia > Cytophagales > Cyclobacteriaceae > Ekhidna. The sequence continues at coordinate 60,966 of NZ_JAVJTR010000001.1, forward strand.
CTTTAGCTTCCTTATAATTCGTGGTTGTTTCTCGAAGAACTCTACAGATTGTGATACGGTCATGTCCAGCACATCCGAGATTGATTTTCCTTTGAACCGCACCTCAAGGGTTTCGCGGTTATACCGTTTTCCTTTGCATGTTTCGCATGGCACATGCACGTCAGGTAAGAAATCCATCTCAATGAGCCGCATACCTCCACCGCCACAGGTTTCGCATCTCCCACCTTTTACATTGAATGAAAAACGGCCTGGTTTGTAGCCCCGTATCTTGGCTTCCGGAAGCTGAGCAAACAAGCTTCTGATTTCTGAAAACACCCCTGTATAAGTAGCCGGATTGGAGCGTGGAGTCCTCCCGATCGGTGACTGATCTACTTCGATAATTTTATCGAATTGATCAACTCCTTCAATCTTTTTGAATGGCAATGGTTCTTGCCTACTCTTGTATAAATGCTTTCTGATGATCGGATAAAGCGTCTCATGAATGAGCGTGGACTTTCCACTACCGGAAACGCCAGTTACCAAAATGAGGTTACCCAATGGAAGTTTAAGATCAACATTTTTTAAGTTGTGACCAGTTGCTCCATACAGTTCCAGCCACTTGCCGTTCGTGCTTCGTCTTTGGGCAGGCACTTTTATCTTTCGCTTGCCATTCAGGTAGTCAGCTGTTGAGCTCCCAAGCTTTAGAAATTCCTGGGGTGATCCTTTTGCCACGATTTGTCCGCCATGTCTTCCTGCTCCTGGACCAATGTCCACCACTTCATCGGACTGCATCATCATGTCTTTGTCATGCTCTACTACAATGACCGTGTTCCCAAGGTCACGCAGATCCTTTAGTGCCTGGATCAACTTCACATTATCTCGTTGATGCAAGCCGATGCTTGGCTCATCTAAAATGTATAGTACATTGACCAATTGTGTACCAATCTGGGTTGCCAACCTGATACGTTGCGCTTCACCTCCTGATAAAGTTTTTAGCGGCCTGTTTAGACTGAGGTAATCAAGTCCGACATCCAGCAAAAACCCAATTCGCTTGCGTAGTTCTTTCAGGATTTCCGTGGCGATAACCAACTGTCTCTCACCCAGCCTTTCCTCCAGATTTTCCATCCACCTTCCAAGCGACTGAATATCCATTTCAGCCAACTCTCCAATGTGCCTATCAGCGATTTTATAATGCAACGCTTCCTTCTTCAGCCGATACCCGTTACACGTAGGACAGGTTCTGATGTCCGTAAACTCTTTGACCCAAGCCTGAATCTTTTCAGAACCACCATCTTTCTGTTTCTCCAGAAAGTTGATAATGCCCTCAAATTTGGTATGCCAATCTGTGCCCGGATATTTAACAGAACTAACCGCCACCGGAACACTATCCCCATAAAGCAGCACATCAATAATCTCAGTGGGGATCTTCTTTATTGGGGTAGATAAATTGACTTTATTCCGTTTCAGAATAGCATCAATTTTCTTGAAAATCCAGATGTCCCGATATTCCCCAAGTGGTGCTATTCCTCCACGGCTGATACTGAGTGATGGGTCTGGTATCACAGACTCTTTGGAGATTTCCTCTATTTGACCAAGTCCATTACATTCCTGGCAGGCACCATAGGGCGAGTTAAAGGAGAATGTATTTGGAGCAGGCTCATCATACGCCAACCCCGTCTCCGGGTCCATGAGATTTTTAGAGAAGTGAGAAATTGTTCCATCTTCTTTCTGGATCATCATCACGCCATCTCCATGTCGCAGTGACATATTCACAGAGTCACGAATGCGCTTTTTATCTTTTTCGGAAACCTTGATCCTGTCGGTGACGATTTCAATGTCATGGGTTTTGTACCTGTCGACCTGCATTTTGGGTACCAGGTCCTGGATTTCTCCGTTGACCCTCACTTTAGTGAAACCCAGCTTTCGAACCTGAACAAATAATTCTCGATAATGCCCTTTCCTACCTTTCACTACAGGTGCCAGCAAAACGAGTTTCTGACCATCATAATTTTTCAGGATCATTTCAATGATCTGATCCTCCGACTGGCGAGTCATTTTATTCCCGGACAGGTAAGAGTACGCTTCTCCTGCGCGGGCGTATAAGAGACGGAAGAAATCATAAATCTCTGTAACTGTACCAACCGTGGATCGTGGATTTCGAGAGGTCGTTTTTTGCTCAATGGAAATAACCGGGCTCAGTCCTTCGATCTTATCTACATCGGGGCGTTCCATGTCTCCAATGAAGGATCTGGCATAGGCACTGAAGCTCTCCATGTACCGACGCTGACCTTCCGCATAGATCGTATCGAAAGCAAGCGAAGACTTTCCACTACCACTAATTCCTGTGATGGTGATTAGCTTGTTTCTGGGCAGGGTGACATCAATATTTTTGAGATTGTGCTCCCTGGCTCCAATTACTTCGATTACTTCCGCTCTTTTCTTCACTTTTCGGTTCCCTGAATTAGAAGTTCGGGCTCAGGTTGTATTTACTGTAGAATTCGTCAATTACTTCTACTGCTTCGGTGGCGGTATCCACTACGTTGAAAAGATCCATGTCTGTCGGGCTGATGTTTCCTTCCATCTCCAGCAAAGTGTCTTTAAGCCAATCTACCAGACCAGACCAGTAATCCTTGCCTACCAAAACGATTGGGAAGCGGCCTATTTTTTTCGTTTGGATCAAGGTCAATGCTTCGAAGAGTTCATCCATTGTACCAAAACCTCCGGGCAATACAATAAAGCCCTGAGAATACTTTACGAACATGACTTTACGAACAAAGAAGTAATCAAAATCAATACTCTTATCCCTGTCTATGTAGATATTGTTGTTCTGTTCAAATGGTAGATCTATGTTCAAGCCAACAGATTTTCCACCCTGTGCATTCGCACCTTTGTTACCTGCTTCCATGATACCGGGTCCACCACCGGTGATGACTCCATATCCGTGGCGCACTACTTTGGCAGCAATCTCCTCAGCTATTTTGTAGTATTTATTGTCCGGCTTGGTACGTGCAGAACCGAAAATAGAAACGCAGGGGCCAATCTTAGCCATTTTTTCAAAGCCCTGAACAAACTCTCCCATCACTTTGAAAATCACCCAGGAGTCGGCACTTTTTATTTCATTCCAGTCTTTTTCTTTGAAGGCCTCAAGTATCCGTGCTTCCTCCTCTTTACTAATCTGTTTCTTTTCTTCCATTGTCTATTGCAGTAAGTCTTGCAGCGCATCGTCTAACGCTACAAATTGAAAATTAAATCCCGCGTCCTCAATCTTTTTGCTGGACACGCGATTGCCACCGACTAATATATCTGACATTTCGCCTACAATCAATCGAAGCGCAAATTTAGGAACATTCGGTAGCCAAAGAGGCTTGTTCAGCTGATTTGCAACAGATTTAGTGAATTCCTTATTTGTTTTAGGTGAAGGTGCCACTCCATTGAATATTCCTTCCAGCCTATTTTCCAAAACATGAGCAAAGATTCCGCAGAGGTCATTGAGATGAATCCAGCTCATGTGCTGGTTTCCTGAAGCTAAAGGGGCACCCACCCAGAATTTGATTGGTTTTGCCATCTCGACCAGTGCACCACCCTTCTCACTTAGAACGATCCCGATTCGAACCATCGCAGTAGGTACATTGATAGTTTCAAAAGTGCTTGCCTCTTTCTCCCAGTCTATGACCACATCAGCAAGGAAACCATCTCCACTAGCAGAATTTTCATCAACCAACTTTTCCCCGGAATCCCAGCCATAATATCCAATGGCTGATGCTGAAATGAAATGCTTCAATTTCGGATTGAGTACAGCAACTTTTTCTTTTAAAAGTTTAGTTGAATGAATACGGCTATTATAAATCTCTTTCTTCCACTCGTTTGACCAGCGCCTATCTGAAACACCTGCTCCTGCCAGATGAATGATCGCATCTGCTGATGTGATTGCTTCATCTTCAATTTCGCCCTTTTTCACATCCCAATAGAATGTCTGGTAATGTTTTTGCGTTGGGTTTCGTGACAGGTGGGTAACCTTGTAGCCTTTGGTAGTAAGTAGGCTACTTAATTCGGTCCCAACCAGTCCGGTACCACCAGTGATGAGTACCGTTTTGTTTGAGTCGTTTAGATTTGTTGAAGACATGAAAAAATTCTTTTATTACCATACTCTGACATACCTCCTTTTGTTCATTTCTTTCTCTACTTTCGGACAGAAATCATTTGACACAAAAGCAGCACCGGCTCAATTGTCATTGGAAGGTAAAACATTAAATGGCTACAAAACAACTTTTGATTTTGGGTGGGAAAAAGTAAGACGAGGCTGGTGGGAGTACGCGCGTGAATTTTCGAGCCCGCTGAATATGAAGACCTACTACAAGGTGACGATTCCTTCGGAAACGACAGATGGAAATGTGGATTTGGTCATCTTCACTCAAACGACAGATGGGAATGGTGGCACGGAGTTTTTCCTGGGTCTTGAAAATGAAAAGTATAAAAAGCAGGCATTGACTATGATCCTGGACTTCAAAAAGGGGTTTTACATTGATGATCTGGTGGAGCAGATTGAGGATAAACAAAAGAAAGCTGATGACTTGAGCAATGAATATCGGGATGCTGTCATGGAAACTGAAAAGCAACAAATTTTAAATCAGCTCAACAAGCTGGAAGAGGAAATAGAGCAGCTAAAGGCAGAGATAAAAAGCATTGAGAAGACTTAAATAGCTAAGACTAGTAAATAAAAAAGGGATCAAAATTTGATCCCTTTCATACCGTAATTAATTTTTATAACCATAGTTAGAATGAATATTTAATTCCTGCTCCAAAGGAGGTACCTGGACTCCAGCTCTGGAAGACCTGACCTGTGGCATCAAAGCCTTCATTAGTGGCATTAGAGAATGAGCGCTTGTAAAGCTGCTCGACCTTATCACCAAGAATATTATTAATGCTGAAACTTGCTGACCACTGATCCTTAGCTCCAAAAAGCTTGTTCATATTGAAATTCAAGCTGTGGAAAGGCTGATAAAAAACATCCGGATCTATTCCTCCCCCAACAACTACAAGTGTTTCGCCCTTCACATTATAGAAAAGGCCTGCGTCTAAACCTGTTTCAAAATTGTTATATGATACTCCCGCATTAATGATCCATGGAGCTTGTCCTGCCATAGTCCTTGTTTCGTCAATCACTTCACCAGTTCTTGCGTTGTTTCTTCTGTTTCTTAATTCTGTATCAGACATATCGATAGAAGATTTAACCAGTGTGATGTTGCCATTTACACTAAACATTGGGTTGATGAAATCAAGTGCTTTTCTAAACTCTATTTCAACTCCGGCTAGCTGCCCATCTCCTACATTTCTTGGCTGAAATTCGGCATTCGTTTGGGCTTGAGGTAACCTTACTAGTTCAATAGGATCGCTAAAAGTTTTGTAAAATGCAGAAACTGAATACGTCTGGCCTCTATCCATGAAAAGCTCCCATCTTAAATCAAAATTGTTGATAGAGGTTTCTTTTAGGTTTCCGTCCCAATCATCTATGGCAAAAAGTCCGCCGTTGAAAATTCGGTTAGAAACCGGATCAAGAATCTGTGCGAAAGACAATTCTTTGAATGAAGGTCGTGCAATAGTTTGAGAGAATGAAGCTCTCAGGTTTTGCTTTTCCTGGAGTGCGTAAATCAAATTTACGGATGGAAAGAAATCTAATGCATCTAATACCTTATCGTTTTCCAACACCTCAGTTTGCAACTGATCTCTTCCAGTATGTCTTTGTACGAAGTTCTCTGCCCTTACTCCAACAATACCTTTTAACTTCTCTGTTGGAGAGATTTCAGTCATTACATAAGCACCAGTATTATTTATATTGGCATTGTATTGATTCGGGTTAGGAGTGCTAAATCCAGAAACCACATAGATCGATCCGTTAGGATAAATATTATCAACGGTCCACACCTCAGATGCATCTCCTGTCCAATCCGGTTGCTGACTGTTCAAAAAGTTGATATTGAAGTCAACGATTTCATAGTCTCTTTCTTTGTATGTGTGGCCTACACCAAACTGTACTTTAGCATCTCTTCCAAAAACCTCCGGTTTATATGATATATCAACTTTAGCCCCAAGGTTCCTTTCTTCCAGTTCCCTCCAAAGCCTGCTTGGATTGCCTGCAGCGCCTGCTACAAACCTCAGGTTGTCACCATTGGTGCCCACCTCTGTAAAGGCAGTTTTTCTTATATCCGGATCTTCTTGAGATGACCATGTAGCAGAGCCTCTCCAATCGATGATCCATCTGCTATCAGCAAGATGATGCTCCCCATTTAAAAACAAATTTGTAACTGAGCGCTGGTTATATTCCAAGTTATCTGAACTACCAATGTATCCTGATTTACCAGCTGCCTCTTCGTCATCTATCAAGTCAAACTGACCTGCTCTACTTACTCCATTTTGAAGCTTCAACATCGTTAGCCTGTACTTAGAGGCATCTGTTTTATAAGCAACTCCAGCTAAACCACCCAATAGAATGTCATTTTCACTTAGTGATCCTATAGTAGAAGCAGCTCTTTGAAACTCGTATACGCTTTCATCTGAAGTATTATTCTGATACTCCCCATAAACCGCATCGTCATATAGGGTGCTGTTGTTCTTGTAATTACCAGTGAACATGAAACCCAAACTATTCCCATTCGCTAATTTTTTTTGATTAGCAAAATTGAACCCTAGGCTATAGTTCATGAAGCTGGTTTGCTGTGTCGCTCCAAGTGTTGGGCTGAATTGATTTAGAAATTGACCAACTTCAGCATCAGTAGAATTGAATGGGGTAGGAACAGCACTAAAGTCAACTCCTGATGGCAGTGCTCTTTCACCGTTATCAAATCCTAAAAAGTCTGTTGAGCTTCCTTTGTAATCTAAATAATCACCATTGAAATGCATGGATGGATTGAAGTCTATGCCCAATGACACATCCAATATCTTTTCTTCCGGAAAATCCTTCGTTTCAATATTAACAATACCTCCGGTAAAGTCTGCCGGAAGATCCGGTGTAAAGGACTTGACAATCACCATGTTGTCAATCAGGTTTGTAGGGAATACGTCAATCTGAATACTGTTTCGATCAGGATCCAATCCCGGAATATCCATCCCGTTCAAGGTTGTCTTAGTATATCGGTCTCCAAGTCCTCTAACGTAAACATATTTGCCTCCTTCAACTGAAACACCGGTTACACGCTTTACGGCTTCACCTGCATTGCTATCGCCAATTTTTCTAAAGCTTTCAGATGAAATTCCATCTATGACATTGGCTGACTTTCTTTTAACAGTCAAAATTGCCGCTTCAGAAGTCCTAATTACTTCCGCAGTTACAACGACCTCATCCAATAGAGCAACGTCTTCTTTAAGCCTGATTTGATCAAGAATGGTAACTTCACTGTCCTCAACTTCTAAACCAGCAATGGTTACTGTTTGGAAAGAAACAAATGATGCTTGTAAATCATATGCGCCCGGAGTAGTCTGTATCTCGAATTTCCCATCAAAATCCGTAATTGCTCCATTGGTTGTTCCTTTAATTTGAACCGTGACACCATATAATGGCTCACCGTTTGCATCTTCAATGACCGTCCCTCGAATGGTCCCTTTTTGCCCGAAAGCATTTATTGCAGCCAATAATAGGCAGAAAAAAATATATCTCATTGTCTTAAAAAAAATTGTTCTATCAAATTTTGTCTGGATGTACGAAAGCCCGATGTTCGCGCATCGGGCTTTCGTACAATATGTTTAGGCCTCTTATAAACCTAAGTCAGCTAGTGCTCCAGAATTACCAGCCCAAGTCCATGCAAAGTCAGCAGCAGCAGGTCCTACTGTTCTAGAACCAAGTGCTACACCGTAAGAAACAGATGCGTCAGGCACACCAGCAAATGCTGCTGCACCAGAAGCAAGGTCAGTTTCCCATCCGGTATTAACTCCAGTTCCATCTCCTCCAAATGTTTCGAAATCTCCTGCTGATGTGATTCCGAAGAAATAGGTATTACTAACTCCCGCGTTTGTATCTTCATCCCAATCGATAATGTGATCAATTTCAGTTCCAGCGTATACAACACCATTCGTGAACTGGTGTGTGCCCCTGTTAAGCGTTCCTTCAGGGCCATCCAATTCGAAAGCAGAACCACCAATTGGAGTAATTACAATGAAGTTTGAACAAGTTCCAATCCAATCCTGATCAGTATCCAAACCATCATCGTTGGAGTTCCAGATCAAAACGTTTTCTACTGAAACGTTTCCGCCGAACCACTCAATACCATCGTCAGCATTTGCAACTACTTCAATGTTATTGATAGTTGTTCCAGAACCAACGCCACCGAGCGTTAACCCATTAATTTCATTACCAGCACCAATGTTAGTACCACCGTGTCGGATAGAGATGTAGGTGATCGTTCCAGAGTTATCGGCCGGATTATCTCCACCATAAAGTCCGTTTGGATCAGAAGCAGGGATTCCTTCAATTTGAACTTCAGTAACATCTTCATCATTATCATTCTGAGCAGAGATTGGTGCATTACCAAGGATGATTACGCCACCCCAAAGACCTGGTTGTGAAGGTGAAGTAGTACTTGAATAATTACCTGCTACTATGTCAGAAGGATCGATTGGATCATCTACGGATGTGAATATAATTGGTAGTGCAGCAGTACCTTCTGCCATAAGCATACCTCCTCTAGCAACAAGAAGTGCTGTAGCAGCCGAACCTTGTCCTGAATTCCCTTTGATTACAGTTCCTGGCTCGATAGTAAGTGTAACACCATCAATAACTGTAACTCTGGTATCTAGCTGGTAGATATTGTTAGCAGTCCATGTAGTGTTAGTCATAATATCACCACGAACTGTGATAACCGGAGTTACATCCTCAGCTACGACTGATAGCACTACGGTAGCATCATCAGAGTTACCTTCAGCATCTGTTACAGTTAATACTACAGAGCCGGCTCCTTCATCACCAGCTTCGAAAGCAACCGTGATAGTACCAGATGTTGCTCCAACTTCTCCATCGGTAGTTACATTAGCAGTTCCACCAGTTACTGCTACTGCAGAAGAAGCGAATCCACCTGCTGCATTATAGCTAAAGTTTAGATCAATTGACTGACCAGTGGTCACATCTGCTGCTCCAGGAGCAGTCACCTCAGGAGCATCAACTCCAGCTCCTCCATCATCATCCCCACAAGAAACCATAACGAGGGATCCTGTGATCAACATTGCGATTGCAAATAATTTTTTCATTTCAGTTTTGCGATTTAAATATTTTGATAGATCAATTTGTACCGCAAAAATGATCTTCAGATGTTACTAGAGGTCGCTCTGGCTGTTATCAAAGGGTTAAAGAATGGTCTGGTTTGTTATATGTGTATTAGGAATGTTACGCTTGTGTTAACACAACGATCCATGAAAACAAAAAAAGCGACCTCCCTAGGAGATCGCCTTGCACAAGCCTAAGCTAATGCTGCCTTAGTTTGCCTTTATTATGCGCTTTAAAACTCGTTGGTCATCAATCATAACTTCCAGTATGTACGATCCCTCAGCCAAGTCAGAAA
>NZ_JAVJTR010000002.1:0-24968 GCF_040220215.1 Ekhidna sp.
GACGACCAATACTAACCCTACACTTACAGGTTCATTTGATTCCTCAGATGCAGATGTGTTTTCGGTGACGGTAGCTGGCACGACCTATATTTCAGGAACAGATGCAGAGTTGACCAACAGTGGAGATACCTGGTCATTAGACTTAAGTGGCATTGCTGCGCTTACCGAAGGCATTTACCCTGTGATAGCTACAATCACGGATGCAGCAGGCAATGAAGTATCCGATGTGACGACCGATGAGTTGGTGATTGACACGACAGATCCAGCGACCCCTGCGGTAGTGAGCCAGACGACCAATACCAACCCTACGCTTACAGGTTCATTTGATTCCTCAGATGCAGATGTGTTTTCGGTGACGGTAGCTGGCACGACCTATGTTTTAGGAACAGATGCAGAGTTGACCAACAGTGGAGATACCTGGTCATTAGACTTAAGTGGCATCACAGCGCTTACCGAGGGCACTTACCCTGTGATAGCTACAATCACGGATGCAGCAGGCAATGAAGTATCCGATGTGACGACCGATGAGTTGGTGATTGATACAACTCCGCCAGCAATACCAACGATCACAAGTCTGATCACAAATGATACAAGCCCTGTAATCTCAGGAGCAGCAGAGGCCGGCAGTACAGTTGAGTTTACTATAGGCGGAGCAACCTACAGCGTGGTTGCTGATGCTTCCGGAAACTGGTCTGTTGACACAGGTACCGCAACTCCTGATAGTGGAACATTTACGGCGCTATCCGAAGGCACATATGATATTAGTATCACATCAACAGATGCAGCAGGTAACTCCAACTCAGATACAACCACTAATGAATTAGTTATAGATACGACATCTCCTGCCGTACCAACAATCACAAGTCAAACGTCGAATGATCAGTCACCAGTGTTGGAAGGAACAGCCGACGCAGGTAGCACAGTTACGGTAGTAATAAATGGGGTTACGTTTGAAACAACAGCGGATGGAAGTGGGAACTGGACCATTGACACAGAGACCTCTACTCCAACAGCCGGAGGACCATTTACGAATCTAGGTGAAGGAACATATGATGTAAGTGTTACATCAACAGACGCAGCAGGTAATAACTCATCAGATGCTAGTACAGATGAATTAGTTATAGATACGACATCTCCTGCCGTACCAACAATCACAAGTCAAACGTCGAATGATCAGTCACCAGTGTTGGAAGGAACAGCTGAATCAGGTAGCACAGTTACGGTAGTAATAAATGGGGTTACGTTTGAAACAACAGCGGATGGAAGTGGGAACTGGACTATTGACACAGAGACCTCTACTCCGACAGCCGGAGGACCATTTACGAATCTAGGTGAAGGTATTTATGATGTGAGTGTTACATCAACTGATGCATCGGGTAATAGCACATCAGATTCGAGTACAGATGAATTAGTTATTGATATCACAAATCCAGCTATTCCGACAGTAGTAAGTCAGACGACTAACGATACAACTCCAATAATAATAGGAACGGCTGAAGCCGGAAGTTCAGTTTCAGTTGTAATTGGAGGGGCGACCTTCGTTGTAACCGCAGATGGAGGTGGAAATTGGACGATTAATACCGAGGTGTTGACACCAGCTTCAGGAACCTTTAATCCTAATGTCAATGGAACAAATGAGGTGGAAGTGACTAGTGTAGACGAAGCGGGAAATAGTTCATCAGATGCAACAACCGGAGAATTGATCATTGATACTACGGATCCGGTAATTCCTACTGTAACCTCTCAAACAACCAATGATGCAACGCCGATAATAACCGGTACAGCAGAAACTGGCAGTACAGTAACAGTAATTGTAGCAGGTGCTACCTACATTACCACGGCTGATGCTAGTGGAAACTGGAGTATAGATACAGAAACAATTACTCCAAATTCTGGCACTTTTAGTCCAAATACCAATGGTGCAAACGAGGTTGAGGTTACCAGTATTGATGAAGCAGGTAATTCGACTTCAGATACGAGTACCAATGAATTAACAATTGATACGACCGCTCCGGTCGTACCGACAGTAAATTCTCAGATAACAAACGATACATCTCCGATAATCACAGGGACGACCGGTACAGGTAGTGCTTTACCTGCGGGAGAAACAATGACAGTCACAGTAAATGGAGCTACTTATGTTGTTGTTCCTGACGCTAGTGGTAATTGGAGTGTTGATCTGGAAACAGCAACTCCCGAAAGCGGTACCCTAGGTACATTTATTGACGGATCTACATATCAAGTTGAAGTTACGGTTACAGATTCTGTAGGCAACAGCTCTACAGATGCAACGAGCGGAGAGTTGGTTATAGATACATCAGCGCCTGCATCGCCAACAGTAGCCAGCCAGGTAATTTGTGAGGGGATAAATCCAGTAATTACTGGTTCATCAGGAACAGGCTCTGCCTTAAATACAGGTGAAACAATGACGGTAACATTGAATGGAGCAACCTACACAATAGTTCCTAATGCTAGTGGGGATTGGAGTGTTGATACCAATACAGATACACCATCAAGCGGAACTTTGGGGGCATTTAACGGAGGGGTAGATTATACAATCTCAGTGACTGTTGCCGATAGTGGTGGAAATAGCTCTTTTGCAACCGGAACGCTCAGCATTGTGAGTATTCCAACGGTAACATTGGTTGGTAGTAGTTCACCAAGCAGTTGCGATGGCTCTGATGGTAGTATTTCATTGAGCTTCACAGACGTTCCAAATGGAACCTATTCACTTAATTACGTAGATGGATTATCAGTTAGCAAAGTTTTTACGAATGTTACTGTAAACGGAAACACAACACTTATCTCAGGCTTACCGGAAGGCATTTATAATAATTTAACTATTGCAGTTTCAGGATGTACCTCAACCGAACTGGTTGATGTTACATTAAATGAACCTGCAATACCTACCATTTCTGTGACAGGAAGTACTGATCCTACAATATGCGGTGGTAACGGTACTATTTCATTATCCTTCACGAATGTAGTCGACGGAGTTTATCAAATTAACCACTCATCAGGATCCTTTAATAATGTTAGCGTGAATGGGGGAGCTGCTTCGGTTGTTGCTTCTCAAGGGGGGTATACTGACTTAAGTATTACGCTGAATGGTTGTACTTCCACGGATGATCCGGATGTATCGCTAGCTGATCCTACAACTCCAACGATAGCTTTAAAACAAGAAAATAATCCTACTACATGTGATGGGACAGATGGAAATATTCAATTGACAGGATTAAACCCATCAACGAACTATGCTGTGACGTATCAAGATAATGGTGCTACAGTTTCAACTTCAGTATCATCTGATGCAAGCGGAGATTTAGTTATTAATGGATTAAACGCTGGCAGCTATTCCAATATCAATGTCACAATTACAGGTTGTACATCTAATACATTAGCTGGCCCCTTCACATTAAATGATCCTGATGCAGCAACTATTACAGTTGATTCATTTACCAATGCTACTACCTGTGGTGGATCAGAGGGAACAATAATCTTGAACGGCTTAAGCACTTCTACAACATATACGGTCAGTTATAAAGCAAATGGAACAGATGTGAATTCCACAATAGCCTCGGATGCCTTGGGTCTACTCACAATATCTGGTCTTAATAATGGAAACTATACAGATATAGAAGTTACTGAGAGTGGATGTTTGTCAAATACAATTTCCGGACCGGTTGTTATCACTGATCCTTCACCGCCATCTATCAGCACAACTGTTGGTACAGATCCTTCATCCTGTGCCGCAACAGACGGGACAATTGATTTGAATGGGTTGAGTGATGCACTGACTTATGATGTGTTTTATGAGTTTGGTGGTACCGCAACTAACCTGACAGGTCAAGCACCTTCATCTGGAACGATCACTCTCTCAGGATTGAATGCTGGTACTTATACAAATGTTGGCGTTACTCGTACCAGTGATGGGTGTCAATCCAATGTGATACCAAGTATTGTATTGAATCCTCCAGATATAGCACTAGGAACATCTGGTAACCCTACGGTTTGTGACGGATCGGACGGTTCAATTGAGATTATCGGCTTAGCAGCATCTGCATCATATGATATTAATTACAAGCTGAATGGGGTTGATGCTACTACTGTAAGCATCACATCCAATAGTGATGGCGAGTATATTTTGTCAGGGTTATCAGCAGGTTCATATACTGAGTTGAATGTTACCAATAGCGGATGTGTTTCTAATAATATTTCAGCCACCCTTGTATCTCCATCGTCACCTGCAGTCACGCTGGGAGCACTTACAAATCCAACCTCATGCGGAGGTTCTGATGGAAGTATTCAATTATCAGGATTACAAGCTTCAACCACATATACCGTGACGTACACAACAGGCTCTGCAGTGTCAACTAACCTTGCAACTGATGGTAGCGGAGATATCATTGTTTCAGGTCTGGAAGCCGGAACTTACACCAATATAAGTGTGACGCTAAGTGGATGTCAATCTAACATTATTTCAAATGCGGTTCTTTCAAATCCAGCATCGCCTTCTATAACGCTTGGATCTAATCCTGAAATTTGCCTGGGAGAGACATTCGCAGCTTTAAGCTTTACGGGAATTTCCGGAGATCCAGATCAATATAGCATTGATTATGACGCTTCTGCTGAGGCACAAGGGTTCGTTGATGTAGTTGATGCCTCTTTAGGCTCGAGTCCAATTAACTTGAATGTACCCGGGTCAGTCGGTGTTGGTACTTACAATGCAAATATTAGCGTGAAGAGCTCTGGAACTAACTGTTCAAGTTCCGTGACTGCATTTACCATAACAATTAACAATATTCCAGGTATTCCAACTGTGGATGCACTCTTTACAAATAATGCTTCGCCCATTTTAACTGGTACTAGCGATGCTGGAAATAATATCACGGTTGAAGTAGGAGGAGCTACTTATGTAACCACATCCGATGCAAGTGGAAATTGGTCCATAGATACATCGAGTCCAGCTAGTGGATCATTTTCTCCAAATGAAAATGGTGTTAACGAAGTAGTTGTTACAGCGGAGAATGGAGGTTGTTCTAACTCGGACGTTAGCACAAATGAATTGACTATCGATACGACAGCACCCACAACTCCTGTTGTATTTAGCCAAGTAACAGGTGATACCACTCCGATCATTAGAGGAACTGCAGAACCAGGTAGTACGGTGACTATTTTAGTAGGAGGGGCCACATACGTAGTTATTGCGGATGGAAGTGGAAATTGGTCAGTCAATACAGAAACAGCAACATCTGTAAGCGGAACTTTTAATCCAAATATTAGTGGTGTAAACGAAGTGGAAGTCACGTCATCTGATGCTGCCGGCAACAGTTCGTCAGATACTTCAACCGATGAATTGACTATCCTTTCCGGTGATTCTGATGGTGATGGAATCTTAGATTTGGATGAAGACATTAACGGCGATGGCGATCCTACCAATGACGACAGTGATGGAGACGGGAACCCAGATTATTTAGACGAGGATGATGATGGAGACGGCATCCTTACAGAGGACGAAGATTTAGATGGTGATGGCGATCCAACCAACGATGATTGTGATAATGATGGCATTCCAAACTATCTGGATACGGACTATTGTGATTCTGACGGTGATGGAATATTTGATGATGATGAAGATACGGATGGCGATGGCGACCCATATAATGATGATTGTGATGGAGACGGCATACCTAACTTCCTCGATACAAATCCATGTGATACTGATGGTGATGGATTAGATGATGGTGATGAAGATACAGATGGAGATGGCGATCCTTACAATGATGATTGTGATGGTGACGGCATTCCTAACTTCCAGGATTCTGATAGTTGTGATACTGATGGTGATGGAATCCTTGATGAGGATGAAGATGTCGATGGTGATGGTGATCCTTCCAATGACGATTCAGATGGAGATGGCGATCCTGATTACCTGGATGAGGACGATGATGGCGATGGAATAAACACGGAAGATGAAGACACAGATGGTGATGGTGACCCTACCAACGATGACTGTGACAATGATGGAATACCAAACTATCTCGATACAGATCCATGTGATACAGATGGTGATGGCATCAATGATGATGATGAGGATACAGATGGAGATGGTGATCCATATAATGATGATTGTGATGGAGATGGAACGCCTAACTTCCAGGATGCTGACCCATGTGATACAGATGGTGATGGTCTGGATGACGGGGAAGAAGATACAGATGGAGATGGAGATCCATACAATGATGATTGCGACGGAGATGGAATACCAAATTTCCAGGATGCTGATAGTTGTGATACTGACGGTGACGGACTGTTAGATACAGATGAGGATACAAATGGTGATGGTGACTTGGATAACGATGATTGTGACGAAGATGGAATACCAAATTATCTGGATACTGACCTTTGTGAGAAGGTTACCCCTAGAAAGGGATTCACTCCAGATGGCGATGGAATAAATGACTTCTTTTTTATCAAAGACATTGAATTTTATCCGAACAACACAGTTCAGCTATTCAATAGATGGGGTAACAGACTTTTCGAAACACGAGGCTACAACAATCAAGATAAGGTTTGGAGAGGAGAATCAAACTTTGGTCTGGTTCCTGGTCGGAATGAAGTTCCTGATGGTACATACTTCTATTTGATTGACCTTGGCGATGGAAGTGAACCAATAAGTGGCTTTGTAGTGATACGAAGATAAGTAGTGGTGATAGACCAGTTAGTGGTTGGGGGCCGGATTTTATCCGGTCCTTTTTTTGATAAAAGCAAAAAGCAGTCAAAGGACAATATTTATCATCTGGCGAGCCTTTTTATTGGGTCACCGAATATCGGCCTGAGCGACCTCATTTAGAGGTTAATATTAAGGTAGAATTAAACTTGAAAAGCAATGAACAAAGTTTGGTGTTTCATTCTATTGATATTTGGTCTCTCTGTATCTATTCACGCTCAGCAGCAGGTAATGTTTACCCAGTACATGTTTAATGGATTGGTACTCAATCCTGCGTATGCCGGAAGCCATGAATCGATAAGTTTAACAGCTTTAAATCGCATTCAATGGGTTGGAATAGATGGAGCTCCGAATACACAGACATTTTCTGTTCATTCACCGGTTCCCGGTAAGAATATAGGACTTGGAGCATTCTTTGTCCGTGACAATATTGGTGTTACCACACAGAATAACTTTTTTTTAAGCTATGCCTATCGTATGCAGATGAGCAGGGGTATACTGTCATTTGGACTACAAGGCGGGTTTAGTGACACCAATGTTTCATACGATGATTTGGGAATAGGTGATTCAAATCTTTCCGGTGCAGAAAGCACCTTTAAACCCAACTTTGGAGCTGGAATTTACTATTTGACCGATAGGTTCTATGCAGGAGCGTCTGTGCCATACATCATGCGGAATTCTTCCGACGATGAGGGAAACTCATTACAATCAGATATATCTACGGAGCAAATTCAGCATTATTATATTACTTCAGGGGCAGTTTTTGATCTTTCCCCATTAATAAAACTGAAGCCTAGTTTCTTAATAAAAGCAGTTTCTGGAGCACCAGTTGAGTTTGACTTAAACGCCAATGTGCTGTTTGATGATAAGCTTTGGTTAGGTGTGTCATACAGAAGTTTTGACTCAATCGACCTTTTGCTTGAGCTTCAACTAAATACACAACTGCGACTTGGGTACGCTTATGACATTACCACTTCTGATTTACGAAAGGTCAATTCAGGCTCCCATGAAATTATGCTTAACTACCGATTTGTATTTGCCAAGAGTAAAATAGTCACGCCAAGGTATTTCTGATAGAGCATCAGATCAAACCATATATATGCCCAAATTCAGGATTAGCCTCAACCTAATTGCATTTCTTCTTTTGACCCTACTTAGTAGCGGTCTAATTCTTTTTATAGTGCACAGAATAAACGAAAATGAGAAGGAAAATAGGCAATCAAAACTTGAAGAGGTAAATCAGTTTGCAGTAGCTGAATTTACAGAATCTCTTAAAGTCTTTACGGCATACATGTCCGGGATTAGATCCTATCTCAAAAATGCTGAGGAATTCCCAACACAAGAAGAGTTGTTTAAATACGCTCAATTTCATTTGAAAGATCTTGATAAAAGTGATTCTTTGATTCTGTCATATCTAAGCTTAGATCACAAATTCATTTACTCTTTCAATCGCAATTTGATCAACCCTAATGGGTTAGTTGGCATGATGATTAAGGAATTGAGAGACCAGTCCGAAATAGACAGGCTTAACCTGATGGTCAAGGACGAAGAGTTTCACTTGTTTCCGCCTATAAATTTGATCGAAGGATGGGCTGGTTTGCCACTTAATTTTAATCTGAGAAGAGGCGATAAATCGATTGGATACATTGCATCTATTGTAAGTACCGGATCATTAATTGCGCCTATTTACCAAAATAATATTGTCAATGAAATGATCTTTACTTTTCAGGTTGGTGATATTTATTTTGATCAGGAAATGGTATACGATACCGTAAATGAGAACAATAAGTATGATTCGTTACCCCTAACAATGTTTCATCAGTCAGATAATGAATTTATCTACTCAGATTTTAACCTTTATGGTCAAGCCTTCAGGATTGGGACAGCTTACAAAGTAATTGAGGCTGGAAATAATAATATTGCTTTTCTGATCTATGGATGGTTTGCAATGATTTTCCTTTTTAGTTTGAGTGCTTTTTATAGAATTAATAAATATAGAAAGTTGAATAAAAGTCTTGATTTGACGGTTGAGTCTTTGAACTATCAGCATAAACTTCTGGTCAAGAAAAATGATGAATTGATTGAGTCAAACCAACTAAAGGATAAAATATTTTCCATTGTTGGTCATGACCTTAAGGCCCCTCTTTCTTCTGTACATTCTGTTATGGAACTCATGCAGAATAAAACATTGTCTAGCAATGAATGTATGAACATGATGACGATTTTAGAGCCAGTCGTTTCGAATGCTTCCGAATTACTGGAACGCCTTCTGAAATGGTCCATGATCAATACCAATAAAATTCAGATAAATCACGAATCTTTGTCTCTATATAGGGTTTGTTTGGAAGTGAAAGAACTTCTTAAGGCAAACGCTAATCAGAAGTCCTTAGAAATTAGACTGGATATCCCAAAGGATCTGAACGTTTTTGCGGATCATAATATGCTTGCCTTTATGGTTAGAAATATTGTTGGAAACGCAATCAAATTCAGTCGGGAAAATGAGCAGATCAGACTTAAAGCAAGAATGGATGGCTCAAAACAGGTTTTGCTATCCATTTCTGATAATGGTGTAGGGATGACTAGCCAGCATCAAAGTCAGATATTTGAAATTGAAAACAGTAAAATTAAAGTAGGTACCGATGGAGAAAAAGGATCCGGTCTGGGACTCGTAATGGTAAAGGAGTTTGCCGGATATAATCACATAGACATTGAAGTGATTAGTGCCGAACATTTAGGAACTACTTTTAATTTAACGATTCCAACCGGTTAATTTTAATTTTTTCTATGGTCTCTAAAAATCTACTATAATTTATTTCAGACTTAATTAGATAGTCTGTGATTTCATTCTTGAAAAAAGAATCAACATATTTATGATTTGATGACACGACTATGATTTGCGCACTCAGGTTTTTGTTTGGAGTAAATCCTGTTTCATAGAATTCTGAATCAATAAATATTATATCAGCATCCGCAAGGTTATCAGAGTTGGCAATTGAAAAACCTTCAGTCTTTTCTATAAAGTTGTAAATAAGTTCTTTAGAGAATTTATCTTCATCGCAAACAATACATGTATAATCACTCACTTTGTTCGACATTAATCATATTGATTCAATGTCTAAATTAGCCCAGCAGCCTTATTTATAATGAAGTAATCGCTCATTGACATCAAATCATCGTTGACTGAATATTTAAGAGCGTTAAGGGATTTAAGACTAAAATGTGCTGATTTTGCTCATCAATTTGGGTCGCATGGATTGGCTGATTGGAATGATCTTTTCTCCCACCTGAAGATTGCTCTGATCAATATTTTTGATCTTGTCAAGCCGAACGATAAAGGAACGGTGCACACGAACAAAGTCCTCATTTAAACGAGCCTCAATCTTTGACAGAGTAGAGTGTATTACATACACTTTCTTTTCTGTTCCGATCTTCACATAGTCTCCATACGCTTCAAAATATTGAATATCTTTAGTCTTAATACTTACCAGTAAAGACTCATCCCGTACATAAATTGAATCGGCAACTTTTTCATTTTTAGGTGTGAAATTTTCTTTAGCTTTTGTCACCGCTTTCAAAAATCTCGCATAATCGTCTACCGGTTTTACAAGGTAGTCCAGCACATTTAACTCAAAAGCTTCCACAGCATAATCCTTATTGCCTGTGATTACAACGGTCTGTGGGATCTGGCTGAGTGATTTTAATAGATCAAATCCGGAGAGTTCCGGCATTTCAATGTCCAAAAGAAGCAGGTCAGGGCTTGATGCAATAATTGCATCCAGACCTTCCAACGACTGATCATACGCCCCTTCCAATGAAAGAAACTTCGTATTCTTCACAAAGGAAGACATAATCTCAAGCTGAAATTTGTCATCATCAACAATAATGGTTCTTAGCTTACTACTCATTGGCTCTCAATTCTTCCAGTACTTTTTCTACTTCTTTCTGATGTATTAGTGCTTTTTCCAATATCCTGGATTTGGTCATATCTCGATCAATCATTTCCTCAATTTCCTCTGCTTCCTTGCTTAATCCTTCCAATCCACCAAGCGAAAGACTGGACTTGTTTTTATGTGCATAAGCACGCAATGAGGAAATATTTTCATCACTAATGGAAGCTTTCAAAACCTCATTTTCTTCAATGAGTGTTTTAACAAATACGTCAAAGTATCTTTCAATCTGACTTTCACTTGCTCCTAGCGTTTGTTGTAATTTATTTATAATAAGAGAGTCTACGCTTCTTTCCTCTAAAATATTTGATGAAGGATTCAATTGAGCAGATATTTTTTGATAAAAATCAGCAGGATGAAATGGTTTGGTAATAAAACCATCCATTCCGGATTGATAGACTTTGCTTTCGACATCTCCCATTGCTGCGGCAGTAAGCGCAATGACATGCAAGTTTTTTATCCTGTTTACCTTACTTGAACGAATCGCTTTTATCGTTTCATAGCCATCCATCACAGGCATTTGCAAATCCAATAGTACCAGATTTACTTCCTTTTTTTTAAGGATATTAATGGCCTCTTTCCCATCACCAGCTTCCAAAACTTCACAGCTCCATGTTTCTAAAAAGTCTTTTGCAATTGCTCTATTGAAAATATTATCCTCTACCAGTAAAATTTTTGCATTTAATGGTTGAAATCCTGTATCACTGATGGTGGTTTTCCGTACTGTTTCTACAGATGAACGCGGCATTATTAATTTAAACGAAAATACAGAACCAAGACCTTCTTCACTCACAAGATTGATGTTGCTATTCATTATTTCCAATAGCCGTTTGGTGATAGCAAGACCTAATCCTGAGCCACCGAATTTTCGGGTTGTTGTTTTATCTGCCTGAATGAAAATATCAAAAATCTCACTTTGCTTTGCTTTTGGTATTCCTACTCCTGAGTCTTTAACTGAAAATTGAATTTCATCAAAATGATCATGTGAGTTTGTTACCCGGAGGTCTAGCGATACCTGTCCTTTGTGGGTAAATTTTACAGCATTGCTAAGTAAGTTGTGTAGTATTTGGCTGATTCGAACCGAATCCCCAATATAGAAATTGGAAAGTGACTGATCGTAATGAATATCTATCTGAATTCCTTTATCCTGCGCCTGAACTTTATAATTATTGAAAATACTTGACACAAGTTCATTCAAATCAAATGCCGACTTATCAATTTGAATCTTTCCTTCTTCAATCTTACTGAAATCAAGTATATCATTCACAATCGCCATCAGGTTGTTGCTGCTTTGTTCTAAGACCCTCAAGTGAGGGATTTGTTGCTCATTTGGAGATTTTGCTAGCAATAGATGTGTGGTTCCGATAATCCCATTCAATGGCGTTCTGATTTCATGCGACATCATTGAAAGGAAGCTATCCTTTGCATCTGAAGCCGCCTCAGCAATTCTTCGGGCTTTATCCAGTAATTCTTTTTCTTCTTGTGCTTCGAGTATATATCCGATCCAATTAGCAAATAGCTGTAAAAACTCTTTGTCGTAAGTACTTATTTTATCAAGATTATGATCAAAACCAAGAAGGTCAACAGTCCCATACTTTTCTCGATTTTTAAAAATACATGATCCAAGATATGTACCTACAGCATCATTAGGAAAGCAGGGATGTACTTCAATGTTTTTGTTTTGATCGGTATCAGTCAGTAAGATTCCTCCTTGCTCGAAGGCCAAATAAGGAGATGATTTTTCCAGTGCGTAAGCTGTTGAATCATTGATCCTTTTTTTTCTGGAGAAACTATATCTAACGGTAAGTGAATTATCTTTTATCTGGCTAATAATACCCACATCCATTCCGAGATGAAGGGTGACCTTTTTTATGGCAATGTTTAATACATCTTCATCTCTTACTGATAGGCTTGCTAACTCGTTCAATAAGGTTAACCCATCTAGATGTTTGCTTATTTTTATTTCCTCACTTTTCTTTTCTGATATGTTTCTGGAGGATGTCTGAAATGAAGAAATAACCCCTTCTTCGTCATTAATAGGGTTGGTGTAGGATTCCATCCATACATATGATCCGTCCTTCCTTCTCAGACGGTATTCCACATTACTAATGCTTTCTCCTTCCAGTGTCTCCTCATGAGGTCCTTTTTGTAACCTTTTAACATCCTCATGATGGATAAATTCATAGGGATTTCTGCCTACCAACTCATCCGCTGTGTATCCGGTAATTTCACTCGAAGATGGCGAAACGTACTTATAGGTACCATCCGGCTCATGCAGGGCTATTAGGTCACTGGAATTTTCTGAAACCAATTTATAAAGTGATTCCTTTATGGCAAGTTCTTGTTCCAGCTTTTTTCTTTCGGAAATATCCCTTGAGATACTTCGCAATCGTACCATTTTTTGACCTTCATAGGCCATGGTGGTGCTTTGAGACACCCAAATTGGATTCCCATTTTTTTGCTTTAATCGATATTCGTAATTACATCTTTCCGATTTTCTTTTAAACTGTTCACCGTAAAACGCTTTCATTTCTTCAACGTCCTCATCGTAGATCATATCCCAGATGGAAGTGCTTAATACCTCTTCTTTATTTCTTCGAAGCATTTCAAGCATCTTACTATTGGCATAGGTGCATTTACCATCTTCATCCAGCTCAAAAACTCCGTCTCCCAGGTTTTCGACCAGTTCATTGAAGTCCTGGTCAGATTGTGTTCGCCTGATATTTTCCCTTCTCAGTTGCAGGAGAGCCACAACCTGTCTAGACAATGCCCATAAAGTATCTTTCTGTTCTTTTGTTAGTTGCCTTTCTTTGTGATCGATGACACAAAGTGTTCCGAGGGTGTGCCCACCATCATCTGTTAAAGGAGCGCCTGCATAGAATCTTACATACGGTTCACCAAGAGCAAGCGGGTTATTATGAAATCGCTCATCTTTCAGTGCATCCGGTACTTCCAATATTTTATCCGGTTCATTGATTGCGTGAGCACAGTAAGCAAGCTCACGTGGAGTCTCCTGTACATCCAGGCCATGATGAGACTTAAACCACTGTCGTTCTTCATCAATGAGACTAACAAGGGCGATAGGCGTGCCACAAATCTGAGAAGCAATTTTAGTAATATCATCATAAGCTTGATCCGATAGAGTGTCTAGAATCTCATAGGACTTGAGTGCTTTGATCCGGTCGCTTTCGTTTGATGGGATTGGAGGGGTTTTCAAGTTTTTGGTTTAAAGGTAAAAAAGGGAATAATCATGGATGATGGAATTGTGAAATGTTTTCCAATTCTTTGGCAGATGGCAGGATAAACCTAACCAGTTTCTATTAGTTTCACTATTTTACAATCGATGAATGAAGAGGTGTTAAGGTGTTCTTGACTAGAAATTTTCAGCTAGCAATAATATTTAGTTTTCTTTTTTTCCCGGTGAGCGCACAAGTGACGTTGGAAGAAGAAAATAATATCTATAATGTAAATGCAGGCTCCACGGTTTACGCAACTATAGATACTATCAGTGGTAAGGAAGCTTGGATCGCCATTGTAAATAATGACCTTCCTTTAGTGGCCAATAAGGTTAATCCCGGAATCGGTAATTCTGCATATTGGATTCAAATCCCGATCACCAACAAAACGGAGGGAGCAAAATTCTACTTGGAAGTTGATTACCCACAATTGGATTACTTACAGTTATTCGAAATAGTAGGTGATTCTGTCATTCAGCTATTTGAAACTGGAGATCGCTTTGTTTTTGAAGATCGTCCGGTCTTATATCGGAATTTCACATTCCCGATTACAATCGAATCGGGTGAGTCAAAAACGTACTTATTGAATATTGACAAAAGACTTTCTGCTACTCGATTTCCACTGACGCTTTATGAGGAATCCGCTTTTTGGAACATGTATAATAGGGAGACGATATTTTATGGTTTCTGCTTTGGGTTTCTAGCTTTAGTTACCTTGATGTCCTTATTTATTGGGATAAGACTAAAGCTGAATATCTTCTTCTGGTATGGGTTTTATATACTGGCTTTCGGACTAAGGTGCTTTGCAAAGTTGGGGTATGGCTATCATTACATCACCTCAAACTACCCTGAATTCAACACGCACTTCTTTCCATTTACTACTCAATTGGCCATGGTCTTCTTGATCATGTACATACAGCGATATTTTGATACGAAAAAGCATTTGCAGGCATTTAATAAAGTGATGGATGGGATTCTTTGGTTGTTTTTGATTAGCTCTTTAATATGGATTTTATTCCCTGGGTTTATCGTAGCGCTAGCCCCAGCTTTGATTTCAATGCGATATGTGTTATTGATACTTACCATCATATTCGCATATACTAGTGCTATAAACCACCTCAAAATAGATGCTTTCAGATC
Organism: Ekhidna sp.; assembly: GCF_040220215.1. Taxonomy (GTDB): domain Bacteria; phylum Bacteroidota; class Bacteroidia; order Cytophagales; family Cyclobacteriaceae; genus Ekhidna. The sequence continues at coordinate 15,054 of NZ_JAVJTR010000002.1, forward strand.
AAGGGTTTTTCTGATAGGCTATTCTGTTTTTTTCTTAGGTGTAATAAGCCAGATTTTGATAGAATATGGTGCTATTAGCTCATCTTTGGTTCCTGGTGATATGTTGTTTGTGGGTTTCTTTATTGAGGTAGGAGTGCTCACTTATGCCATGGTTTATTTGATTTTTGGAATAATTAACGAAAAGCGGACCCTCGCTTATTCTAACAAGAAGCTCACAAGCCTCATCCAACAGTTTGAAGATAAATCCCGAAAGGAGGAACAACCATTTGTGGTGTTAAAGAGCAAGGCCGTGGTAGATCCGTCTCGCATAAGGTATATTCAATCGGATGATCACTACCTGGAATTTTATTTGAATGATAAAAGCAGGCCGGAAGTAGATCGTAATAAACTGAGTGCGATCCTGAAGATCCTTCCACCACAATTTGTTCAGATTCACAGATCCACAATTGTGAACCTGGAATACGTGAAAACCATTTATGGAAATTACCTTTTACTAAGGGATGGAGAGGAGTTAAAGCTTTCCAGAACCTACAAGCCACAATTGGAAGAGCGCCTGTCAAAGTAACAACTCCTGCATTTCACGCTATGCAAGCTGTCACTCACGACAAAAATTCGTTTTAGCCGAAATAGGTACCCTTAATTAGGGGGTATGAAAACGACTAGCAACATAATTGAAGAGAAGCTTAATAATCGAGAAATCCAACTCATTAGATGGCTTAATAAGGGGTATACCCGAAGTGAAATCGCCGACAAAATGGCTATGAGTATTCATACATACGATGGGTACCGAAAGAACATTCGTACAAAGCTTCAGATTCGTAATCATGCGGACTGGGCAAAGGTGCTTTATCAGGTTGCTTAATATTCCAATAAGTCATCGATGGCAAAAAATAACAGGTTAGACTTGCTGAGCAGGCGTGAGATAGAACTTATTGAGTGGCTCAGTAAAGGTTTATCGAGGAGTGAAATATCAGATAAGATGAATGTAAGCATCCATACCTATGATGGGTATCGCAAAAGCATAAGAATAAAGCTTCAAATAAAGAATCAGGCAGATTGGGCAAAAGTACTTATGCAGATTACCTGATCTCACAATGATCAAAATACTTCGAACGATTCCATTCCCATCTTGTTTTATTAACAGACTATTTATCAAAAACAAACTTTCAAAAAATGGATGAATCAAAAATCTTGAATGAAGCAGATATTGATCATAAGAACAAGTATGAAGAAAGCATCAAAGCCTTTGCTGATACCTTGGAGGAGCGAATTGAATTCTTAAAAAAGAAAGTCTCGGATGTAGAAGCTTCAGCCAAGGATAAATACGAAAATCGTATTGAATTGCTTAGAGAAAAGAGAGATGCCTTCAAATCTGAGTACTCGAAAATGAGAGAAACAAGTGAAGAAAAGTGGAATGAAGTGAAGGAGGATTTCTCGAGAAAGGTGAATGAAATAAAAGACGAGACAGAGGAAGCATATACCGGAATTCGGGATGGTTTTTCTTATCTCTTTGATAAGTTGAAAAATTAAAAATCCCTTTTTAGAAGAATGCCGGCATATTTGTCGGCATTTTTTTTTATTCCAGAATGATGTTTTGATGCCTTGAAATCATAAAAATCAATTTTATATACTTGTGCCTTTCAAAAAATTAAAACCCTAGAAATAAGATGAAGAAAGTTTTACTATTGATATGTTTAGTGGCTGGTATCAACATGGTCAATGCCCAGGATGAAACATCATTTAGCGATGAAGAACTCACCAAATATGCAACTGTTATGGTGTGGGCTGAAGTGGAAAAAGAAAGAATGACAGAAGTGTATAACGGCTGGATCAACAACGATGAAGTATTGGAAGCAGCCCGATTTGTTGAGATAAAATCTGCAAACGGAGACTCTTTGAAGTTGCAGGAGATTGAAGCAACGGATGATGAGATAATGGCATTTCAGCAAATACAAGTGGATTATGATTCTATGACATCTTCTTTTAAGGAGGTATATATTGGAAAAATCAAGGGAGACATTGGAGCAGGCTTGTACAATACCTTAAAGAAAGAATTGAAATCTAGCGAAGGAACTAAAGCCAGATATCAGGAAATTTACAATGGTTTAAAAGAAGAAAGTGCTGTACGTGTGGAGGATGAATCTGAGGAATAGCAAATTAATTGAAATGGTGAAGGAAAGCCTTACCAATGTGAGGCTTTTCTATTTTCAATTAGTGTATATTCTGAAATATCGAGGACAAAAAGAAGAATAAAGATTTTCAGTTCGTTTCAATCAGAATGATGTTCTATTTTTTATCCGGTTTATTCCCATCATTATTTATATCTTTCGCACATCGAAAACCGGTGTGATTTAAGGAGGATTGTTTCTCCAGACCCATTCTTCGGGCGGTTCGATATCCACTACAGTAATTGTCATTACAAAGAAAGGATCCTCCACGTGTCACATACTTTTCTGAAAGTGGTTCTCGAGGATCGTATGAACTTTCAGGTCCCTTTGGGTTTGAGATAACTTCGCCGGCGGGAGTCAAAGAATATGCTGAAAAGTGATATTTATCTTCACAAATTTCCCAAACATTTCCTGCCATATCAAAAAGACCGTATCCGTTTGGAGGATAAGTTTTCACAGGCGCAGTTCCAAAAAAACCATCTAATTCAAGATTTTTGAAAGGGAAAACCCCCTGCCAGAAATTAGCTTTATCGTATGCCTTTTCGATGGATTCATCGCCCCATGGATACTTGGAGTTTTCGATTCCACCCATTGAAGCCCATTCCCATTCTGCTTCCGTAGGAAGTCTTTTACCTGCCCATTGGGCATATGCTTGTGCATCCTCTTTAGTAATATGCACGACAGGGTGGTCCATTCTATTTTCAATACTGCTATTAGGTCCTTCGGGATGACGCCAGTTGGCCCCAATCTTCCATTCCCACCATTGTGAATAGTCAGATAGATTTACCTGAGATGATGTCATTTTAAACACCAATGATCCTGGCAATAAAAGTGAATCTCCCGGTCTAGGTGTACCCTCGGGCAACTGTTTTTTAAGTTCATTCCAGTCAATTGCTCTTTCAGCCACCGTTTGATAATGAGTAGCATTTACAAATTCTGAAAATTCCGAGTTGGTAACCTCTGTCTCATCTAAATAGAAATGGAAAACTTGCACTGTCCTAATTGGAAACTCATCATCTTCGGCCTGTCTACTCCGACCTCCCATTTGAAAGGTGCCAACAGGAACGTAAACCATTCCATCTGGAATATCATTTTTATCTCTTGAATTATTTTTTGTACATCCACAAAAAAGAATAAACAGAAGAAACAAAGAATATTTGACCATCATTCATTGAATTATTTGGAAATTGTCCTAATTCCATCCTTTTCTAAGATAATTAGCTTCTTCTTATAAAGAATCCCGACAGATCTTTTGAAGTTCTTCTTACTCATTTGCAATGCCGACTGGATTTCATCAGGATTACTTTTATCATGAAGAGGAAGGAAGCCATTAGCAGATTTTAGTTCATCCAGTATCTGTTGGGCACCCATTTCCAAATTCTCCAAACCAACTTTCCGTAGGCTTACATCAATTTTGCCATCTTCTCGAATAGACTTGATATAGCCTTTGATACGATCACCTTCCAGAACATCGTGAAATAGATCACTCTCATAGATCAAGCCACGATGGCTGTTGTTTATCACTACATTAACGCCTAGTTCTGTTGTGTTTGCGATTAGCAAATCCACCTCTTCACCTTCCTCTACGGTGATTTCTGGTTTGAAGTACTTAGCGATTTTAGCCGTTGCTGCCAGGCGATCTGTTTTTTCATCGAGGAATAAATAGACCAAACACCAATGTCCTCGTTGTAGCTTATTCTTTTGTTCACGAAATGGAACCAGTAGATCTTTATCAATCCCCCAATCAAGAAATGCCCCAACTGCACTGGCATCCTTCACTTTCAGATAGGCAAACTCATTTACTTGAGCGTATGGGATTTGGGTTGTACAGATTATGCGATCTTCCGAATCACGGTAGATGAAAACTTTTAGCTCATCACCTTCTTCGGTTCCGGGAGGAATATATTTAGTCGGAAGCAAAACATCTGTTTCACCGTCTGTCAGGAAGGCACCCGGGGTGGTGATTCGATCTACTTCTAACGTTTGGTAAGTGCCTACATTCATGGGTGCAAAGGTACCGGAGACCGAGCTCTTAGAGGTAATCCGGATTGAAAAGAAAAAAAGTCCCAGGAGAGGGACTTTTTTAGTCAAGTTAAAATGTTTATTGCTCAACCAGCTGGATGTTTAGGTGCAGCCTTATTTCATCACCCACTACTACACCACCGGCTTCAGTTACCATATTCCAGGTTAAACCAAAATCTTTTCGGTTGATTTTGCCATTGATCTCAAATCCTGCTTTATTCTGTCCATATCCATCCACCATGGTTCCACCGTGTTCGACATCCAATGTTATTTCTTTAGTAACATCCTTGATGGTAAGAAGGCCAGACAGTTGGTATTTGCTACCTGTCTTTCTTAATAGGCCATTGAATGTAATGTTAGGATAGCTAGCTGCTGCAAAGAAGTCGTCACTTTTTAGGTGATTATCACGATCTGCTACATTGGTGTCAATGCTGTTGGCGTCCAGGCTGAATGTGGCTTCTGCACCATCAAAATCCTCACTTTCAGATTCTAAATCACCTTCAAAGTTTTTGAATGTACCTGTTACGGTTGATATCACCAGGTGCTTCACCTTAAATTGAACCTCGCTATGAGTAGGATCAATTTTCCATTTTGTTTTAGTCAAAGTTTTCATTTATTTTTATATGTAGTTACAATAAATGTATATACATATAAATATATAAAATAGTTTCACCAATCTTAAAAATTATTTTTTTATAGCTTCATTTCAGGAATATCGCCTTCAACTACAAGACGTCCGGCTGTTGCATTCTTGATTTCATCTACAGAAATCCCAGGAGCTCGTTCTATCAATTTGAATCCAGCAGGAGTGATATCTAATACCGCCAGATTGGTCACTATTTTTTTCACGCACTTCACGCCGGTAATGGGTAGGGTACATTCAGATAAAAGCTTAGACTCGCCGGCTCGGTTCGTGTGCATCATAGCTACAATGATATTCTCAGCAGACGCCACTAAATCCATCGCACCTCCCATGCCTTTCACCATCTTGCCGGGAATTTTCCAGTTAGCAATGTCCCCATTATCAGCAACTTCCATTGCACCTAAAACGGTCAACTGAACGTGCTGGCCTCTGATCATAGCAAACGATGTAGCAGAATCAAAAATGGAAGCTCCGGGTAGGGTAGTAACAGTTTGCTTGCCGGCATTTATGAGATCTGCATCTACCTGCTCTTCCGTTGGGAAGCCTCCCATACCTAACAAACCATTCTCCGATTGAAATTCTACATCTATTCCTTCCGGAATATAGTTGGCCACCAGGGTTGGGATTCCTATGCCCAGGTTCACATACCATCCGTTTCTCAGTTCTTGCGCGATTCGCTTCGCTATTCCGTCTTTATCTAACATGTTAATTTGATGATTTGATGATTGTTGGGTTAGAAGATTGATTGTTCCGTTTTGATGTGCCAATGATTTTTGATAACACTTTAATGATTGAGGTTAAATCTGTATTTAAACCTTCTGGTGTAGGATACGAAGTTGCTGCTGAGCAAAGTTTTAACCAGTATTCTGTTTCGTCAGCTTCTTTTGCGGCTATCTTTAATTTGTGAATGAAGTCTGCTTTGCTTTCGGCATTTTGAGCTTCATGCACATTAGCTCCAATGGAAGTTCCTGATTTTAGAATTTGATTTGCAACGACAAATTTCTTTTTACTTTCGAGCAATTCCGCATATTCTATAATCTTCAATGCGAAACCAAAACTCAGCTCAACGATTAAATTTTCTTTATCATTCCTCATCTTCAAATCCTTTCATTTTCAAATCCAATTATCGTGTGGTTCTCTGCTCAATTCGTTTTTCGTATTTCTCACCCTGGAATATTCGTTGAACAAAAATCCCCGGAGTATGGATAAAGTTAGGATCCAATTCCCCTGGCTCTACCAATTCTTCTACCTCTGCAATCGTAATTGTGCCGGCCATTGCCATTGGAGGATTAAAATTTCTGGCTGTTCCTTTAAAGATCAGGTTTCCTGCTCTGTCACCTTTCCATGCTTTCACAATAGCAAAATCAGCAGTGAGCGCAGATTCAAGTATGTGCGGCTTACCATTAAATTCACGAACTTCCTTTCCTTCCGCTACTTCAGTACCATAACCAGCAGGAGTAAAGAAAGCTGGTATTCCGGCACCTCCGGCTCTGCAACGCTCAGCCAGTGAACCCTGTGGAATAAGATCTACTTCTAGTTCGCCACTCAGCATTTGTCTCTCAAACTCCGCATTCTCGCCAACATAAGAAGAGATCATTTTTTTAATTTGTCGTTTATGAAGTAAGAGTCCAAGGCCAAAATCATCCACTCCGGCATTATTAGAAATACATGTAAGTCCTTTTACTCCTGATTTCACAAGAGCGGCAATGGAGTTTTCCGGGATACCACACAGCCCGAAACCACCCAGCATAAGGGTCATATTATCTTCAATTCCGCGGATGGCTTCTTCCGCATTGGCTACTACTTTGTCAATCATGGTTTGAAGTTATTGTGAATGTGCAAATAAAAAAAGCCATCCGTAAACACAGATGGCTTCTTTGTTTTTTCGCCGAAAATTATTCGTCTTTAAGACATTCTACCGGATTTATCCGCGTGGCTTTTATTGTCTGATATGCGATAGCAGCCAATGTCAATAGGGTTGCAACCACCACAGGCATGGCTATTAGCATAAACGAAATGTTGGTACGGTAAACGAATCCTTGAAGCCAATCACTCATAAACCAATAAGCTACTGGTAATCCAATCATAAATGCAATAACAATGAGTATCAGGAAACGATTACTAATAATCAACCAGATATTTTGGGTTGAAGCACCGAGCACTTTGCGGACGCCTATTTCTTTGAGCTTGGTTTCGATAATGAAACCAACCATTCCGATAAGCCCCAAACACCCAATGAGTATGGCAATTACAGCAAATACTTTGATCATAGTTCCCAATCGTTCCTCTTTTTGATATTGATCATTAAATAAGTCGTCAACAAATCGATAATTCGGATCACTTTCCGAATCAAATTGAGCAAAAACATTTTCGATATAATCAAGTGTTCCTCTAACATCTTCAGCACCTATTTTAAGGCTTATACGACGATACCCATCTCTTATGAGAAACAGGGTAGGAACAATTGGACTATGTAATGATTCAAAATGAAAATCTTCCATAACACCAATGATTCTGCCTTCCGATGGACCATAGCCTAACTTTTGTCCCACTATTTCGGCAGGGTCTTCAAATCCCAAAGCCTTGGAAGCTTCCAGATTAATAATGTAATACCCGGTTACCATGGTGTCCTGGGCCAGTTCTGTCTCCATACCATCTCTAAAGTTTTCTCCAGCTAACATGTCTATCCCATAAGTGTCCAGGAAATATTTGTCAACTGTAACTACGGGAAGCCTAAAGCTGGTGGCTATAGCAGAATCTCCTTTGTAAAAACGAGATCCCCAATTGTCGGCCAATCTACCTGTAGGAATCCTGGAAGAAAATGCGGCTTTTTCAATTTGTGGATTCTTTAGTAGCTCACTTCTAAATGTTTCATTGCTATAGTCTCCTCGAGGTAATCTCAAGGTAACCATGTAATCCCTGTCAAATCCCGGATCTGAATTTCGAATAAAATTCATTTGACTTTCAATCACTCCAATCGCAAACAGGAGCCCGATAGTAACAATGTACTGGAATGTGACGAGAAAGGATCTGAAATTCCATTTACTGGAATTCATCGATTGTTCGCCCTTCAGTGCCTGCACCAAATTGATTTTAGAAAGAAAAACTGCAGGATAAAGGCCAGCTAGTCCACCTACCAATATCATTAATAAAATGAGTCCTATAAAGATGTCTGTCTGAACAAGTGGATTAAATGAAAGCTGTTTTTCCATGAACTCATTGAGATAGGGAAGTGCCCATAAAATCAGCAATACCGCAAGAGGGAGAGAGACTAGCACCACCAGTAGTGATTCAGATAAAAACTGTTTGATCAAAGAAGATTTAAATGCTCCAATCACTTTTCTGACGCCCACTTCTTTCATTCGTCTGGAGTAATGTGAGGTAGCGATGTTCATGTAATTGACACAAGCAACAAGTAGCAAGAGTATCCCCACAACACTGAAAATATACACTTGCTCTATGGATCCGTTCGTTTCATATTCACCTTCCAGGTTAGATTTTAAATGGATATCCAGCAGTGGCTGAAATTCAAAATCGTAAAAGTCACGTGCAGCTACACCTGAATCAAAATTTCCAATGTACTTATCCCAAAACTCATCATTGGCAGCATCGGTTAATCTTGGGATGTCTGCTTCCGGGTTGGTGCGAATGAAGGTCATCCAATTGTAATTACCTCCCACATTGCTGGCAGCCTCTTCACCCATAATCATTTCCACAAAACGAATAGGAGCCAGGTAATCAAAATGAAAGTGCTGCTGGGCTGGCATGTCTTCAATCACAGCAGTTACCTTGAATGGAGCTTCATTGTCATCCCGTGATAAGCTCACCGTTTCACCTATAATGTTTTTTTCCTCCCAGTCATTGCCAAATATTTTGATTGCTGAAGCGCGGGTAAGAACAAGCGAATAGATATCGGGGAAGGCAGATTCCGTGGAACCCGCTAAAAATTTAAAATCGAAAATCTCAAATGCATCAGGATCACAAAAGATCACAGGTTCGCCACGAAATGTTTGTTCCTGGTACTCCAGATCTGGGAAAGCCCATGGATAGAATCTTGTTGAATGGGTGATTTCAGCATAATCTTCTTTTAAAAGTTTTGCATGACCCGCAGACGCAAAAGCCCATTGTCTGCTGATATCTCCATCGCGCGTGTAATTTTTCACAGTAACACGATAGATGTTCTCTGCATGTTCGTGATGCCTGTCATAACTGAGCTCGTCTTTAACGAATAGTGCTATGAGTACAAATGCTGCAAGGCCTGTTGATAAGCCTATTACATTGATAACCGTACTGGATTTATACTTCCAGAGGTTTCTTAGTCCGATTTTAAAATAATTTTTAAACATACTAGTTTCCTTTTCGATTGAGTTTTGAGCTTCTATTTTTTTGACCATGTCAGGTTTTAAAAGCCTGATGATTTGCCAGGTATACCAGCGTTTTGCTCTGATTAAGCTGGAGCCCTGCGCTTTATGTTGAAATTCCTCTTCCAAATCCCCCTGCACATCCTCGTAGTATTCCGATTTGAGAAACCATGCTAGAAATTTTGTAGACCAGGAAGGGGGAGAATGCCGCTGCTTATCCATGCTTTTGAAAATTCATATGACACATCCGGGATAGCTGACCAAAGCTTCATTCGAGTTTCTTTGCTATGGTCCAAAGCTGCCTTGCCCGTTTTGGTGACCTTAAAGTAACGTTTTCTTTTACCACCTCGAATGGCTGTAGCTTCTCCTAGTTCAGATTTTAAATAGTCCTTCTTTTCCATCCTTCGGAGAGCGGTTTGTAACGCACTTACACTGACCTTCCGATCTAAACGATTCTCAATTTCTTCTTTGATGGACACTCCGTAAGCATCATCGTGTAGAATCGCCACCGTGAGTAAAACGATTTCTTCAAACTCGCCTAATTGATATTCTTTCATTGCATGGGCTTTAATTTCTAAATGTAAATTAAATATAAAATTTCTAAACGTAAATAATATAAGAAGGTTGAAAAAAGAGTCGTGCCACCCCACCAAGTGGTGGGGGGGAGGTGAGGGAAGAATGGAAAAGGCCAAAAAAAAACACCCCCCAAAAAAAAAAAAAA
>NZ_JAVJTR010000003.1:0-3189 GCF_040220215.1 Ekhidna sp.
TCTTTTGTTCAAATTCCTCATCGGATATCTCGCCCCGGGCATATCGCTCTCTCAGGACTTCCATGGCCTTATCCTTCCGTCTGTTTTGTCCGGGCGTAGGGTAAGGGATTAAGAATATCCAGCATAGGAGGATAAGCCACAAGATCCACCAGATCCAATGCATTCCTCCGAAATACCAATCGTGCATCATAGCTGTAGATTTTAAGGTTAAACATATATTTAATTGTCGTTTACAATTACCGGTGATTTACCATCGGTTACAATTACTTTAGTGTTCTTAGAGCCGACCAGCTCCCTGGTGATTTCCAGGCTCTTGTATTTGATGAGCCGGTCATTCAGGGTGGCGTTGATGATGGCCTGCTGCTTTTTGATAGCCTCTGCCTCAATCAATAGCCTTTCCGCCTCTTTCTTCTGCTTCTCAATGTTGAAATTGATTTGCAAACGCTCTGTAATGATGGCCATCTCCTTTTCTTTCTTTTGTTTCTCCAGCTCAAAATCCAACTGGTTCCTTTTTATCTCATTCTCGATTTTTGTCTTCTTGGCTATCTCGTCTGCATTGAGCTGAGCTTCGATGGTCTCCACCACTGCCTGTGGTAAATCGACTTCTTTAAGCATTACCAGGTCCATGGCAAAACCATATTCACCGATCACCCCATTCATTTTTTCTTTAATAGTATTTTCGATGTTATTTCGTTCGGTAATCAACTGAGTGGCTTTATAATCAAGTCCCGTTTGCCGAAGGATTGTGATTAAATTATCCTCAATGACCGTTTCCTGATAACCGCCACCAAAATCCTGATAAATGCGAATGACCGAATCAGGAACAATATGGTATAATATGGTTATTTCAGAGCTTACCTCAATCCCTTCTTTTGTATGGAAATTGAGTTCCCGGGAGTAATTGACAATCCGCGTGTCAAAACGTTCTATTTTCCTCCCAATAAACCCCATAAAATGATGAGGGCCCGGCTTCATTACCGCTGGTTTCACCTTTCCAAAATGCACATCTACACCCACCTCTCCGGGCCTTACAATGGCACATCCCTGCAACAGCATAAATGCCGTAATCATGGGAATTAAAACTTTTATAGCTTTCATAATAATATCAATTTTAATTTTTCAAATTATCCCTACATTTCCTGCACCAACTCCCCTGAATCACACTATCAGCGGTAGCCCGGAAACGATGACCGTTTTTACATTGCCACCTCAAGGGTATTTTGGAGTTTATGTATTCGTTAGAAAGACACTTACCTTCCTTTGCATGAGCCAGGAATTGCATCTTCTCTATTCCATGCGGAACGTTGTTAGCACATTCAGGGCACCAGCTTTTCCGTATCTTCACACTAAAAGGGGTGGCCTGCCACCGGTGGCCTTTTGCACATTGCCACCACAATTTGGACTTGCTGTTGATATATAAGTCTGATAAACAAAGCCCACCCCTTGTCCTGGCTAATTGCCTCATTTTTTCAATTGGAAACTCCATGACATTTTTCACTTCATATCAAATCTTTTGATAGACTTTCCGGTCTTTATTCTGTAGGCATCATCTATTTCAGAAACGTAAATGATTCCATCGCCCGGATCAGGCGTTTGAGCCTTTCCGCATATCAATTGCACTGCTTTATCCATTTCTTCATTTTGGCAAACAAGCTCCAGTTTTACTATCGGGCTATCGGTAAAATGAAAATTCAGGGAAGGAGATGCATCAGGATCCTTATAAGCTCCCGTACCTTCTCCTTTGGATAGTGTGACACTTTCAAACCCTGCATCCCGCAGAGACTTTACCACTACCTGTACTCTTTTTGGCTTTATAAATGCTTTTATTTCTTTCATCTTTTTAGTCGTTATAATTTTTAATCAATTAATAAAGTTGGCAAGGGGCAAAAAGGCAGTTGGTAATTGTGTTGCAAGCTCACTTTCAGTGTTTGCCTACTTGCCAACTGCCCTTTGCCAACCTTTAATCACCAACTATTCCTCACCCACTTGGCACTTAATGGCCGTGCTCTGTATCACCTTTTTTCATCTCTCCTATAAGATAATAGGCGTTGTTCCAGGCTACTTTAGTACCCTCGGGTAACGCCTCCAGCAGCTTGATCTCTACCCATCCTTCATCGATAATGCCTGTTCGAATTTCCACTGGTTTAAATGCCCATTCGGTTTCTCCGTCTTCCTGATGAGATTCCGCAATAAAAATATAAGGCTTGCCTTCTTCTTCTATGATGGCATCTTCCGGTAAGGCCATAACTTCCCGGCTGTTGGTATGGATTCTTCCATTGATGTACATCCCGGGAATCAGAAAATCTTCTTTTTGATCAATTTCAGCGTGTACATGCACTGCTTTCGGGTTTTGCTCGAATTGTTTGCCAACAGAATAAATATCGGCCGTCAAAGTAGCTCCGGGAACCGACTCCACGGTGAAGGTTATTTTTTGTCCTTTCTTTACTTTATAAACATCCTTTTCAAACACCATCAGGTCGGCATGGATGTGGTCGGTATTAACAACCCTAAACATTACGGTCTGAGGATCTACGAACTGCCCTAACTGAACTTCTACTTTTTCTATGTAGCCACTTATAGGGCTAACCACAGGCACTTGCTCATATATTTCTCCCTGCCGTATCTTCTCTACATTCAAACTGAGTTGTTTGAGCTGGGCTTCATAGCCTTTTGCTTCACCTTTTGTGGTTTGATAGTCAGCTAAGGTTTGCTGATAGGTCTTTCCCGAGCCCACATTTTCTTCATAGAGCTTTTTTTGACGTGCGTGTTCTTTCTCCAGGTATTGTAACTGGCTATATGCCCTTACATAGTTGGATTGAATACTGCTCAGATTGGGGTGAGCCAGGTAGGCCAATATCTGACCTTTTCTTACCTTGTCTCCCTCTATCACTTTGATGGAAGTCACATTGGCCCCCAGAATAGCGGTAACGGTAGCCTCATGCTGTGGAGGTACTTCTAGCTGACCGTTGGCCTCTACTACGTCCGATAGTGCGCGAGTGGGTAGCGCATCAATCTTTATCCCCAGACTTTTAAATTTGAGGTCCGAAAGGTGAAGCTCGGCCATTCCTTCTTCTTCGTGTCCTTCGTCCTCATGTCCTTCTTCACCTTCTTTATGTTCATGAGAAGCTTCTTCCGTGTTATCAGCAGACTTGCTTCCGCAACCGGTAAATACCGATACCATCAGTACCA
>NZ_JAVJTR010000004.1:0-5287 GCF_040220215.1 Ekhidna sp.
GCTGTATTTAGTGATGAGTTTATAGAATTACCTGCCAGGTCTTTGATGCCGCTTCCCAAATAAATATTGTAATTGGTATCGTTCAAAAGATCACTGCTTGGGTTAAGTGTAAGCACATTACCATTCAAATTCAATTCGGGACTAACTGATGTATAACTAGTTTGATTAACCCCGTCTATTGCTAATGACACCACGCTGACTCCTGATTGTAGCATAAGGTTTTCATTGAAGGTGGCAACAAAAGTGGTATTGACTGGCACATTAGTGGCATCATCTAACGGACTAAAGCTCAACACAGTTGGTGGAGTCACATCCGTGTCCGCCACATCAAGAATAGTAATGGTAAACACCTTCTCAAATGTTGCTTGACCATCATTAGTTCGCACTCTGATACTGTAGCTGTTCTTGCTTTCAAAATCAAAAACTACACTGGCCCGAAGTTGATTCCCAGAGATATTAAAGCTTGCATTGTCTGTACTCCCAGTTCCTGAAACTAAACTGTAGGTATGGCTGTCCCCTGCATTGGCGTCTATTGTGGATAGGTTACCAATTACTGCATTGACGACATTGTTTTCGTTGATTGATGACGCGCTGAGAGAAATGTTTGTAGGGGCTGAGTTTGCTGCCGCTCCTGTCGTAAAACTCCAGTAGTCTTTTGCGAACCATCCAGCCAGTGCATTTCCATTGGTTCCCACTAAGTCGCCTGCACCGATACTTGCGGCTGTAATGTAATAACCAGTATTTGCTGCTAAACTCGCATTATTTAGTGTTAATATATTTCCATCAAGGGTTACATCCGACGTACCCAAGTCATAATTTGTACCATGTTGCACGTCGGTTGCGGTTCTCATGATTCTAAATGCCCCACTCCCCTCCAAAGTCACCGCCTGATCCAATTGAATAATAAGATCTGGGGTCAACGAAACGTTGGTAGTTCCATTGGCTGGAGTTAAGCTTACAATTTCGGGTACATCCTGAACGACTATATCAAATGACTTCTCGAAAAAATTTCCATCAGGATCGGTAGTACGCACCCTAATTTTTCTGATGGCCTTCGCTTCATAATCCAACGGAGCAATAGTGTACAATCTATTTTGAGTGATTTGGAAAAAACTATTATCTACATCTCCACTGCCAGCTACCAATGAATAGGTAAAATTGACATCATCCACATCGGTGCTACTGAATGTTCCGATTTGCTGATCTATATTTCTATTTTCATTGAGTACATTTCCAGATAAAGCAATTTCAGTAGGCGGAAAGACTGGTACAGAACCTGTAGTGAAATGCCATGTACTTTTGCCCCCAATACTGAAACCCTGATTAAAAACGTCCGTGATTGCACCTGATTGCACAGAAGCATAATAATGGGTGAAGGCATCTAATGTGCCAAAATTGATTGTTAGTGTTTTACCTGACCTTGAGAATGAGCCGTAAGTAACGAATTGATCATTGTCATATCTATATAGGGAGATTTTAGCGCTTGGATTTGAAGGCGCGTCCAGGGTATTGTTAAAAGTAAGACTGTACTGCCCGTCAGTAGAACTACCCGTGGCACCATTGACTGGATTGGAACTATCTATCGAAAGTGGAAAATATGTTGTAAATGTGTGATAGTCAGGATCGGTGATGACCGGAAGTGCATTGCCGTCATCATCGTAAATCAAATTAGCGCCTTTCAAAATGGAATAAACCTGGCCTTTTTGAAAGTCCGTTTGAGAATGGGCCAACCGTATGCTCATTCTGTCGGCGCTGGTAAATACATGCTGGAGACCTACAAAATGCGAACCGGTTTCAGCCGAAAAACCAGGCGAATAATCCACAGTAATGGGCTCACTAAAATTGACTGTGACCTGTTCATCAAGAGCTACATCCGCTGCTCCATTGCCTGGAGTTATACTTGTAATGATTGGCCCCACTCCATTATTCGAACGAGTAGTAAACGTCCAACCACCTTTGACTATGGAGGCGGATTGATTGTTTGAAGCATCTCTGAACATCCCTTGAGGCATGGTCACATAGTATTGAGTATTTGGCTGAAGGATAATGTCCCCTGGACTATCCGTTGGATTTATCGTCGCAAGAGTAGCCGTGTTACCAGAAATACTAAAAATGAACGGACTTACTACAGAGTTTACAGAAAAAGAACCGATGAGCTCATCGGTACTGAATTTTCTCAATTCCAAATACCCGTTGTTTTTAATGATCCCTCTATCGTAGGTCATGGTAAACGATAGATTGGTTGGTTTTTCAGAATTTGTGGCGGGTGTTTTACTTACGAGGCTAAACGTCTGTGCAATGGCCGTTGCAGTAGCCATCAGTAAAAGAGTGCTAATAAGAATTCTATGATTTTTCATGGCAGCTATTATTTAGAACCTTAAAATTCTAAATAGCCACCACCAACATCAATCGGGAATTCTCCGTTTTCGGGTACGGAATATTACGGATGACTAGGCTTCAATCAGCCCATCGCGAATGCCTTTTCGGACCATTTCAACAATGCTCTTGACCTGCATTTTCTCCAATAAATGATTCTTGTGAGTTTCTACGGTTCTTGGGCTCATATCTAATCGTGCGCCTATTTCCTTATAGGAAAGACCATCAGAGAAACCTCGCAAAACTTCAATTTCACGAGGGGTGTACTGGGTGTCCGAGTTGATCAAAATTTCTGAAAAAACCGTGGAGATATACCTCTTACCATCTATCAGGTTGTCCAATGCCCTAAAGTATTCATCGGCCACCATGTCTTTGGTCAAAAAAGCCAGCACGCCCACTTCTTGCGCTCGCTTCAAATCCGTGGGATTGGGGTCCGCCGTAAGTATGGCACATTTCGAATTTGGGTGAATTTTCAGAATTTCCCCCGCCAGAACACTCCCATTTGCATCAGGTAGTTTCAGGTCAACAAAAATGATAGATGGTGCTTCTTGCGACAGTTTTTCAATGGCTTCCTTACCAGAAGACGCCTCGCCAATTACTGAAATATCCGGCCGGCCAAGCAGCATGGCCTTCAGTCCATCTCGAACTATTTTGTGATCATCTATAATAAAAAGCGTGTGTTGACTCATGCAGCTTTGGCAAATTCCAGCTGAAAGGTAGTTCCCTTTTCCAATTCACTATTCACCAATAAAGTGGCGCCCATTTTCAGCATTAGTTCCCGACACAAACTAAGGCCCAGTCCGGTTCCCTTCTCCGATGAATTCTGAATGTCATGCGCTACAATCTCACCCGCAAATAGCCGATCAACTTCCGCCTGATCCATACCAACTCCATTGTCCTGAATTTGGATAACAAGATGCCGCTCATTTTCCTGAACCAGTATGGACACCTGAGCTTCCATCTTGGAAAATTTTACCGCATTGCTTAGAAGGTTTCGAATGACGATTTCCAGAAATTGTTTGTCAGCGGTGATGGCCGACTCGCTCGTTATGTCCTTATTGAACGTGATTTTCTTCAGGGAAGCTGAAGCATCCAACTGGCTTAGAACTTCCATAATCACTTGACTAGGTGACACAGAAGTCGGTTGATAGCTCAGTTGATTGGTTTGGGTCAATGCCCACTTGAGCAAATTATCCATCATGTCTCGAACAGTTGCCGAGCTGTCTCTGAGCGACTCAATGAATGATTTCAGTTGCTCCTTTTCTAATCTGTCCCAATCGGACGTCAAACTGGATGTGATCGTGTGAAAAGAGGAAAGTGGACTTTTCAAGTCATGTGAAATGATAGAAAACAAACGATCTTTGGTACGGTTTAGGTTGGCCAATTCTTGATTTTTGGCATCCAACAATTCATTGGTTCGGGTCTTCGCTCTGAATCTGATATACAAAAGTCCCACGGTTACGATCAGTGAAATTGCTGCAATAACCAGCAGCAATTTAGCTTGCTGATCCTTTTCAGACTGTAACGCCTGGATTTCGTTTTGGGCAGCTAATTCGCTGATTTCTGCATCCTTGAGTTCAGTATCAAATTGCACTTGCAACTCTTGCAAAGAAGCTCGTTTATCGGCTTGAAACAACGAATCCGCTAGTATCGCGTATTGTTTTCGATAATTTGCAGATTTTCTAAAGTCCAAGGTTTCTTCATATGAATCCCCCAATATTCGCAATGCATCTTTTTTTGTCCTAACATCTGATGTGAATCCAAGTCCTTCTGAGGCGTCCTGAATAGCCAAGACAAATTTTTTCATCTTAAAATGTACTTCAGAACGACTAACTAAATCGGTTGCAAGTGCTATGTTGTCACCCATTTTCCTATCGATATCAATTGACTTATTTATATAAGTAAGCGCCGAATCTAGGAGATTAAGATCAATGAAATGAGTTGCCAACGTAGCATACGATTTCGACAAACCTCTTACGTCATTGAATTTCCTTCTAAGCACCTCTGCTCTTTTCAAATAATAATAGGAAGAATCAATCAAGTCCAGATCATGGAAAGACATAGCCATATTATGATAAGAAGACGCCATACGTGCAGAATCCCTAAGTTGTATTTTATAATGAATAGCTTTCTTGAAAAACTCTATTGATTTTTCGTACTCACCTAAGTATTGATAGACACTGCCCAGATTATTGGTAATAGCGCCTAATCGGATTGTGTCATTCAATTTCTCAAGAATTCGAAACGACGCGATATAATTACTTAGTGCTTGCTGATCATTTGACTCATTGTAATACGTAATGCCAATCTCACTGTAAGCTGTGGCCATCCGAGTTGAATCCTTATTTCTTTTGGAAATTTCAAGTGCATTTAGAAATAATTTGCGTGCAGAATCCAGATTATCTCTATAGATAAAATAGATTCCTATTTTTACTTGTGCATCAATAATAGCTTCCTCATTTTTAGTAGAATGGGCTATTCTTAATGCCTCTGTTAATACAACTATGTTTAAGTCTGGATTGGATCTAAATATATTTTGAGAGATGCTAAACAGATGCTGAATTTTTGCCTCAGATGATTGTATGTCAACTAATGCTAATTGAATTGAGTCAGGTAATTGAGCCTTGGTATAGGAAAGACTGCAAATCCAAATGAAAATAAAAACCAGCGCTATATCTTTCATGGTTTTATTGATTGATAAAAATAAGCAGTAGAAAGTAATTGAGGCTCTTCTTTTAGTTGACTGCTAAATAAATAATTCAATATTCATAAAAAAAGCGACCTCCCTAGGAGATCGCCTTGCACAAGCCTAAGCTAATGCTGCCTTAGTTTGCCTTTATTATGCGCTTTAAAACTCGTTGGTCATCAATCATAACTTCCAGTATGTACGATCCCTCAGCCAAGTCAGAAA
>NZ_JAVJTR010000005.1:0-125875 GCF_040220215.1 Ekhidna sp.
CTTTAGATTCACCCCGTTGAATTATTTCAAGATTAGGATATAGTTTAATATCCTAAAATCATGTTTAACTAAAGGATACTGATAGGGGAACTTTAACTAACAGGCCAGGTCTTTAAACCTAACTAGTGATTCAATCCCCTAACAGATTATTTGGACAAACTTCAGGTAGAAATTAGGAACAGTCAGCCAGTTGGCTGATCAAATCCATTAGTAAGGTTTTGAAGCACATCCAAATGCTATCCTTCTTAACTACTCTGCCACGGTTGGTGTTGTCACCAACTGGCTTACAATCCATCTCGCCTCATCTATAACGAGGATGCCCAAACCGCAATCCTCTCAAATCCGAACCATCCTTTTCATTTTGAGAAAAAGAAACTAAGTAAAAACCTTATTCAAGAGCGCCAAATGCACTTTCTCTGTATTGGCATGTCGGTTGCTCTCATAGCATCGAATCAAAAAAAAACAAAATCAACATGAAAAAGATACTAGCAATCGCATTAATCCCGATGACACTACTTTGGTCATGCTCGGATGATGATGGGCCTGCTCAAGATCCGCAACCTAATATGCCTCCAGAGTCCAGTATGGCACCAAACTTTGAGAACTTTGAAGAAGATGGAGGCAGACTTGCAGCAGTAAACAACTGGGCCTACGCTGCAACAAGCGTTGGAGTATACTCAGCCATTTTATATTCTAACCTGGTTGTGCCTGTAACAGCATTTAAAATAGGCTTGAATCAGGATGCAACTTACAATACGGAAACAGAGCTTTGGATTTGGGAGTATGATATCAATGTGGCCGGCAAAGGCTCATACAATGTACGACTAACAGCTGACGTTGATGGTTCAGATGTAGATTGGACAGGATACATTTCTTTGGCCGGATCATTCGAAGATTTTGTATGGTTTGAAGGTAAATCAAACCTGCACGCAGATGCCGGATCATGGACACTTTATGAAAGCCCTGAAAGTCCTTCAGCATGGTTATCTGTTACATGGAGCGATGTTGAAGCGACAGGTGTGGCCACCTCAACTTTCAATGTGGAAAAAGAAGGAAACTTCTTTGAGAGCAGCATCACCTATACTGCAAATACAAATGCCGACTTCAATAGAAGCGTGACTATTGTAGACACAAATGCTTCCAATACCATTGAAGTAGATTGGAACAAACCAACAGGTGAAGGACGGGTAAAAAGCGAAGCTCACTTTGAAGACACTGCTTATCACTGCTGGGACGAAACATACAATGATACTGACTGCCCTTCATGATAGGATCAGTTAGCTATGGGCGAGAACCCTCCTATTCGGAGGGTTTTTCTATTTTTTAGTTAGCTCTATAGCTTGAACTCATTAAGTTAGACTTATGATTATCAAATAAATATCTGTTAATACCCCTGATTCTGTTCGATATTTACATTAGCATCAATCGCAGATTGCGGAATTGGAAGCAGTTGTTGGTAATCTTCTATATCAAGCATTTCTCTGGCTTTGTCAAAGCGCTTCATCACTTGAAATGCTCTTCCCTCATACCTGAAATCTTCTATCCAAACCTCAAATAAAATATCCAGAATTTCTTCACTTGTAGTTGTTGGCAAGCCTTCGTATCCATGTTTAGTGGCTAATTCATTATAAATGGCTTCAAAATCATTTATTTCATCAGCCTCATCACCAATAATCTCATCTGGATTTCTTTGCCTCAAATAGGTCTCTAAATAAATAAGTGTGGGTTCTGTTGCTCGAATAATCGGCACATAATCGCCTATGTTGAAAAAACTACTGAATTCTGCATCCCCGTCAGCTGCAAAACCCAAAATGTTTTCACGTCTCCATGCATTATCAAAAATTTCATCATAAGGACTCTCAATAAAAACATGATTTAACGCTATGTCTTCAAAATCGGCTTCTATATCAAAAGGATCTCTCAGCGTTAAACCGCTTATAGATGTCAGACCAAATCGCATTCTAAAAGCTTGAAGGAACACGTCTGTGAATGTCACATCAGAGCCATATTCGACATAGCCATCATCAAATTTCGGTAAACTGTTTGCCTGTCCCGAAATATCGTATATAAAAAGATCTGTATCCTCAATAGTTGCCAAGACAGCCACTCTCCAACTGAGTTCATCCGTTTTCCCAGGTCCGTAAAAAGGAATGTATCCGAAATAGTTCAATAAAATATGTCTAACATACGAGTCCACCACTTTCAATCTGCTTCCGTACAGTTCCATTAGGTTTTGATCTGAAATATTTGAAAGATTCAAATACATCAATGCGATATCATCCAATATTTGGAAACCATCATTCCAAAGCTTCTCCACTTTTGCGCTGGATGGAGAATATGAATGATCGTAAATATCAGACCAATCACCGCCCAACTGGTATTGATTTGTGAGCACGGCATCAAACAGATAAGTATATTGAATGAATTGCTTCAAGTCTATCAAAGCCTGATCATACTTCTCAATAATCTCACTCTCAGTTAGTTGTGGGGTAATTACTTCAATAAAGTCTTCCTTCTCACTGACACTAGTCCTACTCTCACCATCAGTGACAGCTAAAATAACAGTCTTGAAGCCGGTGGTTGAGTAAGTGACAATTGGATTTTGTTCCGTTGAGACTTCCGGATCTCCTCCGGGAAATTCCCACTCCCATGTAGCCGCTCCTTCAGTCACATCTGTGAATTGAACTGCCTCTCCAACTTCAACAACATTTTTATCCACTTCAAATTCGGCTACAAAGTCATCTATAACAATTGGGTCTGAATCCACCTCTATGTAATCCAATTTTTCCACTATATCAGTTTCAGTCCCATTAGAAACAGTAAGCGTAATTGATTTAAAACCTTCCTCTGAATATGTTACGATAGGATTCTGCTCTGTAGATGTTTCCGGGGTGCCTCCGGGAAACTCCCATTGCCATGTAGAAGGATTGCCTGTGGATTCATCGGTAAACTGAACCTGTTCCCCAATGTCTACAATCGTTTTGTCAGCTGAGAACCGAGCATCTAATTCGTTATTGGACTCATCCTCAAAAAAACAACCTGCAATAAATAGTGCAATAATGGTCAAAGTAAATAAATGATAATTTTTCATGACAGCTTGACTAGAATGTGAGAAAATGAATTACACAAAATCAATGACTGTAAAAGAAAAACATCAAAATCTGCTGGTCAATACCCAATATTGGGTATTGTTTTTTAGCGAAATAACCCTTATTGGGTATTGAGTTTAAATTAAGATTCGCTTATATAAGATTCATATCTCGCGACAATGTAAGTAACTCCGGGGTATTAGCGACATCAACCTTTCGAAGCATATTTTTTCGATGTGTATCCACTGTATGGCGGGAAATCTTAAGTGCTTCAGCAATATCACGAGAGTGAAAACCTCTAGCTAATAACCTTAAAACTTCTACTTCACGTGTCGAAAATATATCTTTAAATAACTCTACCTCCTGAAACTTAAGATCAAAATATTGAGAATTATCCCCCATTAGGCACCAACTTTTTGGGCTTGCCCTCATCCAGGTTACATCGGAATAAAATGAAACATTTCTAGTTATCTTATTATTAATAGCTCCACTGACAAACGATTTTCGACATACCGTATATTCTCGTCTATCCTTTCCTACAATCCGGAATATCAATTGACCATTGCAGCTTAGGACGTTATCCATTTGTGTATTAGCAAACTCCACTGCCTTAACCGCGTAATCGATAACAAAGGAAAGGTCTTGAGGGTGAATTAATTCGTAAATATCGTCCAGTGAACTGAATTCACTACAGCTAAAGCCTCCGATGCTTTGCTTGGAATTAATCTTAAAGAAATCTTTACCAGCTTCATAAGCTGGGCCAATATTCCTTCTATCAAAAAAGTTATGATGAATTTCGTCAGGTTGTGGAGTTTCAGAAAAAATTTGGTCGAGCTTACTACTAATCGGTTTCATAAATTAAAATCCTTAGCCATATTAATTACTATGCTGTACTTGTGGCTTCTGCTTTATTCAGCGTATTTTTTTTATGCATATCTCCAGTATGATGGAAGATTTTGAGGGCTTCCGTAATATCCCTGGAGTGAAAGTTTCGGGCAAGAAGTCTCAATATCACAATTTCCCGAGTTGTTAATATTTTGGAGAATTTTCCTGCTTTCGTGAATTTGAAATCAACAAATTCTGTACCCTCTCCATCCAGCTTCCACGAACCACTTTTCACACCGGACATCCAGGAAATATCTTTTAGGTATCCTTCATTTCGGGTTGCTTTACAACCGTTCACCCCATTTATAAAGCATTTTCTTAAAAAGGTTTTATAGTTTCCTCCTTTTGCTCTGATGCTAAAAACAATCTGTGATTTATATGTCAGTGGCTTTCCCATATTATTGTTGATAAATTCCAAACCTCGTACGGAGAAATTAACCACTTTATCTACATCATCAGGATGAATTAATGAATATATGTCATCTACTGAGCGAAAATCAGAAGCCGGGTATCCTGCCAGGATAGATTTATCCTGTGTCAAAAAAATGCCTTCTCCCACTTCATCTGATGGCCGATTGACTTCAGAGTCCCAAAAATTACGAATGGTCTCTTTTTTTGGTGCTTCAATCTGGAAGAGATATTCCGTATCGATCCGGCTTATATTTTTAGATTCATATCCCATGCTAATGATAATAACTCTGCGGTATTGGCCACTTTGGCCTTACGTATCATATTCCTTCGATGCGTATCTACAGTGTGCTTGGAAAGTTTAAGGCCTTGAGCAATATCTTTCGAATAAAATCCACGGGCCAACATTCTTAGGATTTCAATTTCACGTTTTGTAAAAATAAATTCCTGCCCAGTTTCACTTGAAGGGTGAAACCTAAAATGCTCTGCTCCTGGTCCTTTCAACTGCCAGGAGCCAACCTTCGGTTTCAGCCAGCTCACGTCACTTAGATAGGTATAATTAGATGCTACAGCATTATCTTTAATACCACTTATAACAGCATGCCTTAAGTAGTAGTACAATTTGCGATTCTTACCAATGACACGAAATACAATTTTTGTTTGAGACCGGCCCGGTTTCAGATTGCCACTATTAAAGTAATCAATAGATGCTTTGGAAAAACGGATGACCATTTCCCGATCTTCGGGATGGATCACCTCATACAGCTGCGAAATACACTTTATTTCTGAAGGTGCATATCCAAATAAATTTTGTTTGGTCAGACAAATAATGGACTTCTCCCTTATCTCATATTCAGGCTTTTTATCCAGAGACTGTGGGCTCAGGTAGCTATCGGTTGGCTCTTGCGAGAATCTTGAAATCAAATGTGAAATGTCCATTTTTTGATTTCGTGCGTTGATCTATCTCAATTTAATTAAATTTTAGCTAATACTAAACCAGTTTTCGCCTATGAAATTAGTCTGCCTACATGGAAATTCGTCATCATCAGCAGTTTTTAATGATCTGAGAGGTGCATTTGATGATGTTCACACTATTACATTTCCTGGTCATAGTGGGAATTTCTACAGTAATCCGGAGAGTGATTATAGCCTGAATGAACTTCGGGCATTTGCCATTCGACATATTCCACAAGACAAACCGTTTATCCTAATTGGAAACTCGTTGGGTGGTCATATTGCCCTTGAAGTTGCACCGTCACTTAAAAATTGTACTGGGCTTGTTTTGTTTGCTTCGCCTCCATTAAAAAGACCGTTGAATATTGAAGAAGCATTTATGCCTACGGAAGTATTAGGAACCTTCCTTGATGCACATCCCACGTTCGAATCAATAAAAAGTAGCATTGAATCACTTTGCGTAGATAATTCAATTGTTAAACTATTGGTCAATGATTTCAAAAAAACAGATCCGAAATTCAGAGAAGTGCTTGCAAAATCAATCGCTGATGGAGAACTAATGGACGAGGTGAAAATACTAGAGAAATTAACTATCCCTGTCTATGTAATACATGGAAAACAAGACCCCACCCCTAACATAGGTTACATCCGAAAGTTAAAAGGAATCAATAAAATATTCGAAATAGATAACTGCGGACATTATGCTTCACTCGATTCTCCTGAGAAATTTATTAAGATTATAAAAGAGGTTATCCAAGAAGTACATAATGATTAAATTGGCGGCTTATTTTAAATAAGCAACATGACCTATTTAATAGTAACCATTGGCTACATCCTCCTTTTAGCAGGAATCATCATCTACAAAAGCAGGGGTATAAAGAATGAAGAAGACTTTGTTGTAGCAGGCAGAAATGTTCCTGTCTATCTACTAGTTGGTACTCTGGTTACCACCTGGATAGGCTCAGGTAGTTTATTTGGTACTGCAGGCTTGACTTTTCAGGTTGGATTCTCAGAGCTTTGGTTTTCATTAGGTGCCTGGATCGGTATTTTGGCTGTTTACTTTATAGCGGCAAGAGTTCGTAGAATTTCGCAATACACACTTACCGATATTCTTGAAAAACGGTACTCTCCTCTTGCCCGCCTTTTAGGTACCATCACCATCATCGTTGCTTATCTCATTATTGCGGGGTATCAATTTAAAGGTGGAGGAAGGTTTCTATCCATTTTGACAGAAGGAGCTATTTCCGTTGAGCAAGGTACATTCATCACTTTTATCATTATAATAGCATTCACTGCCCTTGCTGGAATGGTGTCCATCGTTTCCATTGATATTTTCAACGGGATCATCATGATTACTGCCATTATCCTGGCCGTGCCATTTGCGATTAGTGGTTTTGGTGGTTGGGGTAATGTCATTGATACTATTAACGAAGTAAGTCCAAATCACCTTTCTATTACTGAAGGACATGAACCAATGTGGTATGTCGGGATTATGCTTCCTACATTAATCTTGCTTTTGAGTGAGAGCAGCGTATATCAAAAATTTTCTTCAGCGAAAGATGCAAAATCTGCAAAAAAGGCAGTGATGGGAATGTTTATTGGTGTTGTGGGAATTGAATTCCTGATGTGTCTTTTAGCTGTTGTAGGCTTTGCTATATATGCACACGACCCAAGGTTCTTTATGCCAGACGGAAGCGTGAATGCGCCCATGTCGGAAGAGATTATTTTACGGATTGGTTTCGAGAAACTTCCTGCTTTTGTAGGATCACTACTTTTTGCAGGCGGGGCTGCTATTATTTTATCTACAGGAAACACATTCCTAATGGTCACCTCAACTAATTTCTCTAGAGACATTCTTGAGAAATATTACATTAAAAACGCATCGGACAAAACAAAACTGATTATTCAGCGAAGTGCGATCGTCATACTTGGCTTCATTGCCTATTTGATCATGACACAGTTCGAAGAGATTTTGTCGATGGCATTTATTTCTTACACCATGATTGGTGCGGCATTGGCACCTCCATTGTTAGCAACCTTCTTCTGGAAGCGAGTGACAAAACAAGGAGGAATTGCATCGATTTTAGCCGGAATGCTATCCGTCATCCTCATTGAAGTCTTTACCCGATCCACGGCGGCAAATCCATTGGATCTTGGATGGTTTTCATTTATCTATGATTCAAAGATGATCGCTATTCCGGCATTAATAACTTCTATACTTGCTTTGGTGATTGTAAGCTTATTAACCAAGCCAACACCAAAAGAGGTGGTTGATCCTTTCTTTGAAAAAGAAGATTAACTGAACCCTATACCCTTGCGAAGGCTTTTGAAAAAACTGGAGACTTAGGCATTTAATAGGAACGAAGCTAGAGATTCCCTTGCCGGCTCGCACAGCGCATTCCATAATGCTTTCGTCTTAACCATTTTATTGCTTACTATGCCCTGACCTTTCTAAAACCGTATGCCCTTGTGAAGGCTATTGAAAAAGCTGGAGACTTGGACATCCCAATATTAGATCATGAGATTCCCAAGTTCGATTCGTACCTTATCGGCAAGGGAATATTGGCTAGCTAATTGAAAAGTATAAAAAAGAAATTGTCAATCCTTTTTTCGAGAAAGACTGACATCAAGTAACTTCGCGCAAACGTTTGAGTCCCGATCAGTTCGGGATTTTATTATTTATCAACACCCCATTAAAAAATGCAAGAATACGGCGTAAAATCCAGCAAAAGCGATCTTTCAAACTTAGGCATTAAGGTAAAAGAAGCACATTGGAATCTGAGCCAATCAGAACTTATTGAGGAAACACTGAAGCGCGGTGAAGGTGTACTTACCTCTACTGGTGCTTTGATGTGTGATACGGGTAAATTCACCGGACGGTCTCCAAAAGATCGATTCGTGGTAGAAGATGCAAACACCAAAGATTCCGTTTGGTGGGGCAATATCAACATTCCTTTTTCAGAAGATAACTTCGACAAGCTTTACAATAAGATGGTAAAGTTCATCGAGGATAAAAAAGTATATGTGCGAGAAGCGTATGCTGGCGCTGATAAGACTCACAGATTAAGAGTGCGTGTCATCAATACCATGGCATGGCACAACCTGTTTGCCTACAACATGTTCTTGCGCCCTGATGAATATAAGATCAAGGATTTCGATCCAAATTTCACTATTCTGTGTGTTCCTGAATTTCAGGCCGATCCTGAAACAGATGGTACACGTCAGTCAAATTTCGCCATTATCAATTTCACCAAGCGCATGATCCTAATTGGAGGAACCGCTTATTCAGGTGAGATGAAAAAAGGTATATTCTCTGTTCTAAACTACATGCTTCCCCACGAGCAAGGAGTACTGAGTATGCATTGCTCAGCTAACATGGGGATAGAGCAAAAAGATACAGCCATCTTCTTCGGACTCTCCGGAACAGGTAAAACAACCCTTTCTGCAGATCCTAATAGATTGTTAATTGGAGATGATGAGCACGGCTGGACTGAGAAAAACGTATTCAACTTTGAAGGTGGATGCTACGCTAAAGTGATTGATCTGACCGAGGAGAAAGAACCAGATATCTACAAGGCTATTCAGTATGGTGCAATCCTTGAAAACACTCGATTCAAAGAAGGATCGAGAGAGGTGGATTATGAAAACTCGTCTGTTACTGAAAACACACGAGCTTCCTACCCTATCCACCACATCAGAAATGCGATGGAGCCTTCTATTGGTGGCATTCCTAAAAATATTTTCTTCCTTACCTGTGACGCTTTTGGTGTAATCCCTCCTATTCAGCGATTGAACAAAGGCCAGGCGATGTATCACTTCATTTCCGGATATACATCTAAAGTTGCTGGGACGGAAGCTGGAGTAACTGAGCCGGAACCGGTATTCTCAGCATGTTTTGGAGCTCCATTCCTACCACTTCATCCTACCAAATATGCTGAAATGTTAGGTGCTAAAATGGACAAACATGAAGTAAACGTATGGCTGATAAACACCGGATGGACAGGCGGTCCTTATGGTGTGGGGAACAGAATCAGCCTGAAGTATACCCGAGCTATGATCACAGCAGCATTGAACGGTCAACTTGACAATGTTGGATATAGAACGCACTCTATTTTCGGTGCGGAGATTCCAACGACATGTCCGGGTGTACCAAATGCGATCCTGAGTCCGAGAGAAACATGGAAAAATGATCAGGGCTTCTATAAGAAAGCTAACGATCTGGCCTCTCGATTTGTAGAGAACTTCAAGAAGTTTGAGGAGTTTGCCAGTGATGATATCATGGCTGGTGCTCCAAAGCAAAACGAAAGCTATAAATAGTTAAAGCTTAAAATCTAAAAAACCCTGAGTCAGTAGCTCAGGGTTTTTTTATGCCTAAACTTTTATCTTCATACAACCTTTTGGACTTTATATCATCCTACCCATAGAAAACGCCAATAGCCTGTGACCGAAACACAAATAGTCTGGATTAAACAACTAAAGAAGGGAAACGAGTTGGCGGCTTTCAACCTATATAACAGTTATGCTAAAGCTATGTATAGTACACTCACAAGGATGACCAATGATAATGATGTAGCCAAAGATTTACTTCAGGAAGCATTTGTCAGGGCCTTTAGAAAAATTGGAGATTTGGAAGATCCAATGGCTTTTGCAGGGTGGCTTAAACGTATTGTGGTGAATATAGGTTTGGAGTACGTTCGAAAAAGGAAAATCTATTTTGAAGATATCCAGGATCAACAAGATCTTAAATCTGAAGAGTTAGATGAAAAGCTGGTTGATAATAAAACACTGCATAATGCGATAAAAGAGCTACCGGATGGATGCCGAACAGTATTATGCCTTCATCTACTGGAAGGTTATAAGCATAGAGAAATCGCTGAGCAGCTTGGAATTACTGAATCAACATCCAAGACTCAATTCAGGCATGCAAAGCAATTATTGAAAACTAAACTTCAACATCATTATGAATATTGAAGAGATTATAAAGAAAAAGAAAGATCAACTAGATATTGAATCACCACCCGCCGAATTGTGGGATGGTATAAAAAAACAGTGGAAGCCTGAGCAGAGATCAACCATGCAATGGTGGAAAGCTGCAGCAGTTCTGTTCATATCTACATCCATTGGATTGCTGATTCATAATATCACTTTACAAAATAAGGTAGAAGAACTTGCCACTCTTGGAGATATATCAGAAGAGTACAAGGCAATTGAAAAAAACTATCTCACAGAGATCAGCCACCTGGAGGCATCAATTCCTTTGAAGCAGGTGAAGTCACAACAAGACTTTGTTTGGATATTCGAAGAGTTAGAAACACTTGACCAAATCAATCTAATGTATCGGCAAGACATTGGTAAAATCAATAAAGCACAGCTTGTAGGAGTCTTGATGGACTATTATGAAAAGAAGATCAGACTGCTGAAAAAGCTGGAACTGGAAATAAAAAGGACTAATAAATTTAAAGAAAATGAAGAAACTAATACTAATAGCATTAGCCTGTAGTATAACATTATGGGTACAGGCCAAAAATGATGGAGAAACAAGGAGTACAAAGGTTACCTTGTCAATATCTTCATCCGACAGAATAGATATTCAGGCCAAATACACTGAACTCATAGTTGAAACATGGGATAAAAATTCAGTAGAAATAGAAGCTTCCGTGCGCTACGACGGAAAAATGACTGATAAAATCCAGGAGTTTTTGGATCAGTTCGAAGAGTTGGTTAAAAAAAATATCAACTACACTGGTAGTCAGGTTTCAATCAATTCAGATCTTGATTTTCCCAACCGAGGAATAAAAAAGTCCTTTTTTGGACTTGTAATGGAGATTAACCTGGGCGATTATGACGATGCTCAGCTTATATATAAAATCAAAGCCCCTGCTTCCAGCCCCTACACGATTAGAAATTCTTATGAAGATGTCAAACTCATTGGGAATTTCGGTGATGTTGATTTCACGCAATACTCAGGAGATTTAGTAGCTGGCAATATAAAAACAGCCAAAATGAACCTGAAATATGGATCGGCAACCATCGAAAGTATTGAAAATGCAACCATGGAAATCTACGAGCAAAAATTGAACTCACGAAACATAGGCAAATTGGAAATAAACACTAAATATTCAGATTTAGAATTAAATAATGTGAGAACAATGGAAGCTACTTCGTATGAATCTGATATTCAAATTGGAGCCATAGAAGAGCTAAATGGAAACTTTAAATATGGCGAAATTAATATTGATGAAAGGTTGGGTGATGCGAGGTTGACGCTATATGAAATGGACATAGAGGCTGAGAAAATCGGCACAATTAGACTGGAAAACAGCAAATACAGCAACTTCGATATTGATGAAGTAAAATCTATTGTTTTTGATCAATCGTATGAGGATGAAACTGAGATCGGGGTTCTTGGAACATTTAAAAGCCTCAACTCTAAGTATGGGAATCATTCGATAGGCTCTTTGACAGGAAGTGTGGATTTGAATGCTTATGAAGATGAATTGGAGATTAACAAATTAAACTCATCGGTCACACATATTTCAATTGATGGGAAGTACATTAATTCTCGAATCGAAATCAGAGATGTATCTTTTATTTTAAGAGCAGATGTAAAATACGGAAGTGTTGATTACGATGAAGCAAAAGTAAATGTGACTCGCTACATCAAGGACGATGATAAGTTAGAAGTTGAAGTTCAAGCCAAAAATGGTAAAGGAACCAAGCCAATCGAGATATCAGTCAAAGGATATGAA
Source organism: Ekhidna sp. (assembly GCF_040220215.1). Classification (GTDB taxonomy): domain Bacteria; phylum Bacteroidota; class Bacteroidia; order Cytophagales; family Cyclobacteriaceae; genus Ekhidna. The sequence goes on from NZ_JAVJTR010000005.1 coordinate 12,086, forward strand.
GTGGATATAGATTTGAATTAGTATCAAGCCACCACAATGGTGGCTTTATTTATCGAATTGAAATTAATTCTATTTCAAACACTAAAATTGCATTGGGAGGTATGGTTTGGGTACCTTCAGTTCCATAACAATACTTAGATGGTGAATAGATAATTATTTTGCCCCCCTCCTTCATTTCAGGGATCATTATTTGCCAAGCTTCAATCAAATTTGGTAAGGAAAACACCACACCTATTTCATTTGAGTCAAAAACATAATCATTTAACAACCTGCCAATGTACTTTACTTGTACATCATCCTGAGAGGTAGGGCTACTTCCACTTCCTTCTTCTTCTACGGCGTACCTAATTCCTGAAGGATGTACTTCCGCTTCAATATTCTTTTCAAGAAGATATTCATCAATAATACTTTCATCAACAACTAATTGATCTTCTTCGTTTTTAATAATTGACAGCAACTCTATTTCAAATATAAAATTTGAATTAGGTGGTACATTACCGGACTGCATGGATCCGAAACAGTAGACCGAGGGGGCATAAACAGTCATTTTACCCTTCTCCTTCATTTTTGGAATAGTGATTAGAAGAGCTTCTATTATGGGGTTTACCAGTTCCAGTGTAAACCCAATTGTATCCTGAATATGAACAGGGCCATCTAGAATAGTTCCTACGATTTTCAATGAAATAAAATCACCCACTTCAGGCATTTCTCCAACCCCATCTTCAGTATGGACAAAGTGAATTCCAGATTCATCCTTTTGAGTTGCGATATTATTATCATCCAAATAATCTTCAATGATCTTGACATCAATAGCAAGCTGCTCCTCAAATGATGGCATGGTTACATCATCTTTACCGCAACCAGATATGATTAATGAGCTTACTACAAATAGGAATAAAGTTGATTTTTTCATGTAGGAAATATTTTTATCCAAACAAAGCGCCAGCAATGGTAGCTGTCATCATAGTAGCGAGTGTGGCTGCAACAAGCGCTCTCAAGCCAAGTCTAGAAAGATCAGCTTGACGGCTAGGAGCCATCCCGCCAATACCTCCAATTTGAATTGCAATTGAGCTGAAATTTGCAAATCCACAAAGAGCATATGTAGAAATAATAATTGATTTCTCCGATAGCAATCCTGCAGACTTCATATCCGCCAAACTAAGGTATGCAACAAATTCATTTATCACCGTCTTCTGCCCTAATAAGGAACCTACTTTGATCGTTTCTGCCCAATCCACTCCCATGATGAATGCAAATACCCTGAAAACTTGTCCAAGAATATATTGAAGTGAGAAGCCTTCAAATGCCCCATTAGTCGTCCTGATTACAAATTCATTCAAGCCAAACAACTCACCTATTCCATCTACCAAAATCCAGTTCAATGCAAATATGACTGCTATAAAGGCCAAAAGCATTCCAGCAATATTCAATGCCAGTTTCACTCCATCCGAGGCTCCCCTTGCCAAAGCATCGACAAGATTTACCCCAATATTTTCTTTATTTACTTTAAGACTACCATCAATCTTTTCCGGTTGGTCTTCGGGTAGGAAAATTTTTGCCATCACAATTGCGGCTGGTGCATTCATAATAGATGCGCTCAACAGATAAGTAGCGAAAATCTCCTGCTGCGCTACGTCACCACCACCAAGAAACGAGACATAAGCTCCAAGCACACTTCCGGCTATTGTGGCCATGCCGCCAGTCATAAGACAATTCAGCTCAGAATTGGTCATCTTTCCTATAAAAGGACGCACTAAAAGTGGAGCTTCAGTTTGACCTAGAAAAATATTGCCGGCGGCAGATAAACTCTCGGCTCCAGACAACCGCATTGTTTTCGCCATGATCCAGGCAAAACCGTATACAATCTTTTGAAGTAACCCCAGGTAGTACAACCCGGCAGTTACAGCTGAGAAGAAAATTACAGTAGGCAATGCCTGAAAGACAAACAAAAAACCAAGGTTGTGATTGGCATCCTGAATCGCATCACTATTTTTAGCCAGGTCACCATATAGGAATTCTGCCCCCTTTAATCCGAAGTTGAGGAACTTTACAAATCCGGAACTCATTAAACTGAATAGCTGATTGACGAATTCTACATTGGCTATCATCAGCCCTATCACTACCTGAATCACAATGCCTATTCCAACCAGTCGAAAATCAACTCGTTTTCGGTTGCCGGAAAGCGCCCATGCTATAGCCACCAAGCCAATTAATCCGGCGATTCCTCTTATGTACTCCATGTTAGTTTCGCTTATTCAGCACATCTCTGATACGAGCTGCTTTTTCATAGTCCTCTTTGTCCAGCGCGTCATTTAATAGCTTTTCAAGCTCGCTGGATGAAAGGTCCTCAATGCTGGTTTTCTCAGCCTTTTTAACATCCTTCTGCACGATTTCTTCCTCATACTCATCTGTTAAAACAATGCCGGCTTCTGTCATGATATTTTCGTTTGTAAAAAAATCAACATCGAATCTTAAGCCTATTGCGATTGCATCTGAAGGACGAGAATCAATTTCAAAAATTTTTCCTTCATGTTCGCAAATGATTCGAGCGAAGAACACCCCCTCTTTTAGGTCTGAGATATAAACTTCTTTTACGGAGATATCAAAATTGTGGGAAAAGGCCTTAAAAAGATCATGAGTCATCGGACGGTTTGGGACAATCTTCTCAATCTCTATGGCGATTGCCTGGGCTTCAAACATGCCAATGATGATTGGCAGCCTCCTATTTCCTCCTGACTCTCCAAGAACAAGCGCAAAAGAGCCTGATTGGGACTGACTGGATGACAGTCCCAATATCTCTAATTTTATTTTATCATCGGCCATTAACCCTGTGCCTTCTTGATTGCTTCAATAAGTTTTGGAACTACATCAAAGGCATCTCCTACAACACCATAATCTGCAGCCTTGAAAAACGGAGCTTCCGAATCCTTATTAATGACAAGAATATATTTAGAAGAGTTCACCCCTGCTAAATGTTGAATTGCTCCTGAAATTCCAATAGCAATATACAATGAAGGACTAACTTTTATGCCTGTCTGACCCACGTGCTCGTGGTGAGGCCTCCAGTCCATATCAGAAACAGGTTTGCTACAACCTGTAGCAGCTCCTAATGCTTTAGCTAATTCCTCAATCATTCCCCAATTTTCGGGCCCCTTAAGCCCTCTTCCACCGGAAACAACTAAATCAGCTTCAGGTAATAGAATATCACCTTCTGCTTTCTCAACCTTAGTAGTTTTTACGGTGAAATCTGAATCATTGGTTGATGGCGAAAAATCCACTACTTCAGGTGAAGAACCATCTTCTTTAATAGCAATTGCATTCTTCTTGATAATGATGATCTTTTTGTCACCTTCAAGGTTCGTATTAGCAAAAGCTTTTCCTGTATAAATGCTCTTCTTAACTGAATAACCGTCTGAAGTATTAGGAAGATCAGTCACATTGGATGCTAAAGAAGCATCTACCTTAATAGAAACACGTGCCGAAACAGGATCACCTAATGAACTCTTAGCTAATACCAAAAGATCAGAACCTTCTTGGTTCATAGCTTCAGCAATAGCTGACGCATAAGCCATAATGTTTGGAGCAGAAAGTTTATCATCAGTCACACTCAATACCTTGCTGGCCCCAGCTTTACCGATTTCATCCATGTCATCGGTTTTACCAAAAACAATAGCGGTAACATCACCAGCTACAGCTTTAGCATAGCTAACAGCCTCTAACGATGATTTTTTTACTTTTCCTTCGTCTAATTCTACAAATGCTAATGCTGCCATGTTATATAACTTTTGCTTCGTTCTTCAATAGGTTAACTAATTCATCCATGTTGTCAGGATCTATCAACTTCACATCTCCTTTTGCAGGAGGTAATTCAAACTTGCTCACTTTGGTTTTAGGTGCATCTCCGGTTGGATCTTTAACCTCCAAAGGTTTGGTTCTCGCACTCATAATCCCTCGCATATTAGGAATTTTCCATTCAGCAATGGGTTCCTGACATCCTGCTACAAATGGAAGTGGTAGCTCCATATATTCTTTACCACCTTCAATCTCTCGTGAGATTTTCGCATTGCTTCCATTAATATCCAGTGTCATTACCGGAGATACCGATGGTATTCCCAAAAGCTCACCTACCATGCCGTGAACCTGACCCCCATTGAAATCAATGGATTCACGTCCCATAAGTATAAGATCATAGCCACCATCTTTTGCTACAGCAGCTATCTGCTTAGCTACAAAAAGGGCGTCTTCCGGAAAGGCATTAACTCGAATCGCATCATCAGCTCCAATAGCTAGTGCTTTTCGGATAGTTGGTTCCGTTTCCGCCTCTCCAACATTTAATACCGTGATACTTCCTCCGGATTGTTCTTTCAATTCAACTGCTCTTGCCAACGCATAATCATCATATGGTCCGATGATGAACTGAACCCCATTTTTATCAAACCTGGTGTCTCCATCCGTGAATGCAATGCGGGAAGTAGTATCCGGCACGTGCGTAATACAAACTAATATTTTCATTTATCCAATCGAGTGTTTTTTATTAGAAACAAGCGAGAAGCAAAACGGTTCAGCCCCTCCAATTTTCGAACCTCGAAGTTAGCAATTATGGTCAATTTGGGAAGCCTTATACAGTCCTTTTAGTAAAATATAGCTGATGGCAGTAATGACTCTTCTTACCAATTATCCCATAGAATTTTCAAGTAGCACTTTTTCCTATAATGGTTTCATGTTCCTGTAATATTTTTTTATATTTCTACTTAAGAACCAAATTTTAAATATTATGAGAAGATTAAACCAGTTGGGCATCCTCGCCCTAACTCTGGCAATGCTATGGTCCTGCCAGGAAAATGAAACACAAAGACCAGAATTGGAAGAAGTACCTAAAGAGGTATTGGAAAAAGTAGCTGCATTAGGCTTTAATGCTGATGAAGTGAAAATGTATAATGGCAACCTTTTTATTGAAGGTGATATTAAAATCTCACTTGATCAGCTTGAAAGAATGTCCCCTAGCGATGGGTTACCAGTGGAAGAACATTATCACACGGATAATCTGGTAACGGGGACTCCAAGAACGATCAATGTATTTGTAAACATGCCGCAGAAGTATAAGGATGCAACTGATATTGCGATTGACAGATACAATGATGAAAGCCTGAATCTTACTTTTAACAGGGTTTCCAGTTCAGGACAAGCCGATATTACTATCAAAGCTTCTCCGTGGTATTATTACTGGTTTGGAATTTTAGGATCAGCGGGATTCCCTGAGAATGGAGATCCATATGGAACCATCTTAATGACCAGAGGGTATTATGATAATGTATCTAACATCAATGGATTGGCAACCACAATCGCACATGAAATGGGTCACTGCATTGGTTTTAGACACACAGACTATATGGATCGAAGCTATAGTTGTGGAGGTGCACCAGACAATGAAGGTGATGGCGGTGTAGGTGCCAACCATATCCCGGGAACACCAACAGGACCAAGTGCCAATAGCTGGATGCTGGCATGCGGAAGCCCGGAAGGCGATCGACCTTTTACAAACGATGATAAAACAGCATTAGGATATGTTTATTGATCCCTGGATAATATGAAGCTGCTTCAGTAAATATGTCATAAACTTTTGTAGTAGTTTTTTTCTTTTAGTCGTCCCACCATTTGAAGTGGTGGGACGACTTTTTTTCTTCATTTAATTCCAGATTTTATTCTCAGAAAAACACTTGGATTCTCAAATTGGGAATGTTGCTCATTCTGTAAAAGTGTTTAAGACGCAATAATGAGTATTGGCATGGAGGTGGCATCTATTTATTAGTAAAAATGACAACTATGAAAAATCTACTGATAGCCACATTACTCATTGCCATTCCGTCCCTCTCTTATGCGCAATCATCGCAGGTGGTCAATGAAACCATTGCAATTATAGAAGACTTTCATTCAATCAATGTAAACTCCAGATACACTGTCTACCTAAAGCAATCCAATGAGACCAAAATAGAAGTCAGGGCATTGAAGGAAATTTTAGATATTTCTGAATTCAAGGTCGAAAATGGAGTTCTCAATATCAACATCAAAAGGGATAAAAAGAATAAAAGCGTTTGGGAACAAATCGATGATATTAAGATCGCTCCAAAACTGGATGTCTTCATTTCAATGAAAGAAGTGAATGCATTGAATGTGTACGGCAGTGGTAAAATCATTAGTGAAAACTCAATCTCCTCTAAAGACCTCACATTAACCCTTTCAGGATCAGGTAGTTTAGATGCCGATATCAAAGGTAAAAATCTATCTATTGACAATTCCGGAGGTGGATTAATCACGCTCAAAGGGTATGCGGACAATGCGAATTTCTCTCTTTCAGGATATGGAAAAATCGAAGCTTTCGAACTTGACCTTAAGTCTGCAGAAGCCAAACTCACAGGCACGGGAAACATGGAAGTAAATGTTACAAATACTCTGGATGCAAAAGTGTATGGTGCTGGTAAAATTCAATTCAAAGGAAACACGAAAGAGATCACTAAAAAGGAATATGGATTAGGTAAGGTGGAGCGTACGTATTGATTGAATCCTCTTCATATTAATACGTATCATAGTAGAGACCATCCGCCAGTTGGCGGATGGTTTTCTTGTTTTCTGACCATTCAGAATAAATGACGGGTAAATGACGGGTATATTGCAATCAGTTTTTTTGGCAAACAGTCTATGTTCGAGATAGAATTGCTGAAAAAATAAACTGAAAATGAAACAACCTGAACTTGGAAAACGACTGGCCGACCTGCGTCAACAAAAGAACTTAACGCAAGAAGAGCTGGTAGAAGCATGCAATGTAAGCGTAAGAACCATTCAGCGCATTGAATCTGGTGAAGTAACACCACGAACTTCTACAGTCAAGATATTACTCTCTGCCTTGGATGCAGATTTTGAAAGCTTTAAGAGCACCATTGAAGTAACCAGATCAGACGACTATCTGCAATCTACAGAATCATGGCTGCAAGCAGCCTGGATTTCCGGCATTGTCTATTTTGTTTTAGGATTTTTAGATGCAGTTCTTGAATATGAAAGATTTGAGAACCTCTATGAAGTTGATTCTATTGGTTTTTTTATAGCTTCTAAATTAGGATACTTTATATCTTATGCTCTTTTTGTGTGCGGACTGATCAAACTGGGGGATTATTTCTCAAACTACCTTTTGAAAATAGCCGGTTTCATTATGATTGGTCTTTTTGGCATCATTACCTTTTTCGACATTTTTAGCATTTTCTATCCTATCAGCGAGACCAATCTACTAACACTTGGGGCTGGTGAATCTATTTGTGTCGGCGCAGTAGGTATCGTCTTTGGGGTTGGTCTTATGAGGCTACAGGATGGAATGGGACAGCTAGCCAAAATGGCTGGTATCACCGAGATAATTGCAGGATTTTTCTTCGCAATAGTCATCCTTTTTTTACTAGGGTATCTGATGCTTATCCCTGCCACTATTATTGAAATTATCCTTCTCTTCAAAGGATTGGAATTCATCAAATCTGAACGGCTAAAAAACTAAGACCATGAAAAAAATCAGTTGTTTGCTCGGTCTTATTGGACTGGGCTGGATACTCTATTGCTTGTTTCAGCCTGTAGTCGATTGGAATTTTGGATGGGAGTCTATTCCCAAAAACACTTTTGAACAAAGGTTTGAAGGAATTGAAGATATCAATTATAAAGAGGCTATAACTTCTTCAAAAAGTATTATAGATAGCATTCAAAAGGTTAGTAATTCCCCATCCATATCAATTGCGGCAATAATTCACGGAAAAATGGTGTGGAGTTATGCTGTTGGTTTTCAGGATATTATCAATAATGTACCAGCCGATACCTCCACAAGCTATCGGATTGGGAGTGTCTCAAAGGCATTGACCTCTCTGGGACTAGGCAAGTTGATTCAGGAGCAGAAAATTCATCCGGATTCTTCCATCCAATTCTACACAGACCATTTTAATGAAAAGCCAAGAATCGCCATTCGCCAACTCGCTTCACATCAGTCGGGAATCAGAAACTATAGCACTTGTTTTTGTTTTCCGGTCTGGGAATATTATCGGAATAAGGAATTTGAAAGCGTGGAAGAAAGCCTGGTTGACTTTGAAAGTGATGAATTGTTATTCAGTCCCGATGAGGCATTTTCCTATAGTTCCTTCAACTATACCGCATTAAGTTATGCTATGGAGAAGGCCTCAAACATGGATTTCCTTAACCTTATGGAGGATGGCGTGTTTAAGCCCTTGGAAATGATCCACACCAGGCCAGATAAGCATGATGTACCTATACCTAATAAGGCTGTTCCGTATGATGTGGATGGGAATCTCTTTAAAAAAACGGTTGATGTAAATCTCAGCAACAAATGGGCCGGAGGTGGATTCCTCTCCACTCCTTCTGATCTGGTAAGGGCTGGGAATGCGCTACTGGATTCCGTGTACTTAAATTCTGAAACAACAGAATTGCTTACAACACCCCAACGACTGGTAAATGATTCCATTAATGAACAATACTATGCTTTGGGCTGGCGACATAATTACTCGGAAAGGTATTTTAATGGAGAGCGAAAAGTAGCGGTTATTCACCACGGAGGGATGGCTGTTGGAGGATTGGCGTTATTGGCAATTTATCCTGAGTATAATCTGGTAATTGCCATTACTGTGAATAAGACAGGAAAAGAGGGAAGGTTTGAGTTATTCGATTACCTGACACCAATTACAAATGCTTTTATCAAAAGACTGGAAGAAAAATCCTTCTAGCAGTACCTTCGCACCATGAGAGAAGCTGTTGATGTTTTAATTGTTGGAGCTGGTCCCATAGGTCTGGCATGCGGTATTGAATGCGAAAAAGCAAACCTCTCCTATGTCATTGTGGACAAAGGATGTTTGGTTAATTCGCTTTATAACTACCCCCGAAACATGACCTTCTTCTCTACCTCGGATCGATTGGAGATCGGCGATGTGCCTTTTATCTCTCATAATCCAAAACCCACGCGACAAGAAGCTCTGGAGTATTACCGAAGGGTGGCTTCTTCCTGGAAGTTAAAAACACGTCTTTATGAAAGAATAGAAGAAGTGAAAAAGGAAAATGAACTGTTTCAGGTTCACTCAAGCAGGCGTACATACTCAACTAAAAAACTGATTATAGCTACTGGATTTTATGACCTCCCTTACATGCTCAATGCTCCGGGAGAGGATTTGCCGAAAGTGAAACATTACTATGACGAACCACACCCCTATTATGATATGGATGTTGCAGTCGTTGGTGCAGCCAACTCTGCTGTGGATGTCGCATTGGAGGTATATCGGAAAGGTGCTAAAAGTGTGACCATGGTCATCCGGGAAGAAGAAATAAACCCACGAGTGAAATACTGGGTAAAACCTGATATTGACAATCGAATCACAGAAGGTTCAATTAAAGCATATTTTGAAAGTAACATTACCAGAATAGAGGAACACTCCATTGACATTCAAACGCCAAAAGAGCAGTCGACTATTCCAAATGATTTTGTGCTGGCGATGACCGGCTATCAGCCTGACTTTTCATTCCTGAAGCATGTAGGTGTTGAGATTGGTGATGATGAGTTCAAAACACCTGTTTACGATGAGCAGACCATGGAGACGAATGTTCCGGGCGTTTACCTGGCTGGTGTCATTTGCGGGGGCTTGAAAACCAATGCCTGGTTTATAGAAAACTCTAGGGAGCATGCTGAAATAATCATTAGACATATTGCGAACTAATGGATTACATAGGATTTATTGCTGCCTTCCTAACTACTGTTTCTTTTGCTCCCCAGGCGATCAAAACCATTCGAACCAAAAGAACCGAAAGTCTTTCATTAGGTATGTACCTGATTTTTACTTTAGGAGTTGCTTGTTGGCTAACCTATGGTATTCACATAGGTGATATTCCAATCATTTTAGCAAATTCGGTTACTTTGCTTCTGACCGGAACAATTCTAGTCCTGAAGCTTAAGCACGGCTAATCTCTCACTTTGCCTTGAAGTACACTGATATTCTGATTAATCGGATTTCCGTTCGTTCGTCTCAAGGTGATTATTTGCCCCACATGATTAATCGCATCGGCAATCGGTCCATTGATTAGGTTCCAGAAAGGAAACTCCACATTTGGGAAAACCATATTGTATCCGGTCAAATCTTCTCCATTTGCATTCTTCAGAATCTCACTAGCTTCCTTAATGTTCTCCAGCGTTCTTCTCCTTTTCTCTTGATAAGTAAGCCCATCGATCTCTACTCCCTCAAACGGCTTTTGATTTAAAGCATTTACCAGGATTTGCGTCAATGCTAGAATATGATCAATGGTCTCTTCCACATTTCTTGCGCCTTCGCTTGGTCGATAACTAAGATCACTTTCCGTCAACCCTGCTGTACCCCAATAATACCGGAAGCCCAGTCCATCCACTAGTCTGGATGCTACTGTACCCGCATTATATGTCTCCGGATATTCAGGGATTTGATAGTAGAAGTCTGTTGAGTCTGCTTGCTGAGAAAAGGTGGTACCAAGCATAAGGGTTGCCATAAACGTAAAGGTGATTTTTAGTTTCTGCATTGAATAAGATTTTAATTGAACGACTTCAAAAGTACTTTAGCATGATGAATTCTGATCGCATTGAATTATTAAAACAATTCATCAAAGATGAACCATCAAATCCATTCAATAAATATGCGTTGGCAATGGAGTATTACGCAGAGCAACCAACTAAATCACTTGAGCTGCTTCGATCACTAATCAACGACCACCCTGACTACCTTCCGACGTACTTCAAAGCAGCTCATCTGCTATGGGATGAGGAATTGTGGGATGAAGCGGATGTTACTTTTAAAGTTGGAATTGAATTAGCAGAAAGGCAAAACGATCAAAAGGCTGTTTCAGAATTGAAGTCAGCATATCAAAATTTTCAATTTGACAGAGATTAATTTTACACCATGAAAATGGCAAAAACACCGGAAGAGTATTTTTCGTGGAACGAAGAATACCGCCCTCTGCTTGAGAAGCTGAGAAGCCTGCTGCTTTCTACTGAACTGGAGGAGAAAATGAAATGGGGAATACCAACCTACTGCCTTCAAAACAAGAATATCGCTGGGATAGGTGCTTTTAAAAACTATGCAGGTCTTTGGTTTTTCAACGGATCTTTTCTTAAAGACGAAGCTAAAGTCCTGATCAATGCGCAGGAAGGTAAAACCAAAGGCATGAGACAGTGGCGGTTTCGATCTATCGAAGAAATTGACGAAAAGCTGGTACTTCAATACATAGCTGAAGCCATCCAGAATCAGAAAGATGGCAAAGAAATCAAACCGGAGAAAAAGGCATTGATTATTCCTGTAGAACTCAAAGAAGCACTCGCATCTGACAGCCAACTTGTTGAGGCTTTTGACTCCATGACGCTTTCATGCCGAAGAGAATATGCAGAACACATCTCCGAAGCAAAGCGGCCTGAGACGAAACAAAAAAGGCTTGAAAAAATCAAACCTATGATATTGAAGAATGTGGGGTTGAATGACAAATACAAATAATCAGGACAAATGAATCTCCATTTTATCTTTGATTCTCCCCTCCTCAACCAATACCATCGAATTAACCGGAACCTTTTCCCATCCCGGATCTTTACTTAACGGCTCTGAAGATATCACGACAGACTTTTCATGGTAGCCCGGATCCTGCATATAGCAAACTCCGTTTTCACACACATACTTCTTCCCAAGATTTAAATAAAGTGAATCGGCATAATCGGGTGAATCGGTGGTGAGCCTTACAGCTACTGCCAAATGACCATCCGTCAAAACCATGTTAATGTATGACTTTTCATCTTTTGCATATTCCTGAATGAGCGCTAGCACTTTCCGAATAGCCGCCATCATTGCGGAGGGTAGTCTGTCCCATGGTTCAAGGTGCTCTAGTCGAATCAATTCATCAATCAGGATTGCAAAGAAATGTTCCGAGTCTGTGGATCCTTTGATATGTTGAAAGGCTTCCTCCGATAGCTGATTAATTAAGGGTCGCTTGATATTCCTGAACCCACCAATATCGCCATTGTGCATGAATGCATAGTGCTTCCATTTGAATGGGTGACAATTGGATTCACTTACGTTAAAGCCCTGGGTGGCTGCCCGTACATGCGCCATTACGCATGTAGTTTCAATTACACGGCTTAATTCGTGCAGATTTTGATTGCTCCACGCCGGAGATACTGACTTGAAAAGTGCGGGTTCTTCCTCTTGATTTTTGCTGTACCACGCCAGCCCAAACCCATCACCATTTAGCGGTTCTTCCCGTTCCCTTGCCATCATGCTCTGATTGATAAGCGAATGCTTGGGCTCGGTGATCAGGGAACCTATCCTGATAGGCTTACCCTGATAAAATGTGAATCGACACATAGGTAAAATTTACACCTTATATGTGTGATTTGTATCATATGAGCAATCAAAATTTGGTGTACTTATAAAAGCAGCTAGAGTCTACCTTGACGCCAGCTGCTTTACAAATTTTAGGAAGACTTATTCTTCGTTAAATAAAAGACCTACTTCATCTTCTGAAAGTGCCTTATCATAAATTCGAATATCATCCAAATCACCAGTGAAATATTGATTGTTAAATGCTCTTCCAAAATTTAAGGGCGAATCAGCCATTATAGGATCCTCAATGTACCCTACAGTTGATTCGAGTGAACCATCAACATAAATTTTCAAAGTCTTAGCATCGTGATCTCGGATTCCAACTAAATGATGCCACACATTATCATCTACCTCAGTAGCGGATTGAACCACAGCACCACCTGTTGGTGGCTCGGGTTCATACCTGAAATCTGCCTTTTTGTTCTCATTTACATTATAATTCAAACTATAATTTTGCCGACCAACCTTTGCTGAACCAACAAATACGAGTCTCTGTGTGGCTATCGCCGAGTTTGACTTAAACCATAGACTGATGCTCACGGTGTTGGGTGATAATTCCGAGAAATTTGATACACTTATGTATTGATTGCCGTCGAAATGATAAGCGCTATTTGTTAGACCATTTCTATCAGATATTAAGGTTGCTGTTACAGTTTCGGGATCATAACCATTTTCACCAGTGTCATTGGCATTACCCGAAAACAGGTATTCAGCCAGCAAACCATCTCTTGGCGCCTCCATTACGTCTGAAATATTGATGGTGATGTTAGCTGTTTTTGATTCTTCTTCTACACTTACACTGACAATGGCTGTAATTGAAGTAGTGGATTCATAATCGAAAAGCGCAGCATTGCTCACAGTGATCTGACCACTGGAACTATTAATAGCCAGGGCTCCTACAGGGTTCATACTTAGCAACTCAAACTCCAGTGCTCCTCTAGTGGTAGTGGCTGAAACCGTGCCAATGAGATCCCCGGAGGTTGGGTTTTCTGACACGGTAGCAGTGAAATCACTAACCATGATCTCTACAGGTGCGGGTGAATCACTATCACCTCCACACGATGACAAAAAGACAAGGGATAATACAATGATTGAAAACTTTTTCATTTTGATATTGATTTTGAGTGAAACTAAGTTGAACTCCATTAAGCTTTTATAATGAATGATTAATCGTCCTAATCTTCTTATTATTTGCAGGATAAATAGAAGTCTTATCTATTCTATGGGTTAGAGCTACAAAAGTTCTGCTTTGTTCGATGCTCTGCCTGCTGTTGATCTGGTTCCTGTACCGAATTGGTAGACAATGGCACCATAAGTAAATCCTAGTGGATTACCTTCGAACGCTACCCTTCCTGAGTAAACAACAATACCACCTTCTTCTTCACTTGTTGGAACTAGTTTTACCGGATTGGTGAGTGGTGTTGGAGCCTCCTCCATAGGCTTGACAAATTCGACCTCTACTCCTTCCACCCAGCCGGATGGCTTCTTCAGTTTCACGATCATTTCCCACGTTTTGCCCTGATCGATGCTTACAATCTGGCTGCTCTCAAGGGTTTCCCGACTTTCTATTTCCACTTCTATCTGCTGGGCGGGAGCAAGTTGTGTTCCATTGCCATCCAGCATTCTGGCTGTAACAGTATAAAGCGCACCAAAAGGAAGTGCATTTCCTTCGAAAGTAAGTGGCGAGTATGAGAATTTATCATTTCCAATTTGATTCTCCTTGCGGAAGGTAGCATAAGCTACAGCAGGAACTGTGGATGGATTTCCTTCTTTTGGTTCATACATTAACTCCACTACAGCTACTTCATTGGTACTGTCACCATCTACGACTACAATTGTTCGAAAATTAGAATCATTATTGTTTTCTCTGATCCTAATCCTCCTGATCCTGCCCGTGAAATCAGCTTTTTGAATAAAGGCTTCTCCACTATAGGTTTCTCCAATTTGCCTTAGTTGTGAGTCCAGTACATTTATAGTGACTGGTACAGTTTCTCCGGGCATCAAAGCCTCAATTCCACCAATATCTACTACAAAACCACCTTTGGTCCTGCGTTTTATCAACCCTTTATAAGAATACCCACCAGCCAGCTGTATGGACACATTCTCCACTAAATTGGCCGGATCACCTTCAAGCAAAACTTCCAATTCCGAACTTGATCTTTCCCCTAACTGAATAATTGAACCTAAAATGGTTGGTTTTTGCAAAGCAGTACTTCCATCTTCGAATACAAAGACTTCAAATTTTACTGATTTAGTCTTGTTTCCCCTTCCATCAAAGTGATCAAGGGTAATATTTAGCACATTGCCTTCAAACGTATTTCCGGTATTGATTGGGACGACAGTTCTGTATTCAATTTTAATTTTCTCAAAATTGAAAGAAATGGATTCCTGACAACAGCTTATGCTTCCCTGCACATAATGGGTAGTATCGGCATTAGCATCCTTGATGACCATTCTATAGCCACCACGTGCAGTTTTGAAGCGAATTTTTGGATAATCTCCATCAGAGAGTGCTGCCGTTCCGGTAACCTCTGATTCAAAATCCGATTCTGATGCTACGTTGAGTTCATCAACGCTTTCATCCATGTTTTCGCATGAAAAGGCCAAAGCCAAAAGGGTGAAAACGACGAGTGCTTTTTTTATAAATGTATTCATGAGAGTGATATTATTATACCCTCGAACCTAGAAAACACTCGTATTTCATGCGGACATTAATAATTATTCGCTGATGCTTATTGATTATTTGTAATTCAAGAAAATTTAGAAAGCTGAGACATAAGCTCATCTTTTTTCCTGGTAGAGATGGGCACACGTTCATCGTTTTTCATATGGATAACCCCTCCTTCTGATTTATCGTACCGGTCGAAGAATCTCAAATTAATAAGGTGTGACTGATGGCACCTGAAAAAGCCTTGTTCTTGAAGAATTTCATGGTAGAGCTTCAGCGTTTTTGATACAAAAATTGTACGCTTATCGGTCAGAAAAAACCGGGTGTAATTGACGTCTGCCTCACAACGAATGATTTCATCTATTGAAATCAGGTAAGTATTCTTAGAATCTGTTAGTACTATTCTTTTCGGTAGAGACTCCTTTTGATTTTGCAGCAATGAACCAATTTTCAGCTGATATTCTTCTCCCGTCCCGTCTTTGGCTTTTTCAACCGCCCGAACAAGGTCATCGGGATCAACCGGTTTCAATATATAATCAATAGCACTGAACTTAAAAGCCTTGATGGCAAACTGATCGTGAGCTGTCACGAAAATGATCTTAAAATTCGGTTTACCAAGCATCGCCAGCAAATCAAATCCTGTTCCATCATTCATTTCAATATCCAGAAAAACCAAATCTGGTTTAGATTCTAACAACAGGCTCTTACCATCAGTAACACCTGAAGCCTCAGCTATCACCTCAACATCAGGGGCATAAATCGTAAGTAATGTTTTTAGGTTATTTCTGTTGGATGAATTGTCGTCTATCAGAATTGCTTTCATTGAATAGATTAGATAAAGTGATATGGAAGTTTTAGTCTCACCAAAGTTCCCATCACTTCATTGTTTTCCACTACTTCTTCCAGTTGGATTTGTATTTTATTTTTCAGGCTCTTATTAAAAACTGCTATTCTTTCCTGAATAATCTTTGAGGCTAATGATTTGTGTTCAGGAGTTTTTGTTGTTGCATTAATTCCTATTCCATTATCCCTTATAGTTATGTGGATTGAATCATCTTCTTTTCTGATGGAAACTCCTATTTCTCCTTTTCTTGTGGTTTTGGAAATCCCGTGTTCAATAGCGTTTTCCACAAATGGCTGTATGAACATGGGTGGTATACAAACACTTTCCTGATCAATGTTTTCATCGATGTTAATTTCATAAGTGAATGGCTTGATGGTATTCAATTGATGCACATCTAGATAATTTTCTAACATTATCACTTCCTCTGCAATTGGAATAAACTCTTGACGTGAGTTTTCAAGAATCTGCCTCATCAGCTTTGAAAACTTGGCCAGGTAAATTCCCGCATCTTTCGAGTTGTTTTTAAGCATATAATTTTGAATAGAGGCCAATGCATTGAAAATAAAATGGGGATTTAACTGAAACCGAAGAAACCGATGTTCTAATTCTGAATGTTGGTGTTTTGCCCTGATGGATCTTTGCTGAAAAAATAAATATAAGAGCGTTAGACCAAACACACTTCCTAACACCAGGATGAGCATTTGCGTATTCTTTTGCCTTATTTTCAATACTGAGATTGCTTTCTCCTGAGACAGTGATTCAATTTCACTATCCTTCAGAGCCGTTTCATATTTTGTTTCCAACTCGGCCAATTGATTTTGTTGATTTAATTCGGCTAGGCTATCTACAATGAATTTAAATCTTTCATGCGCTGTTAACGCTTCCTTATAATTCCCCGCTTTCTTACTAATCCGAAATCTCATTTCATTTGCAAACGAAGCAACGAATGGACTGTTAATCAATTGATTAGAAATAGCGGTTGCTTTTTCAAAGTCACGTAGAATTTCATAAGCCAAACCTTCGTTCAATAATGAATTATGAAACTGCTGAGTGAAGTTTGTATTCTCAAAAAACGTTCGAGCAAAAGTAGCAGCTTCCAATCCTTCCTTCACTTCTAACTCGCTTTTCAATACCTCCAAGTTTTTGGTCATCAAAGCGGCACTAAGATTGGTTGAAGACATGGCTTCTCCGAAAGGAAAATTCAACTCCCTCGATAGAGCAACAGATTTCCTTCCATACAAAATGGCACTATCAATATTAAACACTGGGGCATTTCTATCATTATAATAGCCCGTAATGTTTACCAAAATTCGAAGAACCATCTGTTGATCATTCGCCTCCTCACAGAGCTTCAAACCATTCATAAAATTGGCTAATGCATCCCTGTGATTTCCAATTCTTTTTTGAATGAAGGCAATATTTACCAGAGATTTTGCCTTACCAAGAGTATTTCCCGTTCTTTGGTCTATTTCATAGGATTTAAAATACCACGCTATCGCTTTTTCCGGCCGATTATTTTTTAGGTAATAGGTACCATAGGAGGTGTAGAAACTTGAAAGTGATTGGAGGTGCTGAGTGGACTCAATGAACTTAATATTATTTGTAAGTAACGTTAGTGCGGATTCATAGTCAGCTGATTCTATCAATGAAAGGGCATAATTGCTGATTATTATTGCGGATAAGCTATCAGGAACCGCTAACTCTCTCGACAGATCGTAAGCTCTCTCAGCATAGAATTTCATAGAATCCGCATTGGACTTTATGGCACTTCTAGAAGATTCCAAAAGTTCGAGCATTTGATGATATTTAGGCTCCTTAGGTTTTGTAGAACTAAGTTGCGTGAATCCAAAATGAACGAATATGAACAGAAAGGAAAAGAACTGGTAATACCTTCTCATAGGTTGCTTGTAAGACTGAAGAAAATTAGTTTCTTTTTAAAAACTAATCACAATCTTTCCAAAATGATCCGAAGCTTTGAATCGATCAAAGGCATTTAAATAATCATCCAGCTCAAAGATTTTATCCACTGTCGGTTTGATCCGGTACTTATTTATCCACTCCAGCATCTCAACAAATTCATCATCACTACCCATGGTGGATCCCATGATATGAGCTTGTGACCAGAAGAGCCGGAACACATCCACCTTCTCCGGGTGTCCGGTCGTGCTTCCATACATCACAATGCGTCCTGCTGGTTTTATGATTTTTAAATAGTTATTTAGCTGATTACCTCCGGCACTATCAATGATGGCATCAAATCCACCCACCTGTCCGGCTTCCTTAAACCACTTCTCATCTTTGTAGTTAAAGCCAGCCTTCACTCCCATTTTCTTCACCTTCTCAATCTTCTCTACACTTCCACTCGTCACATAAACTTCAGCACCTGAAGCAAAGGCAAAAGCAATAGCAAATTGGCTCACTCCACCGCCTGCACCCGTAACAAGTACTCTTTTTCCAGCATTTGCGCCTCCTTTTTTGATTGTAGCTCTAAAGGCAGTCAATCCGGCAAGCGGTAATGCAGCGGCTTCTTCATCTGTCAAATGGCTAGGCTTTTTCTGCAATCGGTGGGGCGGCACTTTTATATACTCTGCAAGTGTCCCATTGGTTGGCATCCCTAAAACGGAGTACTTTGAAGACTGCACTTCCGGGTTATCACCCCAATTTACATTTGGGTTGACAATAACACTTTTTCCTTTCCATTCAGCAGGGCCTTCTTCCACAACTCCACATCCATCTGATCCCAGCACTGTCCCAAACTGAATGCCCGGATACATCCCTTCCCTAATCCATTGGTCACGTCTATTAAGTGCTGCTGCCGAAATTTTAACTAAACATTCATCTCCTGAAATCTCAGGCTTATCAATATCTACCAATTGAATCGGTTCCGATTCTTGCGTAATCGTAATCGCTTTCATGAACACTTTTAATTAGAAATTTAGAATGGCGCATCATCCTCTTCCTGCTCATCACCGCCGTTTGCCTTGCTTGGCAAAGTAATGGTGAAATCAGAATTGGACGGGGATGATGGGAATGACCCAAAGCCACCGCCCTGATCTCCGTCCCAGTCGGTAAACTTGGTGAACTTGCCGATAAACTTCAGGTTGACCGTATCCAGTGATCCGTTTCTGTGCTTGGCAATGATCACCTCTCCAAGTCCTTTAAGTGGCATACCGGATTCGTCTGTATCCAGTCCATAATATTCCGGACGATACAAGAACATTACCATATCCGCATCCTGCTCGATTGATCCAGACTCCCTCAAATCAGAAAGCTGTGGTCGCTTATCTCCACCTCTGGTTTCCACTGCTCTGCTCAATTGAGATAGTGCAAGTACCGGTACGTTGAGTTCTTTGGCAATTCCTTTCAGGGCTCTAGAAATCGAAGCAATTTCCTGCTCCCTGTTTCCCATGCCCTTGCTGCTGTCACCACTCATCAACTGCAAGTAGTCAATGATAATCAGTTTTACACCATGTTGTGCGGCAAGTCTTCGACATTTAGCTCGAAGCTCCAGAATGCTCAAAGCAGGAGTATCATCAATGAAGATCGGAGCTTCGGAAAGTTTACGCGTCTTGTGAATCATCTGCTCCCACTCATAGTCAGCCAAATCTCCTTTCTTGATTTTTTCACTAGGAAGTTCGGCCTCTGCTGAGATCAATCGATTAACAAGCTGGACTGATGACATCTCAAGAGAGAAGATGGCAACTGGCGTATTAAAATCAATGGCTGCATTTCTTAGCGCAGAAACTACAAATGCCGTTTTACCCATACCCGGACGTGCAGCTATGATCACCAAATCTGAAGGTTGCCATCCGGAGGTGACCCTGTCCAGCGCAGAGAACCCACTCGGCACACCTGTAAGACCATCTTTCCTGTCTTTTCGAATCTGAATTTCATCAATGGCCTGATGCATCAATGAACTCATCTTGTCGTAGTTTTTTCTGATATGGGATTCAGACACATCAAACAATGACTGCTCTGCACGATCCAGTAATTTGAATACATCAATGGTGTCCTCATATGCGTCTTTTTGGATCTCTGATGATATCCTTATCAACTCACGCTTAATCGACTGCTCAGCAATGATCCTAGCATGGTACTCAATGTTGGCTGCTGAGTTTACCTTGGTGGTAAGCTCTGCAACGAAGTGCGCACCTCCAACCACTTCCAACTTGGCCACTTTGCGAAGCTGATGAGTTACCGTCTTTATATCGATTGGTTGGCTGTCGTTGAAGAGATCGACTATGGCTGCATAGATCTCTTGATGAGCGTCTTTATAAAAACTCTTGGAATGAAGAATGTCAATCACATTCGATAGTGCATCACGCTCAAGCATAAGTGCTCCAAGCACCGCTTCTTCAATCTCAACTGCCTGTGGTGGTAGCTTGCCTAAATGTTCTGATAATGTGGAGAGGCCAATACGACGGCTTTTGGTAGATGTAGTTAGTGATTGTTTAGCTCCTTCCATTAGGTTTCGTTTCTGTGTTAGATTGGCTCTACAAACTTAAGTTGTTAACGTTCATTGAGTCGGAAAAAGTCTCATATGTTTATCTTCAATATTCCCACAAGTTTTCCACACCAACCTATTAACTTCTAACTTCTAACTCACAGCTCCTAACTTCTTTCTACTATCTTTGATCGCTCACCTTTAAAAGCAACATTTTGTTCAAACTCAATCTAAAAAACCCGCTGGTAGTATTTGATTTAGAAACCACCGGAACAAATATTTCTCAGGATCGCATCGTGGAGATGGCGATGGTGAAAGTGATGCCAGATGGCACAGTGGAAGAAAAGTGTAGGAAGATCAACCCAACCATACCTATTCCACATGAGACCAGCCTGATACACGGCATTTATGACGAAGATGTAAAAGACGAGCCTACGTTTGCTCAAGTAGCCAAATCACTGGCGCAATACTTGGAAGGGTGCGATTTATCTGGGTTTAATGTACTTGGTTTTGATGTGCCAATGTTAGTAGAAGAGTTCTTAAGAGCTAATGTTGATTTCGATACGGAACAACGAAAGATCGTTGATGCACAGAAAATTTTTCATCTGATGGAAAAACGGAATCTCTCTGCGGCTTTAAAGTTCTATTGTGGCAAAGAACTTGAGAATGCCCATAGCGCTTTAGCAGATACCAAAGCCACTTATGAGGTATTGGTTGCTCAAATTGAGAAATACGAAGGTCAGGAAGCCTTTGACTCGCTGGGAAAAAAGTTAGCCACTATTGAGAATGACATGGGCATGCTCCACGACCTAACCACCTCTACAAGGGTTGATTTTGCAGGCAGGATGATTTATAAGGATGGGATGGAAGTTTTCAACTTTGGGAAACACCGGGGAAAACCTGTCATGGAGATTTTGCAGAAAGAGCCCAGTTTCTATGATTGGATGATGAAGGGGGATTTTCCATTGGATACGAAACGAAAACTGACGAAGATAAAACTAAGAGGTTTTAATCAATAGCCTGGATATAATAAGAAAGTGTTTGTAGGCGCATGAAGATTCACTAATTATTAGTCAATAAGTGGATTATCTCACTATATTAGAAAGTGAAATATAAATTCATCCCAAAAACTACTGAGTCAAAAAACCTCATTTATATGTTATATTTGACTTTTACCTAGCCTATGTCTACAAGCTTTAAAAAGAACGCTAGCCTACGCCTATTTCTTCTCATTGTCCTGGTCATAGCTGTTTATCTGCTATTGGTGGCTGCATTGGTATATGTAGAAAAAGACAGTGATCAATCTGCGTTAAATAATTATTCGAATGCTATTTGGTATTCATTGGTGACCCTGACAACCGTGGGCTATGGCGATATTTTCCCAGCCACCATTTGGGGTCGGTATATTTCGATGATTTTCATTCTTACTAGTATTGGTATTTTCGGTATTTTAATTGGACAACTTACTACGCTTATGACAACAATAAAAGAAAACAAGAAGCTGGGTTATTCCGGAACAAGCTTTAGTGGTCACGCTGTAATTATTGGATGGAATGAATTTGGATGGCATGTGGTAGACCAACTGGTAGGTGTGGGACGACAAGTTGCTGTTGTGACGAACAAGAAAGATGATGTTGATCTCATCAGGGAAAAATATAACTCCAAAAATGTATTTGTGCTCTTTTGTGATTACAATAATCATGAATTAATTAAACGATCGAATATTGAAGAAGCCGCGATCGTGTTTGTCAATATGATGGATGATACGGATAAGCTGGTGTATGTACTCAACCTGAAAAAGGTATTCCCTGAAACCGAATTTGTGGTGACGCTGGAAAATGGTGATCTAAAGAATACATTTCTGGCAGCAGGGGTAAGCAACACCATTTCCACACAGGAAATTTCCTCAAAATTATTGGCTTCATACATGTTTGAGCCGGATGTTGCTACCTACAGCGAATCAATACTTTCTTATGCAAAATCTGACAGTGATTATGACATTAAGCAGTTGCTTATTACACCAAATAATCCTTACAATGGCAAGGCATACCAGGATGTATTTTTTGACTTGAAGAAACGCTACAATTCAGTTCTGATTGGTATTACCAAAAGGGATAAGTTTGGTCATAAGAAGTTAATCAAAAATCCACTTGGTGATTTAAAAGTGCATACCGGTGATTATTTGATTATTATTCTAAACGGTAAAGCATTTAAGTTATTGAAGCGTGTATTCAATGTAGAAGAGGGAATGGTAAAGGACAGAAGGAAATGAAAAAACTATTACTGATAGGTTCAATTTTGGTTTTCGCTGCATGTGAAAACCGGGACATCAACGAGGGGGAAGAGTTTAGGCCCAGGGCAGTCAATGATAATTTTGATGACACTCACTTTACCAAAATAAAGGTAGATGGAGTAGAATATATCATGACTGAGCGTGATAACAATAACCCCCATGAAGGCTTTGGTTTTATGGCTTTTCGTGCCAACAAGCTAATGGAGAAGCAGGATACAATCATTTCCTACCTGAAAGCGTTGCAGTTTTTTCAAAACAAACTATATGCTAGGATGTATGGAATTTCTCAACAGGCTGGTCAGACAGAATTTGATTCTATATTTCTGGAGTTTTTGAAACTTGAAACCAGGGAATTAGAAGAGCTGGAAAGGGAGGATTTGGTAAACACCAATAATAAAAAAGAGGAATAACCCGTATTCCTCTTTTTGTTTTTTCTAAGAAAATATTTTACTAATTAACTGAAAAATTCTTTTAGCTGGCGAAGTGCATGAGCAAGCTGCTCGTCTATATCTGATCTCTCAATAATTTCCTTGCCTACTTTCTCAGCATCAATTAGCTCATCTTTGTCTTTAAAAACTTCGGATAAAATGTTGCAGTAGTCTATTAAAGAATATAAGACAGTGAAGGCTGGTGAAGGCTTGGCACTCTTAAATACAATAGCTTTCAGGTTATTTCTTATTTCCTGCTCAAATGCGTAGTTCGCATTGTCCATCCGGTCTGAAAGTGGAATCCAAAGCAATTTGGTTTCTTCCTTTTTTAGAATTCCACGTTGAGCAAGAAGCGAGTTCAAGTCTTCCTGGATATCCTTAAACTTTCCTGAAAGTGTTTTGATCTGATCCAATATAGACGGCCCTGTCAGAAGCTTTTTCAGAACATTGTCCAAAATGCCGTTTCCTGTACCGATGGTATCAACTACAGAAATATTACCACCATCCAGCTTTATTTTTTTCAAAAGGTACAGTTCAAGAATACAGGCAGAGATAACCCCTGGTACCACAGTCTTTTCAGCTGCAGCTAATATTCGTCCTTCTTCGTCATCTAAAGCGATCAGATAAAATCCCTCAGCGATACTTAGTTTCATAGTTGGTTATTTATGTAAAAATGCATTGTTTCTCAAAAAGCGAATTTCATAAATTTTACTTAAACGAGAACAGCCCAAAGATTATTTTTTCAATAATGACCCAATGGTCATCCCCTGAACCAATATTGAGAACACCACAACGCAATAGGTTGTGAAGAGAATGGTGTCTTTTACAGCATCAGGAAAAGCAATATCTGTTAGTGATAGAGCCAATGCAACTGAAATACCTCCACGTAATCCTCCCCATGTTAAAATTTGAATGGTTTTAGGTTCAAAGGTTCTAAATGGCCGCATGGCAGTTATTGGGATACTTACTCCCAGGAATCTTGCGAATAGTACTATCACAATACCGATACCTCCAATGGCTAGATTGCTCATGGTAAATGATTCAGCAATTACCAGCATTTCAAGACCAATAAGAATGAAGAGAATCGCATTCAGGGCTTCATCAAGTAAATGCCAGAATTTAAAGACGTACTCTCCGGTGGCATTGGCTAGTTTCTCATCCCTCCCTTGATTTCCAATGAATAGTCCCATTACCACCATAGCTAATGGAGCCGATACATGCAGCATATTAGACAGCCTTCCGCCCACCATCACCAAGGTGAGTGTAACAAGCACCTCCAACTCTACATGATCATTATCTATAAAGTTAAGTAGCTTAAAACCAACAAATCCAAAAACAGCGCCTAACAAAAGTCCTCCAAATACTTCTACACTAAACAGCATCGCTACACTTGCAGCTGTAATCTCTCCTGCTCCGTGACCGCCAGCTTCATGAATACCAGCTTGTGCTTTTGCAATTCCCAGAATAGTTAAGAAGATTACTACCCCTACTCCATCATTGAATAAGGATTCCCCAGCAATCTTGATTTCCAATTTTTTCGAAAGTCCATATTGTTTGGTTAGAGCCAAAACCGCAATTGGATCCGTTGGGGATATCAACGCCCCGAATAACAAGCAATAGATCAAGTCAATTTCATATCCTACCAGAGGGAAAATGTAATAAACTAAAAACCCTACAAGGAAGGTGGACATTAAAGTACCTATGGTAGCCAGGATGACAACCGGAACCCGTTCCTCTATTAGCTTATTTAAATTCGTAGATAGTGCCCCTGCAAATAACAGAAAGTTCAGCATCACATTCATAAGCACTTCTTCAAAGTCAAACTCGGCTATGATATGTTCTGCTCCTTCCGTTACCGAAGGAAAAAAGTAGCCTAAGATCAAAATGGATACGGACATAACCAGGGCTATGAACATTAATCCAATAGTAGATGGGAGCTTTAATACGGTAATGTTTATTAACGTAAAAGCGGCGGCCATAAAAATCAGGAGTGTGATTAGTTCTAATATACTCATTGGTTAAGTAGTAGAAGTTTCTTTTGGTTTAGATTAGTGATAGCAAAATAAATAAATTAGGAATACGAAAAAAATAGTGCTCCACGAGCGGAAAAATAGCTTTAAAAAAGCTCACTTCACTAATAAAAACCATGATTAAGTATTTTTCCTTATCATCACTCAAGAGAAATCCTTACACCAGCTTCCTTTTATTTATCCTGCTGAGCTCATGTGCAAGCGTAAAGCAACTGGCTGTCGAAACTGATGTAACACGGCTCCTGAATCAGTCAGAGGTGTTTTCCAATCAATTCACAGGCTTCAGTTTATACGATATCGAATCCGGTCAATTCATCGCAAGCCACAATTCAACTTTGAAATTTACACCGGCTTCCAACACAAAGCTTTTGACCATGTATGTGGCCTTAAAAAGCTTTTCAGATTCAATTCCTTCCCTTCTTTATAGTAAAAAAGATTCTAATCTTTATGTAAGACCCTTGGGTGATCCCTCTTTTCTGTATCATCCATTTGAAAATCAACGATCCTATGATTTCTTAAAAAAATCTGGCAATATATCGGTTTGCTGGCCTGAAACTGAACCCAGGCTTTTCGGTTCCGGCTGGGCATGGGACGATTACATCTACAACTTCCAGCCTCAACGTGCATGGTGGCCTGTGTATGGCAATACGGTTAGTATCAGAAAAGTAAATGATACCTTAACCATTACTCCTTCGTTTTTTGAGGATTATGTAGAGGTATTGAATCAGACTCGACCCGGTGAGCTTGTGGATCGAGAACTAAAATTCAATGTTTTTAAAGCTTATCTGGAAAGTGATACGTCTAATTTTGAACGAATCATTCCTTTCGAATACTCACAGGAATTGTTGCTTGAATTGCTTCGTGATACCTTAAAAGGTAAGGTGAATCTACATGAGGGATTGATGGTTTTTAGTGACACACTGTATTCACAACCAATTGATTCAATGCTGATACAAATGTTAAAACCAAGCGATAATTTCCTTGCTGAGCAGCTCCTGTTAATGGCAGCCGGGTGGCATGGGTTTGAGGAGGTAAAGCCATTTATAAAGCAAGTGAGAGATACCTGGTTGCTTAATCTGACCGACATGGTCTGGGTGGACGGATCGGGGTTGTCCCGGTATAACCTGATTGCCCCGGTTGACCAGGTGAGGTTGTTAAAAACATGCTATGATGAATTTGGTTGGGAAAGAATGACTATCCTCTTGCCAACAGGAGGAGAAGGGACACTGGAAGAACTTTATCTACCGAGCGAGGAAGAAACTCCATTTATCTACGCCAAAACAGGCACATTAAGCAATAACCATAACCTCAGTGGCTACTTGGTTACCAAATCAGGAAAGCGAATGATTTTCTCTTTTATGAATAATCACTACACCAGATCTACAGAAGAGGTGAAAAGGTCTATGGAACAGTTCTTAAATGAGGTTAGAAACTCTTACTGACTATATGCCACATCTAAATCTTCCAACTCCATTAATATTCCATCAAGGATCACGATCATATCATCCTTGTCTGCATAGTAATTGGATGTGACGCTGTTAATATCAGAGAAAATCTGTACTTCATACTCCTTCTTGTTCCCCTTCGCAAAATCTAGTGCATTTCGAAGGTTGGCAATGGCTAGTTCCAGCGCTTTCATAGCTTGTGGACGTTTTTCCTGCTCTATAAATGCTTTTGCATGTTCTATTTCATAATAAATCAATGCATTCAAAGCAATAACACTATTTATATTAAGACTGTCGGAATGGAAAAGACCTGAATCCATCATCGACTCCACTCGCTTTAAAGCATTTAAACCTGTAGTTAAATGCTTCTTGCTTGCTCCGGAAGCATTGTTTTTTAAATACTCGATGGAGCGAACAGCTTCTCGCATATGCAACAAACTACGGGAATGTACTTTATCAGTTAGATAAATATGGGCATTCTGTAACGCATAGCCCGGTATAGATGCATGCGAACTGATTGCTACGGGAGAACCCTCAGCTTTGATAAAGCCAACAATATGAAAGGCAATAATTGACCCTGCTAAAACGGCAAGGTAAACCGGTAATTTTCTAAATGACATATTACCTAACCTAACAATGAATTAGGTAAAAAGTGCATTTAAATCTAAAAATGCGTGTTTTTACGGATTGTACTCTCGTATTAAACCACCGGTCAGTCGCATCAAAGTCACCTTGGAATCAATCAAATTATAGATGGCCTGTAGCTCCAGAATAGCCGCTGACAGATAGTTGTTTTGAACGTCTCTGTAATCAAATGAATTGATCGAACCATTCTTGAACTTTTCCTCTGAGTTTTGAAGATTGACCTGAGCGGCCTCTCTCCTACGCTGATTTATAGCTAAAAGCTGTTTTCTCACCAGGTACTGATCATATGCTGTTGCCAGATCACGCTCCACATTTTTCTTAAGTTGATCAATCCTTATATTTCCAATGTCTTCCTGAACAATGGCGTTTCGAATCGCTCTGTTAATTCGATTGCCATCAAAAAGGGTGAAGCTTAGAGTGAAGTTAGCAAAGTAGTTTCCTGTTTTTGAAATCAAAGGTTCAGGTGGATTCTGATAGTTGGTGTTTGGGCCCTCGTACCTGGCATCTGTCAGATCGTTTACATTTCTGTTCCAGTTGTATCCACCATTCAGGGATAAAGTAGGATATCTTGCTGCCTGTTGTAAATCGGTATTTGTTTTCAAAATGGTCTGAGAAAGGTATATAGACTTTAAATCAACATTTTGATTAAATGCAGCTTGCGTCAGGTCACCATATTCATAGGTGAAATCTTCGATCATCAGCGAATCTGTTAGAACATACTTTTGATTGATGTTTTCCTGAACTAACAGTAGATTCAAATTTCGAAATGCATTATTCAAAGCCAATTGCTGATTTAGCACAGTAGCAGAATCTGTCAGGTAGTTGTTCTCTTCTAGCAACTTATCAGAAGTAACTGCACCTCCCAGGTCGTACTTCGCCTGAATGTAGTCGAACTTATCTGATGATAGATTTAATTGCTTTTGAAACTCCTCCAATCGCTGCTGCTCCATAACAGCTATATAATATCCAAGGATGATCGATTGAATGGTATTTGCCACCACTACATCCGCATTTTGTTCTGATTCAGCCTGCAGTTGCTCCAGCCTTCTTTTGCTTATTATAGCACGGTTACCTTGAAAGATATTCCATGTCACCGTTACTCCGGGCGTTACTCCGAAGTTCTGCTGATTATTCAACTCAAACCCTGGAAATAACTGACCTCCAAAGAACTGATTATCAGACTGCTGGTTTCGTACGGAGTTCTGACTCTGAACATTCAGATTTACTGTAGGAAGTCTACCAGCCTCACCCCAGCTATTGTTGTTTTCAGCCACCTGCACATTCTTCTCTTCTATTCGGATACCATAATTTCGTTCCAATCCTATTTGAATGGCATCTGAAAGTGAAAGTTGTTCTTGTGCTTGTACTTCAAGCGTTAAAAAAACTATTAGCAGTAATGATAAATATTTCATAATCCTTTAGACCCGAACATATTCAGGGTGATAATTTCAAAAAATTCAAATTCAAATAAATAGGTCATCCTTTGGTTTTTTTTGCACTTCAGCAATTAGACCAGAGGTAACAAAAGAAAAGCCGTCACTTCGAACACAGTGAGAAGTCCCCATAGAAATCCATGTAAAAATCTGGAGACCTCTCCATTTTGTCGAGGTGACGTGGTTGTATTTTTCTTTTGTTACCGGCAACTTGTTTCAGAATCTACGCTGATTCTTTATATTCTTCCATCCTACGCTCATCGATGAGCACCCGTTCCACATCCTCCCGTGTTGGTTTTTCTCCTGTCCATAGCCACTTCGCATACCTACGTAAATCATTTGCAATCAAAATAAACACAGGGAAGAAAAGCAGTATGATGATAGTACCGAATAGCACTCCATAAGCTACAGAGATGGCCATAGGTATAAGAAACTGTGCCTGAAAGCTGGTTTCCTTAATCAACGGGTAAAGACCCAACACGGTCGTTAGCGAAGTGAGCATAATAGGCCTGAACCTGGCTATACCGGCATTATATGCAGCCTGGTAAACCGATTGTCCATCATCTTTCACCAAAGAATTGAACTTGGATAGGAATACTACCGCATCATTGATAATTACACCCATGAGTGCAATCATACCCCATAAGCTAAGCATAGAAACTGGTTTTGGCGTAGCGCTTATCCAGGTTTCAATACCATGACCTAAGATTCCGGACATCCAGCCAAGTGGTACCATCAGAATGATGAGGATTGCCTGATATACGGAGCGGAAATTGATCATCAATATGAATAAGATCACAATAAAGGCTCCAAGGAAATAGGTACCCATCTCACCGGCTGACCTTGATCTTTCTTCTGCCTGTCCCCCATAATCAACCTTGACTGTTGGAAATTTCACCAACATCTTAGGTACAATATCATTTTCAACTTTTTCGAGGATCACATTAGCATCACCAAATGGATCTACCATATCAGCCTCCACAGTAACCGAACGTGAAGCTTCGTAATGCTTAATTCCTGAAACACCTCGATTGATTTCATAGTCAGCAAGCTGTGTGAGGGGATATTCACGATCTCCATCTTTTATTTTCACAGACTCCAGTTGATCAATACTCTTCCGATCTTCCTTTGGATAGCGAACCCAAACCCTGATCTCATCATTCCCTTTCATGAATCGTTGCACTTCTTCACCAAAGAATCCTTGTCGCAACTGCTGTGTAATGTCCGTGTTACTTAGGCCTAAAAAATACGCCTGTGAAAGTAGATCTAACTGCACTTCTCTATTTCCAATCGGAATGTCATCCGTTACATCTTTAAGTGCCGGTAGTTGATCTAATTCTGATATCAAATAATCTTTAGCTTCTGCCAGCTCTTCGTAATTCTTGCCCAGAATCCTTACTGAAACTGGCTTACCCCATCGGCTTCTTCCTCCGATCGCAAACTTTTCAGCTTCAGGAACAGGACCAATCTCAGCTCTCAATTTGTCGATGATGTCGTATTGATTGAGGTCAAATTCATCTAACTCTTCATGGAATATATTCACAAAACCAGTGTGGGAACCTGACTCAAAAGACGAACTACCAATACTGGTAAACGTGTTTCTTACAATATCCTTTTCAGTACCAGTCTCCTCCTTCAATTTTTCATTTACCCGCCAGACAGCTTCATCAAATCGCTTTAAATATCCTTCTACTTTATCTTCTCGTTCACCGGGCTTGAATGCTATTTCCACATTTACACTGTTAAAGGCAATTGGTGGGAACAAGGTGGATGGGATAATCCCTCCACGCATCATACCTACTATAATCATTACAAAAGCGACCACAATCGAAACAGAGACTGCACGATATTTCATGGTGAATTTCAGCGCCTGTCCATAGACTTTGATCCTTAAATAATCGATGATACCATTCAGGAATGATCTGATTTTAAAGCTTCGGGTATCTTCCTTTTTAATTGATAGTACATTTTTACTGGAAAGGTGGGCCGGAAGGACAAAAAAGGCTTCTATCAGTGAGAAACCAAGACTAAAGATGACGACAATTGCCATGTCCTTCAGCATCTCAAAACCACCTGTGAGCAGCAATAGCGGCGTGAATGCTACCATAGTTGTTAATATCGAAGTAAATACGGCAGGAACTACCTCCAATGTGCCCTGTACTGCTGCTTTGATTGGATTGCCATGTTTTTCAAAGTGTGAATAAATATTCTCAGCAATTACAATTCCATCATCCACCAGAATACCGATCACCAAAATCATCCCGAATAATGAAATCATGTTGATTGTTAGACCTACGAATGTGCCTAAAATGAACATTCCAAGGAATGATGAAGGGATACCCCATGCTACCCAGAAAGAAAGCCTTAAACTAAGAAACAGTCCTAATGAAATCAGTACAAGCGTAAGTCCCATTAGACCATTTGAAGTCAGCATGTCCAATCGTTGATTCAACATCGACATAAAGTCCCAGGTCATGGTCAGCTGAACCGCACTGTTCTTTTCATTAAACTCCTCAACATAGTTATTGACAACTAAAGAAATCTGCTCCAAATCTTCTCGCTCAAGTCTCCTTACTTCTATGAAAACTGCTCTTTTTCCACTTAAGAATGATTTATTCGGTTGATCCGCAAACTTTTCCTCGATGGTAGCAATGTCTCTTAATAGTAAATTCTGGCCATTATTATTACTTCGGATAACAATATCCCCGATCTTGTCTGCATCAGTGTCCTTGGCCCTGGCCCTGATTAGAATTTCTTCTGTACTGGTCTTAACGGAACCGGCAGAAACGTCACGGTTATTAACCCTAACCGCATTTGCCACTTCTGTAAATGTGAGATTGTATCTTCTCAAAACATCTTCTGCCACCTCAATAGAAATCTCCAGCTGAGGAAAACCTGAAATACCAACCTGAGAAATGACTCCTGTTGCTAATAATTCATCCTCTACACCTTCCGCAAACTGCTTTAGGGTATTCAGGTCAACATCACCCGTTAGGGCAAGCCACTGAGCAGTGGTTCTTGACTTCTGCTTAACTATGATTGGTTTCTCAGCTCCGGCAGGGAAGGAACTGATTCCATCTACGGAGTTTTTCACATCCGTGTAAAGCTCATCAATGTCATACCCATCAATTTTCTGAACATTGATGCTCGCAAAGTTTTCTGAAGAAGTAGACGTCACCTGATAAATACCCACAACCCCTTTCAGAGCCTCTTCAATTTTCAATGTTACCCCCTCTTCCATCTCATCAGGAGATGCGCCCGGGTAGGAAACTGATACGGTAATATTCTTATCTTCCAGAGTCGGGAAAAATGATTTCTTGGTGTTTATCATACTTACCACACCACCAATAAGCGTGAGGGCTATCAGGATATTTGCAAGTATTGGATACTTGACGAAGTACTCAATTAAACTTTTGACGAAACTCATGACTTAATTCTTTAGTTAGTTGATGCCTGTTTCCCTGCCGTCCCAAGCTGTACTTCTTTGCTTTCTCCTGTCTCCAGATCAATATCTGTTACTTCCCTTTTAAAAGCTTTCATGTTATTATAAGCTCCCAATAGTGGCTCTACAACCAATTGTTCGCCTGGCTTCAGTCCATTGAAGATGGCATCTTCTTCCGAAAGGCGAATCACATTGATACTCTTCTTCTTCAGCAAACTGTCCTGTAGTACAAATACTTCATTTCCGTTATAAATCGCATTTCTTGGCATGATCATGCCATCTTTTACCGTCCGTGCAGGAATGGATGCCTGAAAGAACTGACCATCATAAATTTTCTGACCATTTGGAAAAATGGAAACAAAGACATCTACTGACTGAGTGTTTTGATTAACATAATCGCTGATACGGGTCACCTCTCCTTTCCAGTACTGTTGTGATTCTTTTGAAAAAATCTCCACCGGCGAACCAACCTGTATCCATGCAATATCTCGCGTTTCTACAGCGGCTTTCATTTCATAAATTCCGGAGCGTAGGATTTTTCCTATGCGAGTGCCGGGGTTGACAAAAGAGCCAGATTGAATGGCTACTTCCATAATGCTACCTGAGAAAGGTGCATGATACCGATGCTTTTCCAATCTTACTTCAGCACTCTTAATTGAATAGTAGGCAGAATAGATTCCTTTAGTCGCCAAGAAAGTTTTCTCCTTTGAGGTCTTTGTTTCGGGAAGTTCAGGAAAAGGGTTGTTAATATTCAACCCATCAAAATAAGCTTGCCAGCTGTCATAGTTGGTGCTGAAATCAATCTTAAGGTCAGGTAATATTCCAGCCAGATCACGAAGGAAATTGCTCTTTTGACTCTTCAGTGTCAGCGCTGCTTCTTCATCGTCAATTTTATAAATTAACTGTCCTTTATTAAAGGATTCGCCTTCTTTTAGCCGCACATTCCCTTGTGACATTCTACCAGATACTTCGGATATCAAATCCAGCACCTGTGCATTTTCAACCCGGCCAAAGGTGATCACATCTGTTTTTAGATCACTGTATTTTACAGCAGTCGTAGTAACGTACTTTTTAGCCTGAGGAGGCTTTCTTATTTGCGGTTCTTCCTTAAGGGTCGCCAGGTATTCATTTAAGCCATATGAACCAGCAACGATTACAACAGCTATTACAATAATTATTTGTCTCTTCTTCATTAGTTGTCCTTTTCGGAAAGGTTTCGAACTTTCTAATGCAAAATTGACTTACTTAGTTGCGTTTATCTGAAAATATTTGATGAGTGGGTCAATACGATCATAAACAGTAGAATAGCTAATCCAAAAAACCATGGAAAAAATCAATAAATCGGAAGAGGAATGGAAAAGAAAACTCAGCGAAGAACAGTATCACATTCTGAGGGAAAAAGGAACCGAAAGACCATGGACTGGTGCCCTGCTTGAAAATAAGGATAAGGGCATATATGAATGTGCTGCATGCGGAAATGCACTCTACTCTTCAGAAACAAAATATGATTCAGGTTCTGGCTGGCCGAGCTTCTATGATCCTATCTCGGCAAATGCAATAGATTTCGCAAAGGATAAATCTTTCGGTATGACCAGAACGGAAGTTAAGTGTGCAAAATGTGGAAGTCATCTGGGTCATATTTTTCCGGATGGTCCGGAACCCAGTGGTCAGCGATACTGCATGAACTCAGGCGCTTTGAATTTTAAAAAGAAAGATTAGGCTACTGTATTAAGTTTGGTGATACGCACAAAATTTTCATCTATCATCCATAGAAAATGAGGGGCAATGTTTACCACAACACCATTAAGCATAGACTTTACAAAAAATCCGGTCTTATTCTGCTCATTTTCATTTTCCAGGTAAGCGTTTACCAACTCACCTTTCATATTTCGAATGATCGGTACCTCACCGGTGACCTCCACACCTAAGAATTCAGAAAGAGCAGCGATAGACATATTGGCAATCAGATTTTCAATTTCCGCCATAAAATCATTTCGCATCATTTTGTGATGTGAAGACCTGGAATAGGTGATATCATCCGGAAGGTTCACCTGATTGATCAAATCCATTTCATGACTGTTGATCACGAAATAAAAAGCTCCATTTATTTCGCCTCTAAAAGCAACTTTCATTAGGTTCACTTTGAACCTTCCCAAGTCATCAAATTCATGTAAAGGCTTCAGGTATCCTTCTCCATATTGGATCAATTTAGGATTAACCCTAATCCTTAGCATCTGCTCCATGGATTTGGCAGCCTTTTTCAAAGATTCAGAAATCATCTCTTCAATGATTTCCTTATGTATTTCAGACAAACTCCCTCTACTCACGCTGATTCAACTGATTTTTTTACCAAAATTATCAAAAGATAAAATTAAAAATGCAGGAAAAGTTCCGCACCACCACCCACACGATTAAATAACCTCTAGTGTAGGTTACTGTTAATCTAGAAGATACGAAATCATTAACTTCAAACAAACTAAAACCTAAACGTATGAAGAAGATATTACTAGCTATTGTGGTTATGGCTTTCATTGCTTTTGAAGGTGAATCACAAAAAAGGAAGGGAAACTCATCTAACACACCAACATATAGTAAAGACCTATATGAAGGAATGCAGTGGCGAAATATTGGCCCATTCAGAGGAGGTCGATCTGCAGCTGTCACAGGTGTGCCTGGAAAAACTAATTTGTTTTACATGGGCACCACAGGTGGTGGTGTGTGGAGAACGAAAGATGGTGGTCAAACCTGGGAGAACATTTCAGATGGATATTTTGGTGGATCGATTGGAGCAGTGGCAGTAAGTGAGTGGGACAATAATGTGATCTATGTTGGGGGTGGGGAAAAGACCGTCAGAGGCAATGTATCATCCGGCTGGGGCATGTGGAAATCAGTAGATGCCGGTACCACCTGGCAGGAAGTTGGATTGAAGAATTCCAGACACATAGCGCGAGTCAGAATACACCCTAAAAATCCAGATTTAGTGTATGCAGCAGTCATGGGTGACCTTTACAAATCAAGTAGTGAGCGTGGGGTTTACAGGAGTAAAGATGGTGGTCAAAACTGGGAAAGAGTTCTGTTTTCCAATGCAGATGCTGGGGCGGTTGATCTGACTTTTGACCCCAACAACCCTCGTATTCTTTATGCATCAACCTGGAGAATCAGACGTACCCCATACAGCTTAGAAAGCGGTGGTGACGGATCAGGACTATGGAAAAGTACCGACGGAGGAGACACCTGGGCCAACATCTCTAAAAACGAAGGCTTACCAGGTGGAATCTGGGGTATTTCCGGAGTGTCTGTCTCACCTATGAATTCCAATAGAGTATGGGCAATCATTGAAAACAATGATGGTGGCGTTTACCGCTCTGATGATGCCGGTAAAACCTGGAGACTTGTAAACAAAGAGAGAAAACTAAGACAAAGAGCGTGGTACTATACCCGAATTTACGCAGATACTCAGGATGAAGATGGTGTATATGTTTTGAACGTACAATACCACAAATCAACTGATGGTGGAAAAACATACCAAACCTACAACGCACCTCACGGTGATCATCATGATTTATGGATAGCACCGGAAAACAATCAACGCATGATAATCGGTGATGATGGTGGTGCACAGGTATCTTTTGATGCCGGGGAGAATTGGTCTACCTATCATAATCAGCCAACTTCTCAATTTTATAGAGTCACGACGGATGATTCGTTCCCTTACAGAATCTACGGTGCACAACAGGATAACTCCACTGTGCGGATTGACCATCGATCCGGAGGCAGGTTTATAGACGAAGATGACTGGGAGTCGACAGCTGGTGGAGAAAGTGCACATATTGCTCCTGATCCAGATAACAATGAAATTGTATATGGAGGAAGCTATGATGGATTTTTAACCAGGGTAGATCATGAAAATGAGCAGATTCGAGCAGTAAACGTGTGGCCGGACAATCCGATGGGACATGGTGCTGAAGGATTCAAGTACAGATTCCAATGGAACTTCCCTATCTTCTTCTCACCTCATAATTCTGACAAGCTGTATACGGCTTCTAACCAACTTCATGTCACAACCAATGAAGGGCAGACCTGGGAAGTAATCAGCCCTGACCTTACCAGAAATGATCCAAGTAAACTAGGTCCATCAGGTGGGCCTATTACAAAAGATAACACAAGTGTAGAGTATTACTGTACCATTTTCGCGGCGGTAGAATCCTATCACGAAGAGGGTGTGATCTGGACCGGATCAGATGATGGATTGGTGCACGTGACCAGGGATGGTGGAGAAAATTGGACAAATGTGACTCCATCGGGTATGCCGGAATGGATGATGATTAATAGCGTTGAAATAGATCCCTTTAACAAAGGTGGATTGTACATCGCAGGTACGAAATACAAATCCGGAGATTTTGCCCCTTATTTGTATAAAACAGAGGATTACGGGCAAACCTGGAAGAAGATCACCAATGGGATTGCACCTGAACATTTCACTCGGGTAGTCAGGGCAGATCCAAACCAGAAAGGATTGCTGTATGCCGGAACCGAAGCAGGAATGTATATTTCCTTCAACGATGGAGCTAGTTGGCAGCCATTCCAGCTGAACCTACCTATTGTTCCGATTACAGATTTGGCAATCAAAGGCAACAATCTGATTGCTGCCACACAGGGAAGAAGTTTCTGGATCATTGATGACCTTACTCCTCTCTATCAACTAAACGAGGCAAACGGTAAATCTCATCATTTATACAAACCAATGGATAGCTATCGACTAGGTGGTGGAAATGGTAGAACATCCAAGACTGCCGGCACGAATCATCCGGGGGGCGTTTTGGTCAATTACTTTGTAAAGGACACTTTGAGTACCGATACTATATCCATTAGCTTTCATGAAGCAGACGGTGATTTAATCAAATCATTTTCCACTCATCCTGATAAAGATGCAAATGAGGAAAAGCTTGCAATTAAACCTGGATTCAACACCATGAACTGGAATATGGAATATCCCGGTGCAAAAACTTTTGACGGAATGATTTTATGGTGGGCCAGCACCGGTGGACCAACAGCAACACCTGGTGAATACAAAGTGAGAATGACAGTGAATGGTAATGAGTCTGTCCGAGATTTTAAGCTGCTGGCTGACCCGAGAAGCGAGTCAACGCAGGCAGATTATCAGGCACAATTTGATTTCCTTATTAAAGTCAGAGATAAACTTACAGAAACACATGAGGCGATCATCAACATCAGAAAAGCAAAAGCTCAAATCAGTGATGTAATGAAGAAGGCAGAAAATGACAGTATCTCAAAACTTGGAAAAGAGATAATCAAAGAGATGTCTGAGATTGAAAAGGCGCTTTACCAGACGAAGAATGAAAGTGGGCAGGATCCACTTAACTTCCCTATTCGTCTGAACAACAAGCTTGGACATTTAGGCTCTCTTATGGGCGTGGGTAATTATCGACCGACAGATTCAGCGTTGGAGTTTTATGATGAAGTGACAACCATGATTGATGAACAACTTGACATGCTGAATTCCATTTTTGAAAACCGAATAGTGGAGTTTAATAATGAAGTGAAAGAAGCTGAGGTTGATGCTGTTAAATTGGATGAGTAGAATCTAATAGCCTATAAAAGGTTGCTTCAAAAAAGCTTACTGTATAGGTGCCATTCTGAATTTATTTCAGAATCTATCCTGATTTTTAAGGTAGATCCTGAAACAAGTTCAGGATGACATTAAAGAGGTTTTGAAGCAATCTTTTATTATTCCATCTCACTTATCCACTCACGAATTAACTCCACTCCTTCTCTGTGAGTCATCTTCCTTCCTAATTCTGGCATCATCTCGCCTGGTTCCAATGATTCAATACGATGTACAAGAATGGATTGATCCGGATTGCCTGGAACAATGCTGTACTTTAATCCACCAGACCCCTTACCTGCTGCAATAGGTGGCTTATTTACACCCAGTCGATAAGGATCGGTTTGTGATGCTAGTAGATACAGTCCGGAGTTTTTAGCCGGACCTTCCCTCCTGTGGCAATGGGCACAATTGACCTCCAGCCATGCACGTGCCCGATCATCTAATGGTGCCTGTTTATTATCATAATTGGCCAGTTGAGGATATCCAACATTCTCGGGCACATCTAACCAACCTTTTTTAATCCAGTTTGAAAGTTGATTGTCTCTGTTTAACTGTCTCGCCGAAGGACCGATAGGCACAAGATCACCTCCTAAATCATGGCAGCTTTTACATTGAGGTTGTGATGGGATATAATAGTTAATTCGTTGTAGCTGGCCACTAACATCCGTCCATTCCACCGGAACTTTTTCTCCAAGAATTACACGCTTAGCATCCGTTTGCTCATTATCCCATTTATAGACAATTGCCTTCCATTCTTTCTCTTCATGAATTATCAACCTGGTTTCAATAATTCTTCGATCAGCTTCAGCTTTCCGGAAATCG
The DNA here is from genome assembly GCF_040220215.1 of Ekhidna sp. GTDB lineage: Bacteria > Bacteroidota > Bacteroidia > Cytophagales > Cyclobacteriaceae > Ekhidna. Next base: position 50,628 of record NZ_JAVJTR010000005.1, read on the forward strand.
CCTGGGTAATAAAAGTTCTTGATTAGAATAGTCCCTTTAGGAAAATTCAAAACCTCTTGCTCATGATATGTTATTATTTCACCCTCCGGCAGCTTGATGAACCGAGCTTTAAATGCATAGTCAGAAAATAACGCAGAATTGATTTTATAAGGAAAAGTACGCTCACCTTTAGGTTCAAGATTCTTAAGCGGCTCTTCAAACAGTTGCCATTCGCTGAGATACTTCGGATAGTTTGATATTTCCTTTACGCCCAAACTCACCTCTTCTATTTCGATTGGCTTCTTCTGTGGTGAAGAGCAGGAAATAAAAAACAAAAAGACTATGACAGTATAGTACTTCATTGAAATATCGGCTCTATAACTCCTACCTGACAGTCGTACATATTCCATTGGGTGGTGCGACCCTCGAAATCATTAGCAGCATCAATGTTGGCAAAGTTGAACTCACCATTATTTTGTAGGCACATCACAAATTCCTCTCCTTCCGGCATGATGCCATCCATTGCAAAATCCGGCAGATTGAAGGTGAAATATCTTAGGAAGAGTAGGCCGAAATCATTCTCAAAGGTTGGAAACCAATGTTTGTTCTTGAACTCGTTATCGTGGAAGTAGACATAGTTCGGATACGGATCATATGCCTCGTTGATCTTTGCATTGGCAGAATCAAGTTGCGAACCTTCCTCCGCTCCTAAAGCCTCCACCAATACATAGCTGGCAAGAGCAGTCCCGATCGTTCTGTTGTGATGAATGCGGTTATTAAATACCTCGATATTTCGTGTGGCCATCATCATAATTCCGGTACCCGGTGGAACAACAGCTACTACATTTCCCTCCGGCGCAAAATTTTCATGGTTGTTACTAATAACATTATTATCATACACACGAGTAGTATGCCCACTTTGAGTCAATCCAGGCATATCGAAAATCAGAATTCCACCGGTATTGTCATGCGCATTGTTGCCATATATCTCCACCCATCTACTGTTCTCACTTTCAATACCAGCAACATTGTGATAGACTTCATTGTTTCTAATGATCACACTGTCCGATTGTCCTACATAGATTCCGGCATCTGATGAACCAATAGCTATGCTATTCTCAACAATCACATTTTTACATAGCACCGGATAAAAGGCATAAGCGCCATTTTCTTGGCTCGGTTCGCCGGTCCATTCAGATTTCACATTTGTAAATCGAATGCCATATGTATCAGTGATCTTAATATTATCACCCAAAGCATCTTGTATGGTAAAATCCTGAAATATAAGGTTTTTGCAGTTTGCAGCACGGATACCTTCAGCTCCACTTTCCTGCATTTTAAAAGAAAGAATGGTTTTATCCATTCCGGCACCCTGAAAAATAACATCACTTACACCATCCAAAATAAGTGGATTTTTGAACATGAAATTTCCTTCCGGTATGGTGATGGTATCTCCATCCTGTGCCTGGATCATCCATGTTTGCAAGTCAGCTTCGATGGACTTCCACTGGATAGGCTCCTCAGCGGGTGAGCCGCATGCAAAAACGATTGCTAAAAAGAGAATAGGAATGTATTTCATACGCTGGATTTTGCGGAATAAATTTAATGGTTTTTGAGAGTACTTTTTAACTGACCTGCTGGCTTAAAATACTTGTTCTATTCTGGCGTCATGCCGAACCTGCCATTGTCGGCAGACAGGCTTGTTCCAGCATCTTCCTTCAAAGCATGAGACTTCCGAAGTTTTAAAAAACTTTGGAAGTCTGATTCAGCCCTCCGTTTTTGTAGAATTACATCATTGATTTGAATGAATCCATTTCCAATCAATACTTTTACTGTCGATTATGGAAAAAATTCAAATAGACATATTGCCCGGAGTTGGTCTTGGGAAACTGAAATTTGGTATGAATAGGGATGAGGTTAAATCAATTCTTGGTGAACCCGATCACCAGGAAATCACCCACTATAGCGAAGATGAATCTGACCAAAGTGACGCCTGGGAATACCACCCACTTCGACTCGACCTAAGCTTTGAGGAGGCAGAAGACTGGCGCCTGACCATTCTGTCAGTTTCTTCAGAGGATTATTTGTTTAAGGGATCATCATTAATTGGGCTGAGTCAGGATGAACTCATGGACGAACTGGAAATGCTGGGAGTAAAAGACCTGGAAATTGAAGATATGTCATCAGAAGACCACCCTGCTCAAACGATGATAGCATCTGAAAGTTTCGGTATGAATTTCTGGCTTCACAAAGACATCCTGGAGGAAATTCAATGGGGACCACTTTTTGCAGATGAGCAAACAATAAAGTGGCCTGAATAATCAATCTACGTAAAAAACGTATTCTGCTAAATACGAATTTCTCGCTCACCAGACGATATCAGTAGGCCTAGTTTTGAGTTTTCTAAAACTTTAAACCATACAAATGAAAACGTCTAGAATGAAAGAATTCCTCAAAGGAAATATTGCTTTGCTTGCTATTGTAGTTTTAATGTTTTCCTGTTCACAGGAAGGTGAAGGTGTCTCTCAGAGCAACTTTTCCATTAACAATGATAAAGCTCAGCTAAATGAAAGAATGACCAAAATGAACCAATCGGTTGTTGTAAACACTTCCGAAAATGGTAGAGGAAAAGCAGATTTTGAGCTGATCCTAAAGGGCGAACTAGCTCCACCGTCAATTGATGAAAACAAACTTCAAGCAACATCGATAACCAGAAAAGGTAAGCTATTGGCAGTAAGCTACAACTTCAAAGGTGAGACTTATGCCGGTGGAATTGACCTGCTAACCGATGACCTAGAAATTACTTCGCAAGTACTTTTTAATGATTCTGACATCAATGACTTAACTTTTTCAGGAAGCAGTCTGTTCTTCGTTGGGTCCACTTCTTCTATGTCCATCCCGGCATTCATCCAAAAAATCGGCTTCAACCAGGGAAATGGAACCTTTAAATCTGAAGAAAGCATACGTGAATCTTTAGGTAGCTATGCTGCAAACAGCGTATTGGAAATAGGATCGGATATCTATGCAACTTCTGGCAATCTTGCCTCACAAGGAGGAGGACTTTACCAACTAAGTTCATCCTTACAGAAGAAAGGCTATCAACCGGTAGAAGATGCGAAATGGGTTACATCAGATGGAAAATCTATGGTCTGTGTGGCAGGATCACCAAATAAAATATACGCGTTTGACAATGATGATCTGAAAGAGAAAGATAATTTCAGCCATGCCGGGAAGCCACTTGAAGAGGCAAAAATGACAGTGGATGTAGACAAGGACTTGGTGTTTATTGCCGGAGGTGAAAACGGAGTGCTTATTTATGATATGGATGGAAATCTGGAAGGACACATTACCTTCTCTGACAATTCTGTCACGAACGCAGTTTCTGCTGAAAAGGATCGTCTATTTATCAGCAACGGAGAAGGAGGAGTATATGTGGCTTCCTATAAAAAAGATATTGAAATCATAGGCAAACTTGAGCTTAATACTGCAGAATCTGTCAACCATATCCTAGTTCATGATGACTACCTGTATGTTGCTTCCGGTCTCGGTGGCGTCAAAATGATTGAGATTAAAGACTAGGTGTCTAAGAAAATTTTCAATAAGAATCAGAAAAAACATCATTCAGTTGTAGGAATTTAAGCGTACCAACGATATTTGCCCCGCACACTCAAACAGGTTTATGTATAATGTTGTTGTGATTGGTGGAGGTATCGTTGGACTTGCTTCCGCACTGAAAATCAAAGAAAAGAATCCTAACTACAAGGTTGCCATTGTAGAGAAAGAGCGTACCATCGCTCAGCATCAAACTGGTCACAACAGTGGCGTCATTCATTCGGGCCTCTATTATAAACCAGGAAGCTACAAAGCAAAAAACTGTGTAGATGGCTACAACATGCTGATTGACTTTTGTAAGGAGGAAGAAATTCCTTTTGAGCTTTGCGGCAAGGTCGTTGTGGCAACCAAAGAAACTCAACTGGATGCTTTAAACACACTCCATGAAAGAGGAATGGCCAATGGTTTGCTGGGAATCAAAAAACTAAGAGCGGAAGAACTAAAAGAATATGAGCCACACGTCGCTGGTGTCAGTGGGCTTTGGGTTCCTCAAACCGGGATCATTGATTATAAACTTGTAGCTGATAAATATGCCGAAAAATTCAAGCATTTTGGCGGTGAAATATTCTCCTCAAACAAGCTCGTGTCCTTCAGGCAAGAGCGCGGATTCATCCATGTTTATACAGAAAATGAACGCCTAACTACTCGTGTGGTCGTTAACTGTTCAGGGCTTTACACAGATAAAATAGCCAAACTTTCAGGTGCAAAGATTGACTACAAAATTGTGCCGTTCAGAGGTGAATATTATAAGATCAAACCAGACAAAGAATATCTGGTCAAAAACCTGATCTATCCCGTTCCGGATCCAAACTTTCCATTCCTAGGGGTTCATTTCACCCGACATATCGATGGAGGCATAGAGGCGGGACCGAATGCGGTTTTAGCTTTTGCACGGGAAGGCTACAAAAAGAGCCAGATCAATATGAAAGAACTGATGGGCACGCTATTCTACCCTGGATTCATGCGTGTAGCGTATAAATATTGGAAAACAGGTTTTGGCGAAATGTATCGTTCCTATTCTAAAGGGGCATTCACAAAAGCACTTCAAGAACTGATCCCGGAAATCCAAAAAAAAGATCTCGTGAAAGGTGGATCTGGTGTACGTGCACAAGCCTGCGATCGTAAAGGTGGATTGATTGATGACTTTCTGGTAGTCGAGCACGATAAGTTTATCAACGTTGGAAACGCACCCTCACCTGCTGCAACTTCTTCATTAGCCATTGGCGAGCGGGTAGCCCAGATGGCAATTGAGCGATTGAAATAGAAGTATGATCGTATCTTTATCAGATGCAATTCGACCTTCAAAAATCCATCCTTATTCTTGAGCGCACTCCAATTGTACTTAAAGAATTATTAAAAGACCTCCCCAACGACTGGATCACTCCCAATGAAGGTCCTGACACTTGGAGTCCATTTGATGTGGTTGGTCACTTAATTCATGGAGAAAAAACAGACTGGGTTCCTCGCACTAAAATCATTTTAGAGGATGGAGTTGATAAACCCTTTGAGCCATTCGACCGTTTTGCTCAATTTGAAAATAGCAAAGGGAAATCACTTAACGAGCTATTGGATCAATTCGACAATCTGCGAAAAGCCAACCTCAAAGAGCTTAAATCGCTGGATGTAGAAAACAATCTTAAGAAAAAAGGCAGACATCCTGAGTTGGGCGAGGTGACCTTGAGCAATTTACTCTCCTCATGGGTTGTGCATGATCTTGGTCATATCTCGCAAATCACCAGAGTGATGGCTAAACAGTACATAGACGAAGTGGGCATCTGGAAAAAATACCTGGGGATTTTGGAGAAATAAAGTATTGACGAACTCAGTTAGGGTCCAAAACGCTAACTGAGTTGCAGAGGAAGAATGGTTAATTATTCACAAAGTAAGTTACTATCAAAAAGTCACTCCCGAAGGAGTCTATCAACTAAAACAGTGAGCGTTTTGACGTAAAAATAGATTCCCTTCGTGGAATGGCTCAGCTTGTCGTTTTTTTGACTGAATTACATGCTAACTTCAAGAAAATAAAAGTCAGTTGAAAGACGTATTCACACATCCATTGAAACCGACTTCACTGTTTAATTCGTTAATCGGGTATGAAAAAGCTAATCGTCCTTATTGCAATGGTACTTTCCTTTGGTTCCTGCGCCCAGCAGAAACCGGAGAAGACAGCATCAAAAACATCATCCATTGAAAAAATAGAAAAATCTGAAGCTGAATGGAAGAAAGAATTGACAGAGATGGAGTATTACGTACTGCGGGAAAAAGGAACTGAGCGAGCGTTTACCAGCGAATTGAATGACAATAAAAAAGAAGGGATTTATTCATGTGCTGCTTGTCAGCTTCCCCTTTTTGAGTCCTCCACCAAATTCAAATCCGGTACCGGATGGCCATCATTTTATGAACCAATCAATGAAGTGAATGTGGCTGAAGAAGATGATCTGGCTTATGGTATGGTCAGAACCGAGGTACTCTGTGCTCGTTGTGATGGACACCTGGGGCATGTCTTTCCTGATGGCCCAAAACCCACAGGTCTGAGATATTGCATCAATGGGGCTGCATTGAAGTTTGAGGAGAAGGGTAAATAACCTCCTCAATAAATCGATCAGCGGCATATTCCATGTAGCTCCATTCACTATTGGGGATGGTGAAGCCTACGTGACCTCCCTTTTCCGGCATTTCCAGATAGATGTTCTGACTCTTTTCAGCTAGCTCCATTGGATAGCATTTATCTCCTAGCATAGGATCATTAAGTGCGTTTACAATCAGAAGCGGTATTTTGATATTTGGAAGAAATTGATCACTGGTGATTTTTGCATAGAAATCGTCGGCGCTGGAGTATTCCCGATGCACCTTCAAGGTAAACTTCTCATCCAGCTCACGAAAGGTTTTCACATCACCAATTCCATCCACATCCATCTCTACTATTTCTGATTTAGTAAGAATCTTTTCTTTGATTTTCTTAACAAATCGTTTCTCATACAGCTTGCTGGCTCCCTTTCGAAGCATCTCCGCACTATTCTGCACATTGCAAGGGACAGAAAATGAAATGGCTCCTTTTATTCTTGGATCAGGATTACGCTCCCCCAGATATTTCTGCTGCATTCCTCCGCCCATTGAGTATCCAATCAAAACCATCTCTTCATATCCTTCTGACAGTCCTCTTTCAATTACCGCTCCAATATCCTCCGTCGCTCCATGATGATACAATCGTGGTAATCGGTTCATTTCACCACTACAACTGCGATTGTTCCAGGCAAGAATATCCCAACCTTTATTCGAAAAGTACTGTGCCGGACGTTTGATGTAATGCCGATCGGCACTTCCCTCTAAACCATGACTAAGGACAATCAATCTATTATTTCCTCTCCTGACCCAATCCAGATCTAGAAAATCACCATCGGCTAACTCAAGGCGTTCACGCTCATATTCAACTCCCTTCACTTCATAAAATAATGAAGGAATGATGGTCTCAAAGTGACCGTTTAACAAATACCATGGCCTTCTGTGATAATTAGATTTTATAATAGGCATGAACGGCGCAATTTTTGCTTACAAATAGCATTAACTAAAAATCGAAATTAGTAACTGAATGAGACTTAATCTTACGATTACCTTTCTTCTTTTCATCACGTTCTCTTCTTATTCGCAAAATGCGCTAGTCGTAGATGATGCCACCGGAAAACCGGTAGTGGATGTATTCGTCTATCATGAAAACAAGGAAGATGTTTCCTACACGAATGAGAAAGGAATTGCTGACATTTCTTCCTTTCCAAGTGGACTTATTTTCTTTCAGCACCCTTCATTTCATCAGCAGTCTATCGCTTTTTTAGGCAATGACCTCCGGGTGTCATTAAAAGAGAAAATCATGTCCTTCAATGAAGTGGTCATATCTGCGAATAAGTGGGAACAGAATGAAGAAAGTGTGTCTCAGCAAATCATGACGGTAAACAAAAAGACCATTCAGTTCCAAAACCCTCAGACTTCAGCTGACCTATTGGCAAACTCAGGACAGGTGTTTGTACAGAAAAGTCAGTTGGGTGGTGGATCTCCAAAAATCCGAGGCTTTGCGGCAAATTCAGTGCTTCTTGTTGTCGATGGTGTAAGAATGAACAATGCCATCTTTCGAAGTGGAAACCTGCAAAACGTAATTAACATTGACCCTAATGCGCTGGAAAGTTCAGAGGTAATCTTTGGACCGGGTTCAGTAATCTATGGTAGTGATGCTCTAGGTGGTGTGATGGATTTTCATACCATCGAACCCAAATGGTCGAGCGATAATGTGGCCGACATTTCTATAAATGGCATGAGCAGATATAGTTCGGCAGCAAATGAACGGACTGGACACCTGGATGTATCCATAGCTCAAAAAAACTTTACTTTTTTCCACTCCTCCTCCTTTACAGCTTTTGATGACCTGAGAGCTGGAGGAAATCGTTCAGGAGGATACGATGAGGCATTCGAGCGTAATTTTTATGTACGGCGAATTAATGGTGAAGATCAGCTGGTTCAAAATAATGATGTTAACGTTCAGAAATTCTCCGGTTACGACCTATTCAATACCATCTCCAAAGCTAAGTATCGATTAAGCCCAAACACCGACATCAGCTATGGATTTTATTACAGCACCACGTCAGATATTCCCCGATATGACAACCTGACTCAAACACTTGGACCTGATACAGATTCACTTGCTGCCGCAGAATGGTACTATGGACCACAGGAATGGATGATGCAAAGCCTTAAATTAAACTTCTATCAAAGCAATGCTTTGTTTGATCAGGCAAGGGTCACTTTGGCCTATCAAAAATTCGATGAAAGCAGGAATGACCGAGGATTTGGAGATGATCGCATAAGGACCCGCACTGAAATCGTAGATATGTATTCCGCATCGTTGGATTTCGATAAAGAATTTAATCGATCAAATTTCTATTACGGCGTTGATTTCTACTACAATGACATTCAGTCTGAGGCTTTTAGAAGGAACATTGAAACTGGTGAGATAACCGAGACTAGCACCAGATATCCCGATGGAGGAAGTGATTACACTTCATTCGCGGTTTATGGTAGTTATGTGAATGAGCTTACGAACCAGGTGACTTTTAATAGTGGAATTAGGTTCAACACCATTTCACTGAACGGAGAAACAAGAGATGCACAGGCGCTAACGAGTGGTGCCTCTGAGATTGACCTACAAAACTCTGCATTAAACGGGTCCCTGGGATTGGCCATAAATCTGAACGAAATAAGCAAAATCAGCTATAATGTTTCAACAGGATTTCGGTCTCCTAATGTGGACGATGTAGGAAAAGTATTTGAAGTTGGTAGCAGACTTACTGTTCCTAATCCAGATCTAAAACCGGAATACTCTCTCAGCTACGAGTTAGCATATCAGCGAAAAACAAGCAGAATGCTTTTCAAAATGGTAGCGTTCCATAGTAGACTGTTCGATGCAATTGTTGATGGGCCATTCGCTTTAAATGGCAGTAATACAGCTAATCTGGATGGGGAAACATTAAATGTGTTTGCAAAAGTGAATACCCAGGATGCTGAAATTTATGGTGGAAGTCTCAATTTCACAGCAGAAATAGCAGACAATTGGGCTATCGCTAAAACCATAAGCTACACGGGTGGAAAAGACATCACTAATGATGAACCACTGAGACACACTACACCTATTTTCGGAAAGGCGACCCTCATGTTTCAGGAGAAAAAATTCAGATCTGAGTTTTATATTGAATACAATAGCGATCGGGACAGGGAAGATATTCCTTCGGCAGAAATTGATCAAAAACCCTACCTCTATACTGATTCCGGATCACCAGGATGGTATACGTTTAATTTAAAATCAAGCTACCAGGTAAGTGAAAGCGTAAATGTAAATGCCGGGCTTGAAAATATACTTGATAAGCATTATCGGCCGTACTCTTCAGGTATCAGCGCCCCGGGTAGGAATTTTATTGTAGCCGTGAGAGCAAGTATCTAGCAAAAAGAGCAGAATTACTTAAACAACCTTAAGCCAATTGTAAAGTCAACCCTGGTTAATGAAAAGTCGGCTGGTACAACCGTGCCGTTATTGTCAAACTCTGAAAGGCGTGCGATATTAACTTCCGCACCAAGTCCGACCCCAAAGTTTTCCACAAGTAAGAAATCGTAACTAAAGCCTAGCACAAACCCGAAAGTATCCCCTTCCTGATAAAAAGGGACTCCATCCCCTTTTCCATCAGTGCGATATCTTACAATTCCGCCTGCAATAAAGTAGTTGACAACCTGATCGTCATAGAAGAAGTTGCGATACGAAGCTGATAACCCAAGATAATTGAACCTGATTCGCTCATCCCTCAAATTGGTAAACCCAAATGCAGTACTGTAAGGGGGTTGAAAATCCTCATTGGCGTGTGTGTAAATGTGATTGTATTTTACACCTAAACCAATATTCTCAGATACGAAATAGTGAAATTCACTACCAAAATTCCACAAAGACTGCATTTGCTTTTTATATGAGCTGGGCAACCCTTGATAGCCTCCTAGTTGATACGTATATCCGGTATTCAAAGACAACCTAAAGGAGGCCGGCTCAAAGTCTTCTAAAATAAACCGATCTTCATCCCTTATGGGTCTGGTTTCAATAGCTTCTACTTCATCATCAGGATCAGATGGATTATCTTCAGGTTTTGCTTGATTGTGGTAAGCAATATGTGTAAGAGGAAGTCTGGATTGCATCAGAAGTATGCCACTCCGCTTATCAAAGACAGAAAAATGAATAAACTCATTTGTGATTCTCGTAATCCTACAGCTAATGGTATCTTGTTCTGTGGTTACAATAATGTCCTGAGATTTGGCACAATGAAAAGCCAGAGTAAATGCCAAAAAAAATAAAAGTTGTCTCATTTGCTATATTCTCAAAACAATATTAAGATCAAATAAACCTATTTCAGGCTAATTTAATCCTGACAAGGAGAAGAATATGCAGGATTTCTTCTACTACCTTTTATTAGGTCGTAAATCAAAGACTCGGGTTATATTGAACCCATAATGAACATCACCATCCCAGAAATTTTCCGTGGTTTCCCCAATAAATCCACGCTCGTTCATTTGAGTAGAATTCGTGAAGTGTAGCTGGAACACATGTCCACCGGTTTCAATGTCTACGCCCACCGCAAAAGCATTTTGAAACTGATCTGATTTATCTGAAAGCTGAGGGTAATATTCTGTAACAACAGCTATTCGATTCGACACTTTATACCTGGCTCCCAGTCCTACTGCCAACAGTATGTTATCATCCTGATTTGTAGCCACCAGATTTCTTTGAATGACTGTAGGTGCAACCTGAAAACTGAAATTACTATTGAATTTTCTTGCAATTAATACTTGAGCTGTATACGCATTTCTATCAGCTCCTTCCAGGCCAAAAGCGTCTACTGTCTTTCGCGCAATGCTGGTAAAAGCAGTAGCCGTAAAAGGGAAGTTATCAGACTGCCTTGCAAATCTATATTTCACAAAAGCATCAACTACTTTATCAAAAGAAGCCCGGCCGATTCCAATATTCAAATCATCGGTCAATCCATACTCCAGGCCTAATCGTATGGTAGAAAAATCAAGCCCGAAAAATTCATCATAGCCGGAATTCAGGGTACCGAAACGGTGACCAATGATAAACTCAAGTACACCATTTGACCTGGTTTCAATAGAGTGTCCATTAATAACCCTTGTGCTCTTAAATGTAGCAGAAACATAGCCTTCGCTATCCGCTTGTTCGGATTCCAACAACTCTAGTAATTCATCATCTTGAGCCGTGGCATTTAATGAAAAAATGATCAGGAACAGTAAACTAATTTTTCTCATATGGGTCATATTGAAATTTTGCTGTAACCTCTACTTCTTCAGCAATATTATAAAAGACAGCCTTTGGTATTTTTATTTCATAATCTGAAAGCAGGATAGGAAATACGGTATTGATAATGATTTGATTATTTTCAAAAATCAATTCGCCATCGATGGTGACCTCCTTCGTAACTCCATGAATTTCCATCGTTCCTTTGGCGTTCGCTTGAAAAGATCCATTTCCTCCATCCCAACCTTCAATCTTACCTTTGAATGTTGCGTTGGGATATTTTCCTGACTCAAGATAGCTTTCATTGAAGTGCTCCTGCATCAGTTTTTTCTTAAAGCTAAACGACTTTATAGGCACCACGATGACTATGGCCATTTTCTCAACATCAATGATGCTGGATGCTGACTCGTTATCTGCTTCTATATCCTCTAGGGGAGCATCGGAGAAAAACTTCACAAACGAGTCTGAGGTTTTAAATCGCTGCGAGAACCCTGACAGACATACCAGCATGAATATGAGCAGAATGATTTTTCTAATCATGTGACTATTTAGTTGTCTTTCGCACCATCATCCACCCAACAGGCTATCATAGCTACTTGCTCCTGAGTTAGTACCCCCGGAGATCTTGGCATAGAGCCATTCTGAGTTCTTGCTTTAATATTATCTGCCTTCGCCCTAACATCTTCTTTTTGTAACCAGTTTCTATCGGAACCATTATCTCCATTGTGACATCCCGAAAAGGTACACTGAGCTTGAAGTAGCGGCATAATATCATTACTCAGGCTTATGTTTGAACTTACATAGACCGATTTTGTACTGGAACAACCAGACCCATCAGTTACTGTTACCTCATGATTCCCGGCTGAAACAGAACTAAATAGATTGTTTGACTGAATCGGTCCATCATCAAGTGAATAAGAATATGAATTATCCCCACCGCTTGCTGTAACCTCTATGGAACCGGTATCATTTAGGCATTCTGAGTTTGTTGTTGTTAATGAAACTGAAATTCCACCATCTGCTTCCAATGTTGTGTTCAAAGTGGAAGAACAATCATCTGCATCTTTTATGGTTATAGTTAGACTCCCAGCAACTAAATCTCGAAATTCGGTCGACGTTTGGAAATTAGTTCCGTCGATGCTATAGGTATATGGCTCGGTTCCTCCAGACCCTATAACTACAATACTTCCTTTGGTTTCGCAGGTAGGAAGAACTGATGATTGAACTGAAACTGACAAATCTGATTGATTGCAATCAACACCCGGATCTTCACTATTATCTGAACATCCACTATAAATGAGGCACCCAACTAAAAGTGTCCAAAAAATTAAGTTTTTCATACTTCTTAGAGCTTGGTTCATTAATAAAGTTACAAATAAATGTAACAACATTAAAGGTATGTACCCTAGTTATTTGTTGCTCCATCATCAACCCAGCATGCGATCAAATCAATTTCACTATCCGTCAAAGACCTATTCCTGGGCATAGTCCCAGCTTGTGTCTCGGATTTAATTCTAATTGCATTTTTCACCACTTCCTCTTCAGAAATTAATCGGGGTGATTGAGAGCCGTTGTGACAACCTGAAATTGCACAATCTTTTCGAATAATTGGCATGATATCACCAGACAAACTGGTGTTAGTTCTAACCTGAATTGATTTTTTTACCTGACAGTTTTCTTCATCCTTTACTGTAACGTCATATTTACCGGACGCTAAGGCATTAAAAGAAGATGTCTTTGAAAATTTACCACCATCAAGTGAAAACATTAATTCACCAACTCCTCCGGTTGCTTCTGCGGTAATTGATCCGGTAGAGGATAGACACTCCGAATCTGAACTTGCAAGTGATAATGCAATCCCTGTCGGTTCTGATTCAAGTGTAAATGCAATTGAAGAGGTGCAGCCTGTATTATCTCTTACCAAAATGAGAAAGTTGCCGGCAAAAAGATTTTCAAATGTTGATGACTCTTGAAAATTATCCCCATCGACACTGAATTCGTATGGTGCCTCACCGCCTTCGGCCCTTACTTCAATAGACCCAGGAACATCACAATCAGATTTTAAAAAAGAAGTCACCTGAATGGCTAAATCTGATTTAGTACAATCAATGCCTAAGTCTTCTTCGCTATTGCCTGAGCAACTCTGCAGGAAAGACACAATCAAAAAGTGTAAAACGAAAATTATTCTTCGATGGATCATATTTTATTAATCAACGAAATTAATCATGGTTTGAGTTTTTGTGATCAAACTAAATGTATGCTGAATTATTGGATTTGACTACTTCCCATGTGTGATCAGAAAGTAGTCTTACCTCCGCCTCAAATACTTCATACGGAAAGCTTTTACCCCATTCATCCGGACTGACCATTGAAAGTAGATCCGTGCCATCCTTCTTTTTATACAAATAATAAACTTTACCGATAACTGGTTGAAACGGAACGTGCGCCTGATAGATTCGTTCTGAGACTTCTACCCTTTTCTTTAAATATTTTGCCTGTTCGATCAACGTTTGCATCTGCTCATACAATTGATGAAACTGCCTGTCCGTCTGATCATGCATAGCAGCAACTGCATTGCCTTTTATACGGCCTTTATCTTCTGGTTTAATGATGGCACTACCAGCATGATGCGCATACTCAATCAAACCAGGAAGGTCGGTGATCTTTTCCCGTTCCTTATCAAGGTCTATTTGGGAAATATCAACTTTATTCTTTTCCATTCTTAGTCTCTACTTTGCCTTTGTCCCATGGAGCTACAGTCCTCCTGCTTATATCCACAACAATAATTATCATGATTATGACGAAAATGATTGCTCCAATCAGGAAATATTTCTTAGACTTTGTCATACTTGCAATTTGAACCATCAAATTTGAACAATAGTTTAACCCTGATGAAGGGTTTATTCTAAAAACTGGTCTCATTAATTGAATTGATACTTAACTTCGATTTTTTTTCTGACCCAGTAAAAACCGAGTTAATAAATGATAGTAGAAGGCAAAATCGTAGAGAAGTACGACACACAAAGCATTAAAGACACTTTTAAAAAAAGGGAATTTGTACTTGAGTATGCTGAAAACCCTCAGTATCCGGAATTTGTAAAATTTGAATTAATACAAAGTAATTGTGACCAGCTCGATAGTCTTAATATAGGAGATGATGTCACAGTCAACTTCAACTTGAAAGGCAGAAAATGGACGGATCCTCAAGGGCAGGTTAAATACTTCAACAGCCTGCAAGCGTGGAGGGTAGATAAAAAATCAGGAGCTGCACAGGATTCGCCTCCTCCTCCATCACAGGAGTGGGCAAAGGAGGATTTCTCACAGGATGATGATCTTCCTTTCTAACGTTTCTTCTTGAAGGTAATCGGAATGTATTCGTCTGTAGGTAATCCGATGTGAGCCAGGTTCCAGTTCTGATCATATCCATTCACAAGTTGACGAATACATTCTACTCGATCTTCAGTTGGATATGGACAATCATCCCACCTGAAAATTTCCACACGATATTGATATTGTTTCTTGATACCATTGACTCTTACTTCTACTTCAATATCTTGCTCCTCGTTAAGCTGGGGTATTTCTATGCCTATAATTCCCATATGATGAATAGTTTTTATATTCATAGGGCAAATAATATACCTAAATCTGTAACCTACTATTTTTCAGTACGTTATCGACTATTCACATGAAATCAGAATTTCGAATTCGGACAATTATTCGTTCAAAATCAACCATATTATGCGCAATCAGCGCTTTCGCATGGATTGGCTATGGATGTTCATCTGATCCACAAAACCGACCCTCTCCACTTCGTTCTGATAGTGCCACGGTCCATGGAGTAAAAGCGTATGTTGAGTTTAGTAGTCCGGGAGTGAAAAATCGACAAATATTCGGTTATGGAGCTGATTTCCTTGTTCCGTATGGTGAAATGTGGCGAACGGGTGCCAATCATGCAACTTACGTTTCTTTCACGGATAAAATCCTTGTGGATTCAATGGAACTGGATAGTGGCACCTATTCCATATTCACTATTCCAACAGACACCCTTTGGACGTTTATTCTAAATCAAGAATGGGATCAATGGGGTTCTTATAGTTATAAAGACTCCCTCGATGTAATGCGACTTAACATCAAGCCAAGATATGCTGACCAATCGCAAGAAAGAATGCTTTTTTACTTTGCGGAAGACTCACTAAAATTCCGCTGGGATAAAGTGAGATGGGCTATCCCTCTCAATCCCCTTCGCGAAGAGCTTCGCTAACAACCCTAACTTTTAGACGGGACATACTGGTGATTATATCATCACACTCATGGAGCATGAATCGTTTCTTCATCACTTTAGGATCGAAGAAGCCAACGTACACATCTCCATTCTCTTCCCAAACCAGGATCCGCATTGGTAAATCCAGTGCCGTGGTTTGACGACAGGATACTAATTCTATCATTAGGTTAGGATCTTCAAAAAGAATCATCCTTGTTGGGGGTATTTTCACACCATACTCCAAAGCAACTTTGTCATGCGCTACAGTTTCAAAAAAAGCGAGCTTTTTGTTCTTTATTGTTTCAACTATCCTGTCTACTGTTTCCTCAACAGAGCGAGTACTTCTATACGTAGTTAGGTTTTGCCCAAATACATTTAAGGACACTAATGCAATAACGGCGGATATAAAAAACTTCATTGGTGGATTTAGTTTTATAATCTCGCTAAGATAATAATCCTTGGGTAAAGAAAGCTACCAAATCGTTTATTGACTTATCAGCCATATGGCATAGATTAGCATACGAAAAGGTTTAATTTTACTGAGCAAACGGATAAGCCGAACCTATGAACATATACGCCAAACTAACCATCCTTTGTCTTTCCCTTGTTTTATTTACTGCCGGTGTTTTATCTTTTTTTGCTGATCAAAAGGTAGAACAGACTTTCAAAGAAGAGATTGTAACCAGTATGACCCAACAGTCCAAAGGGATAAGCTCAGATATTGGACGTTTCATGTTTTCAAGGTTAAATGATATTAGGATCGCTTCTCGAAATCCATATTTTAGTACACTAAGTACTAATCCAGAAGCGCTTACTCAACACCTCCAGGATTTAGAAAATCTCAATGATCAATATTATTCGTTCTCCTTCTTTGATACCAACCGGGTTAGGATTGCAGATAGTAAAAGAATTTCTATTGGTCAGCAACATCCTAACTCCATTTACTGGACAAAATTTGGCCCTGATCAAGACATAGCTGTAGATGTCTCCAAGTCAGAAGCTGTGGGAAGAGTGGTTATGCATTTTGCTTCCAAGGTAAGAAACCTCACGGATGATACCGAGATTGGCGTATTGGTTGGTCGTATACTGGTAGATGAGCTTTTTAAAATAGTTGGCGAATACTCTCTGAGTTCAGATACATCAAGAAATCTCGACATTCATTTAATTGACAGTGAGGGCACGATACTTTACTCTAATACCAACCCTTCCAGTATTCTAAATGAGCAGTACTATCAATATGATTTAGTAGCTAGTCTAAATGAGCCTGGGGTGAATTTTCTGGAAACTCAAGATGCACTGTATTTTGTCACACGGGAAACCAACTACCTGACCTTCACTGGAAATGACTGGACTTTAATTCTCAGTATACCGAAAGAGAGGGCATACGCTCCGTTGAATCAAATTAGAAATCAAATACTGTGGGCAGTATTGCCGGTGCTAGCGCTCACAATTATAATGGCTTTAGTTGCTGCAAACATATTTGTAAAGCCAATTGTGAAATTGAGCTTGGCCGCAGAGGAGTTGAGCAAAGGAAACCTAGATATAGAATTGCCAACAGGATCTAATGATGAAATTGGTAAGCTAGCCAAGCAAATGGCGAGCACTTCCCAGAGTTTAATTGGGCAAATAGAAGAGCAAAGGCAAACTAACAAGCAGTTGATAGACCAGAAGACGCAGATTGAAATGCAAAAAAATCAGCTGGTCTCTGTTTCATCTCAGATCCGTGATAGCATTAGCTATGCCGAAAGAATTCAACGATCAACATTACCTCCTATTAGCACCTTGCAAGGTGTTTTCCCAGAATCATTTGTGATGTATAAACCCAAAGACATCATTGGAGGAGATTTTTATTGGTTTGAGCGTGTGCGAAGAGGTAACAACGAATTCATGATTGTCGCATGTGGAGACTGTACCGGTCATGGTGTGCCGGGGGCAATTATGTCTATTATGGGTAGTAATCAGCTGACCAATATCATCTATTACCAAAACTATATTGACCCTAAAAAGATCATCTCAAGACTAGATAAGGTAATAAAGTTTGAGCTTCAGAGAGAGACTGAAGAAGTGAATAGAGATGGAATGGAAATCGGCATTTGCGTTATCGATCTCGATACACTAAAAATGGAGTTTGCAGGTGCTGGCATACCACTACGCATCATGAAGCATGGTAGTGAAAAAATGACCATATATAAAACACCACGCCAGATGGTTGGTGGAATTGAAGGTGATGAACAGGAAGTACATGCACAACTCACCAAAGAGGTCATCCAATTAGATGTTAAGGATCGAGTTTTCTTATCATCTGACGGGTATCAGGATCAGTTTGGTGGAGAATACGATAAGAAATTTATGTCCAAGAATTTCAATAAGCTTATTGAGGAATCTTCTAATAAGCCAATAGCTGATCAACAGAAAGAGATCGAAAAAACCTTTATTGAATGGTCTAAAAACACCAGCCAAACTGATGATGTATGTGTGCTTGGATTTGAGATTAAGTAAATTTCAACGCTTTTATTCCCTAATGAGGAGCTAAGGATTCATCGTTTACGGTCATCTCATATAGTTCTGAAAGTGCGGCGTTTAATACATCCATCAACTCATCATCCATTTCTATGTCAGGGTTAAGGTCTTCCATTTCTTTTAGCGTATGACCTTTGGAACGGATAGCGTCAACTGATTTAAGACATATCCTTGTCCATGATTGTGGACTTATGTTGTGTGTGCACCAATTCTTAAAACTGCTTGCCTTTGTCGCCATCCTCGATAATTACAGTTTAAAGCCAATGATAGAAATGTCATCATTTAGACTAGCTCCCGCTTTCCATGTCTGCAGATTGCTCATCAGGAATTCCCTCTGATCATTCAATGGTTTATCCTGAATTGACTTGAGCATTTCTTCAAACTTCTCGTATGAAAATTTAACACCGTCTTCGTTCACCTGATTGTAGTACCCGTTCGAGTACATATAATATGTAGCGTCCGGTTCTATACCAATTTTATCCGCAATTGCATCTTCAAAATGATCCCCTTCGTCCCCTTTCAAAAGGGTTGACTTAGGGCCATTAAAAACGATCATATCCTGATTGATTCCGCTAAATTGTAATGTCTTTGCATTATGGTCAAATACTGCGACTGAAACTTTAAGATCACACTGAAGCTCATCAGATCCGGCCGCATCCAATTCGTACTTTAGCTCATTGATAATTTCACCTGAATGAAAGATTTTTCTGTCGTGGGTCAGGTAATTCAACACAGAGTCTGCGATCAGCGTCTTCAGTGACCCAACTATCCCTTTTCCATCAAATTCAATCAGCGAAACAACAGTATAATCTTCGGATCGGAAATTTAAGCGTGTCGTCCAAACAAACTCCTCACTAAAGAGGTACTTCGTTTCAAAAATCACAAAGTGATCCTTGAACTGACGGCTCAAATAACGATCATTCGGCAGCATTGATTGCTGTAGTAAACCGGCATATCTAATACTGTCAATGAGTCGCTTATTTATTTTATTTAGTTCCTCCGTTCTTTCTCGAACCCTGCTTTCCAACTCTACATTACTCACTTCAAGCTCTTTGATGTGCTCTTCACTTTCTGCAGCCTGCTGATAGGTATCTACTGCTCTTTCGAGCACCCCTTTCATTTCATCAAAATTCCACGGTTTGGTGATATACTTGAAAATGCCGCAGCGGTTGATTCCGTCTTTAATAGCTTCAATATCAGTAAATCCTGTTAGAATAATTTTTATGACATCAGGGTGATCAGGCAGGATTTTCTCCAGGAACTGTGTACCTGTCATTTCAGGCATCCGCTGATCTGTGACGATCACCTGAATATCCTCCTGATTGAGAATGTCAATTGCTTCTATCGGGTTCGTAGAAGTATAAACGTTGAAAAATTTCCTGAAATTGGCTTTAAATACCCTCAGGTTTGTAGCTTCATCATCTACATAAAGCAATGAAAACTTCTTTTTGTTTGTCGGTCGATCTATCTGCTGCTGGTCATGAATCTCTTCCATCCTTCACTTGGTCTAAATGTTGTTAATGATTAATTGCTCTCTGCTACCTCTTTATCCTCTTTCTTCTTGATTGTGGTTATTTTCTTAGGCAAGGTTATTACAAACTCAGTGCCTTTTCCAACCTCACTGGACAAATCAATCTTGCCACCATGTTTTTCAATGATACCATAGGTAATAGACATACCCAAACCTGTTCCGACACCTACTTCTTTGGTAGTAAAGAACGGCTCCCAAATTCTATTTTTAATTTCATCCGGGATACCAATACCATTATCCTTAATTCTAACAAACACTTCATTATCAGCTTCCTCGGTGTATATGGTAATCTCAGCATCTTTCTTATCATCCGGCATTGCCTGCACTGCATTGTTCAGGATATTCATGAATACCTGGTTTAGCTGCCCCGGATAACACTCTATATCATGCATGCTTTCATCATAATGCTTGGTAATCTCAATTTTACCTTTGGTTTTGTTTCTTAGAAGTGTAAGGGTGGCATCAATATTTTCATTGACATTTGCATTCTTAGCTTCCTCCTCATCCAATCTCGAGAATACCCTAAGTCCTTTCACAATTTCAATGGTTCTTTGAACACCATAATTGATATCATTGATCAGGTCATCCAGTTCATCTACGATCTCATCATATTCATGCTCTTCCTTCAGTTCCTTCACTCCTTGTAACACATCTTTAGGATCGTCACCATCATCCAAACGGGTATATTCTTCAGCAATCTCTCGCATGGCTTCAATAGACATTTTTAGGGATACCATGCCACTCGAGATGAAGTTAATCGGATTGTTAATCTCGTGGGCAATACCTGCAGTCAACTGACCTAATGATGCCATCTTCTCCGAGTGTACAAGCTGTGACTGAGCTCCTTTGAGGGAGTCGAGGGCATTGGACAATTCCTCTTTCGACTTCTGCTCATTTTCAAGCAATGATTGCAATTTCTTCTCTGCAAGGAACAGCTTCTCATTATCCTGCAATTGCTTATCCGCCAGCTCCCTAATCTCTACTTCAGAATCCTGTAATTTCTTATAAGCAAGGTTTAGTTCATCCTGAGCAGCAATCAAGCGCTCGTTAATTTTAATTTGCTCTTCAGAAGACTTTAGCAACTTAGACTCGGACTCTTCCAATCTAAGGTTTTTCTCCTCAAGCTCTTTCCTGGAGAGGTAGAGCTTTTTGTTGATGAGTTTTTGCTTCTGGAAGTTGATCTTAAGCTGCTGCTCTGATTTCTTCACTTTCATGAAAGCCTTATTCGCAGATAGGTAGTTATCACTTGCTAGTTTAACCAACGGCCTGAAAATGAAGAATCCTTGCACCAGGAATATCCCAACGAAAATAGAAAAACCAACATATTCTGCTAGACCTAAACTTGCTCCTCTATTCTGTGCATTGGATACAAAATAGTCGGTGATGGTATCCGTTGCATCATCATAACGTCTTACGGTATTTACCAGTGCCTCAATTGATCTACGAAGTGCCAGATAGTTTAAATCTGTTTGATTCTCGGTAAAGTTCACATCCAGAATATTGGATGTGTTGGTATTCATATCAAAGTATAAAAAATTGAGGTCTTTCTGCAATGCCAGATACTCGTCCGTCTGGGACGGTTGTGACAACCCTAAATCTGCATCTCCATTTATAAGGCTCTGATGACCTTTTTGCCATTCAGGGTAAACGCGGGAAAGTTCATTCTTAAAGAAAGTAAATTGCTGCGGTGTTTTTGCATACCCCATACCAAGCGCGGCTTTTACAATCTGCTGCCCCATGGTGGTCTGATTTGCGGAAACCTGAACGATTTTAGGATCCTGGTTGAATGAGTTGGTTATCTCTTTTTGGAGGACAAAGACGTAGTAAGCTACCGCCCCTATCAAAACCAATGCCGTCAGAATATAGACATTGGCATATAAATCCTTCTTTAACATACCTTACGCATAGTTGGTTAAACTCTTAACTAGTTAATCTCTATTGACAATAGAATTAAAAAAATCCTATTAGCAAGTCCCTCAAATCTATACTAAAAATACAATTATTGGAAATTTCACATTTTTATACAGATTTACCTCTAGGAACGGCTAGCAATAATACCTATCCCCTTTTCGGCATCCGCCACCTATACTAAAGTAATAAAGAAAAGCATAATTTGCCTTTTGATAAGGTTTTAATCTTATATGTCTAACACATAACATAATTTTACCACCAGAATAATTGAGGGTTGGAATGCTGGCGGCCTTAATCGATTGATTATCACCCCAAAGTTTTAGGTGGTTAAACATTTGGTTTAATTAGTCATAAGTTCTTACTTTTCCAGCCCAAAGAAAATTACCCCTATTTATGGATTATCTGAGGAGCTACAAAAACATTTATGACCAAAATATAATTCTGATGTTCAAAGGTGAATTGACCTTTGATCTGGTGACTGCCATGATAGGGACATTGGAGGAAAGATTGGAAGAGTTGGAGGAGAACCGAAAGGTCAAAAAGAAGTTTTATAACGTAGCGACAGAATGCATTCAAAACCTGTATTATCACCTGGATGAAATAAATGCTGATGATATGAAAGTCAGCAGCTATGATTCCAACTCTGCACTAATCATGATAGCTGCCAGAAAGAGGTTTTATAGCCTGCAGACAGGGAATTATATTCCTGCTGAAAGAACGAAAGAAATTCAGAAAAGACTTGATGACATTAATGCGGTGGACGCAGATGAACTCAGGGCTTTATATAAGAAAGTGCTTGCCGAGCAAGAATTTTCTGATAAAGGAACTGGTGGACTGGGATTTATAGATATTGCGCGAAAGACTGGTGGACAGAAGCTTAGATATAAATTTCAGCCTGTGACTGATAAAGTGAGCTATTTTACTTTTCAGATTAGATTACCAAGGATAGAAGGATAGAACCAAAAGACTAACTTACAAACCGTAGAGAGATTTATGGAAAAAGTATTCATTGAACCAACACGTACTACCCCTTTGATCAACTTTGATCCTGAAGAAGGGTTACTGGAGATGAAAGGAAGATCCAGCCCCGAAAACTCTATACAGTTTTATCAGAGGGTGCTAGACAACCTTGATGAATACGCAGTGAGTGGCGGACCAGAGATCACAGCAAATATTGCTTTTGAATATTTCAATACAAGCTCTTCAAAATGCCTTTTTGATGTTTTCAAGCGATTGAGTAAAATTGAAGATAGTGGTAAAAAAATCACAATCAACTGGTACTATGAGGAAGGTGATGACGATATGATGGAAGCTGGTGAAGATTACAGTGACCTACTGGATTTGAATTTTAACTTCTTTGAAATAGAGGAAGATGATTTGTGATTGCCGATAGATAGATGAACAAAAACCAGGAGCTTTACTATGATGAGATAGATAGTCTCAGGAAATTCCGAGCAAAGATTGAGACACATGCAATCTATAAAGAAGACCTGGACTCTTTTTCTGACGAATATGAAGAGCTGGTTGCTCAGGCAAAAGTTATTACCCGTGTTTCTGATCGTCTTCAGAAAAAACTGGATAATGCCAACTTTCAAATACGGGAACAAAATGAAGAAATCAAGGACAAGAACATTGAACTGGGTAAAACCATTGAGCAACTTGCAGTAGCAAAAGTTGGCCGGAAAGCTTCAGCTATAATGCTGGTAGTGGCATTCGTATTATTCATCCTGGAGCAGGTGTTTATTGAGCCCATAATTGAAGATAGTATTGATATCCCTTATGTAGGACTTGGAATCCTTGGATTGCTTTTCTTGCTGATAAAGTTCTTTGAAGGAGGCCTGGAGAAATATTTCCTTAATCAGGAAAAGAAGAAAATACTGGCAAAGGAACAAAAAGAGGAATCCGGATGGAGCTAAATCCCAAACAAAAGCGACTGGCAAGTCAGGTAACAAGCGGATTTAAGTTTCCCCTGTTTATGATTAAAAGCCTGCCAATGGGTTGGATCGCCGGACTTAGGGTTAGAGAACTCGATTCCGAAAAGTGCACCACCTCCGTACCATTTAAGTACCTAACAAAAAACCCATTCAAGTCTACCTATTTTGCGGTTCAGAGCATGGCAGCTGAGCTTTCGACAGCCACTCCATGTCTTTTAGCCATTACCGGCAAGAAGCCTTCCGTTGCATTTATCATCGTCGACTTAAAGGCTACCTTCTCAAAAAAAGCAACTGATCGTGTTTACTTTACCTGTGAAGATGGTATGAATGCTTTTAATGCAGTAGAAAAATGCATCGAGACAGGTGAAGCTGCAGAAGCCACCTTTAAGACGGTTGGCAAAATGAAAGACGGTACCATCGTATCCGAATTTGAATTCACCTGGTCATTCAAGCAACGAGGATCATAGATCTTTCAATAGCACATTGCTATCACTGCTCATCCACTTAGATTCTATTTTTTCCAATGCCTTTTCAATAGACTGGAAAGCTTTTGATTTTCGTGGATCAAAATCCTCCATCCCAGATGTCTCATACTTCTGTAAAACAGTATAAAGATCCATTTTATGGATATCAAAAGAAGGTTGATAGGCAATGTCCTCTGAATCGACACGTATCATTAAATCAGCCTTTTCAAGATCATAGCAAATATCCACGACATATTTTCGAGGAATATTAACCATTCCGGCTAAATCATCCATGGACATAGGCCCACTCCCTTTTTCGAACTTTTTAACCACGCGATATAGCAAAAGAAGTGTTAGTTTTTTTCGGTGGCTCAGACTTATTTTTAGTTTTTCTGAATTCATTTCCCACTGATCTATGTATTGAACTCCATAGCATATTTCCGCACCAAAAAGTACAATGAGCCAGCTAATCTGGAGCCAGATCAGAAATAATGGCAGGAAGGCAATACTACCATAAATGGCATCATAACGAGCGAAGGCAAACTGTAATGAAATGAATGCTTGTTGATTGAGTTGGTAAAGTGTACCCGCCACGATACCCGCGAAAAGCGCTGGCCAAAATTTTACCCGTGTGTTTGGGAAAATGAGATAGATTCCAAACAATAAGAACCAAAGGATGGTATATGGGAGTAGCTTTAAAAGAAATATAATTCCCGACCTTAGCTGGCCCAAAAATTCCATTTGATTAATTGCCACCTGAATGGTGTCTTTTACAAAAAGTGTTGCGCTACTCGCTACAATTAGCAAGACCGGACCCAATAAAATAACGGCTACATAATCAGATACTTTTCTCTCCCATCTCCTGCTTCGTTTGATCTCCCACATATCGTTGAAAGCAGCTTCAATATTCATAAGAAGACGAATCACCGTAAAAATCAAAAAGACTATAGAGATACCAGTGACAATTCCACCACTGGTACCACTGAGCATTTTTTCTGCATACGGAAGTACGTTTTCCAATACGGCCTCCTGTCCACTAAAATACTTGG
The DNA here is from genome assembly GCF_040220215.1 of Ekhidna sp. GTDB lineage: Bacteria > Bacteroidota > Bacteroidia > Cytophagales > Cyclobacteriaceae > Ekhidna. The sequence goes on from NZ_JAVJTR010000005.1 coordinate 75,720, forward strand.
CCAATTCTTTTTCCATCAACTCCCGGATTCCAAAAGCTTTGGCAATTGCCACTATCATAGCGATTACTGGGACCAAGGAAAGCATTGAAAAATAGGTGAGTGCAGATGCTTTTTCGGCACACTTGTCATTCACAAACTCCTTGATTGCGATGACCCAAACCCGAATGAATCCAAATAAGAAACGTTTTCGTTTTGGAAGAGATTTGAGTCGTACACGCCAAAGGTCCACTTCAATAAATTGTCTGACCTGATTGAGCTTTTTAGTCATTGAGTCGTGATTTTGGCGAAAAGATAAAAAGAAAAAGGGGCTAGCGCCCCTTTTTCACCTAATCACTGTAAAATCACCTATCATCCTATGACATGAAGATATACCTATAACACCTATAGATACATCTACCCTATCTAAGATCGCTTAAGTTCTAAAATTGTTATTTCGGGTAGTATTCCGATTCTCCCCGGATAGCCGATGAATCCATATCCTCTATTCACATAAAGTGATTGCTCTCCCTCTTGATAGAGGTCAGCCCATTGCTTGTACCTATATTGTACCGGACTCCATCGGAAATTACCTATCTCCACCCCGAATTGCATACCATGTGTATGTCCGGCAAGCATCAGATCAATATCCTGATATTCCTGTCTGATCTGAGCATCCCAGTGGCTTGGGTCGTGAGACAACAACAATTTGTATGGCTTTTCTTCCGTCCCGGCGATCGTTTTTGACATGTCACCATATTTTGAAAATCGTCCAGCACCCCAATTCTCGCATCCGAGGATAGCAATTTCTTCTCCATCCACTTTGATGGTTCGATTTTCATTTAGGAGCAAGTCATACCCCATATAGCGATGCATCTCATGGAGGTTTTTTATATCCTTCTGCTTAGCTGCCTCAGATGACCAACTGGTATAATCGCCGTAATCGTGATTCCCCATCACTGAGTAAACACCGAGTGGGGCAGTCACTCGCTTGAAAATATTCAGATATTCTTTTGCCTCTTCACTTCGATTATTCACCAGATCCCCTGTAAAAAAAGCAATATCCGGCTTTTGTGCATTGAGCAAATCAATTCCACCCTCCACAGCAGTTTTATTGAAAAAGCTGCCGGTATGGATATCAGAAATCTGCGCTACTCTTATCCCGTCGAATGCTTTGGGAAGGTTGGGTGAGTAAACGATCCGTTTCTTTACTCTGTAATCATGCGCTCCAGAGATGACGCCAAAGCTCATAGCTGCCACCGGTAATGCTCCAGCGATGATTGCTGATTTTTGCATGAAGTCAGACCGAGAGGTTGAATGCTTTTCTTCCACAAAAGGAAAAAGATTGACAATCCATGTGATCCCTCTGCGAATGTCTTCGAGCATTAAAAACACGGTAGCGAAGAGCTTTCCAATAAATAGGATGAAGAAAAAAGTGGTAATGTAGAGCCTGAGATCTGCAAATACCTTGGGGTCGATTTGACGATACAAAAGGACTCCTGCTAAGGATAGAATGCTTACCATCCAATAACTCACAAGAATCAATCTCCTCCAAATAGGAGACAAACCTTCCGCCAGCGATCGGACCGCAATGAAAACATAGACGTCCAGGACCAGATAGATTGAGATAAGAAAAACAACAAAGTATATACGACTCATAATTATAAAAAATCCCCCGCCTATTGGCGGGGGACTGTACTATTAACTTAAACCTAACCGACGATTAATTCTTGCAAAGAAGAGATACATAACCGGCACGATAACTAACGTAAGAAATGTCGCGAAGGTTAACCCAAAAATAATGGTCCAAGACATGGGTCCCCAGAAAGCTACATTGTCCCCTCCAAGGAAGAAATCAGCATCGTAAGTACTCAAAAACTTAATAAAGTCAATGTTGATTCCTACTGCTAATGGGATCAATCCAAGGATTGTGGTAACTGCAGTTAGAATAACCGGCCTCAGCCTTGTTACCCCAGCACTAATGATAGCCTCTTTGATATTTTCCATTGATAGCTTGTCTTCGCCAGTTTCAGCTCTAAGTCTATTTCTACTTAACTCTATAAAGTCAATCAAAACGATCGCATTATTTACCACAATACCTGCCAGGGATATAATACCAATCATCGTCATGATCACAACGAAGTTCATCTGGAATATGACCAGACCAAGGAATACCCCGATGGTACTGAATACCACTGACATCATGATAATGAATGGAGTGGTTACTTTGTTGAATTGAGATACGATAATCAAGAAAATAGTGAATACTGCAATCATCAATGCTGTACTAAGGAACGCAAACTCTTCCGCTTGCTTTTCCTGTTCGCCACCAAACTTAAATTCATAACCTGTTGGCATATTAAAGTCCGCAAGCAATTCCTTTATTTCATTGTTGATTTGGGTTGGATTGTATCCGGATTCCACATTGGAACTGATGACCACTTGTCTCCTCAAATCATTTCGTTTGATTGACCCATAGGTGGAAGAAAGCTCCGCTGAAGCGACCGAAGAAATAGGTACGCTCTTCATTTGACCTGAAGTCTGATCCCGGAAAACAACACTTTTGTTCATCAAAGCATCGAGATCATATCGATATTTGTCCATCAAACGTAGCTGAATCTCGTAATCATCCTCTCCTTCTTTGTATTTGGATATTTCCTTACCAAAGAGCGCTGTTCTGACTTCCATTGCAATGGACGAAGTAGAAAGGCCAAATCGTCTGGCTTTCTCACGATCAATATTGACTACCAACTCCGGTTTGCCTGTTTGCAGATCAGTCTTCAACTTCTCGATCCCCTGAATACCTGACTCATTAATCATGTTCTTCATGTCCTCGGTGATCTTTATAAGCGTAGAAAATTCCTTCCCAGACACTTCTATACTAATTGGTTTGCCAACCGGAGGTCCATCAGAGTTTTGATCTACGGTAACAGCCACTCCCGGATAATCACCAACCGCTCCTCTGATTTCACTCAGAATCTCTTTGGTGTCAACGCCATTTCTATTCTTGTACTCTTTAAAATTGACAGTAATACGAGCCTTGTTTGGCGTATCCTGCTCTCCAAATGCCGATGGATCATTGGGGTCTGACGTACCAGAACCAACATTAGCGATAACAGATTCCACAATATCCTCATATGGCTTCACCAACTCGATGACCTTCTTCTCTATATTCTGAGTGAAGTCATTCGTTGTTTCTATATCCGTTCCTACCGGAAATTCAATAAAGACATTTACATATAAAGGATCCGTCTTTGGAAAATATTCCAGGTTTGGCTTTGAAGGTGACATTAGCACCGCGCCAAAAATTCCAATCGATACAACCATCAATACCGCTGTTCCCCAGAAGAAAATGTAAGGTTTCCAGCCTTGCAATGCATAACCAAGAATCTTCCTGTATCCTCCTTCCAATCGGGGTAAGAAGTTTTGAAATCTCCTGGAAAGTGGAGTCAGCACATAAATATTCAAGAATGTAATGACTCCTGCAATGATCAGAAGGTTACTTAACACTGTGATAGATGCCAGTGCCAATAAAATGCCTAAACCAATTGCAACTGATGCAAAAATCAATACACGTTTCTTTCTGATCTCACCGGTATCTACCTTCATAAAAGACTTGATCAATACCGGGTTGATTACCAGCGCCACAAATAGCGAAGAACCCAGCGTAATCATGAGAGTAATAGGAAGATACTTCATAAACTCTCCCATAATACCCGGCCAGAATGCCAATGGCAGGAATGCCGCGAGCGTTGTTGCTGTAGAAGCGATGATAGGTAAAGCAACCTCTCCTACTCCATTCTTAGTAGCAACAAACGCAGACAGTCCTTCCTCTCTAAGACGGTAAACATTCTCCACCACCACGATTCCATTATCCACAAGCATACCTAATGCCATGATCAGTGAGAACAATACCATCATATTGATGGTGATGCCCAGCATCCCTAAAATCATGAACGATATGAACATCGAAAGAGGAATAGCGATCCCTACGAAAAGTGCATTTCTTGGGCCCAGGAAGAATAGCAACACCAGCACAACAAGGATAACCCCGGAAATGATGTTGTTTTCCAAACTGTCAACCATATCCCTGGTTTGCTGAGATTGGTCATTTGTTTTGGTCACAACCAAATCATCCGGAAATATGTTTGCTTTAGCTTCAGCTAAAATCGCATTGATTTTTTCTGTGGCAATAAGCAGATTTTCACCACTTCGCTTGATCACATCAACCATTACTACCGGCTGAGTGTACAAACGGGCGTAGCTCTTCTTCTCGATGTAATCGAAGGAAACCTCGGCTATATCTTTCAGATAAACAATGTTTCCATTTTCCGCTTTTACAACGACATCCAGAATATCCTTCGGCTCTTCAAACTCCCCTACTACCCTGATCGTCCTTCTGATATCACCTTCTTTATAGGTTCCTCCGGAAAGCGTAATATTCTCACTTGCTACTGCCTGTTCTATATCACCAAAGTTTACCTCACGTGCTTCCATTTGATACGGATCCACACTGATTCGAACCTCTCGCTCATCAATCCCTCTAATCTCAACTTTGGATATTTCCGACAACTTCTCAATTTCCTCCTCCAGGTATTCCGCATAATCATTCAACTGTTTCATGCTGTAATTACCGGATAGATTGATGTTTAAAATCGGGAACTCCGAAAAGTTCATATCGAACACATTCGGATCCTGTTCCAAATCAGAAGGTAGTTCTGGTTTGGCACGATCTACTGCATCCTTCACTTTGGTTAATGCATCCTCTACATCAGTTTCGGGAGTAAACTCCACGATGATGGTAGAATAATCCTGAACAGAGGTTGATTTAATCACGTCTGCCTCTGAAATTGAATTGAGTTCGTTTTCGATTGGGCGAGTGATCAAATTCTCCATATCCAATGGAGAGTTTCCGGGATATGGTGTTCCTACATAAACGACAGGCTGCCGAATCTCTGGAAAGCTTTCCTTAGGCAAACTGGTGTATGAATACAGACCCGCCATGATTACAATGGCAGTCAATACATATACGGTTGTTCTATTGCGCAGTGAGAGTGTGGTTAACCCAAACTCCTTCTCTGTTTTAATATCTTTAAATTCTTCTGACATAGTTTATTGAATTAAAGAGATTACTTACTCACGATTGAAACTTCCACACCATCAGAAAGGTCTCTATATCCTTTGGTGACCACTTTTTCGCCTGCTTTCAATCCATTTTTGACTTCAGTTTTCAGGTTGTGGGATGAACCAATCTTAATCTTTCTTCTTTTTGCTGTTGGCTCTCCATTGTTCTCTTCGATGACATACACATAGTTTCCACCATTGTCTCCCTGAATGACTTCAGTTGGAATGATCAATGCCTGATCATTTTTATAGTCTACCAATCTCAGCACTACCACTTGATTAGGTTGTGCTGGGAAATTAAGTTTTGGAAGATTGACCTCTAGCTCAAAAGTTCGGTTGTCCGATTTAATGGTCTGACCTACTGACTTAATTTTTGACTTTACCCTTTTATCCTGGGATGGAAAGTATATCTCAACCTCCTGATTTGGCGAGAACTTACCTAAATATGACTCAGATACGTCTGCCAAAATGTAGATATCATCCGGATTTACAAGACGAACAAGTGGAAGGCCCGGCTGAGCAACTTCTCCGAGACGAGCAGGAATGTTGTCTATGATTCCACCAAATGGAGCCTTTACGATCATCATGCTTAGCTGGGCATTTAGAACACCTAGCTGGCTTTCAAGTGATTCCTTATTTGCTTTAGCCTGAAGGTATTGCACTTCCGTTCCAATGTTCTTCTCCCATAGCCTCTCTTGTCTGGAAAAAACCTCGTTGGCAAGATCAAGCTGCGTCTTCACTTGCTTAATGTTGTTTCTTACCACATCAGAATCAAGGGTAACCAAGGTTTGACCTTTCGAGACTTTTTGTCCTTCTCTCACATGTATTCCTTCAATTTTTCCCATCGCCTCAGCTGATAGCAACACGTTTTTCTTGGAAGCAACAGCGCCTCTGATTTCAACTGTATGGGTAAAGGTTTTTTTAGATAATGTTTCAACAGAAACTAAAACAGATGAATTCTTTTCCTTGAAATTCGGATCCTCGGCTTTAATTTCTTCTTCTAGCTTGGCGATTTCTGCATTTAGCTCAATCGCCTGACTCTGTAATTCCTTGAGCTTATTCTTCTTAGCTGGAAGTCCTTGCTCCCCTGATGCACTGCCACACGCTACGGCAATAGCAGATAGAATAGTTAGTGTGATTATGTATTTGATCTTACGCATGATCTTAGTTTTTATAAAGTGTTCCTAGTGCTTTTTTTAGTTCGATCTGTGATGTTATGGCCTGGTATAAGGCATTTAGATAGTTGGTTTGAGCTTCTTTCAAGGAAGCATCCGCATTGATTACTTCCAGGTTCGACCCAACCCCTTCCTGATATTTGATTTTCGAGATATCATATACCTCTTGAGCCAGCTCCATATTTTGCTTTTGTACCTCCAGCATTTCTATTTGGCTTGACAGGCTTATCTGTGATTGCTCTATTTCCAAGTCAATGTTCTTTTTCACGAAAGACATTTGATTTTCAATCTGCTTCACCTGAAGCTTATTTTGCTGGATTTTGTTGCTTTTCAGAAATCCATCAAAAATTGGAATCGAGGCTGTCACACCCAATACACCATTGTCCAGCCACCTTCTTGATTCAAAAACCTGACTTCCGGTGGGGGCTGCAGTGTTCCATCCATAGCCCAGTCTTGCATAAATTTTTGGCAGGTACTGTACCCTGTTGTTTTTCATATCCAGATAAGCGAGGCTTCTGTTAGTCTGAAGCTGAGAGAATTCAATTCGCTGACCATAATCAAAGGTTTCAGATGGAATGGCAGGAGTATTAATCTCTACCTCTTCAAGGTTTTGAGTAAGTTCTATGGGTTGATTAAGGTCCATACCCATTTGAAACTTCAAAAGTTTTCTGCTAATGTCTTTTAGCTGTCTGGACTTACTCAATTCAACCCTGAGGTTGTTGTAATTAACCCGGATTCGATCCACATCTACTTTTTCTGCAAAACCGGCATTATACATTTCCTGAGTTTCATCAAGAAGGGTATCCAACCTCCCCATATTCCGTTCCAGCAATTCAAGCTGCTCTTCAGCAATCAAGGTATTGTAATACGCTTTGCTAACTGCTTCAACAATATCAATTTGAGATTTTATATGCTCTTTGGTTGATAGCTCTTTGTAAGTTCGAGCTGCCTGAAGTCCTACAAAATACGAACCATCAAAGATTAGTTGATCAACTGACAGCCCAATGTTTCCGTCGTACTTCTGAACAAATGAGACTTCTTGCTCTGTTCCCTCTGGTACGCTTGGATCAAATGTGCTTATATCAATTAAACTCTTCTGCGGTTCAAAATTATAATTCAAACCTCCATTTACATTAGCCTGTGGTAAGCCCATAGATATGGTTTTCCTTACCTCAGCTTCAGCAATCTCTTTGTCGAGTTGCTTGATCTTCAACTGCTCGTTATTACCCAATGCGTAGTTGATACAATCTTCCAGGGAAAGACTAGTTCTTTCCTGTGCTTGCACTCCAACAGAAGTGCCAATAATTATAAGTAGTAATAGTGTTAATCTCATATAGATTAGTGTGTCTGATTAGTAGATTCTTGTTTTAAGTATTCCTGATATTTAGTTCTTCCTTTGTCAGTTAGCAGTCCATGAATGAAGTGATCCAGGATTTGCAATTGTACGGTCGGTATATCAAAGCCTTCCTGTACGAATGATCGGGTGTTCAATGCCATTTGTACATTTTCTACTCGAAGAATGGAAAGAATTTTTGCGTTAATTTCTTTTCGGAAGAACCCCTCTCTCTGACCTCTTTCGATGTTGTCCATGATGTGCCCACGAATAGTTGATTGCTTGAATTCAAGGTATTTGTCCCAGGCTGCTCCATGGTACTTCTGCATATCGTATAGCAGCGATGGGTTCATTCTAAATACATGCTTTCTCAAACATTGAGAAACAAGCAACACCTCATGAATGGCGTCTTTAGACTCCTCAAAAATTCCTTTAAACTCTTCTGTTTCTTTTTTGAAATGATCAACCGCTACTTCCAGCACCAATCCATCCTTGTTATCGAAGTATTGGTACAATGTCTTCTTAGACATGGAAGCCGCTCTGGCCACATCGTCCATCGTCACACTTCTAATGCCATATTGGATAAACAGCTCCTCCGCACTCTCAAGTATTTTCTCTTTTGCTTCCAAATTTCTTTCTATCGATTCATTAATAAACTGATAACACAATGGAAACTTTGATTGTTCTAAAAGTTTCCGCCGTGCAAATCAACGAGAATGAGTAGAAATAGTTCATCTTTTTAAAAGATTTTTTCAGATACTGAAATTCACTGGTATTTTACCTTCCCATATGACGAAAGTTGAATTAGTCAATGGACAATTGTATTATTCTATATATCCGGGAGGAGAAAGAATATTATTGGCCTTTCATGGATTTAGACAGGATAATAAAATATTCGATAGCTGGTCAAAAATTTTGCAACCAGAATACACCATTTATGCTTTTGACATCTTTTATCATGGTAAAAGCACAAGAAACTACGGGAGCCTTTCTAAAAAAGAGTGGGCAGAATACCTGAAAACATTTCTTTATAAAGAAGGAATAAAAGAATTTACCATTGTCGGGTTTAGTCTGGGTGGGCGATTTGCCATCTCATCAGCGCTTTCATTTCCGAAGCAAACACAAGAGTTGATCCTTATTGCTCCCGATGGTGTATTCCTAACCATTTGGTTTAAACTGGCAACAAATCCATCCATCCGCTGGCTCTTTAAGTATTTCATGCTCCATCCTGCAAAACTTGAGCAACTGCTTCGCTTTAATGATAAGTATAAGGTTGTAAGCAGTTACCTCAGAGATTTTGTTCAAAAAGAGTTGGGAAATCCTGAAAACCGCAAACGCGTTTACATTTCATGGAATCACTTCAAGACTTTAGGTTACAGCAAAAGACAATTAGCAAAGGGCTTTAAGTCAGCCCAATTCAAACGAAGAATTATACTTGGTCAGAAGGATCTAATTATCAAACCGGCAAAGATTTTGCCTATCATAAAAACCATGGGTGAATTTGAAGTAGATATTCTTCCGATGAAGCATCATCAACTTGTTAAGCCTGAAGTTGCTAAATTGATATTGAAAAATACAGTTTTGAATAGAAAACTCAATTAATCCTCTCCTCGGAGGGGCTGGGGCGGTCCGCCGCAGCGGTGGGTTTTCATATTGTTTTCTGCCTAAAATCTATCTATTCAAAAATGATATTTTTTAGCTTACCCACCTCTTCTCCTCCCAAGAGGAGATTATGGGAATCATTTTTGAAATATTGATTTACGAATCGCAGCTCATTTTAAATAAACCACCAAATGAAAAAATTACTTCTGCTTACTGCAACCATCCTCCCTCTATTGATTACAGCACAACAACCAACGAAGGAACAAATCAAGCAAGTTGCGGATGCTAAAAAAGAGGTGAAACGAATGAAGGGTGAACCTTTTCCTGCATTCGAATTGACCACTCTTGATGGGGAAACATACACCAAAGACCAGCTAAAAGGCAAAATATTCCTGGTTAACTTTTGGTTTACCCGCTGTGGACCATGCATCAAGGAAATGCCTGAAATGAATGAAATGGTTGAGGAATTTAAAAATGAAGGTATTGTATTCCTGGCTCCTACTTTTGATGATGAACAGCAAGTGCGCAAGTTTCTTGAAAAGCGTGAGTTTATCTATGAGTCCATTCCGGATGTCAAAGACTTTTGTGTGGAAATGAATGTCCGATCTTATCCTACCCACTTTGTGGTGAACCGAGAAGGCATCATTGACAAGGTGGTTATCGGCTATTCAGTAATGACTGTTGGTACATTGAAAAAAAGCATTCGGAAATTGTTGAAATCCGAGTGAGACAAAGCTTACAAAAAGATTAATTTTGCGGACTTCAAAACGAGGTTCCTTCCATGATTCAATTCTTCCAAAATTCTGAAGACGCTGTAATTGCCGTAGGTGTTTCAGACAAACTCTCATCTGATCAAATTAACAAGCTGACCTGGTTGTTTTCAGGTGCCAAAGCAGTAAGCGCAGATAACATATCAGGCAAATTCATTGGCCCCAGGAAAGAGATGATTTCGCCCTGGAGTACCAATGCTTCAGATATCGCCCATAATGCAGGAATTGATACGATTTACAGAATTGAAACCTACATTTCAGAAACCTCAGCAGCAGCGTTCGACCCGATGCTCCAGCAGGTTTATGAAGGACTGGATCAATCGATTTTCACCTTGGATCGAGCGCCACAACCGATTGAGCACATCCATAATATCGCAGCTTACAATCAGCAGGAAGGACTGGCTTTGAGCCAGGAAGAAATTGAGTATCTGGAAGGAGTTGCAAAAGAAATCGGAAGGCCATTAACCGATTCAGAAGTTTTTGGATTTTCACAAATCAACTCGGAGCACTGCCGACATAAAATATTCAACGGAACCTTTATTATTGATGGCAAGGAACAGGAGTTCTCTCTTTTCCAATGGATCAAAAAGACCTCAAAAGAGCATCCGAACTACCTGGTTTCAGCCTACAAGGACAATGTGGCTTTTATTCAGGGCCCAAAGATTGAGCAGTTTGCACCAGCAACACAAGACAAACCGGACTGGTTCGACACCAAAGAGTTTGAATCGGTTATTTCACTGAAAGCAGAGACTCACAACTTCCCTACGACGGTGGAACCTTTCAATGGAGCAGCTACAGGTTCCGGTGGAGAAATCCGGGATCGGATGGCCGGAGGACAAGGCAGTATTCCTTTGGCTGGAACAGCGGTGTATATGACCTCCTATTCTCGAACAGAGGAAGGAAGAAACTGGGAAAAGCCCGCCAGAAAATGGTTGTATCAAACCCCTCAAGAGATTTTAACCAAAGCATCTAATGGTGCCAGTGATTACGGGAATAAGTTTGGTCAACCGCTCATCTGCGGAAGTGTATTGACTTTTGAGCATGAAGAGGGTGGAAAGAAATTTGGTTATGACAAAGTAATCATGCAAGCCGGAGGTGTAGGATATGGCAAGAAAAAAGATGCTCAAAAAAAGCACGTGAAAGCCGGAGAAAAGATTGTCGTGATGGGTGGCGACAACTACCGTATTGGTATGGGTGGAAGTGCGGTCTCTTCAGTGGATACAGGAGCTTTCAATCAAGCCCTGGAACTGAATGCCGTTCAGCGATCCAATCCGGAAATGCAAAAACGAGTAGCCAATGCTGTGCGAGCGATGGTGGAGTTGGAAGACAATACGATTACTTCTATTCATGATCACGGGGCAGGCGGACACTTAAACTGCCTTTCTGAACTGGTGGAAGAAACCGGTGGAACAATTAATCTGAAGAAGCTTCCTGTTGGTGACGAAACACTCTCAGCTAAGGAAGTGCTGGGAAACGAATCTCAGGAACGAATGGGATTGGTCATCAATGAACTAGATGCTGAATATCTGAAGAGAGTTTCAGAAAGAGAACGAGCGCCTTACTATGAGGTAGGCGAAGCTGGGGATAATAATGAGTTGAAGTTTGAGAACAATGGAGAGTCCTCTCCTTTTGATTTAAAGCTGCATCACTTGTTCGGTTCTTCACCAAAGACCATCCTTGAAGACAAAACGCAAAAATCGAATTTCGAAGAAGTAAGCTATTCCGAAAGCAAAATTGCCGAGTACTTGGAAGCGGTCCTGCAATTGGAGGCTGTTGCCTGTAAAGACTGGCTCACCAATAAAGTAGACCGATGTGTTACCGGCAGAGTGGCAACTCAACAAACGTGCGGAGAACTTCAATTGCCACTCAACAATGTCGCAGTAATGGCGCTTGACTTTAAGTCAAATAAAGGGATTGCGACTTCTATTGGACACTCACCTGTTCCAGGACTGATCAATGCAGGAGCAGGATCCAGATTATCAATTACAGAAGCACTAGCCAATCTCGTATGGGCTCCATTAACTCATGGATTGAAGGGAGTTTCCCTGAGTGCTAACTGGATGTGGCCTGCTAAGAATGAAGGAGAAAATGCTAGACTTTATGAAGGCGTAAGAGCTATCAGTGATTTTGCATGTGAGTTGGGCATCAATGTGCCAACCGGAAAAGATTCCATGTCTATGACGCAGAAATATCCGGACGGAGAGAAAGTGTTTGCTCCGGGTACTGTTATTATTAGCTCTGTTGGAGAGGTTTCTGATATCAACAAAACGGTGAGTCCGGTTATTGATTATTCTAAAAAAGATTCCAAAATCATTTACGTGGATTTCTCTGGATCAAATTTTGAGCTTGGAGGCTCTTCGTTTGCGCAGACGCAATCAAAATTGGGAGTAAAAACCCCAGAGGCTAAATCAGAGGTTGTGGCATTGGCTTTCAATACCGTACAGGAATTGACTAATCAAGGTCTTGTAATTGCCGGACATGATGTATCAGCGGGAGGATTGATCACTACTCTTCTTGAGATGAATTTTCCAAATACTAAAGGAGGGCTTGAAGTAGACTTAACTTCACTTGGTGAATCCGATGCTGTAAGAGTCCTGTTCTCTGAAAAACCAGGCCTTTTACTTCAGGTGGAAGAAGATGCAATCAAAATACTGGAGCAGTCTGGAGTGAAATGGAGCGAAATCGGAAAGCTGAAAGCTGAACGAAGTGTTTCGGTTACGAATGGGTCATTTACACAGGAATTTGATATTGAAAAATATCGAAGTGCATGGTTTAAACCTTCAGCGCTTTTAGACCTGAAGCAGACCAAACCTGAAGTTTCTAGAGAACGAACCAAGAATAGATTCAGTCAGCCCCTATCTTACTCACTTCCGAAACGATTTGACGGAAAAGCATCCAGCTACAATCTGGACTTCAACCGAAAAGGGAAGTCAGGAGTAAAAGCAGCAATCATTCGTGAGCAAGGCGTAAACAGTGATCGAGAAATGGCTTATGCGCTCTGGCTGGCTGGTTTCGATGTGAAGGATGTTCACATGACTGACCTGATCACCGGAAGAGAAGATTTGAGTGAAGTGAACATGATTGTGTTTGTTGGGGGCTTTTCCAACTCGGATGTATTGGGATCGGCCAAAGGTTGGGCGGGTTCTTTCTTATTCAATGAAAAAGCAAAAGCAGCGCTAGATGCTTTCTATGCCAGAGAAGATACATTGAGTTTGGGTGTTTGTAATGGATGTCAGTTAATGATGGAATTGGGACTGATCTACCCTGAAATGGGAGACAATCACCCGAAGATGCATCACAACAATTCCGAAAAATTTGAGTGTGGATTTGTAAGCGTTAATATTGAAGAAACAAACTCCATCATGCTTGAATCAATGGTTGGGTCGAAGCTAGGCATCTGGCTGGCTCATGGAGAAGGACGATTCTCCATTGAAAATGAGGGCGATTATAAAATACCAGTTAAGTACTCTTACTCTGATTTCCCTGGCAATACGAATGGGAGTTCATTTGATACAGCAGCTCTTTGTTCCGTAGATGGCAGACACCTGGCCATTATGCCACATTTAGAACGATCCTTATTTGCCTGGAACTGGCCATACAAGCAAGGATTGGAAGGTGCGGAAGTATCTCCATGGATGGAGCCTTTTGCGAATGCATTTAATTGGGTAAAAGAGAAAGTTTAGTCTTTTGTTTTAATAATTATTAAACTAATTTTGCCGTCCGTTAAAACGGAAGTGGTGGACACCACTTTAAAAAATATCCGGTATTGGCCTATGGTGTAACTGGCAACACGTCTGGTTTTGGTCCAGAAGAGTCTAGGTTCGAGCCCTAGTAGGCCAACTAGTTCCGCAGGGAACACGATTTCAAATCCCGCTAACGAAGGCGGGATTTATTTTAGGTAAAGATGTCATCAGTAAAGATTTTCTCCGGATCAGCGCACCCAGAATTAGCAAATGCTATTGCTAATAACTACGGCAAGCCGCTGGGACAGAGTGAAAAGCAAACTTTTAGTGATGGCGAGATGGGCGTCTATTTCACAGAATCCGTAAGAGGATCAGACGTTTTCATCATCCAACCTACTGTCCCTCCTGCTGACAATATCTGGGAACTCCTTTTAATGATTGATGCAGCTCGTAGAGCAAGTGCAAAATATGTTACTGTAGTTGTTCCCTATTTTGGATATGCACGTCAGGACAGAAAAGATAAGCCAAGAGTTTCTATTGCTGCGAAGCTCGCAGCAAATGTATTGACGTCTGCAGGAGCAGATCGAATTATGACATGTGATTTGCATGCAGGTCAGATTCAGGGTTTTTTTGATATCCCGGTGGATCACCTGGATGGCACTGCTATTTTCTACCCTTACCTCAAAAATCTAAAGCTTGATAATCTGATTATTGCTTCACCGGACGTAGGTGGCACTGCCCGAGCACGTTCATATGCGAAGCTGTTTGAGGTGGATATGGTCATCTGTGATAAGCACAGAAAGCGGGCCAATGAGATTGCATCCATGCAGGTAATCGGAGATGTGGAAGGAAAAGATGTGGTATTGGTAGATGATATGGTAGATACAGCCGGAACCATCAGTAAAGCCGCAACTATCATTAAAGAAAAGGGAGCAAATTCTGTTAGAGCAATTGCTACACATGGCGTACTCTCAGGAAATGCTTATAAAAACATTGAAGAATCCGCACTTGAGGAGTTAATCATCACCGATACCATTCCTCAAAAGCAGGACAGTTCAAAAATTAAAGTTTTGACCGTGGCAGAGCTTTTTGCGAAAGCAATCCGCAAAATTCACGATCATGAATCCATTAGTTCATTATTTATTAAATAAACATATTTTAAATCAAATTCAATTATGAAAACTGTTGAGATTATAGGGTATAAAAGAGCAAATCTCGGCAAGACAGAAGCGAAGCGCTTAAGAGAAGAAGGAATGGTACCGTGTGTAGTATACGGCGGTGACCACCAGATTCACTTCTACGCTCCAATGATCTTGTTTCGAGACCTGGTGTACACTGACGAAGCGCACTTTGCTTTATTAACAATTGAAGGAGAACCTGAACCATTTGAGGCTATTATCCAGGATGTTCAGTTTCACCCGGTGAGTGAAA
Source organism: Ekhidna sp. (assembly GCF_040220215.1). Taxonomy (GTDB): domain Bacteria; phylum Bacteroidota; class Bacteroidia; order Cytophagales; family Cyclobacteriaceae; genus Ekhidna. Next base: position 90,814 of record NZ_JAVJTR010000005.1, read on the forward strand.
TCATCATGCACGCTGACTTCTTGCAGCTATTCAGAGGTACACCTATCAAAATGAACATCCCTGTTCACCCGGTAGGAATCGCGCCAGGAATCCAGCAAGGAGGTAAACTAATCAGAAAAGTGAAATACTTGCAAATCAAAGCACTTCCTAAGAACATGCCGGAATACATTGAAGTAGATGTATCTAAGCTTGGACTAGGTAAGTCTATAAAAGTAGGTGAGCTTGAGGTTGGAGAATACGAAATTTTGAACAGCCTTCTTGTAACGCTTGCAGGTATCGAGGTACCAAGAGCACTGAAAGGAAAAGAGGATGAAGCGGAAGATGAAGAACTGGAAGGTGAAGAAGTCGAAGCAACAGCTGAAGGTGGAGATGCTTCTGCAGAGTCTACTGAATCATAAACATTACAGATTATTATCTTTAATCCCTTCACCGACAGGTGGAGGGATTTTTTTTGTAAAAATGGATTTCAAAAGGGTAACATTATCAGATTATGCACTTTGCATGAAAATGATGAAGGATTTTTATACCATTGACAATTATCCTTTTTCAGAGTTAAAGGCAAGGAAGTGTTTTGAAGAAATCATCCGTAATGATCATTTAGGAAGATTCTGGCTTTTATACAGAAATCGCTTGCCCATAGGTTATATCATACTCACCTTTGGTTTCAGTTTTGAGTATGGTGGAAAAGATGCATTCATAGATGAATTTTATTTAATTCCTGGTGAACGAAGAAAAGGATTCGGAAGCATGACCCTGGAGAAACTTAAAGAAAAAGCAAAACAACTAGACATAAAAGCCATCCACCTCGAAGTGGAAAAAACTAATCAAGTAGGAAACAGACTTTACCGTCAGGTTGGTTTTGAAGGAAATAATCGCTCACTCCTAACTCAAAAAATTGACTAATGAAATACCTAATCGTAGGTCTTGGTAATATTGGACCCGAGTATGAATTAACTCGTCACAACATAGGCTTTCTTGTCTTGGATAGATGGGCTGATGAAGAAGGAGTGAAGTTTGAAGTGAATAAACTGGCTTACACTTCGGAGATTAAGCACAAAGGTCGGACGCTACATTTGATCAAGCCAACCACATACATGAATCTAAGTGGTAAAGCAGTAAACCATTACCTCCAGGAACACAAAATCCCAAAAGAAAATATGTTGGTCATCACCGATGACATAGCCCTGCCCTATGGAAAGATTCGTCTCAAACCCAAAGGATCAGCCGGTGGACACAACGGCTTAAAAAACATTGAGCAGTTGACAGGAGGTGCCAACTATCCCCGTTTGCGCTTTGGAGTAGGTGATGACTTTCATAAGGGACAACAGGTTGATTATGTCCTCAGCCCTTTTTCGAAACAGGAAATGGATGAGTTGGTTTTAAACATGGATCGAGCCATTGATGCGGTCAAATCATTTTGCACCATTGGGTTGGAACGGACGATGAATCATTTTAATTAGATTTCCAACCCTGTTAGGGGTTTGGAACCCTAACAGGGATATTAGTTATAGATGCAACCCACATTCGGTCTTCTTATTATTCAACCACCGGCCCTCCCGCTGATCACCTTTCTCAGTACAGTGTGTACAACCTACTGAGCCGTACCCCTGGTAGTAGAGTTTATTCTGGGGAAGCTGGTAAATGGTGTGATACAAACTCACCTCCTCGGGTGTCATATCAATAATTGGATGAAACTTCAACAGTTCATTTCTGGGCTCAAATATTCTCAGATGCTGACGGTTGGCATTCTGGAACCTTAGCAGTCCCGAAATCCATACATCCTTCCCTTTCTTCAACTGGTCAGTCGGGTCTACCTTATTGATAAAGCAGCATAAGTCATTTTGATATCTCCAGGTTTGATTGTCCTGCGTGAACTGATGCTTATTTTCCTGTGCACCAACCTCAATAATATTTAACGCAAGCTTCTGCTTGACCTCTTCTTTGTATTGCAGGGTCTCTTCAAACAAATAGCCAGTGTTCACTAAATAGACCGGATGGTTTGGTGCCACCTTGCTTATCATGTGAAGCAGTATGGCAGAGGTGGTACCAAACGAAGATGTCATCAAAATGCGATCATGTTCAAACTCTGAAAAGAGGCGCTCCATCCGATCAAGCGGACTTAAGGGATGGTAGCGCTCATTTAACCGAACCAAATTATCTTGTTTATTAGACTTCATTCCGATCAATCAATGATTTCGTAATGCCATTTAATGCTTTCACTTTGAAAGAGAAGTCTCCTTTCAGACGATCACGAATGATCTTTAAGTTCTGAAGAAGCAAATCCGTTTCATCAGGTAATGTTTCATTCAACACTTCCTTCAATCGTTTTGAAAAAGTCGGAGACTTTCCATTCGTACTGATTCCAATTTTTAAATCGCCTTTTTTGACGGTCGATCCTAAATAGAAATCACATAAGTGAGGAGTATCTGCCACATTCACCAAAAGGTGCTTCTTTCGTGCGATTGTCGTTATCCTTGAATGAAGTCCTTGATCATCGGTAGCCAGAATTACCATATCCTTTCCTTTTAAATCACTTTTTCTGAATGAGCGCTCTATTAATTTGATCTGTCTTGATAATCCTTGCCTTTGGCGTATTTCTCCGATAATCTTTTTTGACACAATGGTCACCTGAGCTTCGTGATTATTTCTCAGTAAGGCGTCCAGCTTTTCCAGCCCAACATTCCCACCACCCACAATGAGTGTTTCAATTTGATCCAGTTTTAAGAAAATCGGGAATAGAGAATTTCCTGTTGTCATGCTACCTCCTCTTTTTTAACAGTCTGACTATTGGTTCGGTCTGCATAGACTGCACCTTCTCCAAAAATTAAGAGGGCCGGGGATGCTGGCTTTTGATCTCGGGCTTTATCAACAATCGAATTCACCGTACCAGCAATCACCTGTGCCTCATCGAGCGAGCCATTGCTGATGATAGCAACAGGCAAATCTCCCCGACCCTCATTTAGATAGTGAGCAACCACCACATCCAGCTTTGACAAACCCATAAATATCAAAGCAGTAGATGCGTGTTTGGCGGCTTTCCTCACTTCACCACTCACCTTTCCATCTGCTGAGGTAGCTGTCAGAATTGAAAAACCCTGATTAACTCCTCGGCAAGTGAGTGGAATATTGTACAAACCAGGTAGCATGATGCTGCTAATCCCAATAACCACCTCAGTGGCAATACCATGTTCATGAGCAAATTGAAGTTCCTCATAGCCACGCCCAAAGACGAAAGGATCACCACCTTTGAGTCTTACAACATGACCTTTTTTGTGTGCCTTCTCTACAATCAGCTGATTGATACTTTGCTGGGGTACACTTACCTTTCCGCCTCTCTTCCCTACCGAAATATGCTCGGCACAAGGCGCATACCTCAATAGCTCCTCGGAAACAAGTGCATCATAAAGTACCACATCCGCTTGCTCCAGAGCTTTCACTCCTTTTACTGTAATGAGGTCCGGATCACCAGGGCCCGCACCTATCAATGTTAGTTTTTGATCTTTCATAGCTAGGCTTTGTAGTGGTTACTGATAACCAGTTTTTCTCTATCTGCTTCATTGACTGATCGGAAATCGCATACATGCTTAATGAATCCACTGGCCTCTACCAGATATGCTTTAGCAAAAGCGGCATTTGGAGTATATCGATTGATCTTGAGTACTTCCTGTGCAAAAGATTTTGCAATTGGGAATGCAGGTTCATCAGAAAAGTTCGACTCAAAATCATGAATAATACCTGCATGGGTATTGCACTGAATATCCTTACTCAAAAGCAGTGCTTTAGCACCAATCACAAATGCACTATAGCTGTGATAGATCGCATTGGCCCATTTGTTCTGTACAAAATCCTCATTTGCCCATTCAATGCGCTCCTTCGCATCGGCCAAGATGGTATCTATCAAATCTAAAACCACACCGGCGCACTCACCCACACCAACCTCCGGCACAAACTCCTCTGTAGTTCCCCAATCCTGGTATTCTTCATCTTTAATGAGTGAAAGGTCTGCCAGCGGCTTGAGCAGATCATAAAAATATTTCTTGCCCTCTCTTCTGAAATACTGATTGAAATACTCTGTTTCTTCTGCATTGGCCTCATAATCATCCAATAGTATTCTAATGACATCCGGAATTCTTTTCGTTGGAATTTTAATTACTTTTTCAGCGATATAGCCATGATGATCCGGTTCAATACCACCACCGATCACAACTTGCATAGCAGGAACTACTTTATCTCCATTTTTAATACTGCTGCCATGAAATCCGATATTAGCTATCATGTGTTGACCGCAGGAATTCATGCATCCGCTGATCTTGATTTTGATCTGAGACTCATCAATCAGATGCGGGTACTCCTGATGAATCACCTGCTCCAATTCGGTAGCCAATCGAGTACTGTTTGTCACACCTAAAGCGCAAGTATCTGTTCCCGGGCAGGAGGTGACATCTGCCAACGTATCAAATCCCGGATTTGCCAGGCCTACTTCATGAAGTGAAGCAAAAAGTGCCGGGAGGCTTTCCTTATTGACATACCTGAAAAGCAATCCCTGATTGATGGTGATTCGAATGTCTTTTGAAGCATACGACTCTGCAATCAATGCAATCTTTCTTGCTAATGAAGATGAAATATTACCCAGAGGAACTTTCAATTTGACAGCAAAGAATCCCTTCTGCCTTTGCTCAACGACATTGACTCTTCGCCATTTTTCAAAGTCATCCTTATGATGAATAGCATAGTTGGAATGGGGGCGTTTAAATGTAGTATAGACCTCTTCTTCAAATTGAATCGGATAAACCTGATCCGACAAAGACTTATACTCTTCATCCACCAACCTAAGAAAACCATCCAGACCCAATCCTTTCTTTGGATCAACCAAAAACTTTAACCGTGCTTTATGCCTTCTCTCTCGCTCACCATGTCGGTCAAAGACTCTGAGTGAAGCCTCAATAAAAGGAATAACTTTTTCCTCAGGTAAAAAGTCGTATGCTTCCTGACCAAAAAAAGTCTGAGCTCCCAGCCCTCCTCCTATCAAGACCTTAAATCCCCTAATGCCGCTTTTCACCTTAGGTATGAATCCAAAATCATGGATGTAGGCGAATGCATCATCTTTTTCACTTGATGAAAAGGCTATTTTAATCTTTCTTCCCATATCCTGGCAGATTGGGTTTCTGAGGAAATATTGGAATACCGCATCCGCATAGGGAGTTACATCAAAAGGCTCGTCAGAGTCAACTCCGGCTAAAGGTGAAGCTGTTACATTACGAACGGTATTCCCACATGCTTCTCTCAGCGTTACTCTTACACGTTCGAGACGTTCCCATATCTTCGGCGTATCATCCAATGGGATGTGATGCAGCTGGATGTTTTGACGAGTGGTTAAATGCAGATTCCCATTGGTATACTCCTCAGCAATATGGGAGATAACCCGCAGTTGATCCGGAGTGACCTTTCCATACGGAAGCTTAATACGAAGCATTTGAACCCCCTGTTGACGCTGGCCATAAACTCCTCTGGTTAATCTGAAAGCCTTGAACCGCTCCTCAGGAATATCCCCTGAATGAAAGTCCTTGATTTTATTCTGAAGCTCTTGAATGTCTTTTTGAGCTTCGTTTGATATGGTTATTGTAGATGACATAATTTCTGATGTTTTTAAATAAAAAAACCCTGATGACTCGGTGGCCACCAGGGTTTGCATTTGTTTTTTTTTATTTTACAAATACCTCTTTTTAGGTAGCCTTTGCATTATTTTCCAGCACATGTACATACACATGCAACAGATGCTTATCCATGTCAGATGTTTTATTCTCATGACGATATAAGATTTTCAATCCTTGGATTCACTTGCTTTTCTTTACTAGCCTGTAAAGCTTGCTCAATGTCCTTAAGAATGTCATTTACATTTTCCAGACCTACTGAAATTCGAACCAGGCCAGGAGCAATTCCTACACTTGCTCTTTCCTCCTCGGTAAGTTTGCTATGTGTGGTACTTGCCGGATGTGTTACGGTCGTTCGGGTATCTCCCAGGTTGGGAGTCAGGCTCAACATCGTTAGATTATCAAGGAATCTAACTCCTCTCTCTAACCCACCCTTCACAATAAAAGTCACAATTGCTCCCCCGTGCTTCATCTGCTTCTTTGCTAATTCACGCTGTGGGTGACTTTCCAAAAATGGATATTTCACCAATTCCAATTCTTCATGACCTTCGAGATAAGAGGCAATCTTGTAAGCATTTTCACAATGCCTTTCCATCCGAACTGCAAGGGTTTCCAAACTTTTGCTAAGCACCCATGCATTAAATGGAGACAGGCTTGGCCCTGTATGACGAGCAAAGAATCGGAGTTCTTCGATCAGCTCCTTCTTCCCGACAATTGCACCTCCAAGTGTCCTACCCTGTCCGTCGATGAATTTAGTTGCAGAATGAGTGACAATGTGCGCGCCCCATTCAATTGGGTTTTGGAGGTATGGCGTTGCGAAGCAATTATCTACATTCAAAATCAGATTGTGCTTTTCAGCCAGTTGCCCCAGATACTCCAGATCCACGATATCCAATCCCGGATTAGATGGGGTTTCCACAAAGATCATTTTAGTCTTCGGGGTAATCAGACTTTCCCATTTCTCAGGTCGATGCAGATTGAAATAGGAATGTTCAATGCCCCACTTTGGAAATACTTTGGTGAAAAGCTGATGAGTGGATCCAAACAAAGCCCTGGATGCCAACACATGATCCCCTTGTTGTAAAAGGCCTGCCATACTGGTAAACATCGCTGACATACCTGTTGCGGTAGCCAATCCATCTTCGGCTCCTTCCAGGTAACAGAGTTTCTGAATGAACTCATCGGTGTTGGGGTTGGAGTAACGGGAGTAAATGTTTCCCGAAATCTCATCATTAAATTTCGCTCTGGCCTCCTCCGCATTATCGAAGATAAATGAGCTCGTGAGATAGACCGGTGCAGAATGCTCTTTCTGAGAAGCATTCGACAATTGTGTGCGAATAGCTTGCGTTTCAAAATTCATTTGAACGGGATTTAAGAAATTAGTAAAGGGAAATTTAAGGACAGACCTCTTGGCTTAGAGATCAGAAATTAACGGCAGCAACAGCACATAAATCTAGTGTGCGTGTTGAGCAATTGGATGTCCTGAATGTGTTTGTGTGCGTTTTTCATAATTTATATTCACTTTAAAAGTTCAGGAATTAGCACCTTCCCGCCAAGTGGTCGGGAGGTTGCTAGCACATCAACGAGCCTGTCTCTCCGTGCTTCTTTATAAATTTTACCTCTTCATTTCTGAAAAGATGGGTCAAAGCTGAATCAAAGTTTTTGAACTTCCAAAAACTTTTTCAGAAAAAATATTCTCATCAGTTTGTAACCTAGGTCAAAAACCACGGTACAATTAGTATCAAAATGCAACTTTTCTTTATCTCAGTCATCCTTAATTAAACAGCCTGCCATGAAGCTCAAATATTACCTCAGAATTACCCTACGCAATTTTTTCCGTCACAGAGTATCTTCCCTTGTTAACCTTATTGGGCTAACAACCGGACTCTCTTGTGCCTTCTTCATCTACCTCTGGGTACAGGATGAATTAAGTGTGAATAAATTTCATGAAAAAGACAACAGGCTGTTCCGAGTCATGGAATTTCAGACTTATTCCAATGAAATGTTCGCAACCAATTCTACTCCAGGAATACTTGCTGAGAATCTGAAAATTGACTTCCCGGATATTAAATATGCCGCTACCACAACATGGATTGGTAAGTCATTGCTGTCGTATAATAACGATAAGTATTTCAAAGAAGAGGGCTTCCATGTGGGTGAAGATTATTTCAATATTTTCACCTATCCCCTTTTGGCAGGAAATCCTGCTGATGTTTTGAAAGACAAATCATCCATTTGTATTTCAAAAAACCTGGCAGAAAAATTCTTTGGTGACGTAGAAAGTGCCGTTGGTAAATCGCTTCGCTATGAAAACGATCGGGATTTTATCGTAACAGGCGTTTTCGAAAACATTCCTAAAAACTCCACTTACAGATTTGATTTTGTCTTGCCATTTGAAGACTTCAAAGATGATAATGAATGGGTGAAAAGCTGGGGCAACAATGGTCCGCATACCTATGTGATTTTAGAAGAAGGGGTTGAACAACAAGCGGTTACCGAAAAGATATCTGGTTATGTGAAAACTAAAAATGAGGACGGTGATAGCAATGTCGATTTGTTTTTGAAAAAGTATTCGGAGCAGTATCTCTACGGAAAGTACACCAATGGTGTTCAGGATGGGGGTCGGATTGAGTATGTAAGGCTTTTTTCCATCATCGCAATTTTCATACTGGTTATCGCCTGCATTAATTTCATGAATCTATCCACGGCCCGCGCTTCTAAACGAGCGCATGAAGTAGGCGTAAGAAAAGCCATCGGTGCAGATAGGCAAACGTTGATCAAACAATTCATCGGAGAATCTCTTTTGATTACTTTTTTCTCGATGGTACTGGCATACGTATTTGTGTTGCTTCTCTTGCCTCAATTCAACTTTATTACTGACAAAGCAATTTCTCTGGAACTGACTCCTCAGATCATCACTTTTTCCATTGCGACGGTGATCTTAACCGGATTCTTGGCAGGAAGTTATCCGGCATTGTATCTCACCCACTTCAATCCGGTGAAAGTGCTTAAAGGAGAAATTAAAAGCTCTGCAGGTGAGGTTTGGGCAAGAAAAGGATTGGTAATATTCCAGTTTACTATTACGATAATATTAATCGTAGGTGTCATTGTGATCCATAAGCAAACCAGCTATGCACTCACCAAAAACCTTGGATACGATCGTGATAATGTGGTCTTTTTCAGCCAGGAAGGAACAATTCAAGACAAACGAGATGCCTTTTTCACTGAGTTACGTAAAATTCCTGGAGTAGTATCTGCGGCTGGCACCAGTCACACACTTCTTCATCAAATGAACAATACCAGCGGGCTGGATTGGCGAACGAAACAACCGGAAGAACGAATCCTATTCGAGAACATTCGGGTAGATCATGAATTCCAAAAAACCATGGGAATGGAACTGGTTGCCGGACGATGGTTTGATAAGCAATTCGGCGCAGATAGCACTAAAATTGTAGTGAATGAAGCGGCAGTAAAAGTGATGGGTTTTACACCTGAGGAAGCTATTGGAGAGACCATTAAACTGTGGGATGAGCATGATCTGCAGATTGTTGGAGTGTTGAAAGATTTTCATTATCAATCCATCCATCGAGAGGTCGATCCGGCTTTCTTTTGGTTGGGGAATACCTGGAATACCGCTGTGCGTTTAGAGGCCGGTAAAGAAGTACTCGCCATGACCAAAGTGCAGGAACTATATGAAACGTTCTGTCCGGGATTCATTTTTGAGTATGAATTTTTGGATAAAAGCTATCAGGAATTATACGAATCAGAAACACGTATTGGGACACTATCCTCCTATTTTGCTGGGTTCGCCATCCTCATTTCATGTCTAGGTTTATTCGGACTAGCCACTTTCACAGCAGAGCGAAGACTTAAAGAAATAGGCATTAGAAAAGTATTGGGAGCGTCTGTTTCAAATATTGTTATGATGCTTTCGAAAGACTTTACCAGACTGGTAGGCATTTCAATCATTATTGCCATTCCGATCTCCTACTACTTTATGGATAAATGGCTGGAAAGTTTTGCCTATAAAATTGATTTAAGCTTCTGGATCTTTATGGGAACTGCCATTATCTCCCTGATGATTGCATGGCTGACGGTGAGCTCTCAAGCTTTGCGAGCTGCAAATATCAACCCGTCCAAGTGCCTGAAAGATGAGTGATTATTGATGGAGATGGTCGGAAAATCGCTTTATAACTTGCGTTGAAATCGATCCAATTCGACCATCTCCTACTTTTACACCATCCACTTCAATAATTGGCAACACTTCTTTCAATGTGCTGGTAATGAATATCTCATCTGCTGATTTGAAATCTGCAAGCGAAAGCTCCTGAACATGGATTTTTGTAATATCATTTGCGATTGATAATATGTTTTTTCGGGTGATTCCTGCCAGAATGTTACCCTTTGGAGTAATCATTTCTCCATCGCGCACTACAAACACATTACTTCGTGAAGCCTCGGAGATGAACCCATCCTTGTGATAAATTATATCTATTGCGTTTGCCTTCATTCGCTTGCGATGTAGGTAATTACTGGTGAGATAATTAATGCTTTTAATCTCCGGATATTCCCTCAGATATTCGTGCAGAATGATGGCCGCTGAATCCGGATTCTTATGATTGGAAAGATCTGAATTGGTGATGTAAAAGAAAGGTTTCAGTGTCTTTTCAGTCTCACTTCCATCTCCCAGTAGCATCAGTTTAAAAGCAGATTCCTTAAATCTATTTTTCCTTTGGAGTGCATCAACAGCCTCTCTGATTTCTTCTTTCTCAATAAGCCAGTCCAATCCCAGGAACTGCTGCGAACGATCAAAGCGATCCAGATGATCCTCCATGAAAACAGGTTTGCCTTGTCGACCTCTGAAAAGATCGAAGATTCCAAAACCACGTTGAACTCCAACATTGTGAATGGAAATGGAGGCTTTTGACTCATCTACTACCTCACCCTTGAAATAACAATAGGCCATGGATTTTTCAGTTGGAATTAAAACATTAATCTGTCAGAGTAGCGAGAAATATTATTTTTCTTCAATCCCTTAGTAAATATCTCTCCTTTCTGTCGAGATGGCAAGGCTGTATCGATTGAAATCAAGATTTTTAGCTTACTTCGTCTTTGTGAATGTCATCGTCATCGGAGGAGGTGCTGCTGGTTTCTTTACCGCCATCAATATTGCTGAGAAGCATCCGAACTATCGGGTTTCGATTCTTGAAAAATCAGGAAAGATTCTTCAGAAAGTGAAGGTCTCGGGAGGTGGACGATGTAACGTGACGAATGAACGATCGCTCCCATCCGAGTTGGTGAAATTCTATCCGCGAGGGAGCAAAAAACTTCATTCACTTTTCAAGACCTTTTCTACTGAAGATATGGTGCGTTGGCTTGAAGAGCATGGTGTGCAGACGAAGGCAGAAGCCGACAAACGTATGTTTCCGGTCACGGATAATTCTCAAACCATCATTGATTGTTTCGTTAAAGCAGCAGAAAAACATAAAATATCTCTCCATTTAAATGAAGGAGTAACCAAACTGGAACAAATCGAAAATCAATGGAAGATTACCACTTCCAAGCAAGAAATCTTTGCTTACAAAGTAGTAGTTGCCACCGGCTCCTCTCCTGCTACCTGGAAGGTCTTAGAAGAAACGGGGCTTGAAATGACAGACGTTGTTCCGTCCTTGTTTACCTTCAATATCAAAGATGAACGAATTCAAGACTTACAGGGAGTGTCCTTTGAAAAAGCCTCTGTTAAAGTAGTCGGAACAAAGCTCACCGAGCGAGGACCTTTGCTTATTACTCACTGGGGATTGAGTGGCCCGGCCATTCTAAAACTATCGGCATGGGGTGCCTATGAGCTGGCAAAGAAGAATTATCATTTTGAGGTTTTGGTCAATTTTACTGGAGACATGAAACCGGATGAGATTAGAAATCACATTACGAGCTACATGCAGTCCAACCCCAAACGAAAAGTGGTCAACTATCCGCTGTTTGATTTACCCAAGCGATTCTGGGAACGAATGACTCAGTATTGTGAAATAAGTGACCAAACCCCTTTTGGTGAACTTTCTAAAAAAATGATAAATAAGCTGGTGGAAGAGCTGGGACAGGGACGATACGAGGTGAATGGCAAGAGTACTTTTAAAGAGGAGTTTGTTACCGCTGGTGGCATCAAATTATCTGAGGTTGACTTAAACACGTTTGAATGCAAACGATTCCCCAACCTGTACCTAGCCGGTGAAGTACTGGACATTGATGCCCTCACCGGAGGTTTCAACTTTCAGGCCTGCTGGAGCGCCGGGTGGGTGATTTCGGAGAGTGTTTGAGCTCTCGTTTTTTCCTTTTTCGCTTTCAAATTACATCCTTTAAGTATGACTCCAACACCAGAACTATAGCAATAAAGAAACTGTGATTAAACCTACCAATCCACCATCCAATTCTAAAAATGGACAAACGATAACACCTGTTGTTAGGATCATAGCTCTTGAAAACGAGTTGTTGGGATTGTTTTTTCGCAATCCTATGATTAATAATATTACAAATTATTGATTGATATTATCAAAAAATAGGTGGTGTCCTTAGGACTCGCTTTAAATTCTAAAATTCCTTTCAATCTAGGCTTCAGCTAATTCAACCTCTTTCTCTGCAATCCATTTTTCAGCATCCAAAGCTCCCATACATCCGGTTCCTGCTGCAGTTACTGCTTGTCGGTACACTTTGTCCATGGCATCCCCTGTGGCAAACACACCCGGAACATTGGTTTTTGAAGTACCCGGAATGGCCTTGATGTATCCTTGCGCATCCATATCAATCCATCCTTTAAAGATGTCCGTATTTGGCTTATGGCCAATAGCAACAAAAAATCCTTGAGCCACAATAGTCCTTTCTTCTCCTGTTTGAGTATTCACAACTTTTACACCTTCTACTTCCTCATCACCTAGCACTTCTTTGGTTTCCGTGTTCCAAAGAATTTCAATATTTGGTGCATTCTTTACACGTTGCTGCATGATCTTAGAAGCTCGCATCTCATCCCTGCGAACAAGCATATAAACTTTATTTACAATCTTAGAAAGATAACTTGCCTCTTCAGCTGCAGTATCTCCAGCACCAACTATCACTACGTCTTGTCCTCTGAAAAAGAAACCATCACAAACTGCACAAGCAGAGACACCTTTACCATTCAATCGTTGCTCGCTTTCCAGCCCAAGCCATTTAGCAGAAGCTCCTGTTGAAATAATAACTGCCTCAGCCTCAATCTCTGTTTTTTCATCTACAGTAACCTTATGTGGCCATCCGCTGAAATCAACCGAAGTGATCATTCCACTTCTAACATCTGTTCCAAATCGCTCTGCTTGCTTCTGGAAATCAATCATCATTTGCGGTCCCATAACTCCATCAGGATATCCTGGATAGTTCTCCACATCATTGGTGATGGTTAGTTGGCCACCAGGCTGTCCTCCTTGATATAAAACAGGCTTTAAACCTGCTCTTGCAGCATAAACTGCAGCTGTAAAACCTGCTGGACCAGATCCTATAATCAATACTTTTACTTTCTCTGTTGGCATTTGTTTCTTAATAATCTTTTATAAAAAAATGGTGTCCTGATCAGAACACCATCTTATTAGCTTTTGTGCCCGACGGGCAATATAAAATTCTAAAGTGTCCTGAAGATTACTCTTCGGTCTTTTCTGCTGGTTCCGGCTTAGGAGGACGAGGAAGAAGAACCTTTCTCGAAAGCTTGAATTTACCAGTTCGCTTATCGATATCGATCAACTTCACTTTGATCTCCTCTCCTTCTTCCATTACATCAGCTACATTCTCCACACGCTCCCATTTGATTTCAGAAATGTGAAGAAGACCATCTTTTCCAGGTAGGAATTCAACAAACGCTCCGAAAGGCATGATCGACTTTACTTTACCATCATACACTTCACCAACTTCAGGTTGCTGAACGATTGCTTTAATTCTAGCTAATGCATTGTTTAATGAATCACCATCAACAGCAAAGATGCTCACTTTTCCGCCTTTCTCATCTTCTTCAATATTCACAGTCGCACCAGACTCTTTCTGAATTTCCTGAATGATTTTACCGCCAGGTCCGATCACCGCACCTATAAGTTCTCTGTCAATTCTCAACTGCACCATCCGTGGTGCATGGGATTTAAGCTCAGATCTTGGCTCAGTGATTGCTTTAGCCATTTCACCGAGAATGTGAAGCCTTCCTTTCTTCGCTTGAGCGAGTGCTTCTGATAGTACTTCGTATGAAAGTCCGTCTACTTTAATATCCATCTGGCAAGCTGTGATACCTTCAGTAGTTCCTGTTACTTTAAAGTCCATATCACCCAGGTGATCTTCATCACCAAGAATATCAGAAAGGATCGCATATTTACCAGTCTCACTATCAGAAATCATTCCCATAGCGATTCCTGAAACAGGTCTCTTTAATTTGATTCCAGCATCCATAAGGGCCATTGTTCCTGCACATACAGTCGCCATAGATGATGATCCATTAGATTCAAGGATATCAGAAACCACTCTTAAAGTATATGGATTTCCTTCATCTTCCGTAGGAATCATAGGCTTCAATGCTCTCATAGCAAGGTTACCATGTCCCACTTCCCTTCTTCCAGGACCTCTGTTTGGCCTTACTTCACCGGTGGAGAAACCAGGGAAGTTGTAGTGCAAAATGAATTTATTGTACCCGGAAATCATAGCTCCATCAATCATCTGCTCGTCAAGCTTGGTGCCAAGCGTTACAGAAGTCAATGATTGCGTTTCCCCTCTGGTGAATACTGCCGAGCCGTGAGCGGAAGGCAAGTAATCTACTTCTGACCAAATTGGTCTGATTTCATCAGGCTGTCTTCCGTCAATTCGTTCTTTAGAATCAAGCACGAAGTTTCGAACTGCTTCTTTTTCTATGTCGTGGAAGTATTTTCCAAGCAAGAAGTCATTCATTTCTTGCAATTGCTCTTCAGAGAACTGCTTAATGTATTCATCATAAACCGCCTTGAAAGCTTCTTTTCTTTCCGACTTATTAGGGTTTTTCTTCGCAGCTACATCATATAGTTTTTGATAAACAGCCTTGTGCATGGAGGCTTTCAGCTCCTCATCTTTCGGTTCGTGATCGTATTCACGCTTTTCTGTAGCCCCGGCTTCTTTAGCCAGCTCCACCTGCACTGCACATTGTACTTTAATTTCTTCATGAGCCTTTTTAATGCCCTCCAGCATTTCAGACTCGTCCACTTCTTTGGACTCACCTTCCACCATCATGATGTTGTCAGCTGTTCCGGCAACAATCAAATCAAGAGAAGCAATTGCCATCTCTTCCGGGGTTGGGTTCACTTTATATTCTCCATCTACCTTAGCAACTCGTACTTCAGAGATCGGTCCACCAAATGGGATATCTGAAACAGAGATGGCAGCAGATGCGGCAAGTGCTGCAAGAGCATCTGGCATTACTTCCGGATCTGCAGATATCAGCTGTATAAACACCTGGGTGTCTGCGTGATAATCCGACGGAAATAAAGGTCTTAGAGCTCGATCTACTAATCGGCAAATTAAAACTTCATAATCGGAGAGCCTTGACTCTCTTTTCAAAAAGCCACCCGGGATTTTTCCGGCAGCTGCAAATTTTTCTTGATAGTCTACTGAGAGTGGTAAGAAATCCACTCCTTCCTTGGCTTCTTTTGAAGAAACCACAGTTGCCAAGAGTTTGGCTTTTCCCATACTAACAACAACAGATCCATCTGCCTGCTTTGCAAGCTTTCCTGTTTCAATGGATACTTCCCTGCCGTCCGAAAGTTGGAAGGTTTTAGTAATTACGTTCATAATAAATTGATAAAAAGGACACGTTTTGTCCTTTGGTGTTTACAATCAAAAAAGGGAATCAGAAATTTGATTCCCCTTAATTTTTTATTTTCTGATGTTAAGCTTCGCGATGATGCTACGATATCTTTCGATATCGCTTTTGTGCAAGTAATCAAGAAGTCTTCTTCTCTTACCTACTAACTTCAAAAGACCTAATCTTGACGCATGGTCTTTTTTCTGAGTTTTCAAGTGGTCTGTCAGGTGGTTGATTCGGGTTGTGAATAACGCAATTTGAGACTCAGGAGACCCTGTGTCTTTAGCTGACTTTCCGTGCTCTTTAAAAATTTCTTCCTTTTTTTCTTTTGCTAGATACATTCTAAAATCGTCTACCTCTTTTTATTGAAGCGCAAATTTACGCTTTGTTCTTATTCCGAGCAAATCTACGCTTAAGCTTTTCTATTCCAATGCGATAGGCATCAATATCGAATAATCGAGCATCGACCCTGGCCTGCTTTAGGAAAAATAAACCGAACGGCAAAAGAATCGCATCGGCCATCCACGAAGCAATGTATGGATCCAACACACCTTCTTTGGCCTGCTTCTCTCCGATACTAGTAAAAATGTAATAAATGATAAAAAAGAAGATGGCTATTATGGTAGGGACACCCAACCCACCTTTCTTAATAATAGCACCTAGAGGTGCTCCGATCAAAAACATGATAATACAAGCCAATGCCTGAGCGTATTTCTTTTGCATCTCAATGGTGTACAGATTAGCGTCTTTTTGATATTGGTATAGTCGTGTTTTTACCGAGCTAAGACTTACTTTGACGTTCCGGGCTTTATTTAATGCATCAGAATATAATGCCTTCCTTGAACTAGACTTTCGGTCTAAAATACTATCAATAACGTTCATTTTTAACGAGGATATATCAGTAGAATCCAGATTTATCCTTCTCTGAGAAAGATCTATTTTTAGACGTATTGTAGTTGAATCAAACTTTGGTTTTGAAAATTTTTGACTTTGGAGAACTGATTCTTGCTGTGGTTCTTGTTTACCTAAATACGAGTCAAGTAATGTGACAGGAAAAAATGATGCTTTTATTGTTTGATCAAATACTTGAATACTGTCTTCATCAATATCCACATCATTGAGCCTTCCCTTATCTAAAATAATGGTTTTATTTTCTAAGTGATATTTGAAATATCGCTTAGATCCTTGAATCAAATATGTCTTCTGTTTTACAATAGCAGTTTTAAATGAATCAATATCATGGGCAAGTTCACTAATATTTTTCATCTGTCTGTTATTCTGAAAAAGCTCTTCTTTTCGACGTTTCAAATCGAATGAAGCCAGGCTGAACACCATCTCCATTTTATCATAATCCGTACGATAAAACCGATCTATTTCACTTTTGTTTTCAGCCTCTTCTGAATAATAATGCCCCCGATACAATTCAAGCTTTAGGTATCTATCATCCAAAATTGTATACATCAAGCTTGAATCAGCTAGAATGATTGTTTTATTGCCCCTACCCTCCGAGTGGTCATAAATGATTACGTCCAATAATGTTTTGCTATCGGATAGCTTCTCTTTTGCTTTAATACTATAATTGGGAATACCATTATAAAAAGCACCAGCCTTAATATCCAATGCTGGTTTGGTGTGTTTGATGTCGTAAAGTAAACTGTACGCCTTTAAGTTAGCAGCAGGAATGGTGTAGTTATTGAAGAAATATGCACCAATTGATAATACCACAATAAACAGGAAAATTGGTCTTAGAGTCCTAAGTAAAGAAATTCCTGAACTTTTAATTGCAGTCAGTTCGAACTGCTCCCCTAAATTCCCAAAAGTCATTAATGACGCCAGTAAAACCCCAAGTGGCAAGGCTACCTGAAGCATATTTAACGAGAAATAAAAAAGTAATTCAGCAAAAACAGTAAAACCTAAGTTTTTACCTACAAAATCATCAAAATACTTGAGCAAATACTGTATAAGTAAAATAAAGTTAGACACTGCAGTGGTAAGCAGAAAGGGTCCGATAAAGGACTTGAGCATTAATACATCCAACTTTTTCATGTGCAGGTAATGATTTCTTTGACACAGATGAACTCATCCAAATTTTTCGGGATTCATTTCAAAAGGCAGCAAAATTAGAGAATAGGATGTTAGCAAGAAAAGTACCAGAATACAGGTGGATGGTTAACCTCCTACAATTTCTTTCAAATCATGAATAAGTGTTTCCCACAATTCGTTTGCCTCCTCTTCATCCATGTCTGAATAATCTGTGATACGGACATAAACAGATTGAGTTAGTTCATTCATTTCAATCTTAAACTCAAAAAAGTTATTATCATCATCGTCATCATCATCAATAACGTCAAATCGGACGTGGTGATTGGTTCTGTTAGAAGTGAGCTTTGCTTTGCTTTCATCGCCATCCCAGATAAAAGTGTATACTTTATCCTCATTGTTGATGTTCACATCATCGGCAAACCACTGTGCCAAACCGGATGCAGTACTGAAATACGGGTAGAGCATCTTCTTTGATGCATTGAATTCAAACTCCCCTACATATTTGTGCTTAGCCATACGCTGTGAATTTTTTGATAAGGTAAAAAAAAAATCTATTCCAACAAGCCCATCTCAGAAAAGAAATCTTTTATAGATTTGCGTTCCTTTTTGAGGGACAGGCCTGGAAGGCTTACTCAAAATCTAAATGGCGTGGTAGCTCAGTTGGTTAGAGCGTCGGATTCATAACCCGGAGGTCGGGAGTTCAAATCTCCCCCACGCTACTCTTTATTGTCCTCTTGCTCTGTATAATGCACCACTTTGTTTATGCTTTATATTCTCCCAAATTCAATAAAATCTATATCGGGAGAACTTCAAACATCAAAGCAAGACTAATGAGTCATTTTTATACCGGCACAAGAGGCTTCACTGTAAAATACAGACCATGGAGACTTGCTTATCTAGAAAAGTGTCGTAATAAAAATGAAGCTTCTCGGCGAGAAAAACAATTGAAATCTGCTAAAGGAAGGCAATTTGTTTGGGAGAAGATCCAAATAAAATTTCATTAGAGCGTCGGATTCTTATCCGCCAGCTGGCGGACGGGAGTTCAAATCTCCCCCACGCTACTATTTTAATACTCCTTTCTAAATGCTTCCCTATCAACCTTTTGCAGGTGGTAAGAATCTACATCAGAAACAGCTCTTTCATTAATTTTTTCGAAAATGTGATTATCTTTCTATGATCTCAATTAATTGTTGTTATTTTCTGATTTCATTGGTGAGTATATGTTTTGCCTAGCTAAAAAAATTACCCTTTAAAATCGATTTTTTTATGACTGCCATCGCAGTAAGGTTTATTGGAAGAAGCTCCGCATCGACAAAATGCAGTCACACGATGTTTTGAAGTTTCTGAACCATCATGATGTTTCACTTTAATGTTCCCGTAAACCAAAAGCGGTCCACCTTTTGACACTTCTACAATTTGCTCATCTTCTATTACTTCTTCGCTTGGTGATTCATTCTTAAGTTTGTATGATAATGCGCCTGATGGACATCTATCAATTTGCTCCTTAATTACTTTGTCGTCAGCTCCATTCACATTCACCCAAGGACGCTGATTGGGGTTGAAAACATCAGAAAGACCCTTGAAACATATCTCAGAATGAATACACTTCTCTGGTTTCCATATGACTGAGAGTTCTTCGCTTTCGTATTCTTTTACTTTTTCTGCCATACTTACAATTTAGCTTTTTCAGATAACAAATGATGATAATCCGACCTGTTATCTTGAATAAAAGATCTTACAAAAGGACATAATGGTACGATATGACAATCATTATTTTCAATAATTTCCAATGACTCTCTCACCAACTTATGGCCAACTCCCTGTCCCTCGAATTTCTTTGGAACCTCTGTGTGAACCATGTACACATCTCCTGATTTCCCCACTTTGTAATCGATGAAAGCGACTGCATCATCTACGCTCAGCTCGAATCTGTTTGCTTCTCGGTTATCTTTTGTTTTAAGACTTGCCAAATCCATTGATCATCTTTTTTAGATAGTCAGGTAAAGTTTTATCTTTTGGTAATTGGTGATCCATTTCAGGTGAGCCGTATTTTCTATGAATAGGAATGATCCCACACCAGGCTGAATTTTCTTCCATTTTCACATTCACATCACCTACCCGCATCTTCGCTGCAGCATTATCAAGTGAGAGTCTCGCAATCTTTGTAATCTTCACCTGTTCAGGTGATGGCTCACCCACATCTGCTATTCTTCCCGGCACATACCGATCAGTGAATAGATTGAAAAACTTCAGTTTTTCCGAAGGATTGGTGATTTCCTCAACTTTCGAAAAGCCAATTACCGAACGATAATTAAATGAATGATCGAACGCTGTGGGAGCTAATACCAACGCATCAAGGTGTGTTATGGAAAAGCTTACATCCTGATCAATTATATGCTCAATGAAATGACTTTTTGAAGAAGCATGGATGTAGATATCATTGTCCACACGTGCAAAACCGGTAGGTATTTGATGGGGAATGTCATCACGCAAAAAAGCGATGGTACAAAAAAGACCTTCATCAATGATTTGATATAAGGTCTCTTTGTCATCGGTACCTCTACTTGGATACCGGGATGGTTTAGTTCCTACCATATTTTTAGGTCAATAGGATGAGCAAAAGTAAAATGATAATTATTGCACCAACAGAAATTGATACTTTGGTATCAAGACCAGCTTGTTTCAACTCTTTTTTGATGTCCTTTACCTCGACCTTTAGTGCGGCTTTTTCTACTTTATCCATATTTGAAAAATCCATCCCCCATATTTCCTGAACTCTGTTTTCTAATTGCTCAACCCTCTCCCGAGGATCTGTATTCTTTGTGTCGGGCTCACCAGCCGAAGCTGAAAGAGATGTTAATGAAATCAAACCGCTAAAAATCAGGTATTTAATCTTTTTCATAGTGTATCTATTAAATGATTGATTTGCATATAAATGTAGTTGAAATCATATAATTGGCGTATCAATTATGATTCAAAACATTTGGTTAAAACAGATATTGAATATTTCCTTAAAAAAAATTAACTACGGGAAGGAATTTTAAATATTGAATTTCTACATTTGCGTTCCGTTTTGGGAAACGGGACCGAAAAATGTCGGGAACGGGGTGTAGCACAGTCCGGTTAGTGTACCTGGTTTGGGACCAGGGGGTCGCAGGTTCGAATCCTGCCACCCCGACAAAAAAAGCTGATCAAAATGGTCAGCTTTTTCTATTTTTGGGGCTTCTGCATGGGAAGTTAGCTCAGTTGGTTTAGAGCACCGCCTTGACAGGGCGGGGGTCGCTGGTTCGAATCCAGTACTTCCCACTTTTCACATTGGTACTTTAATCTTGGTCAGCGGGGGTCGCTGGCCGGAACGCCGGTCCGATCGAATCCAGTACTTCCCACATTAGCCAGGCATAGTCTGGCTTTATACTTTAGGAATTGGATGAGAACCAGATGGTTCGAATCCGCCAAATGGCGGATCACGAAGGGGTGTGCGGCATACCAAGCGCGTATGAGATAAATGAGCGCAGCGAATTCACGAAGGTCGAGCGGCATGGTAGTGTGTATGAGTAATCCCTACCTGCGGCAGGCAGTACTTCCCACCATTTATACTTTAGGGATTCGGTTCATGAGGAACTGTGGATATTGACTATGAGAATGTGTGAATGCTTCGTATTCACAAGAGGTTTAGGCGGCATATCAAGCGAGTATGAGTACTTCAGCACTTCACTTAACAGATTGGCATTAAACCTTATTATTCGTTGATCATTGTATAAACTAAAAATCTATGCAGAAGCTCTACCGTCTGCTTTGCGATTTTCAATTATAGTTTGATATTCGCTTAAACCATATTTAATGGTCTCCAGTAGTTCTTCACCAGACCATGGTTTAAGTATAACCTTACGAAGATTAGCTAACTCATAAGCTCTTTCTATGTCCTCATCCTGCGCCATTCCGGTTAGCATCACTTTCACGATATCGGGATATTTACTGTGAACTTGGGTTAAAAACTGATCTCCTCGCATGCCCGGCATAATCTGATCCGATATGATCAAATGAGGGTGCATCATTTCATCACTTCTCATTTCATCAATAATCTCAAGCGCCTCTTCGCCGCTTTCTGCAAGCACAACATGGCACCTTCCTTCAAAAAAGTTTTGAATTTGAATCTTCAAACATTCAAGTATTATCTTTTCATCATCTACACAAAGTATCGTTGGTAGACTTTTAACGGTCTCATTCGATTTCATATTCTTAACAATTGTATTTCCCATCTTTTTAGCTGTTTTCTTTAATTCGAAAGTTTAATTCCTTCTTTTATTGAATCAATCAGTTCATCTTTCGACCATGGTTTATGGATAATTTTATATAAACCGGCTTTCTTAAAAGCATTGTCCATTGCTGTTTGATCCGCCTGACCTGTGAGCATGATTTTTACTATCCCGGGATATTTAACATGCACATTTGCAAGAAATTCATCCCCCTTTATATTTGGCATCAGCCAATCGGAAACAATAATTAAAAGGCGAATCCCATTACCAAACAGTTCATCAATAATCTCATATCCTTCTTCTGCACTTTCAGCGAGCTCTATTTTAAAACTCGAATTGAATTCTTCATTTATTTGGGACTTCAGACTATCCAGGATGATTTTTTCATCATCTATACATAAAATCGCTCTATCGTATTGGTCACTCATTATTAATTATTTTTAGGTAATTTGACAAAGAATTTGCTTCCGCTTTCATTGGTTTCAAACCATACATGTCCCTTATGCTTCTCAATAATTTTCTTAACTATATCCAGTCCTAATCCACTACCCTCTCCAGCAGGCTTTGTGGTGAAGAATGCATTGAAAATCTTTTTTTGAATCTTTTCAGGTATTCCCGGGCCCGAATCTTTTATGGCTATATATACCTCATCTGCCGAATCTTCCAGATCTATAATCAGTTCCCCTGAATATTCCATAGCCTGCATGGCATTATGAATCAAATTAGTCCAGACCTGAATTAACTTATCGGGCTGACATTTTATCATAACCTTTTTATCAGGTAAGTTTTTTGTCACGTTGATCCCACGTTTCAGTTGATTATGATAAAGAACCAGAACTGTTTCAATATTTTGACATATGTCTACTTCTTCCTCAATGTCACTTTCATCAAATCGGGCGTATGATTTAAGTGCAAAAACAGTCTTACTTACTTTCTGAACCGCCAACTCAATGTTTTTTGCTGAATTTGCTTCATTGTTAAGATGATATGCCAGATCCAACATTGGCTCGCTATCATCGTGCAAAATCAAATTTTTAAAAGGGTCTAAGTCGGTCCTAATATTCATATCGACTAATCGATCGGCTAGAACTTCGCTATTTTCAACCTTCCAGGATTTCAACGTTTGGGTGAGCTCTTTCCTAAGCACCCGTTCTTCACGAGTAGATAAAATTTCTTTCTGACTGGCCCCTTCACTGAGAAGACCATGCAACATTCTCGCTTCATTGGCACCAATAACTGACTGTAACTTGGTTAGTAATTCCAGGGACTTCCAAAATGAATTTTGTAAAGATCCGATAGAAGCATTTATTGCACCTAATGGAGTATTAATCTCGTGGGCTACACCAGCGGAAAGCTGACCAAGTGAGGCTAGTTTTTCACTTTCTATAAGCTGACTTTGAGTAGCTTTTAAATGATCAATTGTGTCACTCAGTTCCTTGGTTCTATCGTTGACCTTCTCCTCCAGGTATTTATTGTTGGCAGTTAATATCCTTTCACTCTGCTTGAGCGCGTTGATGTCCTGAAAAAGGCCTTTCATTGCAACTACTTCATTGCCTTCAAATACCGCCTGTCCGATGGCTCTTACCCAAATTTCTTTGTTAGTCGCAGTTATCAATTTGCATTCCAGGTCATAGCTCCTACCCGAGGATATTGCTTCATTTACTGCATCTGAAATGATTTCCCGATATTCAGGGTGGTAGAACATGATGGCTTCATCTACTTCGATTTTTGTACCAATTTCTACCTCATGTATATCATAAACTACGTCACTCCATTTAAGTTCTCCACTTTCGATAAAGTATTCCCAGGTTCCAATTTGTGCCAGATGTGATAACTCAAAAATAGTTTCAGACTGAGTCCGTGCCTGCTCTTTTACACTGTTCAGATCTTCTTTAAGTTTTTCGGTCTCAGTTAGTACTTCTGTAAACTGAATAATGCCGCCGATGGATCCATCAATATCATACCATGGCAATAGCTCTAATCTGCAAATTTCAGTCTTTCCATTTATAACAATATTTTCCTTTTCTCTACGAATGGTATTCCCGTTCAATACCTGCTCATAATAAGCTATTCGGTCTGGCATATTGTGCAACTCAGGAAATAGATCAAAATGTGATTTTCCAATAATATTTTCCCCTTCCAGATTGTAGTCCCTATGCCAATTGTTATTGACCATAAGGTAATTCATTTCCTTATCGAACATTGCAATAGCACCCGGACTGTTCTTTAGGAATAAATCAAACAGGTCCTGAAGCTTTCTTCGCTCGTCGATCTCTTCCTGCATTTCTGTTGGACTTTTGAACTTCAGTGCTTTTGGTATTACAAAGCCCAGAACCACTGA
Organism: Ekhidna sp.; assembly: GCF_040220215.1. Classification (GTDB taxonomy): domain Bacteria; phylum Bacteroidota; class Bacteroidia; order Cytophagales; family Cyclobacteriaceae; genus Ekhidna. Next base: position 114,934 of record NZ_JAVJTR010000005.1, read on the forward strand.
GGTACCAATGGATACTACTCCGGTCATTAATTTCACAAATCCACTCAATCGGTACATTGGATTCCAAAATAGAATCACATCAATCAAATGAGTGAAACCGCACAGGAGTATAAAAGTGCCAAATAAGCCAATCAGCCATCTCAACCTACCTAGTCGGACATTTCGGACATAGAATAAGAGCATTATTGGAATGGAGAAGTAAGCCAGAAATATGGTCAGATCAGAAAAGATATAAAGCCAGCCTTCGTTCTCAGCCCAATCTCCACATGTCCAGCGTGCAGGCCATCTTGAGCTATCAAATAGGTTAGAAAAGTATTCGTTAAATCCTATGGAAGAATTGGTTGATTGAGAATGGGTTGAACAGGTTGTAAATGATGATGTTATTGGGATGATATCACTTACAGTTTCTTCCGTGGGAAAGTTTGCGTTAGTGTACTGAGAAAACACTAACATCAGAATAGACAGAGAGTATCTTCTGATAAAATGGGTAAACAAGGTATTAACTAATCGCATATGAATCCTTATAAGCTAAAGACATAGCTAAATAAGGTACATGCTTATAAATATGTTGAATATTATCGCTGAGTATAGAGTAATCCTCGTTATTCGAAATAATTTAATCGGCCAGTAAAAAATCGATACATCGATGATTAAACAGGTCTTAACCCAGAAAAATAAAGATTAGCCAAATTCCTCCCAGAAAATGCCAGAACATAAATACATTATATGCATACTGGCGTGATTTTGAATGAACACGATATTCCCTGATTTTTCGGAAGACGGATATTAAAAGAACCAGACCAACAGCAATATGGATAAAGTGGATGAGAGAGAAAGGGAAAAGAATATTCCTAAAGAATAAGTTTGAATCAATCATTTCCTGCCAGCCTATCACCTGCAATACGGAGAATAGCAATCCGAAAAACAGACCAAGTCCGGTAAACCGAAAAGCTTTTTCAATTTCATCTTCTCTGATTTTCAGCTGCCCGAGTACAAGCAGAGCGCTACTAACCAATATAAACCACGTGCCAACTTCATATATCTGTGGCACAACCAATTCAGGAAGGCTTTGCAAAACCCAAACAATCAAAAGTGTAATGAAAATTAAGGAGCTTGCAACAATAAATAATTTGGTCATGTACCTACCGGCATTAATCATTCGCTGCTTTTCCTGAAGCCTCTCCTGAACTATTTCTTTATCACTCATACCCTGTAGTATCATTTAACTTGCATCTGCAAAACAATGTTTCAAGGAACACCCCCTCATTTTTTGTTTTCTTTTTGAGTGACCAATCCACTAATTTGGAGGTATGAGAAAGAAATTGAAGAAAATCAAACCTATCGATTTAGTCAGGCCCGATAAGCTCCTATTCACCGGCTTAAAAACTCTCACAGAACTCACACTAACACCGATCAACATGTATGCTGACCTCAAGGCAAAAGCAAAAGGGAAAGCGGAAATCACATTTATAGGTGAGAAAAAGCTGGAAGAAGTGAAAGCTCAGCTTTTCATATTCAATGAAAAGGAAGTTTCCGAATCTACAGAAAAAGACTTCTCACCTATGCGCTCAATGAAAGACTCCAATATCTACTGGCTCAATATACACGGGCTTCATGATGTAGATCTGGTTCAAGAACTTGCCGAGGTAATGAATATGGACAGACTTTCAGTTAGACATATTTTGGATACCACACAACGACCCAAAGTAGAGGAGTTTGATGATTACCTTTTTTTTAATGTACGATCCATATTGCTAGATGAAGAAGATCAACTTGATGTAGAACAACTCTCATTCGTTTTAGGGAAAAACTATGTGATTTCCTTTCAGGAAAAAGAGAGTGATCACTTTGATGACATTCGTTTTAAGATCAGAGAAGGTGTAGGTTTCGTAAGAAAGAGAACTTCTGATTACTTACTGATTCAATTACTCGACGCTATTCTGGATAACTCTTTCGAGACCATAGAAGATATCAATGAGGATATAGCTGAACTCGAAAAGCAGGTTTATAAAAATCCAAAGCAGGAAACGCTATTGGCTTTGGAGAAAAGTAAAAAACGGGCAGACCTCATCAAAAAGTCACTCAATCCGTTCTTTGAGTCTGTCAATTACATCCTGAACAACAGAACCTCGCTCTTTCTCGAACCAAACATTAAATACATCAATGACTTACGCATGAGTTGTGCGAATGCCATTGAAGAGGCAGACTCCACCGCCCGATCTTTAGAAAGTCTTACCAACATCTACTATGCCTCCCTGAGTCAGAAGATGAATGAAACCATGAAGGTTTTAACAACAGTGGCCACCATCTTCATCCCATTAACGTTTATAGCAGGTATTTATGGGATGAACTTTGAATATATGCCCGAATTGCAGTACAGAAATGGCTATTTTATAGTCTGGGGCGTGATGGGTGCTATATTCATTGGGATGGTTATTTACTTCAAACGAAAGAATTGGCTATAGCCTAATCTTTGATTTTCAGGGTATTATCTACAAAGAATTCTGCTTCGACGAACAAAATTGGAGTTGGTTTTTGAAATGTTTTACTTCATATCCATAACCAATAACTTCCATCATGGCTTTACTTCAATTAACAAAAGAACAAAAAGGATTTATCAACAAGAGCTTTGTGATATGTACTGTAGGTTTAGCTCTTTCACTGACTATCGTCAATATCCTCTTCTAGCTAAATTTTAAAGAATTTACTACCGTCAAACAGTAAATTTCTGCTTTCAAAAAGGTTGCTCATTTTGGGTAACCTTTTTTATTTGCATCCTTTTTTCAAGATATCCCAACTAACTTTAAGCCATGGAGCAACTGACAGAATTTATTGGCAAGCTAGAGACCAATTACTTTATACAATTAGCTATTACGTTGGTTGTTTTGATACTCTTCATTGCTTCTAGATGGCTTATTCAAAAAAGTCTCAAGAGACTGGCTCGGAAATTTTCCTACGACCTGAATCGAGCGGCCGCTACAAAGAGGCTTTTGATGATTTCACTTTACACCTTTACCCTTATTATATTAGTAATTGTCTGGGGGGGTGACTTAAATAACCTCTGGATATCATTAGGTAGTATACTCGGTGTAATCGCCATTGGTTTTTTTGCCATATGGAGTATTCTGAGCAATATTGTCGCCGGCATCATTATCTACACCATCAATCCGTTCAAGATTACCGACACACTTGTTCTTGTAGAAAAGGAAGTCACAGGAAAAGTTATTGATATTGGATTGATTTACACTAAGCTGGAAGATAAAGAAGGCATATTCACTGTCCCAAACAATATCTTTTTTCAACAAATCGTGAAAGTAAAAAAGCCGAAGTAATGGTATCCAAATCCACTTTTGTTTGATACAAAACAATCAAATGAACGGCTGGATAAAATCTCAAACTTCTGATAAATACCTGCGACCAATCAGGGAACAAATGATTGGGATGCTCTCAGAACAAGACCGTGTGATTGATCTTGGATGTGGGACGGGTGACTTTCTAATTAGAGCTCATTCTAAAATCAAATATGGACTTGGGGTTGATGGATCAGACTTGATTATCAAGCATGCTCAAAAAAGTGCAAAGACTCTGAAGGTCTGTAATATCGAGTTCAAAAATCTGTTTGTGGATCACAATTTTCTACCAAGCAATGATTTCACAGTTGTTACTGCGTCGCTGTTTTTTCACGTTATCCCTCATGAAGTGTCCCTTCAGGTTCTTCGATCTTCAGCTAAGTACGTAGACCAATTAATTCTTTGTGGATTTGTACCTCCTCAAAATGTGAGTCAAAAACTGTTGATGTGGTTCGATCAACGTTTCACATCACACTACAGACAATACATAGAATACTGCCAAAACGGGTACATGGAAGGGCTATTAAAAAAGTGTCAGTTAACTATAAAAAGTATAACTGACACTTTTGATCCGACAATTAAAATCTATACTATCAAATCCTAGTTTACTCCGCTCTTAAGGATTCTACTGGGTTTACCTTGGAGGCCCTCATGGTTTGGTAGCTAATAACTGCACCTGCCACTATTATGGAGGTGAGCGCACTTAACACAAAAAGTCCTGCACCTATTTCAGTACGATAAGCAAAATTGTCCAACCAACGATTCATAAGAAGTATAGTTAAAGGAATCGAAAGTATAATTGCTATTGTGATTTGAATAGAAAACCCTTTAGCCAACAAACCAAAAATGGAAATGGGTGATGCTCCCATCACTTTTCGGATTCCGATCTCTTTCACTTTACTGTTTACCACTAAAAGCGATAAACCTAACAATCCAAGTGCTGCAATGATTATCGAAAGGAAAGTTGCCACCGTGATCAGCTTATTCATCCTAGCTTCACTTTCATATTGAGACTTAATGCGCTCATCCACAAATTCATAGTTCCAGCTTTCATTTGGAAAAACCGATTCCCATTCTTGTTGTAAGATTTCAGTAGCCTTCAACAAGTTGCTACCATTGTATCTAAACACAAGCTTAGGAATGAATGAGTCATTGATATCCAAATCTGAAATCCCCATCAGAATAGGTATTGGATTTTGAACGATCACTAGTGGTTCGATAGAACTATGCAACGAGGAAAAGTGAAACTCTTCTGTAACTCCAAGGATTTGGTGATCTCCGAACTCATCATTCGGCAGCTGACCCCCAACCGGATTTTCCAAACCAAGCAAAGTAACAGCAGCTGGATTTAACAATACCCCTTGTCTTTCATCCAGGGTATTGCCTTGCTCAAACAGTCTTCCTTCTTTGGCTTCAATGTCAAATAAGGACAGATATGCCGGATCAGCAACCAAAAGCCTAAAGCGCTTGAAATTACCATCCTTATCGTTGAATCCATAGTGTGCCCAGCCATTGCTACCAAACACATGACTACCCATTCCAATTTGTGTGATCTCAGGATATTTTTCCAGCCTGGCTTTTAGCAGTTCTCCATTGTGCATAGCTGTACTGGTCAACTCCGGAATGCGCTGTGCCTCCGGACTTGGGTTTAGTCTGGCAGAAACAACCGCATCATATTGAATTCCCAGATCTTTATTTTGAAGATAGTTTACCTGTTTTCGGATCAATAAAGATGTGCTTATGAGAAAGACAGTAATGATAAATTGGAAAACAATCATCCCCTTCCTTGCCTTCACCTTATCTGTAGACTGGCTCCCTCCATGTAATACTGAAATTGCTTTGAATTTGGATTGAATCCACGCTGGATAAAAACTAGAAGTGAACCCAATAAAAAGGGCCAAGCTCAGATAAACCAAGACATGCCACCATTCAAATTCAATCACGAGATCTGTACCGGTTAAACGATTAAAGGTAGGCACCATCAAAAAAGCCAGGAGTACACCTATTGTCATCGCAATTAATGTGAGTAAAATCCCTTCCACCAAATACTGCGTAGTTAGCGATCTGCCGAAGGCTCCTAATACCTTCCTTACTCCAACTTCTTTCGCACGCTTTAATGATTGGCCAATAGAAAGTGTAGCGTAATTCATACATGCAATGATGATGACCAGCAAACCAATTGCACCCAGGATTGCTACATATTGAGGGTTACCAACAGGGGCGTAACCTAGCGGCACATTCGGATTTAAGTGTATATCTGTTAAAGGTTGAAATTCGATATTGTATTGACCTCTCTGTATGGGTTCGCCACCCATATCCATATCTGCCATGAAGCTCATGATTAAGTCCTGAATTTTCTCATTCAAACTGGCCGGATCAACACCCTCATCAAGCAAAATATAAGTTTCCGGAATGATATTAAACCAGGCTGTAAACGCCCGCTCACTATACAAATCACTTTGCATTTCACTGGAAAGGGCTATATCAAACTGAATGCTTGATTCTTTTGGGATATCTTCAAAAACCCCCTCAACAACAAAATCTCGTATTTCTTCATTGATCTGCAAAGCCAATGATTTACCTATTGGATCAATCTCCCCAAAATATTTCTGAGCATATTCCCTTGATAACAACACACCACTTTTGGATGAAAAAGGTTCTTCTTTGTTCCCAATCAGCAGTTCAAAATCAAACATCTTAAAAAAGTCCTGACTAATAACAGCCACTGGTTCATTGATGCGCTTTTCTCCTCTTCCAACCAGATGTGTCCGTCTTATATACTGTACGCCTCGAGCCACTTCAGGAAAGTTTTCTTCCAACATGCTTTCAAACCTAAGAGGCGTGGTAGAATTGTAAAAAGTACGCCCATCACCATAGTCTTCATTTAACACCAGGCGATAGATACGATCTTTCTTCGCGTGAAATTGATCATAACTAAGTTCTTGTTTGACATAAAGTCCCAAAAGCAAAAAGCATGTGATGCCTATAGTTAGTCCCAGAAGATTAATGGCGGTGTTAAACTTATCTCTTAAGAGCACGCGCCATGCAATTTTGAAATTGTTTTTGGTAATCATAAGTCCGTGATTTTTGAGTTTTCGATTTGGTTTAAGTGCGGAGATGCGGAATGACCTGATGACCAGCCACCAATAATGGATGTCGGCAATCAGCTTTCCCCGTTGATGTTTTTTTAGGTATATCTCGTAGAGGTCGCCTTGCAAATCCTCAACTAGATAAGGATCGCAAAACCACTCTAAAAACCTGTCTGCGTATTTGGGTGGTCTCAAATTCATGACAAGCCGGCAAATGTCAGTTTTGGTAGTTTCTGATAGAGTGAATAGCGAAGCTCCATGGTTTCGTCTAAGACCCTTCGACCAACTTTTGTGAGTGTGAATATGCGTTTTCTTCGCCCGCCTCTTTCTTTAGAGGCCCCTCCCATTTCTGAGCTTACAAACCCCTTCTTTTCAAGTCTCCTGAGTACAGAATGAACGGCAGTTACATCCATGGATCGCTTAGTATTCGATTGAATCTCTTCCAAAATGGCAACTGCATATGCATGATCCATGAACGACCCTACAGTAAGTAGAACCAACTCTTCCAATTCTCCTAAGTGTTCTCCTCTCATAATTTATTAGTTAGATTTTGGATAAATGGATTTAAGTGAGTCATATGCTCCTTCAATAGAATCAATCGTAAATCCTGCAATTCGATAAGGAGAATCATCCTCAAAGATGAATCCCATTGCCATCCATTCATTTGATTTTGTTCCCTTAACAATGAGTTTATACTCAGTTATATTTTTGCGATCAGCCTGATACAAAATCAATCTTCCATCATTATTTTTTATGTTTTCAAATGCCCCTTTTAGCTTATCGACTCCCGATTTATCAATGAGTTTTGGCGCGAAATATTTCTCTATGGATTGATCAGACATCTCCCCTGCTTCCAATGCATCTAAAAACCAGATTATCTTAGACCCAGCCGGACTTTCTTCCAATTGAGCAAGGGATTGCTCACCCTTCTGTTGTGATACGACTGAAAAGGCGAATCCGAAGAGCAAAGTGTAGGCTAATATTCTCATATATATTATGATTTGTTGTACAAACGCACAAGTTAAATACATAGTTGTGTTTTTGTACAAGTAATATGTTAATGTGTGTTAAACAAAAAAAGGCGACCTTTTGAGCCGCCTTTAGATTCAATCTTACTGACTTATTTTTTTAAAATAACTTTTTGAGTTGATAAAGACCCATCTTCCATAAGTATCTTGACATAGTAGATACCTGTCGGATTGTTATCTAAACCAATTTGAATTACATTTTCAAGTCTCTGGAGGGAAAAACTAATTTGTTTGCCAGCAATATCTACAATACTTACTTGATCAACATCTGTACTATTAATTCTGAAAAATGAAGAAACAGGATTAGGATATATATAGATTTCGTTATGATCAAGTCCCAGTACATTGCCAATTTGAGTCAGAATGAAATTAGATTCGATACCACTTCCACTAGCTAGAATTTCAGCTTCCCTCCTAGTGCCTGTGTTTTCGGTGTAATCAATTACAATGAATTTGTTTTGATCATCTATGGTAATCCAGTTAGCAGTAGATGAGATATCGTAGGTACTTAAATTTGTTTCCAACAAAATAGTGATTGATCCTACACCCGGGTTCACTTCCATTGACTGAACCTCCCAATTTAGAAATGGTTGATTTGTCACTTCAAGACTTACGGGAATTTCAATTACCCCTTTATTAGGGTCATTGCTTGATATAGCAACCTCTGACTCATAAAAACCTTCTGACAAACCACTAGCATCAAAAGTTACGTTCACAGTTTGAGATGAGCCAGCAGGTACACTACCTGATGTCTCATTAAAATAAAACCAATTGGAAAAATCAAGAGCTACACTGTTTCCAAGAAAATCAACAACATGTAGTTTATTTGAACTTCTCCCTAAACTGTAAGAGAACTCATTTAAACCATCAATTGTTAAACTATCCGTTTTCTGAATTGCCCCATTTGATAACTCCAAATTGTAGAGCATTAGTGAATTCGGATCTCCATTTAAAGACCAATATTTATTACCTTCTCCAACCAATTGATAAATCTGAACCCCTGGGTTAATGTAGGAATCTATTATTGTTCCGTTAGAATCAATCTTATTCATATCGCCAATTTCAAAGGCTGGTGTGAACAAGAAATTAGATCCATCAAATGCTATTGCAGCATATCCAGAATATGGCAGTGTGAATGAGTCAATTTCATTACCATCAAAATCATAACTTCGAACTATTCCAAATGCATCTCCTATCCAAAGGTGACCATTGGCAAATGTAATTCCATATGGTAGTGAATGAATTGGATAAGACTCCTCTATAGACTCGGTTGTTACATTGTATCTATCTAGAGATGCATTTTCCCAATTAACGACATAGACAGTCTCATCATTCTCAAAATAGATTCCAGTTGTTCCGCCTGGTATTCCATCCAATGTAGATATGTTGGAGTTCCCTGCCTTATTAAATTGGTTGATTTGAGATGAATTGAAGCCTACATGCCATTCAAGCGCACTGCCCCCCTCAGAGTTATCTATAGTTATGGTTTGGGTGGATTGCTCACCCTCCATTAGGTATTCTGATAAACTTGTTGGATTTATGGTTATTAATGGTGGCTCTTCTGCTAGACCATACAAGGAAATTATCATTTCACTCTCATCCGGATCATTGCTATAAATATGCAATGTTGCGCTACTTGAAGTTGCCACTTCTGAAGTGTAGCTAACTGCTAAATAACTTGTTTCCCCCGGGTTTAAATCGAATGGAGAGAAGTCTACGTCAAACTCCTGATCTCCTTCAATGGTTGCATCACTTATTACTAATACATCTGTACCTTCGTTTGATATTAAAATAGAATCACTAACGTGAGTACCAACGAAGTGAGAACCAAAGTCTATATCCAAGGTAGACACGTTAATATCAGACGTACCCGTTACACTTAAACTAACCGGAACTTCTACACTTGGAGTGGTTGGATCGTTATTGTTTACGATGATTGTAGCGCCATAGCTTCCTCCATCCATACCTTCAGCATTAAAACTTATGTTTACCTGCTCCGCTGAGCCAGCAGGAACTACACCTGAGAAATGTGACATTGAAAGCCATTGATTAGTATTAGAGTTTGAGAACTCCACGGTTAGTTCATCATGAAGGTATTCTGTATTAATTGCTACTTGTAAGCCATCTGTCCCATCTATATTCTCAATTCCAACACTTTGAAAACCATCAGTATAGCTTCCAGTCAATGTTTTATAATTCAGCTTGATTTTACCTGTATGGTAGAGTATAATTTCCGCAGTTATACTTCCTGAACTCTCCGAACAGCAAAGCCCATAACCATCAAATTGAATAATGGTTTTATCACTAAAATTCTCATAATAGGTATTACCAAACGGATATCCATCTCTCCATGCCCAAGCAATGATGTTATTTACCCCATCGTCTCCTGGTATTGGTTGTCCCGAACAACATCCATCCCATGACGATGAATTGAAGCTTATGAAGCCATTAGAGCTAACGTAAAATTCATCATAAGTATTTCCGTAAAATTCAAATTCAAAGCCCAAAGGATATGGACCGGACACATTATCATCACTCATACTTCCAGTGATGTTAGTACCGGAGTTTGCAATGTCTTCCCACTCATAGGCTGGTCCACCAGCTTCATCACTATCAACCCAATAGTAGCCAAAATTATCAGGGCCACCTGTTCCTGCCATCACAGGTGCTCCAACTCTTTGATCGATTTCACCCTTCTTGAATTTTTTGTAACCAAAAGTTGTGTTACTCTTTTGTGAACTCCTCATTGAAGGTGACTCATAGGTTATTGACGCTTCCCAAACAAGATCACTCCCACCTTCACTGTTATCTATAGTTAAGGTTTGAGTTGTATTCTCTCCAGTAAATAAGTCATCACTTAAGCTTGTCGGTGTAATGGAAATAACTGGAGCATCCACACTTTCGCCTGACAAAACTATTTCAATGGAACTTTCATCAACATCATTGCTCAAAATAGTCATAGTTACATTATCTGTTTCCACCACTTGTGGATTGTACGTGATCACTACTGTTTGTGACTCATTTGGGTTAAGTTCAAATGATGTGACACTTAAAGAGAAATCCGTTTCGTCTGAAAGAAAGATATCATTTATTATTAATTGATCTGATCCATTGTTGGAAACAATTACGCTATCTGTTAATACTGATCCAACGAATTGTTCACCAAAGTCAATGGCCGATGATGAGATACTGATATCCGGTACTCCGGTAACATTAAACAATGCAGCTATGGTGTCCTGAGGAGTTATTGGGTCATTGCTGTAGAACAATAGGTTTGCTGCATACTCTCCACCAAACAAATTTGTAGCATCTAATGACATCTGTAAAACATCTTGCTGACCGGCGGGAACGGTACCTTGATATTTCTCAGATGTTATCCAACCTGGTGTCGGTGAAGATCGAACATAGCTGAATCCACCTCCACTTCCACCTTCGTCCCAACTAGTGAAGACTACATCAAAGTATAAATCCTCCT
>NZ_JAVJTR010000006.1:0-20538 GCF_040220215.1 Ekhidna sp.
TGAATCACTAGTTAGGTTTAAAGACCTGGCCTGTTAGTTAAAGTTCCCCTATCAGTATCCTTTAGTTAAACATGATTTTAGGATATTAAACTATATCCTAATCTTGAAATAATTCAACGGGGTGAATCTAAAGGCCTGTTATCCTCATTTAAATTTTGTTGCCAAGTCGGACGAGTTAAGGTACTCAATATTCTTCTCGTACATTTTCCGAATCCCTTTGTTCAAGTGTCGATACCAGTCAGTTTGGTTGTTCTGGTAGTTGTTGAAAATGGCCATAGCGTATGCAGCAGCCTGTTCAGGAATGTAGCCTTGCCTGTTCGCTTGCCATCCTGCATGACTGGATCCTTGCCATTGTTCGAAGTTGAAAATGGAGTTAGAGGTAAAAATGCCAAAACCGAGAGCGATACAGTTCAAGTCAGTTAGTTCTTCGTTGTTTTCGTCAATTCGTCCTTCTCCTAACAACATCAAATGAGAGAGTTCATGAGCAAGTGTGGCAATCATTGATTGAGGGTTCTTGAGTTGTTTACGTTCAAGTCCGATTTCAAATTTGTTCGGTCCGGCTTCCGAATACTTACCGAGAGCATAAAAATCCTCAGTTCCTGGTCCATCTGCTTTCTGAGTTGCGACAATACCTTCATCTTCAAACTCCATCGGTGCTTCTGAAAAGAAGTAGAGTTCAACGTTCACCATCTTGATGTCCATGTATTCCATGCACTTTTTTAGAGCATATTCTGCGTCTTTCTCTGTTCCAGTGAAGTTGTGGTCAAAGAACTCTTTAGTTGGTTCTATGATTCTTAAGTTCTTGAGAAAGTCCGTGCCATACTGTTCCTCGAACCATAGGAAGGCATCTTCAATCCATTCCTTATCTTCAGTTGTTACAGTTGGTTTAGGTTTTCCGAAGAGCATTTACGTTGTGAAGATTATTGAGGATAATGATAAGGTAAGGTGCGTTTCCTGTCCCTCACCGTTACTGCTAAAGTAGCGAACCTGCCTTCTATTGACAAAAGTTCCTATCAGACACCTCACCTAATTTTTTTGTCGATGGAATAGGGTTGGTTTTGATTGGGGATAGGTTTTCCGAAGAAGGTAGGAGAGCGGGGAGTCCGGAAAAATTGGCAGGACGCTACATAAGGAAATGCATTCCTTACCGGATGTTAGAATGACGGCTGGACAGGGAGCTGGTTTGTGGGCTTGTTTGTTGCCTCTACGCTCTTAAAAATCAGCAGGTTCAGGAACTTATGAGCTTTACCTTGTGGTAAGGCTTGTCTGCTACAAATTCAACAGATTGGAAGAGCTGTTACGAAGTAATCCGTTAGGCGAGGACTTGACAAAGTGGTAGAAAACGGCTAACTTCAACTCAAGTTTTGTAAACGCGTCTCACTCGTTTTGAAAGTACACTTTCCACGGTATCACCGCTAAAACTTGCAAGTTCAGACGTTCGTCTGCCCGTTCCATCTCTCCATCCTTATTCGTAGCTGAACCTGATGCGCAACAAATGCATTCTAACATATAATGTATCACGCACTGTGCGTGATATCTACCCTTCAAATATACCTGTTTCAGCTCTTTTATCGTTTGACGAGCCTTTTTATCACGAATTGAAAGCTGGGATTATCCATTTTTATAAATACTTATAGTCGATTATAAGTACTTAATAGTTAGATATAAAAAAACCTCTCATCCCAATATTAACCGGGAGAGAGGCTCTCATATTTATTAAGCTCTGATGTTTACATCATTCCGCCCATGCCACCACCTGGCATTGGAGGCATACCTGCGCCTTCTTTTTCCGGCTCCTCAGCAACTACACACTCGGTAGTCAATAGCAGAGAAGCAATAGAAGAAGCGTTCTCAAGTGCTAGTCTTGTCACCTTAGTAGGATCAATGATACCCGCTTTGAACATGTTTACATATTCACCGGTTGCTGCGTTGAATCCGTAATCAGCTTTACCAGCTAGTACTTGATTTACTACTACAGAAGCTTCGCCACCAGCGTTCTCAACAATCGTTCTCAATGGTGACTGGATCGCCAACTTCACGATAGCCACACCTGTGTTTTGATCTTCATTATCAAGTGAAAGACCATCAAGTGCTTTAATAGCTCTGATAAGTGCTACACCACCACCAGCTACGATACCTTCCTGTACTGCGGCTCTTGTTGCATGAAGTGCATCATCTACTCTGTCCTTCTTCTCTTTCATTTCTACTTCAGTAGCTGCACCTATGTAAAGGATAGCCACTCCGCCAGAAAGCTTAGCAAGCCTTTCTTGTAGCTTTTCTTTGTCGTAATCTGAAGTAGTGTTCTCTATTTGTTGCTTGATTTGATTTACTCTAGCCTGGATGTCCGCTTTCTTACCAGCACCGTTCACAATAGTGGTATTGTCTTTATCGATGTTGATTTTCTCAGCAGTTCCTAAATAATCAAGCGTTGCGTTTTCTAGTTTGTAGCCTCTTTCTTCAGAGATTACCGTACCACCAGTCAGGATAGCGATATCCTCAAGCATTGCTTTTCTTCTGTCTCCAAAACCAGGAGCTTTTACAGCAGCAATTTTCAGTGATCCTCTGATTTTGTTTACTACAAGTGTTGCAAGCGCTTCGCCTTCTACATCTTCAGCGATGATCAACAATGGCTTACCGGTTTGAGCAGTTGCTTCCAAAATTGGAAGAAGCTCCTTCATGTTAGAAACCTTCTTGTCGTAGATTAGGATGTAAGGGTTTTCCAATTCAGCCTCCATCTTGTCCGTGTTGGTCACAAAGTAAGGAGAAAGGTACCCTCTGTCAAACTGCATACCTTCTACGGTCTTCACTTCAGTCTCAGTTCCTTTTGCTTCTTCCACAGTGATTACACCGTCTTTACCCACCTTGTCCATTGCATCAGCAATCATCTTACCGATTTCAGGATCGTTGTTAGCAGAAACAGAAGCTACCTGAGCAATTTCTTCGGAAGTCTTGATGCCTTTGGATTGAGATTTAAGATTTTCAACAACTGCTGCAACAGCTTTCTGGATACCTCTTTTCAAATCCATTGGGTTTGCACCGGCTGCCACGTTTTTGATTCCGTGACCAAAGATTGATTGAGTCAAAACAGTTGCAGTAGTAGTACCATCACCTGCATCGTCAGCAGTTTTAGAAGCTACTTCTTTTACAAGCTGTGCGCCCATGTTTTCGATTGGCTCCTTAAGCTCAATTTCTTTTGCTACAGAAACACCATCTTTTGTTACAGTCGGTGCACCGAATTTCTTGTCAAGGATTACATTTCTTCCTTTAGGTCCTAGTGTTACTTTAACTGCATCAGCAAGGATGTCAACACCTCTTTTGATGCTGTCTCTTGCGTCGGTATTAAAGAATATATCTTTTGCCATAATTATTATTGATTTTCAGTTTTGAGATTAATTATACAATTCCGTAGATATCAGCTTCTTTCATGATCAGGAACTCTTTTCCATCAATGGTGATCTCAGTTCCTGAGTATTTACCATAAAGCACCTGGTCGCCGACCTTCACGTTGATAGGTTCGTCTTTCTTACCAGTACCGATAGCGACAATCTGACCTCTTTGAGGTTTTTCTTTTGCAGTATCAGGAATAATGATTCCAGACGCTGTTTTCTCTTCAGCCGCAGCAGGTTCTACCAGAACTCTGTCAGCAAGTGGTTTGAAATTTACTTTGGACATGTTTGTAAACGTTTATGTTTAGTTGAATTTCTAATTTGGACATGATGTATCATTTTGTGTGCCAATTCATTTATTCATAGTCCGACATGACATTTTTACAGAATCAGTTGTCAGTTTACTCTAAATACTCGTTTAAGTTTTGACAAACTGACATTTCAAGTTTAAATTTCTCTAAAATGTTAGATGTATGGATAGTTTAAAACATGACTGGCTGACAGAAGGACTCATTGATTACGAATACAAAAAATACATTCTGTTGGCTTACCTCAAGGATGTGGGAAAGCGATTCAATCAATCCGAGCTGTACCCCTTTATGGCAGATCTTATTTTTCATTATCGAAATTTGATTAAAGTGAGAGAGAGCAAGAAATTGATGTATGATAGCTTTCCAGAAACACTTACAAAGGCTGACTTTAATAAGCTTAGATTAACCTACGATAAGATTGTCAATGATGATGAGGTGATGCAGCAAATTGAAGAGATCATTTCTTTTGCCATACCGAAAATGAAAGGCATGCTAGAGGAGGGGAAGGAGCTCTATGAGTTTGTGGAGGAGCAGATTGAGCTGGAGCCCGTTGGTGTATCACCGATCTATTCAGATGAGGGTTATCTGTTTATCAATCAGGAAACATCCAAGGATGTGTCTATTTATCGCTTTCAGATGACATTTTTTGAGCACGCCGAGGAAAAATACCGAAGCATGACCACCGAGTTTCTAATGAATGAAATTCGAAACATCAGTAAGACATATGAGAATATCAAAGTCAGTCTGACTAAGAAGTTTACTGAGCTACCAAATCCGGCTACCTACTTAGCAGTTAGTAAACTCAAATTTCCATTGAATGAAACGGTGCTGCCTGTTGCGAAGCGGATGTTGGTCAGGGTGATATCTTCTCGCTAAAAATCTCATTGATCAAACATTTTTGATGATGTGTAAATAATGACTACCTTAAAATAGCAAAAACGTCTGCCAGCAGGACACCCGTTAAATTGCTTAGAAACAAGGCTCAGCTACTTTTATTCATTGCTACCAGTCTGATTGGTTCAGTTGGTCGAGCGCAAGAAACCACTGCCGATCAGTTGCTTGCAGAAGGACGAATACTGCATGAAGCAGCTTATTATGACAGTGCCGCAACAGTTTTTTACCAAGCAAAGGAAGCATTTCGATTAGCTGAAGATATGGAAGGGATGATTGAGGCTGGGTATGCTCGTGCAGAGAGCCTATCCAACCTGGGCAAATGCGACCGTGCCGATAGTATTTTACAGTCATCTCTTTCAAAAAGTATTGAAACCTTTGGAGAATCCAGCCGACTAACTGCGGATGGATATTATTTCTTAGCAAGAACATTAGGTGGCTGTTCCCGAAAATTTGATGATGCGGTTGCAATCAATCGAAAATCATTAGCTATCAAGTCGAGATTACATGGCGCTGAGAGTTTGGAGGTCGCTTTGAACTATGGGATGATGGGCTATTATTTTAATGCGCTTGGCAAATATGATAGTGCATTGGCTAATCTCAACAAAGCGATCGAAATAAGGAAGAAAGAAGGATCAACCAGCTCAATCGATTATTCTCACAACCTTTTCTATCTATCGAAAACTTTGCTGAATAAAGGGGAATTGAAACAAGCCCTTGAATTAGGAATTCAATCACTGAATATCAGAAAAAAGCATTTAAGACCTTATCACCCGACCATCTCCAATAGCCTTAGCGATATTGGAGATGTTTACCGAAGGCTAGGAAATTTTGATGAAGCACTTGCACACTACTTGCCGGCACTGGAAATCCGAAAACGATCGTTGGGAGACAAGCATGTGAATGTTGGGGCAAGCTATTATACCATTGGCAATCTCTACGGCAATATGTTTAACTACAGCCGTGCTATTCATTACCTTGGACAAGGGAATCTTATTATCGAGGAGAAGCTTGGTGAAAGCCTGCCTGTACTTCATACTTACTATGCTTACCTGGGGCGAATGTACGGCAAGATTGGAAGGGATAAGGAGGCTGTTGAAATGCTAAGCAAGGCATTGAATCTTGCTGAAAAGCATCTGGATGACACTCATCCGTACCTTGGAATCATATATAATATTGCTGGTGAGTATTATGGTGAAAAGGATTCCGTTGATACCCAGGTGTCCTATCTGAGGAAGGCGCAAAAAATCTATCAGGTTGCTTACGGGGAGGATCATCCCCGGGAAGCCGATGTGCTGATAAAACTTGGTGAAGCCAGTTTTAAGCAAAAAGACATGGGGCAGTCGATGAAACTTTACGAACGGGCATTAAGCATCGTGGAAAGCAAAAACGGGAAATGGAATTCAGAAACTGGAGGTATTTACCAATATATGGGAGATTGGTGCTTAGCAAATCAGGAGTATGATAAAGCGCAGGATTACTTCCTGAAATCCATACGTGCAGTGTCTATTGATACAACAAAGGCAAGTCGATCCTTAAGTTTTGATCAGTTAACGCATCCGCAATTAGCCTTGCGAAGCACACATAAACTAGCAAAATCATTTGATGCACAATATGCTAATACGAAGGAAACAAAACAGCTATTGGAAGCCTTAAAGTACTATACACATGCAATAGACTTAGCTTATCAAATTAGCTCTGATTATCAACTCGAGGTGTCTAAAGCGCAGTTGGCAAATGAAACCAGAACCATATTCCAGGATGTAATCGGAACAACGTACAAGCTGTATACGCTTACCAGCGATGAGCAGTATAAATCGCTTGTTTTTGAATGGATGGAGAAAAGTAAATCACCCATACTACTCGAAGCAGTTGTGGATAGTGAAGCGAAACGATTTAATAAGGTTCCGGATAGTTTGATGGCTAAGGAACGGAATTTAAAAATAGAACTGACTTATTACAAGAAAGAGCTTAGAGATGCTAAAGCTAATGGTGAACGGGAACTGATCGATAAATATCAAGAGGAAGTATTTGATACACAGTTGACGATTGAAGACTTTAAAAAGTCCTTAAAAGAGGAGTATCCAGATTACTATAATTACAAATATGCGAATGAAGTAATATCCTATCAGGTGGTGCAGGATCAGTTGCCATCAGGTACATCCTTGATCGAGTTTTTTGAAGGCTCGTCCGAATATTTTGCTGTTATAATTAGCGATGAATTATTTGAGGTCCGTAGAATACCAGTAGGTGATTATTTTCATGAATTGCTTAACGGATACCAAAGGAGTTTGACTGATAATGAGCTGATCGTCCTGGAATCAAAGAAGGCAGATAGCCTTTATGGTCACACTGCATCGACACTTTATGAACAATTGCTGCAACCTGTTTTGAATAGAGCAGGAAAAACTGAAACACTGATCATTATTCCTGATGGCAGGCTGACTCAAATCAACTTTGGCACATTGCTAGTAGAACGACCTGCAAGGACATTTAATTATCAGGATTTAAAATATGTATTAAAGGAAGTTGCAATTAGCTACGGCTATTCCGCCACACTCAATTTTAGACCTGTCAGCCGTTCTTCCGTGCGAATGTTTGGCGGTTTTGCTCCATCTTATCAGTCAAATGGATATTCAAGTGTAGACTCAATGAATCATCCGATGGCTTATCAACTTGTACGATCTGGGAACCTCCCATTACCGGGAGCTATTTCGGAGGTTACGGCCATTCGGGATTTACTAGATGGGAGGGCATGGCTAAAAACAGAAGCTTCCGAAAGCAATTTTAAAAACAACGCCTCCGAGTATCGGATTTTACATCTTGCCATGCACAGCCTGCTGAACAGCGAGGATCCAGAATATTCAGAACTGCTATTTAATAATGAGAATGATAGTCTCAATGATGGTTATTTAACCATTTCAGAGATTTATAATTTGGACTTAAAAGCTCAGATGATTGTATTAAGTGCCTGTAGCAGCGGAGGTGGAGTGTTGCAAGCAGGTGAGGGGCCCATAAGCTTCACCCGTGCATTTAGCTATGCCGGATGTCCAAGTGTAATTATGAGCATGTGGAAATTACCGGATGCTGCCACAAATCAAATTATGGTAGCGTTCTACGAAAACATAAAAGCAGGCGATCCGAAAGATCAGGCCTTGAGAAAAGCGCAGCTTAAATACCTATCTGAAACCGATGATCCATTATATCAACATCCTTTCTTTTGGGGCAGCTTTGTTGCCATGGGTAATACTGAACCAATTGATGAAAATTTTAATACCGGAGTGCTCCTCATAATCATAGCTGTTTTGCTAATAATAGCGATGAGATATAGAAAAAGGTTATCACTTGATTAAGCTTATTCAGATAGTAGGTCAAGTAATTCTGATGCCCTTTCAGTCTTGTAGTGATTAGACGCTTCCACTATGTCTTGTAGCTCTTCTTTAGCTCTATCAATGTTGTTTGATTTTAAATATGCAAGTGTCAGATACCACCTTGCTTGTTCTTTATATCGACTTTTAATTAAGTCATGCTTAGATAATTGCTCGATCGACTTATCGTATTCTTTTGCATAGAGGTAGCTTAAACCACGATAAAAAATTACCTGTGAAGATTCATCAGCCTTTAACAATTCAGCAGCTTGAAGAAACTCGCCTGAGCTGTAGGCTACCATCGCCTGGGAAAACACGTCTGATTCTTTTCCCGAATCACGAAAGGTTGGCGGAACTTGATAGACAACAGCTATTTCCTCATTAACAAGCTTATTCAGAGTTGGGGAGGGATACTGGATCAATAAGGATGTCGATACCGCAATAAGAACAAATGCAGCTGCAATTTTCAGAAATGGAAAAGTGCTTTTTTCTGTGAGTGTTTTTTCTACGATTAAATCAAGGTTTGCAGAAAGTGTTTTATTCAAATACGCTTCTAATTCACCGTCATTGTCAAATTTATTTTTAAGTAATAAAATACCTTTAGCAATGTCTCGGGCTGTTTCGTCCTGTTTAATCAGACTACTGATTTGGTTGGAAGTATTGACATCCAATGTTCCATCCAGGAAATCTTTTATTAACTCAAAATTGTATTTCGTTTCCAATTTCTATTAACGATTTAGTTTTTTGAATACTTCTTTTAGTTTGGCCCTGGCCGCTGACTTTCTATTGGCAACTGTCTTTTCTGTTGCCCCAACAATCTCAGCAATCTCCTGATTGTCATATCCTTGCTGATGGAGTTGCCATATTTGATAATCTTTTTCAACCAGGGTAGATCGGATAATCTGATCCATGTTTTCCATAGAGAATAAGATCTCCACCTCAGGCAAATGGTTATTAATTACCTGATAGTTGGCATCCAATAGCTTCTTTCTCCGGTTTGTTTTGCTCAGATATGTAAGGCATTCATTTTTTGCTACACTGAACAGCCAGCTCTCAAAATTTTCAATTTCTTCAGGCTTTTCGTGTTGAAGTAGCTTGATCAGTGTGTCTGAGGCAACATTCTCTGCTTGTGGCAGACTCCCCACTTTCCCAAGGCAGAAAGCGATAAGGCTTTTGTGGTAGTGAGCATACAGTTCACCAAAAACGGACTTGTCACCGTTGACAAAGCGTGTCCAAAGAGACGCTTGCTGTTCATTTTTTCTGGAGGAAATGTACATGACCTTGATGTAAGGACTTATAAACCTACCAAAATTCCCACTTTATTCTTTTTTTAAAGAAGCACAAATGGATCAGGGAAAAATCTAAATGATATTAGTCTTAAAGAAAACGCACCAACTATCACTAGAGGACTTAGCGCCCGGTACCTATTAATTAATATTTTGGTGAATGGTGACTCACCTCAAAGCGTACGAATTACTAAGGGCAACTAAGGCAGCATTCCAAATTTGCTGGAATGCATTTTAGGCGACTCTAGGAGTCGCCTTTTTTGTTTAGCAATATCTTGTGATTGAAAGAGACTAGTTGTCAGTGCTGTCTGAACCTGTCAAACCCTCTAACCCAGAGTTATCTGCATCAGCGGGTTGAATACCTTGAGGGATAGCTGGTTGTGTGCTTTGCGCATTGTCAATGTTTGGACTTGAAAGCACATCTTCATTTACTTCAGGTTGGATGAAGTTTGTTGAAACAGAAAGCACAAGAAGTGCGATTGCAAATCCCCAGGTTAGTTTTTCCAATAAGTCACCAGTTTTCTTCACACCCATTAGCTGTGTAGTTCCCGATCCACCGAATTGGCTGGATAGACCACCACCTTTTGGATTTTGTGCCAATACCACAAGGATCAACAACACTGCTACAATGACAATAAGGGTTACAATTATTCCGTACATCTATTCAATCTTTGAAATTAAGTCCGCAAAGTAAGATTTTTTTTCCGGATATTTCAAGCTTAAGGCCTCATAGATTTCAATGGCTCGCTTTTTATTTCCCTGATGCAGGTAGATTTCGGCAAGGTATTCCGATGCAAGGTTGGGATCCCAAACAGCACTTTGCTCTGCTAAGTCCTCAGCACTCATATCTTCTTTGCGCTGATATTTTATGGTTGGAGACTCCTTGATAAATTTGTCGATGATATCTTGTTGCGATTTTCGGTCAGGCTCATCGTCTTTTTTACCTCCCTCTTTTGTGGTTTTTGTAGCTTTCTCTTTGCTTTTTTTCTTGGCAGGTTCTTTTTTAGTTGCGGATTTTTTCTTCGTGCTGGTTTTCTTACCTTCCTCCGAGCTTGTTTTCTTTTTAGTAGTGCTTCCTTTCTTCGCCTTCGCTTCCTTTTTTGGTTTGTCTTCTTTCTTAGGTTTGGTTTCTTTGCTTGTTTTAGTCTCTTCTTCTTTCGAATCTTTTACACTACTATCTTCTTTTGCTTCAGTCGTTTTTTCTGTCGATTTAGATTTTCTAGGATTTTTGCGAGCTACTGGCTTGGCCTTTGATAAATCTGGTAATTTGATTTTATCATCAGATTCTTCGCTGGACTGCTTTTCTTTACTTTCGGCTGGTGTTGTTTTTTTATCGTCCTTTTTAGGCTCTTCTTTTTCCTCATCCAGAAATCTAGTAGGATCAACATCTTTAGGTGGCTTTAAATAGCTTCTTGTAGAAAATCTGGAAAACCGTGGCTCCCGAATCACACGTTCGGCTCGTTCTTCGCCCTCGTCTTTTTCGGCATCTTTCGATTTTTCATCATCATCAGATGATTTAGTGTCAGGTTTGTCTTTTATTTTCTCAGGTTCCGGCTCTGTCTTCTGCTCTTCCTTAGTAATAGCAGTTTCGGGTTGGGCCTCTTTCGTATCCTCTAAATCTTTCTCTTCTCTGGCTACTTCTTCTTTGGCTTTTTTTGCAGCCTCTAATATCTGTCTGGTTATTTCAGAAGCTGATTTCCTGGCTTCATCTTGTTCGATTTCACTGGTTTTAGCTTCAGAATCAGGAGTTTTTGTTTCTTCCGGTTTTTTAGGTTCTGATTCTGTTGAGGATTTTCTAATAGCAGATGAAACAGCATCATCTTCCTCTATTTTCTGTTGAACCTCGGCAAACTTTGCCCTGGAGGCTTTGAGATTTTCCATATCTCGCTGAAGTTCTTCCAGTATCGTGTCCAGTTCACCAGAAGGTAGTTCCGGTATTTCCGGTTGGGGCTTGGATTGCTTTTCCTTCATTGCCGAAGGACGCACATCTTTTCGCTGATCAGTAGGAGTGGTGGAAGATTCTGTCTTTTTTGGTGGTGCAATTTGAGGAGCCTGTTCCTTTGGTTTTGCAACCTCGATTTTTCCCTTTTCTTCCTTGGATTCTACATTAGGTTTTAGTGTAACACTTCTTGATTCAGCGGGTTTTTCCTGTTCCTGATGTTTTGGAGGAATGGGTTTTGAGGCTGGCGTTGAGCTTGTTTCTTCTGCTTCAGAATCTTTAGTTTCCCCCGTGCTTGGCTTGGGAGGTTCGCTTAGGAAAAACAGGTTACCGTTCAAATACTTCTTGAGGAGGATTCGATCTGTTGAGTAAATAGCAGCTGAGGCTACCCTTTTCTTAGTTTTGGGGTGATCTTGCTCTTTACTGGCCTTTGCAAGCAAAAGTCGGGCACTCAGAAAGTAGGGGTGATCGCTGACAATCACCTCTAATTCTTCCAATTCCTCCTTGGAAAGCCTACTTGGGTGGCGTAAATAGGTTATTAACTCGGTTTTGTTCACAGATTAGCTAACGGTGTTCAAGCTAAAATTAAGCAAAATCACCAATTTGCCACGGAAGCATTGAAGATATCTAAAACTATTTGATCGAATATCTCTTCTACGAAAGCTTCTTCATTGCCGGCAAGGTCTGTTGTATTGTTATCAAAATCCTTAAAAAAAGAAAATGTCTTGTCAAAATCGAAGGTTGGATCGTTTACATTGGAGTAGGTTGCCGATACAGTTACCGTAATTCTGGAAAGTGCTGAAAAGTCAGCCTGTCCCTGATTGTTGGCAGTCGCTGCTACGGGTGTGATCGTATAGTTGGAGATGTATCCATCAAGCTGTAAATCTCCATTATTATCTACAAGCTCGAGACTGGTATTTTGCTGAAAATAGTCTTTAATGTTTTCTGTAAAAATTGCACTCATATTGGAGGGTCCTAATGGTGCATTGTTGTAGAACGTGGAGATTGAAATCGTTTTGGTATCTGGTGAAATAGAAGCGCCGGTAAAGGAATAAACCCCGCAACCACTGCCCAATCCGATGGCCAAAAAAAGAAGTATAAGACTAAAGGTTCTCAAGTTCATATTGCTTTATCTTCCTATACAAAGTTCGTTCCGAAATCCCCAGGTCTTCTGCTGCATACTTACGCTTGTTGTTATTTTTTCTTAATGCCTTGATTATCAACTCCTTTTCTTTCTTTTCTAATGACAGGGAATCTTCTAGTTCCATTTCGTGAGTAATATCCTCTACTTCTGAATCATAGTCTTCATGATTGGAAGAAATAACCAGGGTTGGTTCCTCTTCTTCTTCTTTAGCCGTTTTCTCTTCTTTATACTCATCCAATCGGCTGTGCGAAGAGTCAATGTTCTGAAAAAGTGTTTTGTGGTCTTTAAGAATCTCCTTATCACTATCATCGCTATCCAACATTTTAAAGACCAGCTTTTTTAATTCAGCCATGTCAGATTTCATGTCGAACAGCACCTTATAAAGAATGTCTCTTTCCGTGAAATTGTCTTTGGATTCTTCCTTTTTGACAAGTGCAGGTAAACTGCTTCCTGTTCTTGGAAGATAGGTTTGGAGCTGCTCCAAAGTGATTTCTCGCTCTACACTTAAAACACTTATTTGCTCAACCAGGTTTTTTAGTTGCCTGATATTTCCCGGGAAACGATGTGACTTTAAATACTCAGCAGCATCATTCGATAGTTTGATTGGTTCGGTCTTATAGTTTTCCGAAAAATCATACGCAAATTTTTTAAATAGGAGCACCACATCATCTCCACGTTCCCGAAGTGCAGGTACATATATAGGAACAGTACTCAATCGGTAGTAGAGGTCCTCTCTGAACTTTCCTTTGTTAACAGCATCAAGCAAATCAACATTGGTAGCAGCGATTACTCTGACATCTGTCTTTTGCACTTTGGATGAACCGACCTTAATAAATTCCCCATTTTCGAGTACTCTGAGCAAGCGCGCCTGGGTGCTTTGTGGCATTTCTCCGATCTCATCTAAGAAAATAGTTCCACTATCGGTCACCTCAAAATAGCCTTTTCGGTCTCCTGTTGCACCAGTAAAAGATCCTTTTTCGTGCCCGAAGAGCTCTGAATCAATGGTTCCCTCCGGAATCGCGCCACAGTTTATTGCGATAAACTGGCCGTGTTTACGATGTGAAAGACTATGAATAATCTTTGAGAACGACTCTTTACCCGCTCCACTTTCCCCGGTAATCAATACACTCATATCAGTAGGAGCCACCTGCATCGCCACACGAATAGCGTTGTTGAGTTTCTGCGAATTCCCAATAATCTCAAAGCGCTGCTTAATGGCTTGTACCTCTGAATCTACTTTAAAACTCATATCACTTCTCCAAATAGGGTAGCAGGATTGCAGTCATTTACTCGCACATTAACAAATGTTCCTTTAGGCACGTCATCGTCAAAAATGATGACCTTGTTAGCGGAGTTTCTTCCCTGCATTTGCTTGTCTGATTTTTTACTTTTTCCTTCTACAAGTACTTTGAACTCCTTGCCAACATCTAATTTGTTTCTTTCAAAAGAAAGGTCACGCTGTTTGTCTATGATTTCTTGTAGTCTTCGCTTTTTTACTTCTAACGGAATATCATCCTCATATTTCTTTTCTGCAACTGTGCCTGGTCGCTCAGAATAGAAAAACATGTAAGAAAAATCGTATTTCACATAGTCCATAAGTGATAAGGTGTCCCGGTGTTCTTCTTCAGTTTCAGAACAGAAGCCAGCAATCATGTCCGAGCTGATTCCACATTCATCACCAAGTATTTCCCTAATCGCATCGACCCGATTGATATACCATTCTCTGTCGTATGTACGATTCATCATTTCCAATACCCTTGAGTTACCACTTTGTGCAGGCAGATGAATGTAATTGCAGATGTTTTCGTACTTCTTCATGGTATGAAGTACTTCATCAGTAATGTCCTTAGGGTGCGAAGTAGAAAAGCGAACTCGTAGATCTGGATGAACTTTAGCCACCATTTCAATGAGATTAGCAAAATTGACTATCTCCTTGACATCTTCTTTTTTATTCAATCTTGCTTTATTATTCTCAACGGCAGACCACTTATAAGAATCCACATTTTGTCCCAAAAGAGTCACCTCTCTATACCCTTTGTCAAAAAGTTCTTTCGCTTCTTTTACTATCGAATGAGGGTCTCTGCTTCGTTCTCGCCCCCTGGTGAATGGTACCACACAGAAAGAACACATATTGTCACAACCACGCATGATTGAGATAAAGGCTGTAACGCCATTAGAATTTAAGCGAACAGGGGAGATGTCTGCATAGGTTTCCTCACGGGACAGGAATGTGTTTATTCCTTTTTCTCCATCTTCTGCCTGCTTTACTAATTTTGGAAGGTCTCTATAGGCATCAGGCCCCAGGACCAGGTCAACAATCTTTTCTTCTTCAAGAAGTTTTGATTTTAATCGTTCGGCCATACAGCCAAGGACGCCAACCGTTACTTCCCGATTATGCTTTTTTATGCCTCTAAAATAGTTCAGCCTATTCCGTACAGTTTGCTCTGCTTTTTCCCGGATAGAACAGGTATTAATAAGTATTACATCTGCATGTTTCGGTGAAGAAGTAGTTCCGAACCCCTCTTTTTTGAGAATTGAGGTTACAATCTCACTATCTGAAAAATTCATCTGGCATCCGTAACTCTCGATGTAAAGCTTTCTTTTTGCTTTTGTACCATCGTCTTCCGACACCTTATAATCACACGATTCAGGTTGACTTTTCTCTTCTTCCAATAAATCTATATCTGCTATCAATCCTTGCATGCCACAAAGATAGAAAGAGCAATGACATTTTGTCAGCACTTATGGCATTGATTTTTCTTAGTTTTAAAAGAAAAAATGACACAAATTCTGGAAGTGAGAGGTTTTACCCCAAAGTTTGGGAAAGATTGTTGGTTTGCACCCAATAGTACTATCGTAGGAGAGGTGGAGATGGGTAACAATTGTACGGTGTGGTTTGGGGCTGTAGTCAGGGGAGACGTGAACTACATACGGATAGGAAATAACACAAATATTCAGGACAATGTGACCATTCACGGAACGTATGAAAAGGCTGGAACCACCATTGGAAATAATGTTTCAATAGGGCATAATGCAGTTGTGCATGGATGTACCATTGAAGATAATGTCTTAATTGGTATTGGTGCAATTGTACTGGACAATGCTGTAATTAAATCAGGATCAATCATTGGTGCTGGAACAGTAGTCTTGGCCGGCACAGTGGTAGAAAAGAATTCCGTGTTTGGTGGAGTACCCGGGAAGAAACTTAAAAGCATGGATTCGGAGAATAAAGAAATGCTTGGTAGAATTGCAGGAAACTATACCATGTATGCCGGGTGGTTTAAAAACAAATAACTTATGAACGTTTTAGTAAAAATTCTGTTATCGTCAATTGCAGTCATCATCGCCTCATATTTACTTCCAGGAGTTTATGTAGATGATTTTATTACCGCTGTGATTATAGCTGTCCTGCTATCACTATTGAATGTGACAGTAAAGCCATTATTGATCATTTTAACCATCCCTATCACAGTTTTCACTTTAGGGCTATTCCTATTGGTGATAAACGCGTTGATCATTTTAATAGCCAGCTCAATTGTACCAGGATTTGTAGTAGATAATTTTTGGTGGGCGCTGATCTTCAGCTTATTACTTTCCTTAATAAATGCGTTATTGTCAGACTTGAGTAAGGAGCGTAAATAGTCTTAAAAATAGACCGGACACTGAGGATCTTTCTTATAGTTTCTAAGCTTCACTCGATAGTTTAGCATGATCTCATGAGTCCCTCTTGAGTGGTGAGCAAGCGCGTTCACGGTAGCATCGTATGCATATCCGATTCTGAAATTCTCATTCAGGATTAGCTGGGTAAGAAATACAATTGCATCACCACTTCTGTATGAAACCCCGGCATATGCTATTCCATCAAAAATGATGGTTGCGTTTAGATCCCAACCGACCCTGCTTTGTTCCTGGTATCTGAATAGGGCAGAAGGGCTAAATTTTACATTTTGGTTTAAGTCGAAAACTACACCACCAGTAGCATAATAATATCTGCTTTCTTTCCCTTCTGTGGTTGTTCCGTCTTCCGCCTGTACTTCATAAAGGCTGTTTTCCAGAATGTATGGTACAGATATCCCAGCATACATCCGTGGATTTGCAAAGT
Organism: Ekhidna sp.; assembly: GCF_040220215.1. Taxonomy (GTDB): domain Bacteria; phylum Bacteroidota; class Bacteroidia; order Cytophagales; family Cyclobacteriaceae; genus Ekhidna. The sequence goes on from NZ_JAVJTR010000006.1 coordinate 16,428, forward strand.
ATATCCCTGTTCCAAAGTTGGGGGTAAACCTGGTTGGTGTCCCTGATAATAATTCATCATCTTCACGAAGTAGGTTCAATTCTTCAAAATTGGATCTTCTATTGTCAAATCCTCCTGAAAGACCCATAGCCAGGATACCTACTCCGGTCTTGATTTTATAAGCACCACTTAAATATGCAGCTGTTTCTTTATGTACGCCAATAACATCTTCAGAGACTTGCAAACCAAGTCCAATCTGGTTCCCGTAAAACGAGCTATGTACTGAAAGGATATTTGATCGAGGCGCTCCATCCACGTTTATCCATTGCTTTCTGTGTATAAACGCCGCACTTAATATATTCAAACTACCTGCATAAGCTGGATTTATTGCCAGTCCATTGAACATATAGGTAGACATGACTTGTCGTTGCTGTGCAATAGCACAGCTAACGATCAGCATGGATATAATTGTTGCTAACGATTTTCGCATTCTTGCTAAAATTACCTAACTAATTCCACAAAACCTTGAACAGGATCCCCTCCATTACCTAAATCTATTACGTAGAAGTATGTTCCGACTGGTAACTGAAGACCACCGCCTCCCACATTACTGAAGCCTTCAAATCTTACTGATGTATTATTATAACCATCTGCATCATACAGCTTCTGTCCAGCTCGGTTATAGATTTTTACATTATTGTTCGGGAAGTAATCAATACAGTCAATTAAGAAGAAGTCATTCTTACCATCTGAGTTTGCCGATACCCCATTGTATATGGTTAGCGCAGTTTCAATGGTGAATGATGCTTCATACGAACATCCGTTTTCAGCATTGAATGTCACTGTGTAGTCACCAGGGTAAGCATCTATCAGCCTTCTATCATTTCCAACTAACGTACCATTTGAATCCCTCCACTCATAGTCAGTAGCCAGGTTAAACTCCTCGAATTGGATGATAGCCGTACCGGTAAACTGGTTGGTTGAACCATCTTCCGTTCTAAGGCAAACAGAGTTGTTGAAAATCACTTCAAACTCAGGATCCACAACTTCATATCCAATCTCAACGGAAGTAAGTGCTGACTGACAACCTGTTGCCAGGTTTGTAGCTCTCACTAGATAAGTTGTCGTATCCAGGTTAAACACTTCAGAACCCGTAGCGTATGGCGTATTCATATCGCTAGGATCAAACCACTCAAACAGGTAGTTGTTAGTAACACCATCAACATTCGCAATGGCACTACCATTTGCAAATTGACAGTTGTTTCTACCATTGTTAACCAGGACAAATGGGTCACTTGGCGTAATGGCGTTATTCAGTATAGAGAAGTTATTCTCTGCGACACACCCAGTAATAACATGAGTTAGTTCTAATCTGTACATCCCCGCATCCAAGGAATCAACAAAGAAGGTGCTACCTATTTGATTATTAGCATCATCATACCAGGCAATATCTACTGTTGAAAGATCAGGAACACTTACAGAAGCAAATCCATTCTTATCATCAAAGCAAACAGTTACATCACTGGTTGTCAGTGTATAGGTAGGTTCTTTTGTTCTGTTTTCTACTGTAACTTCAGTAGCAGCGGATCTGCAGAAATTGTCTGTTTGATCGACTACAAGAACTACATAGCTTCCACCATCTAGGTTTTCATAGAGCGAACCAACGAAATCTGCGTCTGCCGGATTTGGATTTGAGCCCACGGTTGTTAAATCTCCATCAAACCAGTAATATGAGTAAGTACGGCCATTAATAGCATTGATAATATTAACACTTACTTTTCCATTTGGATTAACACAGTTTGTGTTGACAGAAGAAGAAGGGGAAAGTATTAATGGACTTGGAATGTCATCAGTCATTTCATACGTTTCTATTGTAGAGCAGCCTGTTGCTATGTTCGTTACTTCAACTGTATAGAAACCAGCAGCTATTCCTGAGACTTCATTTGTGTTTGCACCAACAAGATTTGATCCTCCAGTGAAATCATCTGAGGTTAGTGGATTAGCTGTTCCTGTTCCATAATACCACTCGAAATCATAAGAAGCATTTTCAGGTTGTCCATCCGCCAGTACAAGTAATCTTCCATTCGGGTTGTTTGGATCACAATTAGTTTGATGATCAAAATCATCAAGCGTCACTAATGGGTAAACAACATTTTCATTGACCCTTATTTCAAACGGCGGAGTAGTACAATCAAGTGTTATATGCGTGCCAATCACCCAGTGAAGACCTCCACTTGCAGTCGTGTAAGCTGCTCCCGCATTCCCCGTGAAAACAGGAGTAGGAGAGCCAACTGTTGGGTCTACATTGTAATAGTCGAAATTGTAATCCGAGACAACACCATCACTAACAGAGGTTACTGTAATCGTACCGGTTCCAGGTGAGCATTGCGTTGTTGCAGTTACATCAACACTTAAGATGTTTAAATCAGCAGGAACACTTGGAACATTTAATTCCTCAATAATCACACATGTACTTGATAGGTTCGTTACTTCTACCGTATATGCTCCGGCCGCCAACCCAGCAACTGTTGAAGTGCTGACTCCAGTTGGATTGGATCCATTGCCTGGATCAACACCGTTGTTAAGTGCTGTTCCGGTACCCGATCCAAAATACCACTGGAAGGTGTATAATGAGTCTGTATCATTTTTACCATCCGCCAAAGCTCTAAGTGAACCTGCAGGAGTACCTGTAGCTGAACATGTAGAGTCTGCAGCAATTACCGTTACCCTTACATCTGGGTAAATAATATCCTCAACAATGTCAAAGAACAGCGGTTCAGACTCGCAATTAGAATCTGTTTTTCTCACAATAGCATAGTAAGAGTCAGCGCCTAAGCTTTCGATAGTTAAGCTATTTGGATCAGTTGCAGTAGTTCCGGAAAGTACATTTCCAGGTGTTGTGTATACTTCAAGGACGTAAATACCTGCTACTGCCATTTGAGCGGAATCAATTCGGGTGCCTCCTAAAGAGATTTCCAGCACCGCAAAGCTTCCATTGTCAGTACAGTAGCTCACATTATCAATTTGAGAGTCTGTAATGAAGATTACTTCATCTTCCTGTGGAATCTCAAAGTTTCGAACCCTCACACATTGTGTATTGGTGTTTGTAATCTGAACTGAATACTGACCTGCGGATTGATTAGTAAGTGTAACACTTGTCGCTCCACCAATTTCATTACCTGCTACTGCATTTGACCCGGTAAACCATTGTACTGTGAAGTGATCCGTTTCATCAAATTGATTATTGATGATAACATCCAGCCCACCAGTGGCAGTAGCTCCTCCCGTACAATTGTTGTCAGGAGTGACGCTCACAAGTGTAACCTGTGGATTTCTGGTTGAATCCTTCACATTGATGATTGCATCTGCAACACTACACCCGGTAGCATTATTTGTTGCTATCACATAGTAATCCCCACCCGATAGCCCATTAACTGTTAATGTAGGTGAGCCAGTTCCGTTGAATGTACCTACTGATGTTCCAGAAGCAGAACCTTGTCTAATGTCAACATTGTAATCATTCAGCACACCTGCTATATCTGCGTCATTGATAATAATCGTTCCACTGTTTCCTGTACACAAGGTATCTGGTTGCGTTCTTGCCTGAATTGAAGAAACATCAAGGGTAGGGATGTTGTCAGCTTCACCGATGGTAAATGTAGCAATGTTGCTACATCCGGAGTTCGGGCTAGCACCGCTACGGTTGATGTAAATGGTATATGTGCCATTTGCAAGACCTGTAAGGGTTGTAATATCAGCACCCTGAACAGCATCGCCCCTCATGGCAGGCGTACCATTATTTCCCTGGTTGTCGAACAGGAAGTTGGCATCACCGGTACCACCGGCTGGTCTGGAAGTGAATGTACCACGGTACCATTCTACGGTGTAGTCGGCATTGAATGTACCACTACCTTCAAGTGGAGAGTTTCCATCATGTGAAAGAATGATGTCGATTGTGCCGTCCCCTTCATTTCCTGTGTTGTCACAGTAGGTATCAGCGGTTTTAGCACCTAATGCAAGAGCAGGGTCAACTGCATCATCATCCACAACAAATTGCTTGTTGATGTTTGTGACAGGACATCCTGTGTTTCGGTTCGTAATGTTGAGCACATAGGTATCCGGCTCCAGGCTG
>NZ_JAVJTR010000007.1:0-3022 GCF_040220215.1 Ekhidna sp.
GGTGAAGCTCGGCCATTCCTTCTTCTTCGTGTCCTTCGTCCTCATGTCCTTCTTCACCTTCTTTATGTTCATGAGAAGCTTCTTCCGTGTTATCAGCAGACTTGCTTCCGCAACCGGTAAATACCGATACCATCAGTACCAATGCCAGTATATATATGATTTGCTTTTTCATTATTTAATATTTTATGTTCTTTAAATTTTATTGACCGATCAGGAACTCCAGGTTGATGACCGCCTGGTTGTATCCATTAAGCGTATTGAGGTAATTGAATTTGAGGTTCAGGGCCTGGTTGAGATTTTGAAAGTATTCTACATAATCAATGTTCCCGCTCTCAAAGCTCTTCTGGGCATTATCTAAGATTAGATTGGCCTGGGGAATCGCTTTTTCATTGTAGTATTCCAGACTATTGCGGAACTTATTTACTTCTTCTACCTGCTGACTAAATTGTCCCTGGACGGTGGTTCGGAAGTATTCCAGATTGGTTTTAGCCATTTGTTCACGCAGGCTGGCGGCCTTAATGTCTGCCTTATAGGAGCCAAAAAACAATGGAATGGCTATGCCTGCCTGTATGCCTCCAAACCGGTCAGAAGATGTTGCAACACCACCATCTGCTGTTTCACCACCAATCAGTGACTGGTTGAAATACCCCACAAAAAACTCAGGCATTAATTTGGAAGAAACAACGGATTTCTGCGCATCCGCAATCTCCACCTGCTGCTGTGTAAACTGCAGAAATGGATTGTTTGCAATCAGTGCACGATCCTGGAGTGCCAAAACCTGTCGTTCCTCCAGACCGGAGGGCGCAAAAGCCAAATCCGTGGTGTCATTAAGCAGGATCTGAAGCTGTTTTTCCTGGATGATCATATCGGCTTCCAATAGCTTCAACTGATTCTGGACTTCCATCACCTGCGTTTCTGCGGCCGCTTTTTCCAAATAACTGGTAGCTTCCGTCTCAAACCGGATAGTTGCGGCATTGAGGAACCTTCCATAGATGGAGTCCTGGTAAAGCAACAGGTTTCTGGTCTCGTGCAAATAGGCCAGCTCGTACCAGGCTTGTCGGATACTCGCTTTGAGTTCGTTCTCTGTAACAGCTAGCTGTTTTTGACTCCCCTCAACCCGTTCATTTGCCAGATTGCGCTGTTTGCCGTAAACCGTAGGAAATTCAAAGGACTGGCCAACATTAAAAGAAAAATCATTTTCAAAGCTGTTGTATTGTCCGTATTGCATGCCAATACCTGTCTTGCCCGGGTTGAATGCGGCCTTCTTTCCTTGCCGTTGAACGTCTATATTGGTTTTGGCCACTTTAACATTCCCATTATTGGCCAATCCTATTTCAATGGCTTCTTCCAGCGTATTCACAGACTTGGTTTCCTGCGCATTTCCCACAGCTGGTAATCCAAACAATCCACCACAAACGATCAGGGCAATAATCACATTGGCATTCGGTGCTTTCAGGCTTTTTCTTTTGTCACTTCTGCCTTCTACAAACGTGTAGAGCACCGGAAGAACCACTAGAGTAAGTAGGGTGGCAGTGAGCATACCACCAATCACTACGGTAGCCAATGGTCGTTGTACTTCCGCTCCTGCAGAGGCTGAAAATGCCATGGGTAAAAATCCGAAAATGTCTGTAGTTGCTGTCAACATAATAGGTCTGATTCGTTCTTTTGTTCCTGTTAAAATTCTCTCTCTAATACTCGTCACCCCTTCTTCCTTCAATGAATTGAAGCGGTTGATCAATACAAGACCATTGAGGACCGCCACGCCAAACAGCACAATGAACCCGACACCAGCAGAAATACTAAATGGCATATCCCTCAACCACATAGCAAATACGCCCCCAATAGCCGCCAGGGGAATAGCCATATAGATCATAATGGATTGAGAAAATGACTCTAAGGCAAAGTAGAGCAAAACAAAAATCAGAAAGAGGGCTATTGGCACTACGATCATTAATCTGCTTTTCGCTCTTTGCAGGTTTTCAAACTCTCCACCGTAGGTGATGTAGTACCCGGCCGGCAGATCCAACTGCGCATCCAATTTGGCCTGTATGTCATTCACCACCGACTCCACATCGCGTCCTCTCACATTCACTCCAACATACGTTCTACGGTAGGTGTTGTCCCTGGAGATCTGCATCGGTCCCGGCACATAGCTTATGTCAGCTACCTCTTTTATGGGAACTTGAGTCCCATCCGGTAGATCGATATAGAGTGTCCGTAAGTCATCGATACTTCTGCGATGTGCATCATCAAAGCGTATGACCAGATCGAATCGCTTCTCGCCTTCAAAAACCACTCCGGCCACCCCACCTGCAAAAGCTGAGCTGACATACTCATTGAGTTTTTGAATATCTAACCCGTATTGAGCTATCTTATTACGATTGTAATTCACTGTCATTTGGGGAAGTCCTGAGGTCCGCTCAGCATTGACATCTCCGGCACCCGGTACTGTGGAAATGATCTCCGCCATCTCCTGAACCTTGGTGGCTAAAACCTCTAAATCTTCACCGTATAGCTTGACCGCAATATCTTCCCGTACTCCTTCAAGCAATTCGTTGAACCGTAATTCCACAGGCTGGGTAAAGACGAGGTTAACCCCAACGAGCTGTTCATCGAGTTTGTCTTTGATTTGATCAATTAGCTCGTCTTTGGTTGCTGCGGAAACCCACTTGTCTTTGTCCTTTTCCAGAATGATGTACATATCCGCTATGTCCATGGGCATTGGGTCTGTGGGTATATCTGCAACACCAATGCGTGAGGTGACCGTTTTGATCTCAGGAAAGTTTTCAAGCAAGAGCTTTTCAATTTTCATGGAGACTTCATTAGACTCTGTGAGCGAACTTCCCGGTCGTATCAATGCCTGCATGGCCAGGTCTCCTTCATCCAGCTGAGGGACAAATTCCCCACCCATACGCGAAAATGTAAATCCGGCAACTCCCAGCAGCACAATAGCCACAATGATTACGATAGCCTTAAAACGGAGGGCACTTTTTAGCAATGGCAGGTATGCCTTATGAATACC
>NZ_JAVJTR010000008.1:0-150727 GCF_040220215.1 Ekhidna sp.
GACGAATGATAACAACGGGTTATTCAGCACTCAGCCAGCGATCGATGCGAGTGGCAATTTGACTTACACTCCTGCGGCCGACGCGAATGGGATAGCGAATGTCGATGTGGTATTGAGTGACGATGGGGGCACGGCCAATGGCGGAGACGACACCTATGCGACGCAGAGTTTCACGATCACGGTAACGGCAGTGAACGATGCACCGAGCTTCACGAAGGGCGCAGATGAAGACATCAACGAAGATGCGGGTGCACAGAGTGTGACAGGCTGGGCGACTGCTTTGAGTCCGGGTCCGGCGGATGAGAGTGGCCAGAACCTGAGCTTCAATGTGAGCAATGACAATAATGCGCTGTTCTTGGTACAGCCGACGATCAATGCGAGTGGGGACTTAAGCTACACACCAGCAGCGGATGCGTTTGGTACAGCAACCGTAACAGTGAGCATCAGTGATGATGGAGGCACGGCGAACAGCGGGGTAGACACCAGCGCAGACCAGACGTTCACGATCACGGTGAATGAAGTTGTGGATGATGGAACACCTGTGATTACTGGTCAAAATACAATTCCTTTAATCAATGAAGACCATCCATTTGATATTCTTTTAACTGACTTGACGGTGAGTGATCCGGACAATGATTTCCCTACCGATCATACGTTGCTACTTATTTCGGGAGATAATTATCTGATTACCGCTGGGAGCATCCAACCAGATGAAAATTACAATGGACAATTAAAGGTTTTAGTTAAGGTGTCCGATGGGGTTAACGATTCTGATCCATTCGAATATCTTGTAGATATTCTGCCGGTCAATGATAAACCGATTTTGGTAGCAGATGTGCTCACAGTCCAATTCGGAAATTCAATGGAGGGAAATCTTTTAGCTAATGATAGTGATATTGAAAATGATGGGTTGATGTTAACAGATATTAGTCCACTGATAGAAGGGTTGAGCTTTAGTGCTGATGGAAGTTTTATTTATAATGGTGATACCGAAATTGGAACAATTGAAATGGATTATGTCGTTTGCGATACTGGTAATCCCTCAGAATGTGCACAATCTACTTTTACATTGACCATAGAAGGTGGTGATTTTGATGGTGATGGCATCCCGGATGCATTTGAAATTCAATTTGATGATACCGATGAAGATGGTGTGCCTGAATATAAAGATTTAGATTCGGATAATGACCGAATCGATGATGCTATCGAAGCAGGTCCAGATCCTACCAATCCAATAGATACCGACCAGGATGGAACACCTGATTTTATTGATACTGATAGTGACAATGATGGAAAACTAGATAGTGAGGAAGGATTGGAAGATTGTGATAGAGACGGCATCTTGAACTATATCGATAGAGACGATCCTTGTAGAATGAAAATAGCAGATGCTTTTTCACCTAATGGAGATGGGAAAAATGATGAGTGGCTTATTCAGGGAATTGAAAGTTATCCTAATAACAATGTGACTATATTCAATCGGTGGGGAACAAAAATATTTGAGATAGATGGCTATGATAATAACAGCAAAGTTTGGCGTGGTGAGATTAATACGAATTTTGGGTCAGATAAAAACGCTCCATACTCTACCTACTATTTTATTATAGATTTAAAAGATGGCTCTAAGCCCATAGCTGGAAACATCTTAATAAGTAGATAATGGCCCGACTCATATTTGTTGCGATAGCTTTACTTACCATGGGACAGTCTATGGGCCAGCAGCAATACGTTATTTCACAGTATATGTTCAATGGATTGGTTTTAAATCCTGCATATGCTGGTACCCATGAATCGTGGAGTTTTACTCTCATGACCAGGGATCAATGGCGGGGAATTCCGGGGGCACCATCTACGCAGACGTTTACTGCGCATGGAGCAATCACTCGAAGCAATGAATCTTCCGTTGGGTTGATTATATCAAATGATACTTACGGCGCAATCGCTCTCAATAATCTATATGGTGTTTATGCGTATCGAATGAGTTTTGATCGAGGTAGACATCATCTTTCGATGGGACTACAAGGTGGCGCTTCACTTTTCAACGTGGACCTTTCACAGGACGATTTGATTGATCCGGACGATCCGGTGTTAAACAATGATTTTAGTTCAATTATGGCCAATTTTGGAACAGGTATTTTTTACAATGGCCCAAAAGCATATGCAGGCGTTTCCGTTCCATTTTTATTGAATAATCGACTTAACCAAAGTGAGGATGATTTAAGCAGGCAGGTTCGTCATTATTATTTAACTGGCGGAGCTATTTTACCACTTAGTCACGATGTAAAATATAAGCCAAGTTTCTTAATCAGATACGCAGATGGTATTTCTGATATTGACCTTACTACAAGCTTTCTTTTTAAAGATGTAATTTGGTTGGGAGTTACCTACCGGGTAAAAAATTCGATAGATTTTATACTCGAAATCCAGTTTACAGACAATCTGCGGTTTGGGTATTCCTATGGGTTGGTAACATCTGAATTAGGTCAATCTACTTCAGGTTCTCATGAAATAGTACTTAACTATCGGATTAAGAAACAACATCCAAGGGTTAATCATCCAAGAAGATTTAGATGAAGCTAGTTCATTATATATCGTTCATTGCAGTTTTAAGCATGATGGCACATGGCCAATCGATCAAGATATTGCATAATCTGGATCCACTTGAGCAGAGAGGCAATAGATCATACAAAAATGGTGCGTATGAAGAAGCAGCCATTTTTTATGAAAGGGCCTTCAAAAGGGATACATCTAAATTATCAGTTGCTTTAAAAATTGCTGAAAGCTACTATCATATTGATCAGTATGAATCTGCAGAAAAATGGTTCCGGATCGGATTGCAGGATAATGAAGATCGAACCTCACAAAACATGCTTGACTTTGCTCAGGTATTGATGGCCAATCAGAAATATGAGGAGGCGGAGCAGTGGCTCGAGCAATATAAATCCAGTGAAGGATCTCACCTAATCGCATCTAAAAAGCTATCATCCATAGAAAACCTTCATAAACATTTTAAGGATTCATCTTCTATTGAAATTGAACCCTTAAGTATCAATACCCAATATGCAGAATTCAGTCCGTTTTATTATGATTTTGGTATAGTGTACCTGTCAGACCACCACAGCAATGACGTAACAAATGTGATGGGTTGGAGTGCTGAAGAGTATACTACAGTTTTTTATACTGAAGAACTTGAAAGCGGACGAATGAGGGATCCGGTGGTCTTTCATCGTGGGTTAAATTCAGAATACCATGAAGGCCCACTTGTATTTTACGATGGAAACAAGATCATTTTTACACGTGCCGGTATTCCCAATAAAAATAATGCTGAGAGTCACTTGGAGCTTTATTATGCTGAATATGATTCGAGAAAAGATCAATGGGTAAATATGAAGCCTTTACCGTTCAATGATCCAAATTACTCGGTAGGTCAGCCGGCTATTTCAAAAGATGGCAAAACGCTCGTTTTTTCATCCAATATGCCGGTTGGTTATGGAGGTACAGATCTTTATGTATCAAAGCTTCGGGACGGTCAATGGAGCGAACCTGAAAATCTAGGAGAGTTTATCAATTCTGCCGGGGATGATATGTTCCCTTATTTAATCAATGAGAATGAGTTAATTTTCTCATCGGACGGACATGGTGGATTGGGAGACCTGGATCTTTTTAGAGCCCCGCTAAATGCATCCAGCCACGATGAGGTGAAAAATCTTGGCTATCCATTTAATTCTTCATATGCTGATTTCGGATTCATCTCCGATTCCCTTGGAAGAACCGGATTCTTTACTTCCAATCGAAAGAATGGAGGATTTGACGATGATATATATCGCTTTACAGCCAAGTGGTCACGCGTGCAATGTATTGTAAATACTGTTTCGGGGGAAGTTTTAAGCAATTCAAATGTTAATTTTATTGTAGGCGGGGTGGTCAGAGATTCTCGTTTTACGAATGAAGGTGGAATGACAGATTTTTTGGCGCTACCAGGTGAAGAAATTAAACTGGAAGTGAGCAAGGAAGGATATGTTTCACAAAGTGATGTAATCACTTCAAATGAATTATTTGCTGGAATGGCATTGACTTTAAATATAACACTTGAAAAAAAACCTAAAATAAAAGAGGAAAGAGTGGATCCGGATGAGGAATTGCAGGAGTTGTATAATCGAAGAAAGGCTATGGTACAGGTAAATGGACGTATCTACGAATACAGAGAGGTAGGGAATAATCGATTCATCGTAAATGCGGACGAAAGGATTTTACTTTCCGATACGCCTCCCGATGATGGACAAACGGTTGAAGAACGTGCTAAACAGGCTGTAGAAGAAAAGGGTCTGGATATGCAGGAAATGTATACGCTCAGGAGCATTTATTTTGATCTGGATTCCAATGACTTATCCGAGTCAGGCAAAACTGAACTGGACAAAGTGGTAAAGATCATGACAGTGGATCAAAAGATTGCCTTTTCAATTAACTCCTATACAGATAGCAGGGGCAGTATGAAATACAATGATGAGCTGGCGTTTAGGCGATCGCAAAAGATTGCGAGATATCTCATTGAAAATGACATTCCTGGTAGTAGATTGATATTGGATAGCTACGGCGAACAAGGGATATTGAATCATTGCGATGATATGACCGAATGCGACGAACGATTCCATGCAGTAAACCGGAGATCAGAGTTAGAATTGGTAATGCGAAAACTTTACACCAATGATGAACAAGCGAATTAACATTTTCTGGATGTGTTGGGCGCTGTGCGTCCCTTCCTTTAGTCAGGAACCAGGCTGTGAAGATGCTAAAGCAAGGTTCCTGGATTTTAACGGAAAGTGTATCAGCAAAATCGCTTCGAATAATTGTGTAAACCTTGACATATCAGATTCATACGACTTTGAAGGAAAGGAATTTACGTTTAAGTGGGACATGGGTGATGGCACCATTCTCGAAGGGTTAAATATCAATCATTGCTATAATAGCCCCGGTCTTTATGTAGCCAAACTAAGTTTAGAGGATCCGATCACCAAGGCTGTCATTCAAGAAGAAGCTGAAATTGATGTGGTAATCAAAGGTTCCTTTGAGTTGATAATGAACCCGCTGGTAGATGTCAGAACTAATATTGAAGAGCATTCATCTTTTACTCTGGACTATCCGGACTCAGCGTATCAGATCAAACACACGTATTGGGATTTTGGTGATGGGAGTTTTGCATGTGAGACAAGCCCTGATCACGTATATACTCGCGCCGGGGTTTACTACCGGTCAATGTTGGTGAAACTTGAATCAGAAATAGACAAAGTAGAACTCTGTGCTAGAGATAGCGTCACGGTGAAGATAGCGAATCCAACTGCAGGTCTGCTGACTGATGCGCTTAATCAAAGGATGATGGATTCTCGATTTCTGGAAGATAAGTCAACCTATTTTTTATTAAGAAAAAATGGAGATGCTTATTTCGAAGTGGAAGGTCTGGACGAGTTAACCGGTGGTGGCGACTATCGAATCATCGCCTACCGTGGAAATCTCATGTATGACTCCAGAGATGTAAATGTACCCGAGGGATCTGATTTGAAAGTCACCCAAACCATCATTAGTGATCAAACGGAACAGCTTGCTTCTGGCGAGCCCTTCAAGCTAAGCGCAATTTTTTTTGAATTGGATCAAAACGAACTCTCAAGAAAAATTGAGAAATCTTTGAAAGAAAACATTGAGTTCCTACTTCAGTCGCCAATGATGGATGTTGAGATTGGTGTGTATACCACATCAGGGGGTTCATATGCTAAAGGAGTTGCTTTGTCAATTAGGCGTGCTGAGCTAATTAAGCAGTACATGGTGGAAGAAGGAGTGGCCCAGGAAAGAATCAAAGTAAAAAATCCAAAAACATCCAGGTCATTGATCAATTCCTGCCTCACAGGATCAAATTGTGATTATGTTGATGAAACTCTCAACAGAAGAGCTGATTTTAAGTTAATAATGAGGAGGTAATATGAGAGCTGTAAAAACAATTTTGACCATCTTTTTAGTATTAATATCTTTTGTTATTAAGGCTCAGCGCATTCCCAATGAGATTGAAAATATTGATTATTTGGTGACGTTTGGAGGAGACGCACCATTATCATGGGGTGATGATGATCACATCCAGATCTTCTTCTTTTTAATCCCTCATACGTTTACCGAGCCGATTTATTTGAGAGTTTTTGATCCGGATATTGGCGGAGAGATAGATGAAATCAAAGGAGACTGGAATTCTGTACATCGTATTTCCATTTTTGGTGGAAATGGAGCCCACTCTCATAAAGATGCACGAAAAGTGGAACCAGTTGGCGAATTCAAGAGTGGCAACTTACTTGCGTCTAAGATTTTCAAAGACAATCCTGAATTTGACGGGGAGTGGTTCACTTTCGGTCCTTTCAACCCCATTGAAGGAGAGTTAGATCCGGATATTCCCAATGGAAGAATATTCAAAGTGATTATGGAAGGGCTACAAGGCGATGACGGAAACCTGTATCAATATTACCTCAGCTCCAATCCGGATGTAAATGAAGAAGTGGAGGGGTCGAACGCCTTTACTTATGAGTATTCATTTCGGTTGCCTGTTGCAAGCGGTGAGATCAGCCATATTTACCCATTCATTGATAGAAATGTGGTATCCATCACACAGCACAACTTTGACTTTGATTATGATGGTGAAATAGTGATCTACTCAACATCTAAGAATCGACACAAAGTAAAAAAGTCTGCTGATCTGAAATGGGCAAGCTCGATGCATGAGATCACACCCGAAGAGCAGAACTCCACCATTGAAATTCAGATCATCAAGCAAGGAAAACCAAATAATAACATGGTTTTTTACATTCGTAACCAGTATGAGGAGGCTGTACGCTTTTTCAGTATTCCCATTGGAGGGCCGCCGAGATACAAGTATGTTGTGAACCTGAAATATTATCAGAAAGATGATAACTAAAATCATAGCGTCTTTCATCGGGTTATGCTCGTGTCTTATGCTGTCGGCATCATTGCATCAGTATGACATCAGGCATTTTAATCCTGAAACTGGTTTAAATGGGACGTACGTTTATACAACCATTCAAGGCCCATACGGATACAAATGGGTGGGCACAGATTATGGTCTTACCCGTTTCGATGGGCTCGATTTTGAGCTGATGGATAGCAACGATTCCACAAAGAAAAATTTTTCAACAGCTGCTTTTAGCGATCAAAAAGAAATCTATTTTGGCTATTTCAACGGACGTATTAAGCAATTCAATGGAGTGGATTTTCATCTGCTTTATGAACCTGAAAGTCATGAGAGCCCTATCGTTGGCATTGTTAAAATGGGTGAGTACCTCATAGCATTAACCCAGAATGATGGACTACTAAGTATCGGGACAGATTCTGTATGGCGCATTCAACCACCTGAATTGAAAAACCAAAAAGCCAACTTCATTTATGTTCATGAAGAACTCATACTGGTTGGCACCAATGAAGGGTTGTTGGTCTTTACGTTTGAGGATGACTCCATTCAATTTATCCACAGTGTCTCGGAGCTCAATTTCATGGCTATTCAGGCACTGGAAAGAAGTAAAGAGGGCGAGCGTTCATTTTGGGTCGGAACAGATTATGGAATGTACCATCTCAACTTAGCCGCGAACGGAAGAAAGGGCGAGGTTTTCAAAGCCGACTATTTACAAAAAGAATCAATTACCGCAATTAGGGAAACCGCGAATCTGGATCTTTGGATTGGTACTAAATACAACGGGCTGATCAAAGTTGACTTCAACAGGAATAATTTAAAATCAAGACAGTTTACCTTCTTCAATAAGAAAAATGGTTTTCCGGGTGACCTTGTTTCTACGCTTTATCGGGATGCGGATGAAAGTTTGTGGGTAGGAACCATTGGTGATGGGCTAATCCAGGTGAGAAAGAAGGGGCTTCTGTTCTACAATTTTGAATCTTTCAGAGCTCGATCAGTAAATGGTATTTCTGGAAACTCCAAACACGAATTCTTTTTTGCTACAGATGTAGGTTTAGTAAAAGGCTATTACAAAGGAGAACTTGACAGCCTCAATTTTGAACTGATTTCACACGAGAGCAAAGGAGAAAATATCACTGCGGTGTTTGTTGATGATGAGGATAGAATCTATTTCTGTGCAGAGGATCAGGGACTCTACGTAGCTGATGTAGACCTGAATAATTTTCGTAAGATCAAATTTGATTATGGAACCGGAAAACTAAAGATTCGACAAATCATCAAAGATCCAAAAGGAAATCTTTGGCTTTCGCTACACCAGAAGGGCGTCTACGTTCTTGATTCTTTAGATAATGTGATTGAGCAACTTTCTACCAGAACAGGGTTCTATCACAACGAAATATACCATATCCACTTCGATCAAGAAGGTAATACATGGTTTGCTGCTCATGGTGCTGGTCTTGCTATCCGAAAACCCGATAGCTCAATAATTTTTATGACCAAAGAAGGACTTTTTCCAGCGCATGATATCAATGATATTTCAGAAGACGAATATGGAAACATATGGGTAGGCACCCATGGTAATGGTATTTATGAATATACTGGTGAAGCTTTTATCCGATTTTCAACCCAGGAAGGTTTACTAAATAATTATTGCTTTTCAGTGGTCAGTGATAAAAGCAACCATGTCTGGGCGACTCACAGGACCGGGTTAAGCAGGGTGGATGAGTTTACTGAAGCGGTTTCTACCATTCAGAAAAAAGATGGTTTGAAGGTGGCTGAATTTATCCATAACTCCATCTACCGCGACATGGATCATAACATCTGGATTGGAAATAGAAATGGGGTCACTTTTTTGAGCACACCCGATGAAGTGTTTGAATCCCAGCAAATCACGCCCATCATTTCCGATATTAAAGTCAATTACTCCACGGTGGATTTGTATCAATTTTCACGAGACTCGAAGGTAAATGGTAAAGTGCCTGAAAATATGGTGCTTCCATATAATAATAACAATCTGACGTTTGAGTTTATCGCAATAAATCTCAGAAATCCGGAATCCAACCTCTATCAATTTTGGCTGGAAGGACAGGGCATAGGCTGGTCAAAAGTCACAGATGATAATCACGTTACCTTCACAAATCTGGCACCTGGGGATTATACCTTTTATGTCAGGCAATCAGATAATCCCAATCACTGGGGAGAGAATATTACAAGTATAAGTTTTAGGATTCGTCCGCCCTGGTGGAATACATGGTGGGCAATTTTGCTTTTTTTACTGTCTGGTTTTGGGCTGGTTTACGGATTCATAAAATGGCGAACGGATCGACTAAACATAAGGCTGAAAGAGAAACAAAGATTGATCTCGATAACGGAAAGTCAAAACAAACGATTAAAGGATTTTTCATTCATTACTTCACATAATACTCGATCCTCTGTTTCCAATATCCGCGGACTTATTACTGCACTGGAATCAGATCCTGGAAATCAGGATTTCATAAAAATGCTTAAAAATTCATCTGATCGGTTAAATGGAACAATCAGGCATATCAACGAACTTCTGAACTTTGAGAATGATAGGGAAAGCCTCAATAAAATTTCATGTAATGTAAAAGAATCAATTGATCGTGTATTGGAAACGAATGAAGAAGAAATCCGAAAACATGGCGTAAAAGTTATAACAGATATCCCATCAGACCTTTCAGTAAATGGAGTGCCAACCTACTTTGAAAGCGCACTGAATAACCTGATTTCGAATGCGCTGAAGTTTGGTATAACGGAAGACTCCAAAGAGATAACTTTATCGGCAGAAAGTCTTGATGATGAAGTAATGGTAAAGATTCAGGATCATGGGATTGGAATTGATTTAAATCGTTTTGGAAATAAATTATTTAGCCTCGGGTCTCGATTTCACCCAGAAAGATCAGAAGGAGATGGGTTGGGTATGTTTATTTCCAAAAACCAAATAGAAGGAATGGGGGGTAAGGTTGAAATCGCCAGTAGGGAAGGAGAAGGCACGACCATCTACATTTATCTAAAGAAGCCCAACCATGTGAGCCAGTCGAGTTTGACTTAAAATTTTAAAAGAAAATTCTACAAAACCGAAAGGAGTGACATAGGGCTGTCACTCCTTTTTTTCTTTTTGTCACAAGTAAATGATTAGGGTGTCGCAATTGACCTCTTATTGTGGCGGTTTTGCACCTTAAAAATCACGAAATTGTACTTCAACTTTGAGATATGGAAAATGAAAATGTAATGCCTGAAGCCCCTGCTCCAAAAAAATCCATTTGGAGAGCGCTGAATGATGCCATCCGTGGAACGGATGCTGACTACACAAAAATCGATTTAAAAAAGGCAATCTTTTTATTGGCAGTCCCGATGATTCTTGAGCTGGTCATGGAATCCACCTTTGCTGTAGTAGATATCTATTTTGTTGGGAAGCTTGGCTCATCTGCCGTGGCTACTGTTGGGCTGACGGAAACATATTTGTTTCTGCTTTACTCTATCGCTATGGGTTTAGCAATGGCAGTCACTGCTATCATTGCCAGAAGGATAGGAGAGAAGAAAAAAGAAGAAGCTGGTATATCAGCTGTGCAGGCCATCTTTTTGTCCATCCTCATCTCACTTCCATTTGCGATTGCAGGCATTTTCTTTTCAAAAGAGCTACTCGCACTTATGGGTGCTGATCAGTGGGCCATTGAGAATGGCTATCGCTACACCCAATGGATGTTGGGTGCAAATGGCATCATCATCCTGCTATTTGTAATCAATGCGATCTTCAGAGGTGCAGGCGATGCTGCAATCGCCATGCGCGTACTTTGGATTGCAAATGGTTTTAACATCATCCTCGACCCGATGTTCATATTCGGATGGGGCCCGGTTCCGGCGATGGGTATAGAAGGAGCAGCCATCGCGACAACCACCGGAAGGGGAATTGCGGTAGCGATTCAGTTTTGGACACTGTTCAAAGGGGGCAAACAC
The DNA here is from genome assembly GCF_040220215.1 of Ekhidna sp. Classification (GTDB taxonomy): domain Bacteria; phylum Bacteroidota; class Bacteroidia; order Cytophagales; family Cyclobacteriaceae; genus Ekhidna. Next base: position 10,937 of record NZ_JAVJTR010000008.1, read on the forward strand.
ATTCGGGTTGTTCTTTCACAGATATATTGGGATGCCAAAGCGATTTTAAACATCATCAAGACTTCACTGGGAGGAATAGGTCAAATGATCGTTGCGATGACCTCCTGGATCTTCCTGATGAGAATACTGGCTGATGTTGGAAGCGAGGCAGTTGCTGGATCTACCATCGCTCTACGCGTTATGCTATTCACACTCATGCCGGCCTGGGGTCTTTCAAATGCAGCAGCTACACTCGTGGGACAAAATTTAGGGGCAGGAGATCCCGATCGTGCAGAGTCAGCAGTATGGAAGATTGGATTTTACAATATGATCTTCTTGGTAGGCGTGTCTTTTGTTTACTTCTTCTTCAATGAAGCACTGATGAGCATCTTTACAGACGATCAACGAGTGATCGCCATAGGTGGAGAGTGGTTGCGTATACTGTCTTACGCTTACTTTGTGTATGGCTGGTGGATGGTTTCTGTGCAGGCATTCAATGGTTCAGGGGATACTCAAACCCCAACGAAAATCAACCTGGTCTTTTTCTGGTTGATCCAGATTCCGCTGGCTTATTTGCTTGCGCTGGAATTGAATTGGGCACATTCCGGTGTGTTCTGGGCTGTCTTTTTCTCCGAAACAGCTGTAGGGTTATTTACACTTTGGTTATTCAAACGCGGAAGCTGGAAAACGGTAGAAGTCTGATTTATGTTAATCACCGAATACAATAAGATGCGATCAGAGACAGATCAACAAATCTGCGAACAATTGATGATGGTGATAAATACGCACTTACCTGAAGCGGAAAGTAAAATCTGGCACGGACATCCGGTTTGGTTTTTGGAAGAAAATCCCATTGTAGGTTATAGAAAATTGAAGGATTGCATCCGATTGATGTTCTGGAGTGGCGCTGATTTCGATGAGCCTGATTTAATAACGGGAACCGGAAAATTCAAGGATGCGTCCATTCGCTACACTTTTACAGATCAAATCAATTCGAATGATTTGAAAAGATGGCTTGAAAAGTCAAAAACGATCCAGTGGGATTACAGAAATATCGTTAAGAAAAAAGGCCGATTGGATCGGCTATTTGTATAAAGATTAGTAAGATGGTTACAAATCAACAATTCAGGGACTTAGCCTTATCCTTTCCGGGAACGGAGGAAAACCCTCACTTTGATCGGCAAGCTTTTAAAGTGACGAAGAAACGAAACTTTGCTACCATCCACGAAGCATCGCAGACTGCCAACTTGAAATTACCTCTGGTTGAACAGTCGGTTTTTTGTGATTTTGGAGATGGAGTTTATAAAGTTCCAAACAAATGGGGTTTGCAAGGCTGGACCACATTCGAGCTCAAAAAGGTACCTGAAGAGTTGATCTGGGTTGCATTGGAAACTGCGTAAATTGATGTGTTAAAACCGAAGAAATAAGGAGAGTACACATCCGTTGCTTCAGGAAGTTTTAATTTTAAGAAACCAATAGCTCCATTCTATGACCAAACACCGAATCTATACTATGAGCTTTGCAGGGGTGTATCCTCACTACATCACCAAGGCTGAGAAAAAGGGACGAACCAAAGAAGATGTGGATCACATCATTGAATGGCTGACAGGTTATGATCAGAAAGGATTAGAAGCTGTATTAGAAAACAAAACCAACTTTGAAGATTTCTTCATTCAAGCTCCAAAAATGAATCCCAATCGAAAATTAATCAAGGGGGTAGTGTGCGGTATCCGTGTGGAGGAAATAGAAGAGCCACTGATGCAGGAGATTCGCTATTTAGACAAGCTAATCGATGAACTGGCCAGGGGAAAGAAAATGGAGAGTATTTTAAGGAAGGAGTAGTATGTACATCATTGATTTAAACTATATCGTTCCGTTGGAAGAACTTGATGCTCACATGACTGAGCATGTGAAATATCTTCATCGGTACTACAAGCAAAATAAGTTTGTAGCATCCGGTCGAAAAGTCCCACGAACAGGAGGGATCATATTGGCTCTCGCTGACTCACAGGAAGAGGTGGAGCAGATTATTTCAGAAGACCCTTTTTTTATCCATAAGCTGGCGGAATTTACCATAACTGAATTCCTCACCTCGCAAATGCATCCCCAACTAAAGCCTTTTCTGGGGAAAAAATAAGGTCAGAAACTTAGGTCTGCTTTTTTTTAATACTAAAGCAACCAATCGGTGATGGGCTGCATCATGATGGAAACAAAAATTACCTAATCCATGCACACACTTCAAGAACAAAAGAATGCCGTAAAATGGTTGAGAATATTATATCCCCTATGGGCAGTTCTGGGGATGTTCAGTCTCTTGTACGTTCCATCCCAACTGATCGTTTTGGCTGATCCGGAGCTGACTGCTTCCAACATCACCTCGAATGAAATGCTTTTTCGGCTGGGCATTGCCGGAAGCTTGATCACCCAATTATTTTGCGTAGCAGCAGTATGGTTCTTATACAAGCTATTTTATGAATCATATAAGGACGCCACCATTCTCATGGCCATTTTCGCTTTCCTGGGGATTCCGATAGCTATGCTTAGTACCGCCAATCAATTATTGGTGCTCGATATGCTTAATAATCCGGAACAGGTAATTCTTTTGCTAAAGCAAGACACAAGAGGCACCATCATCGCTACGATTTTCTGGGGTTTATGGCTGCTACCTCAAGGTTATATGATCATTCGCTCACCCTTATTTCCACGCGTAATTGGTTGGTTTATGATCCTTGCCGGAGTAGGATATACCATATCGGCATTCGCCTACTTTCTGGGCATCAAAGGAATATTGATCGACCTGCTGGATTACCTCACGTTTGGTGAAGTGATCTGGATGCTGTGGGTACTCATCATGGGTGCAAAGTGGAAAGCTATCCGGAATGAATCCTCAAATAAAGACGCTTAAGACTAGCTAAACCTCATATTACAAAAGTAATCTTCACACTAGACTCAAAATCTCTTAAGTTAGTTATACAAAAGTGTAGATAATTGATTATGTTTACTTTTGTATAACAAAAGAAATAACTTATGAGTAAGGGTGAACACCTTGGAGAACTGGAAGAGCTCATTCTAATGATTACCGGATCATTGATAGACAATGCCTACGCTGTTTCGGTAATGGACGAGTTGAAAGCTTCTACCGGGAGAAGCATAAATGTTAGTGCGGTTCATGCAGTAATGAAACGACTTGAAACAAAGGGATTCCTCCGGTCACATGTAGGCGGGGCTACCAATGAAAGAGGAGGCAGGAGTAAGCGTATGTATGTCATTACAGCTGAAGGAAAGAAAGCCCTGCAGGACTCAATGGATATCAGAGTTGATCTGTATAAAAAAATTCCAGGCTTTAGCCTAAACTACTCAGGATCATGAAAAATCAACCACCTAAATGGATCAGTCGATTCCTGAAATGGTACTGCGATCCGAATCTGTTGGACGAAATTCAGGGAGATGCGCTGGAACTATATAACCGTAGGCTTGGCGAACGTAGTAAGCGGTACGCAGACCTACTCTTTATTCGGGACGTGCTGGGCTATTTCCGTTGGACCAATATTAAAAAAACCACCAAAATCATGAATCCACTCAAAAACCTCATCTTGTTTCAAAGCTTTATGAAGATAGGGTTTAGAAACATTGTAAAACACTATATAATAAATTCCATTAGCATCATAGGACTTGCTTTGTCACTAGGGATTGGCATTACCGCGCTGATTTTTTATGATGTGCAGGTAAACATGGATGAGTTCCATGTCAAGGGTGATCGCATTTATCAAATAACCCAATTAACCGAAGGTTCTGAGATTGAAGGTAAAACACCTGTAGTGCTAGGTCCAACTATTCATGATGACAATCCTGCTGTGCAGCACTTCACCAGAATAGAGAGACGTGGCGCTTATGTAAAGCAACGAAATAATACTTTTGAGGAGCAAATCGCCTTTGTTGATCCTGCTTTTTTACAAGTTTTTGATTTCCCAATGATAGCCGGGAATAAACATTCTCTATCCAAAAAGCATTCAGTCGTCATCAGCTATGAAATGGCTAAAAAGTACTTTGCCAATGAAGACCCTATTGGTAAAGAGTTGCAATTAATGTTTACTAATGACTATGAAGCCAGTTTTGTGGTGACAGGTGTAATGGATAAATATGCTGACTATGCGAGCTTTTACTTTGATTTTTATATTCCTTTTGCCAACCTTTTTGACTTTCAACAAAATGAAAATCAATGGCAGGCAACAACAGATGCTACATTCATCCTGACAAAACCAGGAATATCTCCCGGCGCGATAACCGAAGGACTCCAAAGGTATCTTGAACCGGTCAATGCCGCCTTAGCAAGCAAGCCGGTAGTTGGTTTTAAACTCTATCCGCTGTTTGACCTCTCCGAAAAATGCCATGAAATAGCGGGTTCTGTTTCGTTTACTGCGCCCGCCTTCACGCGTATTTCACTTGCAATTATTGCATTGATGTTGATGGCACTGGCCGTTTTCAATTTTATTAACATCTCCATTGCCGCTTACTCCAGACGACTAAGGGAAATAGCTGTTAGAAAAGTTATTGGAAGCAACCGTAGGCAAATCGTACTTCAGTTTTTTACAGAGAATTTGTTGTTATGCCTCTTCAGTTTTCTGCTGGGAATATATCTAAGCATGGCGATATTTACTCCGGGGCTTAATTATTTGATTCCGCTTCGAATACCGTCATCTTTTAGCTCTGCATCCTTTATGCTTATTTCATTAAGTAGCTTGTTTGCAGGGATCGTGGCTATAGCAGGTATATACCCGTCACTGTATATCTCTCGTTTTTCATCCAGCCATATTCTAAAAGGCATTGCAAAGTTTAAGCGAAACAGTGTGTTTTCACGCTTGATGCTGGCTATTCAATTTGTTTTGGCTTTTATCACAATCGTGGGATGTTTTGTTTTTACCTCACACTCTTTAGCACTTTATGAGAAAGAATGGGGATATGATGCGAAGGATTTGTTGATGATACGAACCGTAAGTTTTGCACAAATGGAATTGATGCGAAACGAATTACTTGATGATTCAAAAGTAAATTCCATTGCAGTTTCAATGCATAGTCATGTTGGCGTGCATAATACGACCATCAACTATCAATACGACCACAAAACGTATGAATCGGTAGGCTACTATGTCGATGAGAATTACCTGTCAGTTTTAGGATTGAATCTCAAATCCGGTCGCTGGTTCGATGGAACTGGACGCGATTATGAAAAATCTGTTGTAGTGAATGAGGCAATGGTACATAGCATGAATTGGGAAGACCCGATTGGTGAAAAGATTGACCATCAGGGAACACTTCGTGAAGTGATTGGTGTAGTAAGCGATTTTCACTACCGTAGTTTTCACAGCACTATTCGGCCCGTTCTTTTTTTCGGGTTAGATGAGGATACTCCATCCAGTCTGTACTATTTGAGTATAAAATCCAAACCGGGAGCTATACACGATCTGAAGCTAAGCAGTCAATTGCTATGGGATGATGTAGTCCCGGGTGAACCGTTTGTTCATATGCTTCAGGAAGAGGCATTTGCGTCTTTTTATGAGGAAACAGAGGCTTCTACACTCATATTGATCGTGCTCAGCACAATAGCCATCATTCTTGCGTGCCTGGGTTTGTTCGGTCTGTTTTCTTTTTCGATTCAGCGAAGACTCAAAGAATTCAGTATTCGAAAAGTGCTGGGAGCGACACCTCTTTCTATTGTAACACACGTGAGCAAAACCTATTTAGTCATAATTATCATTGCTCTTGTAATTGGCGCACCTGTTGGGTACCTGATGATCGATAAATTACTATCGATTATGTACCCTGAACAGATGGCTACAGGATTTTCTCCGTTCTTTTTAGCTTTTATCATGACATTAGGAACCATAGGGCTGACCATTACCGGGCAGATCATACGAGCTGTAAAAGTGAATCCTACTGAAAACTTGAGGGGGGAATGATCTCTTTTTAAAGCAATTCGTTTCTCAAGTGACTATGCGCCCAAACAACGGATTTTAGAGCATGAAACTCACTGAAATAACCGTACTATTCCTTCAGACTACTATGAATTCCTAATGATCTTTACGACTCTGACTTTAAGGATTTAAGTAAATCATCCAGTCGCTCTAACGTGGAGGTCAGGCCTTCTTTCATACCCATATTGATGACAGCTTCCAGATCAGCGAGTGATTGATACGTAACGGTTGTTTCTACAAGGGCGTTTTCACCTTTATCCAAAAAGTGGACATGCCATTCTGCCCTGGGAAGGTCAGTGTTTATGTTTCCTTCACCATCACTGAATGCATCAAGTGTTTCATAAAAATCAATTGGCTGAATTTTAGTGTACTCGGTCCATCCCCAATATTCCTGACCCTCAGGATCAATCATTGCGTAATGCCAGTGCCCACCTTCACTGAAGTCCATGGACTTGGTTTTAGTATTGAAAGGCTTTGGCGCAAACCATTGATCGAGGAGTTCGCTCTTCGTGTAGCAGTCCCAAACAAGTTTACGATCTGCAGCGAATTCTCTTTTTACGGTGATTGTGTTTTTCTCCTTGTCCACAAGGAAGTCGAACTGTAGTGTGTTTTTCATCATTGTTTGTTTTTCATTTCAGTTAATAATGTATCAAGTTGGCTAAACCGGTTCTCCCAGATCTTTCGGAACTGCTCCAGCCAGTGGTCGATTTCTTTCATCTTATCATGGTTGATGTGATAGTGGATTTCCCGTCCGTTTTTTTCCTGTTTGAGCAATTCGCACTCACTCAGAATTTTAATATGGTTTGATACCGCCTGGCGGGTGGTATCAAAATGTTCCGCAATGGCATTAGGGGTCAGCGCTTGCGCTGCAATCAATACCAGTATTGCCCTTCTGGTCGGGTCAGCTATCGCATGAAATGGATCTCGTCTCATAATTATATGCAAGTGATCGTTTGCTAATATATACGCAAGCAATCGTTTGCGCAAATAATTTTTCTAAAAAGTGAGATTAGGCCTAATAAACAGTTTCAAGAGAGGTTAACGGTTAAGACTTTGAATTAATTAGCTACCTTGGATCGTAATGGGGGAGCTTCTCGACAAACAGCACAGGTTTTATCTTCAGCATGAGCAATCATTGGTGGAGAAATACAAAGGACAATTCATTGTGATTCACAATGAGAAGGTTGTTGATTCCTTTGGTTCTGAGCGGGATGCGTACATTTTCAGTGTGAAGCAATTCCCAATGGGAACATTTTTGATACGAGAGGTTCGTTCCAAAAATTCATCCGATTAATCCGCACATGCTAAGGATTTCAAATTCCATAACGATCGACAAACCACTGTCAGAAGTCTTTGCCTTCGTCAGCGATCAGCGCAACAATCCAAAATGGAATTATTATGTCATGCGTGTTGAAAAAATCAACGAAATAGATGGGCTTGGTGCTGAATATCTTCAAACCAGGAAAAGCGATAAGCAAAAATTTGGAGTTGTTGTATTTAAAGATAATGAACGTTTGGTCATTCAGTCACTTCCAGGTCAAAGATTGTCTGTTCGCCGAAATTTAGTTTTTGAAGGAGATGAAAAGCGAACGACTATTCACGATCAAATCAATTTCAAAGTGCCACTACCAAAATTCCTTTCCTTACTGATCCTTAAAGGACCTATAAAAGGAGTTAAGCAGAATCTGGAAAAGCTTAAAACACTTTTGGAAACCGGGAATGTGGTGTTGCAGGATGGAAGAGAGTTCAATTTAAAAAACACCCTCAACTAACTAGTTAAGAGTGTTTTTTTTGAACAAATCCTGCTTAAAAATATTGAACAGAGTATTTGCTGATCACGTGTAAGCGGTTCCATGATCCCACAACTCCTGTAATTGAAAAGGTACCCTCCGGAAGTACATCCTGGCTAAAATCAACATGACTATATGTTGCGACAAGGCCCTTGCGAGGATTTACCCCATCAGAGATATAATTAGAACCATCCCACTTTCTCACACCGTCTGCCTCACTAAAGTGAACTCCGTTGATCTTTACCAGCTGACCGGAATATGTTCCGGCTATCAGGTCGTCAATCGAAATCTCACGAGGCTGCACATGTACATTTGTGGCTAATGTGGTTCCGATCCGATCTTCCACTCCAATCAGTGCCTTTTGATCATTAACCATTTCACCTGTTGAATTTTTCAGATTTAAACGAACCTTTGTGCCTCTGGTCAGCATATTTGGAGCAATAAAAATCAACATGATGCCACCAGTCTCGTCCTGGATATAGATGCTTTTTTCATTTGCAACATTGTTGGTGCTGGTAACCACTCCTTCAATGAAGTAGTCGGTCGGAAGAAACCAATTTCCTTCATGAGCTTCAAAATAGTCTCTGAGTTCCTGGATAGAATGAAGTGAAGCAACAGCGTCTTCCTCATCGTCAATCAATGTCAGCCGAGTGTCAAACTGTTCGCCCTGATCCAGACCGGAAGTCCAGCTGCTAATAGTAAAGATAAATTCTACATCATCATTTAACGAGGAATTGTTAATAGGATAGAAAGTAAAGCTTTTGCTCACCTGACCGGCTTCAAAATAGATCGGAATCATTCCGTCCACCATTTCCGGGGTGGTGTAGAAGTGAACGCCATATTCAAAATTGGTTGGGATACCCACCGCTAACTCTACCAATTCCTGAACTGCAGAAGCATGAGATAGCATCAATGCCACCTCAACACCGTTTACATTGTCCTCGTTAATAGAACTACTTACCTGTACAAAGGTGACAGCCGCTACAATGTTTTCACCTTGATCATCATCATCGTCGGCAATGTTTACTGCAAGTTGCTTATGATGTCCCAATTCAAATCCCTCAGAAGGATTGGCAAGCTCTAATGAAACAGTCTTGTTGCCTGTATTTACATCATCATTGACAGGGAGCAATAGAAACTGGACATCCTCATCGCCTTCTTCAAAGTTCAATATAAGGATCCCATCTTCTAATTCTGGTAGCACTATGTAGTGCTCAGGGTTGGTGGCAGTACCACCAAAAGATACTTCCACTTGTCCGTCTGCTAGAGCAGCTTGATCAAATGAAATAGTCACAACTAGGGCTTCATCAGCCTCATCAAGAGAAAGCGTATTGCTTTCAAACGCCACCACGGTTTTACCTGGGGCTGCTACACGATCGTCATTGGAACATCCAAGAGCCAACAACGCAATTATTAATATTGATATTTTTGATTTCATAGCTCATCAGTGATAAACTGAGAGCGGCTTAGCAAAGCGAATGCCAGATTGAAAAAATCCTAGAAATTCAAAATTTAAATGATGCTATTTCCATCATTTTGTCCATTTACGGACGATGAGAGCTGTCCTGTGATCATTTTCGTTCATGGGAGGTTGTAATCATTACCCAATTTGAAAGGGAGATCAACGATATCTTCCAAACAAAAACTCCCGTTCCTTGAAAGTAGCTTTCCTGAAATCAAAGTGAAGCATTTTTCCCTCATACGGAAAAGTGATTCGATGATAGTTCTTTACTTCTGCGATCCTTCTGAACAGTAACTTGCCGGAATAGCTTTCACCCGGATATATTACTTCCCTGTCAAATAATTCTGTTGGCAAGTATCTCAGTTCCGTATTTGCGACCTCTTTGGTTTGTAGTGCCGCATCAGTTAAAATATCAGTAGCAAGCAAAGTGGTTGCGGTTGCAATTTCACGTCTGGCAGATTTTTTCGAGTCTTCCTCGGTCCAGTGCTCCTTCCGATTATCCTGATGATCTTTTACAGCATCGTAAGTAGTAATGGCAGCACCTACTAAAAAGAGGAATACAGCAGCTGCTTCGCTATCTTTTCTCTTCTTTTCAAAAAACCTTTTCACTTTGCCTGGGGTCATCGCGATCGTAATTTCCTGAAAAGTTTTGGCTTCCTCTTCCCGATAAGAAAGATGGTGCGCGTACTTCCGGATTTTTTCCAGGTCTATGAAAATAGGCTGATCACTATGGTTCTGTACCTCCATCCCAAAAACATAATGATCACTCTTAACCTCTAGGTTCACAAGTGATACCGAGATGGAATCAACCTCGACATATGCCTCATCATTATTCTGCTCGATAGAGAAATCATGAGGCACAAGGAGCTTGGGCAAACAGCTAACAAATACAAATGGAATTAAAGCTATGGTGAGTCTCATGATTGAGTAAAAACAATTATGAGGCCAAAGTAAGTTTTCATCCCAGTCTTGAATGTCATGCCGGACCTGCCTTTTGCCGGCAGGCAGGCTTGATCCGGCATCTTCCACAGTTATTTCTAACTTCCCTTTTTAGTAGTTCTACGATTCGAGGGTGAGGGTTACCTTAGCATTCTGATATTTTGTATGAAACATTTTAGCGCCATTCTTTTAGTTCTTGTTGCACTCAATTCGTATAGTCAAGAAACTATTGATTATGAACTTATTGAAATTACTTGTCTCAATTTGGTTGATAATCAAAAGGATGAATATGTAATTAATTCAAGGAAAGAGTACTTTGATCAGATGAAGGGATTACGCTCGAAAAATAAGGAGTGCAGGAACCAAGGGTTCTCTTCAATAGACTTCAATACGCATACTCTTTTAGGCTTTATTGTTAAAACTGGAGGTTGCAGTGAGCCTGAGTATAACTTGAAGATCACGTCTAATAGATCAGAATATAATGTCAAATGCGAAGTGAGCAATACTGGAGCCTGTAGAAGGGGTTGGACAAAGGCTTTTTGGGTTACTGTAGAAAAATTGGATACTAAAAAGCCTGTTGAGTTTGAGTTTATCACTGGTGGTTGATTCCAAAACCCAAAAGGATAGACACACCAATCAGATTCCCATGACTCGGACAATTTTTAAAAATTGTCCTCCCAAGGGAATAGGGTATGAGTCGGTATTCCCTTGCGAGTGAGGTACGAGCGAGACTTGGGAATCTGATGCACTTCAGACTTTATCAGGCATCTTCCTCAGTTATTTCTAATCCCCCCTTTGAAGGGGGTGAGAGGGTTGTTATATTAGCTAGCAAGCCAAACAAACCTAAAGCATGAAATACTTAAGACAATTTGAGGATAAACCTGAAAACCTTTTTGGGAAACTATTCTGGAACATGTTTTTCTTTCTTGCTTTTTGGATGGTACCGTTAAGTTTGCTTATCCTGTTTGGAGTTATTCCTTTTAATTTTAACGATCAGCCATATTATGGAATTGGTGGATTTCTAATGGCGCTTTCATTTATCCCTATGATGGCTTTAGGATTTGCAGCTATTTTCTGGCTGTACTATTCAATAGGTAATTACTTCCTCAGGCTTTTTAATAGGATATTCTAACAAAACAAATCATTGGAGTTATGTATGGGTTAATTTCTGACGGCATGGGTGGTTTCAAATTTGGGCCGCATCAAATGACCAAGATTAAAAAGGAACTAGAGCGTGATAGCTTGGGGAAATATATATGGCAGAGTGAATTTAATGAAAGTAAAATCAAGTTAATCGCTTTACACAGGCCTGAGGACTTTCATTTTACGATGGAGGTTTCAAATAATGAAACAATAATATTGTCATGGAAAGGGCTCAATGGAAATTCAGATAGTTCTCAGCAAGATTTTAGACATTGCCAAAACATGTTACGAGCCTGGCTTCAGGGTATCAAAAAAATTATAGATAGAAGTGAAAGTGCATTAAATGAAGCGAGAGTCAATAGGGAGATTTTAGAGAACTCTACGCAATCCAATGATGTACAACTAGACGAAATCAAACCTAATCCTTCGGATTACAAAAAAATTCACTGGACTTCAATCTTTTTCACGCTTCTCAGGTGGATACTTAGGAAATGGAAATGGGTTTTATTCATCCTAGGCTTAATTATGGTAGGTTTTTTTCTAAGAACCATTAAAATTCAATTTGATTATCGTGAAATTAATATGTCTTGGGATGAGCGAGCCTTCTGGTTGGTTTCAATTGCTATTGCAGTTCCTGTTGGTTTTTTCTTCGGAAGGCTGTGGGCTAAGATTAATAAGTAACCCAATCTAGTCCTCCTTTTCAATTAGCATCTCAATCTAGTCCTCGTTTGTAACGAGGATTCCTAAACCTAATTTAATTACCCCTGACAAATCTTCCCCACCACCTCCCACATTCTTCAGTCCTCCCCACCATCTCCCACCAAATCTCTCAAATTCCAATTTTCAAGTTCCAAATCACAAAATTTATTCAAAAAAGTAGTCTAACCGCCTCGTTTTCATAACTCACTCATTCACAGAACATTCATTTAAAGCCTAAAATCATCGATTTAATGCACAAATGGGCATTTTGTGATATTTTGTGTATGAAAGTGGGGGAGAGTGGGGGAAAATAGGAAAAGTTGATTACATTTGTCTCGGTGGTTTATATTTTTCAAGGCTCAGTATGACGTTTTTTACAAGCGAATATGAGTGTAAGTTGGATACTAAAGGAAGGTTGGTCTTGCCTGCAAAGATCAAGGTCAACCTTCCGGAGGTCTCCACTGCAGAACTGATAATTCGGAAGGGATTCGAGCCGAACCTAATCCTCTACCCAATGGTGGAGTATAAAAAGATACACCACAAGATCTCATCATTGAGTGAATTCGATCCGGAACAACGGAAGTTGAAACGGACATTTTTCAGGAGCATCGCGCAGGTGGAGCTGGATAATGCAAACCGCATCCTGATCCCGAAACAGATGCTCGCTCATGCGCAGATAGACAAGGAGGCACTCCTCATCGGCACGGGCAACTATATAGAAATGTGGAACCCTGAAGTATTTGATAAGCACATGATCAGTGACGATAGCGAATACTCAGAGCTGGCACAGAAGTTTCTTGACGAATAATGCATTTGAATGATATGGAAAACGCTAAGGGATCATTCGAAAGTTGCAAACAGGAACTTTGGGCCGACAAAAAAGGCGGTCTATGACCGCATATCACAACCCGGTCATGCTGCAAGAATGCCTGGACGGGCTGGACATAAAACCAGATGGAGTATACGTGGATGTGACCTTCGGAGGTGGCGGACACAGCAAAGCGATACTCGACAAGTTGACAACCGGACACCTCATTGCTTTTGATCAGGACAAAGACGCTGAGCAAAATGCACTACCGCTGGCGAAAGAAGCTGGCAAACGTTCTTTTACATTTATTGAGTCAAACTTCAGATACCTGAAAAAGTACCTCAGACTACACGGCATCACAGAAGTGGATGGCATCCTGGCCGATTTGGGAGTTAGCTCCCATCAGTTTGATGAGCCAGAGCGCGGATTCACCATTAGGGCAGAAGGTGAGCTGGATATGCGCATGGATCAGGCCGCTGCTAAAAGCGCCAGGGAAGTAGTAAACGAGTACGAAGAAAAGGATCTGATACATATTTTGAGTGCATACGGTGAAATCAGAAATGCGCGAACCCTCGCTAGAGAGATTGTGAGTTTCCGAATGAACCAACCCATAGAGACCAACGAGCAGCTGAAAGCAATTGCGATGAAGAACGCTCCAAAAGGTCGGGATCTCAAATACCTCGCACAGGTCTTTCAGGCCATACGCATTGAGGTAAATGATGAAATGGACGCACTCAGGGAGTTTTTGGTGCAGGCTGGCGAAGTGCTAAAGGCAGAAGGCAGGCTGGTGGTGATGAGTTATCATTCACTGGAAGACAGACCGGTCAAAAACTTCATCAATAAAGGAAACATTAAAGGGGTCGATGAAAAAGACTTTTATGGGAATCCAATCAGGGTGTTAGACCCGGTGAACCGAAAGCCCATCATCCCCACAGCGGCAGAAATTAAAGAAAACAGCAGAGCGAGAAGCGCTAAGCTGCGTATTGGCAAGAAAAGAAGTGTGAAGTAGGATGCTAGAAGATGGAAGTGATTCCAGCTTCAAACTCCCAGCTTCAAACTTCAAACTTTTAAGAAATGAAGAACACCTACAAATTACCCCAAAGAGAAGAGCGAGGAGGCTTATTCCGTCTCATCAATCGCTTTCTACGCATGGACAGCTCCATGAGCGAGGTGATACACGTGCGTTTTCTTCCCCAAATTCTATTTCTGGCATTCTTATGTCTGCTGTACATCGGCAACCGCCATTACGCGGAAAAGAAGGTTCGTGATATCAACCATCTCGAAAACGAGGTGGAGGATTTACGAGCAGATTATACTACCCTGAAAGCGGATTTCATGTATGAGAGCAAGCAATCGGAGGTGGCAAAACGAGCGGCAGAGCTCGGGTTAAAAGAGAGTAAAGAGTTACCCGTATTGATCAGGGAAGTTGAAACAAAGTGATTACAGGTAACAAAATAACATTTTTTGAAATTGACCAACGGTCAGTCCACAGTCTATCAGTCGACTGTCGACGGATGGCTGTTGACCTAAAAAAATGAGCATAAAACGAGACATAGTACTGCGCGTGCGCATCGCATTCATCCTCACCTTTTTGGTGGCGGGAGCAGTCGTGCTTCGTATTGCCAAGATCCAGTTCATTGAAGGAGAGGAGTGGAGAAGCCTCGGCGAAACCCTGGGCATGCAGGTAATGAATGTAAAAGCAACGCGTGGAAACATTTATGCTGATGATGGAAGCTTACTGGCGACATCATTGCCATTCTATCGGTTAGCGATTGATCCATATCTACCTACCAACGGACTCTACAAAAACAATATTGACTCGTTGTGCTATTTGCTGTCGCGCTACTACGGCGATTTGACACCAACACAATACAAACGAAAAATAGATCAGGCCAGGAAAGAAGGTCGCCGTTACCTGACCCTTAATCGTCAGGAAATTGGCTACCAGGATAAAAAACACATGGAAAACTGGCCGCTCTTCAGAGAAGGTCGGTTAAAAGGAGGAGTACTGTTCGAAAAGGTAGAAAAACGATTTCTGCCCTTTTCGCATTTAGGCATCCGCACCATTGGAAGTGTAAATGCAAACGATCGTGGGACCGTTGGACTGGAATACAGCTTTAATAAGCAGCTGGCCGGAGTAAACGGTAAAGGGCTCTATCAAAAAATGGCCGGAGGAGGTTGGAAGCCTATCTATGACGGTACCGAGAAACGTCCGGTCGATGGATATGATATCCAGACAACTATTAATGTGGATCTTCAGGATGTGACAGAATCAGCTTTGCTGGATGAGCTTCAAAAGCACAATGCAGACTATGGCGTGGCAATCGTGATGGAAGTAAATACCGGGGAAATCAAAGCCATTTCTAATCTGAGCAGGAATACCGACGGAGATTACTATGAAAGATACAATTATGCAGTAGGAAATCAGGGTTCACGAGAACCGGGTTCAACGTTCAAGCTTGCAAGTATGATTGCATTGCTGGAGGAGGTCGATATTAAATTGACGGATACGATCAACACCGGTGATGGCAGCCTCGAGTTTTTTGATAAGACCATGCGTGATCATAAGCCGGGGGGCTTTGGTACACTCACGGTACAGGAGGTTTTTGAAAAGTCATCCAATATTGGTGTGGCGAAGTTGATTTCTCAGCATTTCGGAAACAATCCGGAGAAATTCATCAACTACCTAAAGCGCATGAATCTACATCAACCACTTGATTTTCAGATGGTAGGAGAGGGCAAGCCATACATTAAAGACCCATCAGATAGCACTTGGAGTGGGGTTTCACTTCCATGGATGTCTCACGGCTATGAATTGAAAATGACACCTCTTCAGATGCTCACCTTGTACAATGCGGTTGCCAACAATGGCAAAATGGTGAAGCCGATGATAGTGAAAGGCGTGATGAAGGCTGATCGGATGGTGGAAGAATTTGATACCGAGGTGATCAACGATCGCATCGCATCCAAAGAGACGTTAAGAAAAGTAAAGATGATGATGGAAGGTGTGGTGGAACGGGGTACAGCCCAAAACATCAATCACTCACATTACAAAATTGCCGGTAAAACAGGTACCGCTAAGAAGGTGAAGAATGGGCGATATGTACGAGAGTATTACACCTCATTCGCTGGATATTTTCCGGCTGAGGCACCTCGGTATAGCTGCATCGTAGTGATTGATAATCCGAAAGGATACCAGATCTATGGTAGCGATGTATCTGCACCGGTATTCAAAGAAATAGCAGACAAGATCTACTCATTGGAGCTGGATATGCATGAGGTTGGCACTGAGGAAAGAACTTATGTAACGGGTATTTTTCCATACATCAAAGCAGGAAAACGTGACGAATTGACCATGATATGCAATGAGCTTGGTATTTCCAATCACACAAAAACGGAAGCTGAATGGGTAAAAACTGATGTCATCAATGATGCGGTATACTGGAAAGGAAATACGGTGAAATACGAAGTGATTCCGGACGTACGAGGCATGACACTTCGCGATGCGATCTATGTATTGGAAAATTTAGGCCTGGAAGTAAAAGTGAACGGAAGAGGTCGCGTTGCGACTCAGTCACTTGCTCCGGGTGGACGAATAGCCAAAGGTTCAACCATTAAACTTCAGATGAGCTGATGCAGACGTTGAAAGACATATTGTTTGGCGTTTCGCTCCAGTCGATTACCGGAAACCGGGAAGAGGAAGTTCTTGGGGTAGCTTTTGATTCACGAAAAGTGGAGCCTGGGTTCCTGTTTGTGGCGGTAAAAGGATTGACCGTAGATGGTCATGACTTCATTGAATCCACAATAGATAAAGGAGCAAAGATCATCGTTTGCGAAAAAACACCTAAAAATTTACCAAAAGGAATCACAGTCGTTCAGACAGACAATTCAGCGAAAGCCCTGGGCATCATTGCTTCGAATTTCTATGGACGACCATCAGAAAATATTAAGCTTGTAGGTATCACGGGCACGAATGGCAAGACCACTTGTGCGACGTTACTGTTCGAGCTTTTCCAAAACCTGGGCTACTCGGTGGGCTTACTTTCAACAGTAGAGAATAAGATTAACCATAAGGTCTTAGACACCAGCTTTACCACTCCTGATGCTGTGCAACTTAACCAGCTTTTGGCCGAAATGGTCAAAGGTGGATGTACGCATTGTTTTATGGAAGTAAGTTCCCACGCCCTGGTACAAAATCGTGTGTCCGGGATTCATTTTACCGGTGGAGTATTCACGAATATCTCCCACGATCACCTGGATTACCACAAGACATTCGACGAGTACATCGCCGCGAAGAAGCTTTTGTTTGACGGCCTTTCGTCTGAATCATTTGCATTGGTAAATGTGGATGACAAGCGAGGGATGGTGATGCTGCAGAATACGAAAGCAAACAAACACCGATTAGGTATTCGCTCCATGGCGGATTTTAAGGTGCGAATCATTCACAATACGCTTCAGGGCTTGGAATTAAATTTTGATGGAGTGGATGTGTGGTTCAAGTTGATAGGCGAATTCAATGCCTACAATCTGCTTACAGCTTATGCGGTGGCAATCCTATTGGAAGAGGAGAAGGAAGATGTGCTAAGCGGGTTGAGCACTACATCGGGTGCAAGTGGTCGCTTTGAGAGAGTAGAAAACACCTCCAATGTCATGGCAATCGTGGATTATGCCCACACACCGGATGCTTTGGAGAACGTGCTGAAAACAATTGATGATCTACGCACCAAGAATGAAATGCTGGTCACTGTAGTAGGCTGTGGTGGAGATCGGGACAAAACGAAGCGTCCTAAGATGGCGGAGATCGCTGCGCGCTTTAGTGATAAGATCATCCTCACGTCAGACAATCCACGGACAGAAGATCCGCAGCAGATTTTGGAGGATATGAAAGAGGGAATTCCAAAATCGAAGGAGCGAAACGTGATGATCATTTCGGACAGAAAAGAAGCGATCAGAACGGCCTGTAATCTAGTTAGCGATCAGGACATCATCCTGGTGGCCGGAAAGGGGCATGAAACCTATCAGGAAATTAATGGAGTGAGGAATCACTTCGACGATCGAGAAATATTGAAAGAGCAATTGAATTGATGAGGATTAAGAGAAAATATAATGCACAGTTAATTCCCCTCCTTGGAGGGGTTAGGGGTGGGTTAATTCTCAATCTAAAATCTTATAAATCTAAAATCGAAAGATGCTGAACTACTTATTTGAATATCTCAATCAAATAGACTTCCCGGGAGCGGGACTGTTCCAGTATATCTCATTCCGAGCGGGAATGGCAGCATTGCTATCGCTTTTGATCACGATCACTTTTGGTAAGCAATTGATCAATATGCTACGGAAGTTTCAGTTAGGTGAATCCATTCGTGACCTGGGATTGGAAGGTCAGATGGAAAAGAAAGGGACACCTACCATGGGAGGCATCATCATCATTTCAGGCATAGTAATCCCAACGCTGCTCTTTGCTGATCTCAGCAACATCTACATCATTCTGTTAATCATCTCCGCTCTTTGGATGGGCAGTATCGGCTTCCTGGACGATTATCTGAAAGTAAAAAAGAAAAACAAAGAAGGCCTCAGAGGTAAATTCAAGATAATTGGACAGATCGGACTTGGTTTGTTGGTTGGACTTGTCATGGTGTTCCATGAAGACATTGTAGTGAGGGATTTCTCGGGTGAGGCATTCAAGGATGAAAACTCACTGTTAACAACCATCCCATTTGTGGCAAACAATGAGTTCCAATACGATTGGCTATTGCCGGAATTCTTAGTGGATTATTCATGGGCACTCTATGTATTGGTCGTCATCTTTATTGTTACTGCTGTTTCCAACGGTACCAATATTACCGATGGGTTGGATGGTTTGGCAGCCGGAACATGTGCCATAATTGGTTTGACACTTGCTGTGCTCGCCTACCTATCCGGTAATGCCATCTTTGCCGATTACCTCAACATCATGTTTATCCCAAACTCAGGAGAACTGGTGATTTTCTGTACGGCATTTGTTGGAGCTTGTATTGGCTTCTTGTGGTACAATGCATACCCGGCTCAAGTTTTCATGGGCGATACTGGCAGTCTTTCGCTTGGAGGTATTATCGCTGTGTTGGCTTTTGTCATTCGAAAAGAATTATTGATTCCGATACTATGCGGAATTCTGGTTATCGAAAATTTATCGGTGATTATTCAGGTGTCTTATTTCAAATACACCAAAAAGAAATACGGAGAAGGAAGACGCATCTTTTTAATGTCGCCGCTTCACCATCACTACCAAAAGAAAGGACTTCATGAGGCCAAGATTGTAGCCCGCTTCTGGACGGTAGGGATACTCTTAGCCATTTTCACATTAGCAACTCTAAAAATCAGATAATGACAGTAACAGAAATCCATGAATTAAATGAGAAGTTCCAAAAGGGTGCCGTGCAGCTTTCGGAATTGATCCCAACAGGCACCTTGGTGCAGGCCACTTCTATGCTGATAAGAAGTGCGAGAAAGATCGATGATCAGTTTTTGAAGCTATTGAAGGCGCCATCCCATTCGGTTTTCAATAAGATAATGGGACTCTTGGAAGATGAGACGGATGAGATTCTTTTCATCCTTGATCAACTGGAATTGGCCAACAAAAAGCAGAAGATCAGCCTGATTGATGATTTCGTAAAGGAGGGGTATGACTTGATGGCCATCTACTCAAGATGCTTCGACTTGATTATTGGTAAAAAAGTAAAAGAAGAAGAATAATGAACGAACGCATAGTCATATTGGGTGGAGGTGAGAGCGGCGTTGGTGCCGCCATACTTGCTCGTCAAAAGGGCTATGAGGTATTCCTTTCTGACGGAGGAAACCTGGCTTCTGATCGCAGAAGAACGTTGAAAAGTCAGAAAATTGATTTTGAAGAAGGTGGCCATTCCGAAGAACTACTTCTGAATGCGTCTTTGGTGGTGAAGAGCCCCGGCATCCCGGATTCAGCTCCGTTGGTGCAAAAACTGGTTGGCAATAACATTCCTGTCATTTCTGAAATAGAGTTTGCATACCGATTTATCGACAAAGCAAAAGTTATTGCCATTACAGGTACCAATGGAAAAACCACTACTTCCTTGCTTACGCATCACCTGCTCAAAACAGCAGGATACAAAGTGGCATTAGGTGGTAATGTCGGCAGGAGCCTTGCGGGGCTCGTGGCTGAAGGTGGTTATCATTATTATGTAGTAGAGGTTAGCAGCTTCCAGCTGGATGGGATTGAAAATTTCCGTCCGGATGTGGCAGTCTTACTGAATATCACTCCGGATCACCTGGATCGATATGAGTACAAATTTGATAAGTATGTCACCTCCAAGTTCAGGATCATAGAAAACCTGACCAACGAGCAGGCTTTCATTTACTGTGCGGATTCTGCTCCGGTGACGGAAGAAATAAGTAGAAGAAAAATAGAGGCCAGCATGTTTGCCATGTCAGCTTCTAACAACAATAAGCTAAGCGCCTACCTGAAGGATGAACATCTGATTTTCAACTTTCAGTACAAGCACGATGCTGCTGAATTCCAGATTCCGGTCTCTGAGATCTCATTGATCGGAAAGCACAATATGGTCAATAGCATGGCGGCCGTATTGAGTGCACTTTGCATGGAAGTGCCAATGGAAATGGTCCTGAAAGGACTTAAGAATTTTAAGAATGCACCACACCGATTGGAATTTGTCAAGGAAATCGATGGTGCGGCATACATCAATGACTCTAAAGCGACGAATGTAGATTCTGTCTACTATGCTTTAGACGGAGTGAAGGGCGATATCATTTGGATTGCGGGTGGCATTGACAAAGGAAACGACTACACACAGATCGAAAAGTTGGTGAAGAAGAAGGTTAAGGGGCTGATCTGCATGGGTAAGGATAATCGGGCTTTGACGAGCTATTTCGGTTCAAAACTGGATTTGATTGCTGAGGTGGAGTCTGTTAAAAAGGCCATAGATCAGGCACATGAATGGGCCGAAGAGGGTGATGTGGTATTGCTATCTCCTGCTTGTGCAAGCTTCGACCTGTTCAGCAACTACGAAGATCGTGGAGATAAATTCAAGCGTGCAGTAAACAAGCTTGCGAAGACATTAAAAGCCAAAGAAGTCTAATGAGAAAGCAGTTCTCCATATCCTTAATGAATCAATTTCCCCCTTTGGAGGGGGTTAGGGGGAGGAATGTATGGGATGTTAAATCCAAAATTCAAGTAGCATGAACGAGGTAAAAAATTGGGCATATCGAAATCTGAAAGGAGACCCGGTGATTTGGTTCATCGTGCTGATTCTTTCACTATTTAGCATTTTGGTGGTGTACAGCGCTACAGGCAGTCTGGCCTACAAAATGATGGATGGTAACACGGAGTATTATCTGATTAAGCACTCGGTTCTCGTGATTGTGAGTTTAGGAGCAATCTGGCTTGCACACCGAATCGATTACCGATACTACTCAAAAATTTCACGCCTTGTACTTTGGCTATGTGTACCGCTGCTATTGTTTACCTGGATGTTTGGTACCAATATCAATGAGGCATCTCGTTGGTTAACGATCCCGGTGATCAACCAGGCATTTCAACCTTCCGATCTTGCTAAACTGGCATTGCTGGTAACATTAGCCAGTATGCTTTCCAAGCGTCAGCAATCCATTGATGATTTTCAAAAAGCAATTGTCCCGATGCTATTCTGGATTGGTTTGATCTGTGGCCTAATCGCATTGACCAATTTCTCGTCAGCAATCCTTTTATTTCTGACATGCATGCTAGTACTTTTCATTGGTCGGGTTCCAATGAAATATCTTGGAATGCTTGTCGTGATTTGTGCCTCCTTTGGTTCTGTGGCCTTCATGGTTGGTCAGAGAGGTGGTACTGCTATTTCAAGAGTAGAAGACTATATAAATAATGACACCCCATATCAGGCCAAGCAAGCTTACATCGCGATCGCTTCAGGTGGAGTGATTGGCAAAGGCCCTGGACAAAGTGATCAAAGAAATTTTTTACCGCATCCATATTCAGATTTCATCTATGCAATCATTTTGGAAGAATACGGATTGATTGGAGGTGTGCTGATTTTGTTTTTATACCTCGCACTTCTTTATCGCGGGATGAAAGCAGCGGAGCAAAATGATCGGGCATATGGAGGTTTACTTTCAGCTGGATTGAGTTTTGCTCTTGTGGTACAGGCATTGGTGAATATGGGAGTAGCTGTAGGGCTCGGGCCGGTGACCGGACTGACACTTCCTTTCATCAGTATGGGAGGTACATCACAGCTTTTTGCCGGGGTGGCATTGGGAATTATACTCAGCGTTAGCAGGGGTGAGATTGACAATTTTGGAGGAACTATAGGAAATCAATATAAAGAAGCAGCGTAATCGAACAGGAACGAACATATCGCATTATGATCAGTGGTGGAGGTACAGGCGGCCACATCTACCCGGCTATTTCCATAGCACAGGCTCTGAAAGATATGCTTCAATCTGTAGAAATTCTTTTTGTAGGGGCAAAAGGAAAAATGGAAATGAAGAAAGTCCCAGAGGCTGGTTTTGAGATTGAAGGTTTATGGATTAGCGGAATTCAGCGAAAGGTTTCTGCGGATAACTTGATGTTCCCATTCAAACTGTTATCGAGCATTCGACAGGCTTCAAAACTCATAAAAAGATTTAAGCCGGATGCAGTTGTAGGTGTCGGAGGATACGCCAGTGGCCCTTTGCTTTATGTGGCTGGGAGAAAAGGAATTCCTACACTTATTCAGGAACAAAACTCATACGCTGGATTGACCAATAAATGGCTTTCAAAATCAGCTAACACGATCTGTGTAGCGCATGATGGCATGGAGAAATACTTCCCAGCTGACAAAATAGTTGTTACGGGGAATCCTGTAAGAAAAACGATCAAGCTAAATCCTAACCGTAAAGCCGAGGCATTCAAGCACTTTGAACTCGATGAAAAGCAAGCCACCCTTTTAGTTATTGGTGGAAGTTTAGGTGCGCGAACTTTGAATGAAAGCGTATTATCCGGCTTAGAGAAGCTGGAAAAAGAAGCTGTTCAATTAATCTGGCAGTGCGGTGGATTCTATAAGGATGAAATGGAGAAACGGGCAGAAGGCAAAGGAGGCAAAGTGATTTTGAAGGACTTCATCCTTCAAATGGACTTTGCGTATGCATGTGCCGATGTGGTGATCTCCAGGGCAGGGGCACTTTCCATTGCTGAATTAATGCTCACAGCAAAACCGTCCATTTTAGTCCCTTCTCCAAATGTGGCTGAAGATCACCAGACGATTAACGCCAAGGCGTTGGTCGACAATGACGCTGCTGAGATGGTAAAGGATAGTGAGGCAATGGATAAGCTGATTGACGAAGCGATGGCTTTACTGAAAAATAAAGAGCGACAGGAAAAGCTGTCTAATAATATTGGAGCAATGGCGCATGAAAATGCCGCCATTGATATCGCTAACGAGGTAATGAAATTAGTTGAGTGAACAGTTCAATAAACATATCAAGAACGTCATTCCTGATGAAGCATAGCGGAATTCAGGAATCTCATCATAAGAACGAGATTCCTGCATGCGCAGGAATGACGGAAAGGATAATAATCCCCTCTTCAAAGGCAGTTCGACAATTCGAGGGTGTGTTGGATTTGCGCGTCAGCAGGGGGATGTTTAAAACCAAGTATCAATCATGAAACTAGCCGAAGTAAATAGCGCCTATTTCATCGGTATCGGAGGTATCGGCATGAGTGCATTGGCTCGATGGTTTCATGCGAAGAAAATTCCTGTTGCCGGGTACGACAAAACCGAATCCGATCTGACGAAGAAGCTGATCGAAGAAGGTATTGACGTGCATTATGAAGATCAGCTTGACTTGATCGATGACAAGTTTTTAGCAAAAGAGGGTATACTGGTTGTCTATACGCCAGCTATTCCTGCAGAGCATATAGAACTAAACTATTTCCGTGACAATGGCTTCACGGTAATGAAGCGATCCGAAGTACTGGGTATGATTACCGAAAATCATTTCACCATCGCGGTAGCCGGAACACACGGGAAGACAACCACAACTTCAATGATCGCACATTTGTTGAGCCATTCCAGAAAGGGATGTTCAGCATTTGTTGGAGGTATTATGGCCAACACAGGTACCAACCTGATTATTGGAGATGAGAACGCTCCGGTTGTTGTGGAAGCTGACGAGTACGATCGTTCTTTCATGCAACTCAATCCCAACTATACGATCATCACCTCGCTCGATCCGGATCACCTGGATATCTATGGTGATGAGACTGCCATGCTCGATACCTATGAGGAGTTTGTGAAGAAAACCCCGAAGGAAGGCAAAGTACTCATGCATTCAGACGCTGGTTTTAAAATCAATCCGGGGAACAAATACATCTCTTATGCGATCCGAAATGGAGATGCTGTAGCAGATGCTTTGAGAATTGTAAATGGTGCATTTGTTTTCACATATCGATATGGTATGGAGAAAATTTCGGATGTTCATCTCGAATTCCCAGGATATCATAATGTAGAAAATGCCCTTGCTGCAATCACAGTAGCTGTAGATATGGGAATGGATGGACGCGAGATCAGGAAACTAATGAGGTCATACAAAGGTGTGAAGCGCCGCTTCGAGTATGTCTTCAGAAGCCCACATGCTACGTTGATCGATGATTACGCACATCATCCGGAAGAAATTAATGCTTTCCTAAAATCAGTAAGATCATTGGCAGGTAAGCGAAAAATCACGGTTATTTTTCAGCCGCATCTCTATTCCCGAACAAATGACTTTAAGAAAGGCTTTGCAGAAGCACTTGACAAGGCAGATGAAGTGATTTTACTGGATATCTATCCTGCAAGAGAAAAACCAATTGAAGGTGTTACTTCCAAGTCTATTTATGACTTAATGGAAAACGAGAAGAAGGTCATGATTGCTAAAGAATACTTGTTGGACGAATTGGAAAATCACAACCTGGATATTGTAGTGACCCTTGGTGCCGGTGATATTGACCGGGAGGTTCCAAAGATCGCTGAGTACATGAAAAATAAGTTCAACCCTAAATCAACTGAAGATGAGTAAGGAAGAAAAGAAAAATATCCTGATCTACTCTTTCAGCGGGTTATTGTTGATTTCGCTGATCACCTTTGCAGGTATTAAAAACAATGGGAGAGAGGTAGAAGAAGTGAAGGTAGAAATCCTGGATCAGGAAGGAAATTTCTTCACAGACCAACTGGAAGTGGTAGACCTTATGACCGATAAAAGCACCGATTATGTCATCGGTGTGGAAATGGGAGATCTGGATCCGAAGGTGCTGGAAGAGCGAGTGGAAGCAAATCCATTCGTAAAAGATGCGCAGGTATACCGCGATCTGAAAGGCAACTTGAAAGTGAAAGTAGAGCAGAGTAAACCCATTGCACGATTATTTATTGACGGTCAAAAAGATCGCTACATAGATTCAGATGGACGGGTATTGCCAGTCAATGCGAAGCACACGGCCAGAGTCCCATTGATGGAGACTGAGTTTGAGTTTATGTGGGAGAAGAATTTAAAGGAAAGTAAGTATGGAAAGCAGGTATTTGACCTGCTGACCTTTATTGAGAAAGATGAATTCTGGAGAGCCCAGATCGCACATATCTTCATTCGAAAAGATGGAGAGATAGACATGTATCCACAGGTAACGAAGCAGGTCATTGAGTTTGGGAGACCTGAGGATTTAGAAGGAAAGTTTTCAAAGTTGATGACTTTCTACAAAGAGATTTTACCTAAGAAAGGTTGGAATACCTATGACCGGGTAAATCTGAAATTTGAGAATCAAATTATTTGCGAATAATCACCGAGAAATAAAGAAATTATGGAGGATAAAATCATCGTTGGACTAGACATTGGCACTACAAAGATTTGTGCCATTGTAGGCAAGAAAAATGAATACGGAAAGCTCGAGATACTCGGCATGGGCAAGGCAGTATCTGATGGTGTGATCCGTGGAATTGTCACCAATATCGACAAAACTGTTCGAGCCATTGAAAAGGCCATTGCGGAAGCAAGTGAACAGTCAGGTATCGATATAGGTGTGGTGAATGTTGGCATAGCCGGGCAGCACATTAAAAGTGCTGTTCATCATGGTGGCATTACCCGTGAAAATAAAGATGGTGAGATCACCATCGAAGATTTAGCACGACTCAATAGCGACATGCATCGCATTGTCACTCCTCCGGGTAGCGAAATCATTCATGTGATGCCTCAAGATTATATCGTAGACTATGAAGATGGCATCATGGATCCGGTAGGGATGACAGGAGTGAAGCTGGAGGCTGACTTCCACATCATCACTGCTCAGACCAATGCGATCAACAACATAAACAAGTGTGTGAAGAAAGCTGGGCTCCAGATTGAGAATCTCATTTTGGAACCACTCGCGTCCAGCTTATCTGTTCTCTCTGATGAGGAGAAAGAAGCAGGTGTTTGCCTGGTGGATATTGGAGGTGGCACCACAGATGTGGCTGTTTTCTATGAGAATATCATCCGACATACGGCAGTCATTCCATTTGGTGGTAACATCATTACCTCAGACATCAAGCAGGGTTGTATGGTGATGGAACATCAGGCTGAGTTGCTGAAAACAAAATTTGGCAAGGCTATCTCTGAAGAAGCCAGTCCGAACGAGATCGTTTCAATCCCTGGTTTAAGAAACCGTCCTCCTAAGGAGATTTCGATCAAGAACCTCGCTCACATTATCGAGGCACGAATGGAAGAAATCATTGAGCTGGTGCACACGGAGATTATTAGTTCTGGCTTCAATAAGAAGCTGGCGGCTGGTATAGTGGTGACAGGTGGAGGTTCGCAATTGACCAATTTGAGTCAGCTGTTTGAATACATGACCGGACTGGATACACGCATCGGTTATCCAAACGAGCATCTGGGTAAAAGCAAAGTGGATGCAGCGAAGAGCCCAATGTTTGCGACCACTGTCGGACTGGTACTTTCAGGCTTTAAGGCGCTGGACATCCGTCAGGCTAGGTATTCGGAAGCTCCTGCTTACAAGGGAGATGGAAAGAAAAAAATAAAGCAAGGCAACAAGTTTTTTTCCAACATTCTGGAGAAAACGAAGGGCCTTCTGATCGATGATTTTGATGATAAGATTAATTAACAGTCAACAGCCATTCAGCCGATTGTCGACTAAATAACTGTGGACTTTAAATAATACAATTATGGCAGAAAATATGTATCAATTCGACTTACCGTCACATCACAAATCCATCATCAAGGTGGTGGGTGTTGGTGGTGGTGGCAGCAACGCTGTTAATCACATGTACAGCCTGGGGATCCGGGATGTAGAGTTCGTGGTTTGTAATACAGACCACCAGGCGCTGGAAAGCAGCGCAGTACCAAACAGGCTTCAGATTGGAACCAATCTGACGAGTGGTTTGGGTGCAGGAGCAAATCCTGAACGAGGCAAAAATGCCGCAATCGAAAGTAAAGAAGAGATTCGTGACCTACTCTCGCAAGACACGAAAATGGTCTTTATCACAGCTGGAATGGGTGGTGGTACCGGTACAGGTGCTGCTCCGGTTATTGCTCAGGTGGCGAATGAGCTGGATATTCTTACGGTGGGCATTGTGACCGCTCCATTTGCTTTTGAAGGAAAGAAAAAAATGCAAGCCGCAGAGGATGGTATCAAAGAACTGAAAAAGTACTGTGATACGGTCTTGGTCATCATGAATGACAAGCTTCGGGAGATTTATGGAAACCTCTCCATAAGCGAAGCATTTGGTCAGGCGGACAATGTATTGACCACTGCAGCAAAAGGAATCGCCGAGATTATAACTGTTCCTGGTTATGTAAACGTCGATTTTGAAGATGTGAAGACTGTAATGAAAGGTGCTGGTCCGGCGGTAATGGGTTCTGCGAAAACCATAGGGGACAATAGAGCAAGAAGAGCGGCTGAAGAAGCGCTTAACTCGCCATTGCTGAATCAGCAGGATATCTATGGTGCTGAGAAGATCTTGCTTTCCATCATTTCAGGTGAGGAAGCAGAGCTTCAAATGGATGAGTTGACGGATATCACGGATTACATCCAGGAATACGCTGGCGACAATGCAGAGGTGATCTTCGGTCACGGTGTGGATAGTTCTTTAGGCGAGAATATCAGTGTAACCGTTATTGCAACAGGTTTTGGCAAAGTAGATGAAGATGGTGAATACATCTCCAAGGAGGAGGAAGCCAAACGATTTGATCTGCTATCGCAAAAAGAGATCGATGATTCCAAGAAACAAGGCAACACATCCGATTTCATGTTTGAAATTGAAGAGGATAGTGATAAAGAGGGTGTTGAAGATTGGGATTATGAGTTCAGTTCACTAAAAGATGAGATCAAGCGTGAGGTAGAAGAAGAAGAGCAACGTAGCAAGCGACCTGCTAAACAATCATCTTTTGAGTTCGACTTCACCAATGGTTTTGACAATGATGAGGACGAAGAAGTACACGAAGATGAAGTGAATATCTCTGATGCATTTCATGATTCGCCAAATTCTAAGCAAGTCAGATTAGCACAAGAAAGAGCTGAGCGAGAAGCGATGTTTAATAGCAAAAAGTTTGAGATGGCTACAGAGGAGTTCAAGGAGAGATTGGATGTGCCTGCCTACGAGCGTAAAAAGATCAAACTTCAGAATGTGCCTCACTC
This sequence comes from Ekhidna sp., assembly GCF_040220215.1. Classification (GTDB taxonomy): domain Bacteria; phylum Bacteroidota; class Bacteroidia; order Cytophagales; family Cyclobacteriaceae; genus Ekhidna. Next base: position 39,393 of record NZ_JAVJTR010000008.1, read on the forward strand.
TGCGGAGCGAAACATCTCTAAGTTCAACCTAAACGAGGAAAATCAGATTTTAGGAAATAATAAATTTTTACACGATAACGTGGACTAGGCTATCGCCTAGAGGAGTTTAATTTATTTCTCTCCTTGATTGTCGTCTTGAGCTCGAGTGTCATCCTGAGCTTGTCGAAGGACAGACAGTCGAGTAACTCAGACTGACTTTAAAAACATGGTTAACGTAGGTGTTAGTCATACATCGCTGGTCTAGTACCGGCATTCTGCCAAGAATAAGCCCCGGCCAAGGTCGGGGCTTGATTGTTTTAATAATGACATCACTTTTTAAATGCTATCTCCCATGATTCAAGCGCCTCCTTTTCGGCACCATCCTCATTCAGAATGCCGGTACTGATCCATAATTTACCCAGGTCTTTCACTTCATCAGGAAAGGTTTCCCATAACTCATCATAGTCGCGGTACGCCCACCAAATCACATAGAGATAGTTCTCCTCCTGGGCATTGGTGAGAAGTGTTTCCAAATAGTCTTTTTGTTCTGCCTCATTCCCCGGAATAAACAGATCAAAGGAATCTACAGTCAGGTCTTCAGACAAGTGGCTGGTCTCTGCAAAAGCAATCGGTTTGGTGATCTTTTCATGAAGGAAATCGAATGCATTCTGAAAATCTTCTTCCGTGCTTAGCCCTTTGAAAAATGGATAAAAACTTATAGCCACAAAATCGTGTGAATTGGCATAACTCACCACCTCGTTGATATAAATATTAGGACTATCTACCGTAGGATTGTAGAGATTGTGCAATGTCATAGACTCAGAAATGGGCATTGATGGAAACTCCTCCTTTATGCGGGTTCTGATGTTTGACATCAGCAATTTGTATTGCTCCCATTTATCCGGATCATGCACCAGCAATTCATTTCCTTCTATGGCTACAATGAGATAGTCCGGATTAAGTTCATTGGTGATGTATACCAGATGTTTGAAATAGGCATCTTCGATTGCCTGATCATTCAATGCAGTGTATGTAGGAGTGGAGCCATCATATTCGGTGGCTATGTCATCTCTGGAAAGGTTTAAAAAACTAACTGAAACCGCCAGCTTTGCATTAGCAATTTTCCTGTTTTTACGCGAGATGATCTCATCGGTAAAAGCAGTAGGAAGTTCTGTATTGTTCATCCAGGCATCCCATGGCACACTTAGGTCCAGATGCTCGGAGTATACATCTGTGTTGGCCTCTATGAAATCATACGTATTATTGACGGAAGCTACCGTTGGAGCATAGGGCCATGTACTAAAACCCATTTCAAAGTTTCGGTTATCATATTGACTGAAAAAACTCGATTCTACGTCAGGAGTATTATCACTGCTACAGTTCAGTAAAGTGCTTGTTGCGATTGCCAAAAAAGAAAGTATCAATGTCTTTTTCATGTTTTTCGTTTAGTTCCCTATTGATACAGGGGAGTTGACAATTACCCTAATTCTCCTCGTCAATGGCCACAGCAATCTTTTTCACTAACTCTTCTACGGATATATTTTCATAATCAATTTTCAACGGCTGCCCGAATTTAAGGGAAAGGGTTACCCCTTTTTTAATTCGTTTGATCCCTGTTTTGTCAAACGCTTCTCTAAAGCCATCCACACGCACAGGAATTACAACAGGCTTATGTTGCTTGATAATGTGAGCTGTTCCCTTACGTACGGGTGCTCCTTGACGGGTGGTTCCCTGCGGGAATGTCACTACCCAACCATCTCTAATCGCCATGCCAATGGATTTGGTATCGTCCGGATTCACTTCCCGCTTGATCATCTCGTCACCTTTCCGCCAGGTTCGGTCTACCGTCACTGCTCCTGCCAGGGCCAGCACTTTAGCAAAGAAGCCTTTTTCCATGGTTTCACGCGCCGCTACATAATATACGTTCACCTTAGGATTCTTCAGGTAGCTCCAGTCTTCAATGGAATCTATTTGCCCGTTCAGAGCTGCAAACATCGCATGAAACATGGCGATGACATCTGTGAAGATGGTCTGATGATTGGCGATGAAGAGGACGTTTTGTTCAGGTAGTTCTGTGAGCACTTTGCTGCCGGAAACAACAACTTTATTAGGTTTGAGAAGGTGCCAAAGTACCAGTCTGCCAACTGTCTGAAAGATTTTCTTTTTGATCCAGATTGACTGTCCGAAAATATTCTTTTTTCCCATGAATTTTTTTTTGTCAACTCGAAATTAAAGAACATGGCTGGAAGATAGGAGGAGTAAAAAATAACCCCGACAAAATTGACGGGGCTTTCATAGTAGAGTAAGTAGGTAATTGAGCGTGTTAGTCCTTGTTTTGAGTAGTTTTTCCGCTATTACCTCTATTGCTGTGCCATAAACAGCAACCGTATGAAAATCAGATACTTACATGTATTTAGCATTATTGTAAATGTGCGAAATCGAACAATAGACCGTACACTTTAATGGATGTTATACTATTTCATCTTTTTTGATGAAATTTCCGCCATGAAGAAACTGATGCTGATATTTCTGATCATTCCACTCGGTTTGAGTGCCCAAATTAAATTTGAAAATTCATGGGATGAGGCCGTCTCTAAGTCGAGAATGACCGGAAAGCTCATATTCCTGGATGCCTATGCTGAGTGGTGTGAGCCATGTAAGGAAATGGAGGAATATACCTTCACAGATCTTGAAGTAGCTAATTATTACAATTCAAATTTCATCAATCTTCACCTCGATATGGAAGACTATCCCGGTGTTGAGCTTGCAGAGGAATATGCTGTCGGGGTGTTCCCATCATTTCTTTTCATTAACGGAAATGGAGAAGTAGTGCACAGAGGATGTGGAGCAATGGATGCCGGTCAGTTTCTGATGTTAGGAGAGGAAGCCCTGAAAGATAGTGTCACACTAATGGCGATGGAAAAGCGATATGACGATGGCGATCGTAACGCTGATTTTATGCTGGATTATCTGGAAATGCTGGAAGAGGCCTGTCTGGATGCAGAGCGATTTGCTGCAGGATATTTAAAAGGAGTGGTGTTGAGCGATTTAACCAATGAAACACCCTGGGAGGTATTTGCTGCGTACCAGTGGGATATATATAGCAGAGAGTTTCAATATGTGCTGAAAAACAAGGCTCAATTTGATGAGAAAGTAGGAGCGCGAATGGTGAACGCAAAGCTTTACGATACGTATTTGTCTCAATACCAGGAAGTATATGAGGCAGAAGAACTTCACGATTATGGCATGCGTGCACTGCTCCATTCTATTAAAGAGGTAACGTTTACAGGTGCCGACACGCTCAAAGTCATGATGAACTTACATTATGCAGAGTTTACTGAAAATTGGCCGGAATATGCCGAATATGCGGTTGAGCTGGTAGGAATGACCGGGGTGGAAGATCCGAAAGAATTGAATGAACTTGCCTGGAAGTTTTATCTTTTTGTTGACAATAAAAACCAACTGGAAATTGCGTCTTCCTGGGCGCAGGAGGCTGTCACTAAAATGCCTGAACCTTCCATCATAGATACGTATGCCTCACTCCAGTTTAAGCTTGGAAATAAAAAGAAGGCTATAGATCTGGAAAAAAGAGCTTTGGAGCTTGCACGTGAACTATACGATGACACCTCTCACTTTGAGTATCAATTGAAAAAGTTTGAGGGGGGGTAACGCTCAGATATTGCGCTGTGGCCTCCGAGCTTTATTAATTGCAATAAAAGTAGCTTATCTGCCGGTGCATTCAAAGCCTGCCTTTGCAGGCAGGTATCAAATACGCACTGCGCCATGAAAATTAAAATCTCTCTGCTGGTGCGAGCTTGTAGCTCGTACCTCTTACATCAAACAAAATCAATCTCAAGCATTCCTTTGCCTCCTGCATAGTCAATATCAATAGCACTGCTATACTTCCAATGCTCTGGTTCTGATACAAAACCTGCTTCCACGGGATTTTCATGAATGTAGTCTACTTTCTGATTAATTACTTCTGGACTCCAAAGTTCAATCGGTTTATTATGCTGCTGCCAAAATTGTCTATTTGAAACATTACTATTTGATTTGCCCACCCGCTCCATCATCCATAATACCCATTCCTTTCTGCTTTCCTTATTATTTTCTTGTACTTATTTCTGTAACTTTTTAGAAGTGTATGTTTTAAAATCTCTTAGTATGTCCCCTGGATTTTCATCTTTAGCTCGAAAAATTAAATGAATATGACTAGTCATAATGCAGTAAGCATAAATTTCCATTCCTTTCTCTTTTCTACAATAATTCAGGCTCTCTATGACGGTATTGAAATACTCATCTCTAAAGAAAGCACCATAGTTTCTTGGCGGTAGATAAGCGGCATGTTTAGAAGACGCTTGGCAGATAACTAAGTAAGGCCATGCGCAATATCGTCTGTTAGTGTCTGTTTATTCTTTTTAGATAACGTTGTAATTGGATTTTACAACTATCACAAAATGTGGATTGTAGCGAATAAAATTCTTCAGGGTTAACACCTGACGTCATTAGGCATTTGCTGTTCCTCTTGCAATGAACCAAACCAAGAGTATGACCAATTTCATGTCTAGTAACTTTTAGTAAAAGGCTCTTGTAGAACTTCTTGTCGTCACTCGCTTCATTCTTAATCTTGAACGTTGAAATAACCGCTGTTTTTCCGTTTTGGGTTCCTAATCCCCTAATTGAAGGGAATTGCTCTGTGAAATAAAGTGGTTTCTCAGTTATCGCTACTATTTTGTCAAATTCAGATTCTTTGTAAGTCTTCCTAAAATACTTCAACAATGAACTTGAAAGGACAGTGTCTCGTCCATTTTTCATGAGTTCCATTGGAATTGTAATTGGGAGTAACTCATAAACGTCACAGTTGTAATATGTCTGAATGTTTCTTTTGATTTGTTTTGCTTCTTTGAAGGTAGCTCCGTCAATAGATATAAGGGCGACTGTAAATCTCTCCTTCGGTTTCATGATGTTACCTGAAAAAATAAGAACAAGACAAAAAAATAAGAGATTTCTCAATTCGGATTAGATAAGATCTGTGATAATTCCTGCAGTCAAATAGACACTAACAATAACGTAAACGCCATGTGGCGTTTATTTACCTTTCAAATATAGCGGATGTGCCTGCTATAAGACATACTGCGCATTATTAAGTGTCAATCCGATTCATTCTTAGGGCAATTAACCGTATTAATAAACGTATATAAACGTTTTTTAAACGTATAATAATACGGTTATCAAAGCCAATAAACATCAAAGCCCTCCTCTGGAGGGCTTTGAAGAAACTCTTTTAATTGTACCATACTATTCATCCCTCAGCGAATTTACCGGGTTGGATAGCGCAGCGCGGATAGACTTGTAACTTACTGCTATCATCGCCACAAGAAGGGCCCCTATACCGGCAAAAAGGTAGATCGCCAGGTTATCAATACCCCATAAATCGATGCGGTACTGGAAATCACTGATCCATCCTTTCAGGAAGTAGAAAGCTATTGGCCAAGCGATGACATTAGCCAGAATGATCAGGATAACAAATTCTTTCATTAGTAGCTGCACAATCTGCCGTACGGTAGATCCCAATACCTTCCGTACACCTATTTCTTTTTTGCGTTGCTCCACCATAAAAAAGGAAAGCCCAAACAAGCCCAGAGCTGAGAGCACAATGGAAAGCAATGTGAAGGTATTCACCAGGCGGGCAAACAATTCATCGGAAGCAAAGATTTGATTGAACTCCTGATCAAAGAATTGGTAATCAAACGGATAATTAGGAAAGGTTGCATTCCATTCGGCTTCCAGGAAATCCAAGGTCTCACGTACGTTCGTAGGGCTTACCTTAAGTACGAGATTGTTGTTAGGGCCGGGGTTGTAATAGATCATCAATGGCTCAATCTTATGGCGCATGCTGGAGAAATGGAAATCCTTAATCACACCAACTATTTTTCGGGTGGTGTTATTTCCGAAAACCAGATTCTTACCCACAGCTTCATCCCAGCCCAGTGATTCCATCATGGCTTCATTGATGATAATCGATTCTTGCTGATCCGCTCCGAAGCTTGGGTCATAATTTCGACCTGCGGCCAGCTCCATACCCATTGCATCCAGGTAGTTTTCATCCATCGACATGACGCTTACAATCCACGGCTCATCCTCATTACCACCCTCTACATTCACACCACCTCGCCCAAAGGTGTTTCCCGGCATGTTGTTGGAATAGCCGGTACTGATAACATTGGAATAGTTGTCCAGACTTTCTTTAAAGTTTTCCATGCCACTGGCAAGCCCGGGATTTCCAACATTTATGTTGATCACTTGATCCTTTTCAAAACCAAGATGTTTGTTCTTGATGTAATCAATTTGTTTGGAGACAATCAAGGTGGTGCATATCATGCCTATCGCAGCAACAAACTGAAGGACTACCAATGTTTTTCTGAGCCATATTCCTTTTGAGCTGGTTTGGAATTTACCTCTCAGGATATTAACTGATTTGATGCTGGAAAGTATGAATGATGGGTAAATACCTGCTAGCGTGCCAATGAGAATACCAAGAAGGAGGAATGCCGGAAGTAGGATCGGTGAGTTCCCCATCAGGGTAAGTAAATCGAAGTTTAAGTCCAGGCTGTTGCTGTTGGTGAGCATGGAAACCAGAAATAGAGAAATAACCATTGCCATCGTTGCAAGCAGAATAGATTCAATCATATGCTGGCCGATCAGCAATGCTTTTGAGCTGCCAACTACTTTCCGTATCCCAACTTCCTTCGCACGGGTAGTTGATTGAGCAGTGGTCAGGTTTACAAAATTGAAAGCTGCAATAAGCAAAATAAAGATTGCCACTCCTGATAGTGCATATACATACACTTGATCGCCTTTGTTTTGATGGTAATAATCAAACAGAAGACCTGCAGAACCAAGATGTATTTCCTCAAGTGGTTGCAATTGCGGAACCCAGAAATCATTGACATCATTGGTAAGCGCAATATCTGCCATCTTCTTTTCCACTTCCAGTTCATCTGCTCCTTCCGATAGTACGGCATACCCCAGCATCCCAAGACCACCCCAGCCATTAATGTATTGGGCCAGGGAAGAATCGGATTGAGCAGGGTAGAGGGACATTAATGCGTCAAATCCCAGATGCGAATTCTGGGTGATATTGTCCATAAGTCCTACCACTTCCCATGATTGATCATTGATGGTTAAAATCTGTCCAACTGACCCTTCATCACCAAATACCTTTTCAGCGTAGGCTTCCGTCAAGATAAGCTTATGGGGCTGGTTGAATTTTTCCAATGTTTCCTCTCTTTCGCGGACCGGCAAGTCAAAAATCTCGAAGAAATCATTTTCAACGTAAAGTGCATGTTCGGAGTAATACCCGACATCTCCTTTTTCCATCCGTTGTTCACCTGCGTAGATCATCCGTGAAGCGATCTCAACTTCTGGAATTTCCTCTTCTGCGGCTTGCGGCATTCGGGGATTGGTAATGGCTACCTCATTGCTGGAAACCCCAATGGCTTCATCAATGGTTGTGAAACGATAGATTCTTGCTGATTTCTCGTGCCATCGATCGTAAGAAATTTCATTGTAAACAAATGAAGCCAACACTACGAAAGTGGAGAAGCCCAATATCAACCCAATGGCATTGATTGAGGTAGATAGTTTGTTTTTCTTAAAGCTCCGGAGAGCTACGAGCATAAATGTTTTTAGCATAGTCTTTTGAGTTTTTGAGTCAGATTAAGCTAGCGACAATACTCGATTGTATCAAAAATGGTTACATGAAAGGATTTGGGTTGGGATGAAGGGTGTTAAAAAAACGTTAAAATTGGTAAGTCATAAAAAAAGCCGGCTAAAACCGGCTTTAATAATGAGTTTGATTTGTGTTTAGCTAATGCTACTCTTTAAATACTCCCGATTCATGCGGGCAATGTTCTCGAGAGAGATTCCTTTTGGACATTCAACTTCACAAGCTCCCGTGTTGGTACAGTTTCCAAATCCTTCTTCGTCCATTTGCTTCACCATGTTTTGTACACGCTCTTTCGCTTCCACTTTTCCCTGTGGGAGCAAAGCGAGCTGAGAAACTTTAGCGGATACAAATAGCATTGCTGACGCATTCTTACACGTAGCAACGCACGCGCCACATCCAATACACGTTGCAGCATCAAATGCTTTGTCCGCATCATGTTTGTCAATTGGAATGGCGTTGGCATCCTGGGTGTTTCCTGAAGTGTTTACACTCACAAAACCACCAGAGGCCATGATTCTATCAAAAGAACTTCTGTCCACAACCAAATCTTTGATCACTGGGAAAGCCTTAGCTCTCCATGGCTCAATGTAGATTGTTTCGCCATCTTTAAACTCACGCATGTGAAGCTGACAGGTGGTGATCATCTCACCGGGACCATGTGCTTCGCCATTTATAAACATGGAGCAGCTACCACAGATACCTTCTCTACAATCATGATCAAAAGCCACCGGCTCTTTGTCTTCTGCAATAAGCTGTTCATTCAATATGTCCATCATCTCCAGAAAAGAGCTGTCTGGTGAGATGCCAGAAACCTGATAGGTTTCCATCTTACCTTTTTCTTTGTCACTTTTCTGTCTCCAGACTTTCAGTGTTAAATTCAATCCTTCTGTTGCTGACATAATATCTTATTTATAAGAACGTGTTTTCAGTTCTATGTTTTCGTATTTCAAATCTTCCTTGTGCAGCTTCGCCTTTGATGGCTCACCGGTATATTCCCAGGCTGCTACGTAGGTAAAGTTTTTGTCATCACGCATGGCTTCACCTTCTTCCGTTTTATACTCTTCTCGGAAGTGACCACCACACGATTCCTTTCTTTCAAGTGCATCTCTGGCGAAAAGCTCTCCTAATTCAAGGAAATCAGCCACTCTTGCTGCTTTCTCAAGCTCCTGATTAATGCCGTTGGCATTGCCGGGAACACTCACTTCTTTCCAGAATTGCTCACGAATTTCTTTGATCTCTTCAATAGCTTCTTTCAGTCCTTTCTCATTCCTGGCCATCCCTACTTTGTTCCACATCACTTTTCCAAGTCGCTTGTGGAAATAGTCAACTGAATGTTTTCCTTTATTGTTGATGAAGAAATCCATTTGCTCCTGTACGCTTTTCTCAGCTTCTTCAAATTCCTTTGAATCGGTTGGAATTGCTCCTGTTCGGATATCGTCCGCCAGGTAATCACCAATGGTGTAAGGAAGTACGAAGTATCCATCTGCCAGACCTTGCATCAAAGCTGATGCTCCAAGTCTGTTCGCTCCATGGTCAGAGAAGTTTGCTTCCCCAATGGCGTAGCATCCTGGTATGGTCGTCATTAAGTTATAATCAACCCAAACACCACCCATAGTATAATGCACCGCTGGGTAGATTTTCATTGGCGTTTCATACGGGTTATCTGCTGTAATTTTCTCATACATCTGGAAAAGGTTGCCGTACTTGGCTTCAACCACCTTCGTTCCTAGCTCTTTGATCTCAGCTTCGGATGCATTGTGAATGCCTTTTATATTGGCTTCTTCCTTCCCATAACGCATGATCGCAGAACTGAAATCCAGATATACAGCTTCCCCGCTCTCATTAGTGCCCACGCCGAATCCAGCATCGCATCGTTCTTTTGCAGCTCTGGAAGCCACATCTCTAGGTACCAGGTTACCAAACGAAGGATACCTTCTTTCCAGGTAGTAATCCCGATCTTCTTCTTTCAGGTCGGTTGGTTTCAACTTTCCGGCTCTGATGGCTTCTGCATCTTCTTTCTTGGCAGGAACCCAAATTCTTCCATCGTTTCGCAACGATTCAGACATCAATGTCAACTTGGACTGCTGATCACCATGCTGTGGAATACAGGTTGGGTGAATTTGTGTGTAACAAGGATTCGCGAAGAAAGCTCCCTTCTTGTGAATTTTCCATGCCGCAGACACATTCGATCCCATTGCATTGGTTGATAGGAAGAATACATTGCCGTATCCACCTGAACCTATAACCACAGCGTGTGCTGAATGTCTTTCCAGTTCACCTGTTACCAGATTTCTTGCAATAATCCCTCTTGCTTTTCCATCCACAATTACAACATCCATCATTTCATGACGGTTGTACATTTGAATTTTTCCTTTTCCAATTTGGCGGGACATTGCGGAGTAGGCACCAAGCAAAAGTTGCTGTCCCGTTTGTCCTTTGGCGTAAAACGTTCTGGAAACCTGCACACCACCAAATGACCGGTTATCAAGTAACCCACCATAATCTCTTGCAAACGGAACGCCCTGAGCCACGCATTGATCAATGATATTAGCAGACACTTCAGCCAAACGATAGACGTTCGCTTCCCTGGATCGGTAATCACCACCTTTCACCGTATCATAAAAGAGACGATAAGTTGAATCGCCATCACCCTGGTAGTTTTTTGCAGCGTTAATACCGCCCTGAGCAGCAATGGAGTGCGCTCGTCGGGGAGAATCCTGATAGCAGAATGCTTTTACATTGTAGCCCAGCTCCGCAAGTGATGCGGCAGCAGATCCTCCTGCTAGTCCTGTCCCAACCACAATCACATCAATGGATCGCTTATTGGCTGGATTAACCAACCGAATGTTGTTCTTATAATTGGTCCACTTCTCAGCTATTGGACCTTCAGGTACTTTTGAATCTAATGTTGACATACCTATTTATTTCTTAAAGGGAATTGACATAATGAAAAACGGCGATAAAAATGAATCCCAGTGGGATCAAAATTGCGTAAGCACGACCAATTTTCTCAATTGCCGGCGTGTATTTATCGTGACGTGCACCCATCGATTGAAAAGCGGACTGAAATCCGTGAAGCAGGTGCAGTGCAAGAAATACGAATGACAGGCAATAAATGATTACTCTGACTGGATTCTCGAACATGTGAACCACTTCATCATAGTATCGATCCGGGTCTTCAGCTTTTACTTCGATGTACTTATAGTTCATTTCTGGAATCCAGAAATCGTTAAAGTGGAATCCTAAAAAAAACAGAATGAATAAACCACTCCAGATCATATTTCTCGACATCCACGATGAATTAGCTGCTCCATTGTTCTTGGCATATTTTACAACTCGTGCATTGCGATTCTTAATTTCTAAAACAAACCCCATGATGAAGTGGAAGGCCACACCAAACATAAGAATTGGCTGCATCACAAACTGAATGAGTGGATTTGTGCCCATAAAATGGGATAGCTCATTGAATGTTTTTTCACTAAAAACTGACGTGAAGTTTATTGTGAAATGCTGCAATAAAAATATGATCAGGAAGAGCGCCGATAGCGCCATGGCAAATTTTCTGCCGATGCTGCCTGAAAAAAGTTGCTTGCTCATTTAGTTTAAGGTTATTGGATTTGCGCCAAAGGTAATTTCAGAATGCTTGTCAGACAATTCCAAATTTCATTTTGAATGGTTCTAAATAATATTGTCTCTCAAGGTAAGTAGTAAAACGTTGTACATTGTTTAGTAAATAACTTTTTAAGCACAATTCTTGTTCGATAAATATTTAATAGTGCTTTAAAAGCGTTTAGTTTTACGTAAGTTCAAACAGCTCCTATGAGGTTCTTAAGGTTTTTCATTCTTTCTATTTTCACTTTAGCTGCTTTTGTAAGTAAGGCTACTCACATTCGAGCAGGCGAGATTATTGCCAAAAGAGTTTCCGGTTTAACCTATCAGTTTACATTTATTGGATATCGGGATGTTGAAGGGGTTCCATTTGGAAATGGGACATTTGATTTTGGTGATGGAGAAATTTTTGGAGGTGAAAATGGCGAAAACATTCCATGGGAAACGCCTGAAGACCTTGGTAATGGTGTGGAAAAGTGGCAGTTTACAATAACACACACCTATGCTGGTGGATCTACATACCTTGTTAGCTATAAGGAAGATTTTAGAAACGCTGAAATTCAGAATATTTCAGGTTCTATAAGTACTTCTTTTTACGTAGAGACCCTGGTTATAATAGACCCTTTGATTGTTAATAATACTCCGGTTTTCACCGTTCCTCCAATTGATCAAGGGGTTGTTGGGGCTATTTTTGAGCATAACCCCGGAGCTTACGATCCTGACGGTGACAGCCTTTCTTATTATTTCACCACACCTAAACAAGACAAAGGCTTAAATGTTAATGGCTATCGATCTTTAATTGACCCAAACTTTTACGAAAATTTTAATGAAGGTAATAGCACAAAATCCGGACCTCCAACTTTATCCATAGATGCAATCGATGGAACTATTACCTGGGATTCACCCGGGGGTGCTACAATTGAAGATATGAAATGTGGTGAGTTTAATGTTGCATTTGTCGTCGAAGAATGGCGAAGAATTGGTGGGCAATTAATTCGTCTTGGTTATGTTACCCGTGACATGCAAATAATTGTCTGTGATTATGAAAATGATCCGCCAGATTTAGAAGTGCCTGAAGATACATGTGTGGTTGCGGGTCAAACAGTGACCGGTGTAATTGTAGGTACTGATCCGGATGGTGATCCGGTAAAAATCGAAGCTTTTGGTGGGCCGTTTGAGATTACACCTTCTGCTACCGTAAGTCCTGATCCCGCGGAATTCCAAGGACCTCCCTCGGTTTTAAATTTTGAGTGGAATACGGATTGTGGACAAGTAAGACTGGCGCCATATGAAGTGCAGTTCAAGGCTGAGGATGATCCTACTATTCCGGAAATTGATAATCCGCCTGGACAAGTGAATTTTGAAACATGGAGAATTACGGTCGTTGGACCACCTCCAACCGGTTTAACCGCTGAAACACAACCCGGAAGGCAAATTCAACTTAACTGGGATTCCTATTCATGTACCAATGCAGATTCCATGGAGGTTTGGAGGCGAGTGGGGGAATTTGAAATAGACCCAACCTGCAACCCCGGTATTCCGCAAAATTCAGGATATGAGTTGGTAGAAACACTAGATATAGCAGAAACATCATATTTGGATGACAATAATGATTTAGGGCTTTCACCTGGTTCAAAATATTGCTACCGCCTAGTAGCTAAATACCCGCTTCCCGCCGGAGGTGAAAGTATTGTTTCCGAAGAGGCTTGTGACAGCTTGTTAATTGACGTTCCTGTAATTACTAAAGTCAACGTTTTTGAAACAAGTGAAACTGAAGGAGTAATTGAGGTTGAATGGACTGAGCCACTTCAAAAAGATCCAATATCGGGACCTTTTCAATATGAAGTTATAAGAAAAGTAGGGCAAGGATTTGATGGTACATTTACTTCTGTTGACGGACCTTCGTCAAATTTGTCATTCACAGACACGGGTCTAAATACAGCAGATCAGTCTTATTCATACAGAATTATACTTTATGACAACACAAATCAACCTGTTGATACCTCGCAGCAGGCATCATCGGTTTGGCTGAGTCCAACACCTCTAGTAGGTGCTATAAGGATTAACTGGGAGTCCAACGTGCCATGGTCGAATACCGTTCAGGATTTCCCATATCATTACATATACAGAAATAATGTCGTGAATGGAAATTTATCATCTATACAACTAATTGATTCCGTTGATGTAACTGTTGATGGCCCTTCTTACTTGGATGACGGACGCTTCAATGGAGTAGACTTAGATGAAGAAATAGAATACTGTTACTATATCACTACGCAGGGATCATATGATAATGACCTTCTTCCTGAGCCATTAATTAACAATTCACAAATTATCTGTGCTCAACCAAACGATACAATACCCCCATGTGCACCTGTTTCGATCATTTTTGATGCAAGTTTCGATTGCGAAACACAAGCATCATGTCTAACCAGATCTGGAGGTTCAAGTGTAAGTCTGGTCAATTCATTTTCCTGGCAATATGATGGAGAAATATCCTGTGATGATGACATTGTCTTTTTTAGGGTTTATGCATCCAGCAACGGGCCCGAAGGAGACTTTTCATTCCTTACTCAAACTACCGGAACTCAATTTTTCCATAACGACTTGAAAACATTGGCCTACTGCTATTATGTGACTTCTGTGGATCGCTCGGGGAATGAGAGTGTCATCTCTGAGATTGTCTGCAATGACAATTGCCCGAGATATATTCTTCCAAATGTTTTTACGCCAAATGGAGATACGAAAAATGAAGTTTTTCAACCTTTAAATTCAGATGGGGAATGTCCACTTTTTGTTGAGAGCGTTGATTTTAAAGTGTTTAATCGAGCTGGGGCGGAGATTTTCAGCTATGATTCTACTGAGCCTGAACATACCATGTTCATTGAATGGGATGGAAAGACCAATAGCGGGAGAGAGCTGCCTGCCGGTGTTTATTTCTACTCAGCAAAAGTCAAGTTTCTAAAGCTGAACCCTGAAGAAGCTGTTGAAGTTATTAATGGGTGGGTACAGATCATTCGATAAAACAGCCAATCATCCTCTTTGATGGAGTCTGCAACCTTTGCAATTCATCAGTTCAGTTTATTATAGAAAGAGATAAAAAAGAACTGTTTCTTTTTGCTTCCTTACAATCCAGGTATGCAAAAGAAAATTTACCCGATGAATTTTCAGATGAAACAGCACTTCAAAGTATCATTTTGAAAGAGGGTGATGAGATCAAATCAAAAAGCAGCGCAGTTTTAACCATCACTAAATCTCTGTCGGGGTTGTGGCCCTTATTTTATGTTCTTATAGTAATTCCAAAATTCGTAAGAGATTGGGTGTATGATATCATTGCAAAAAACAGATATCAATGGTTTGGTAAAAAGGATCAATGCATGATCCCATCGCCTGAATTGAAAAATCGCTTTATCGATTAGTAGGATTGGCTACTTTTGTAACGAACAAACATTGACCTATGAGCAAAGCATACGTTTTCCCCGGACAGGGAGCCCAATTTTCAGGAATGGGTAAAGAACTCTATCATAACCACTCAGCAGCTAAAGAACTGATTGATCAGTCCAATGATATTCTCGGATTTGATATAAAAAACATCATGTTTACCGGCTCTGATGAAGAATTGAAGCAAACCAAAGTAACACAACCAGCCATTTTTATTCATAGCGTGGTTGCTGCAATCACATCAGACGAATTTAAGCCTGATATGGTAGCAGGACATTCGCTGGGTGAGTTTTCCGCCTTAGTAGCTAATGGTGTTCTAAGTTTTCAGGATGGTCTGTCATTAGTTTCAAAAAGGGCTAAAGCGATGCAAAAGGCATGTGAAATGCAAGAGTCAACGATGGCTGCTGTACTTGGACTTGAGGATGAGGTCGTTGAAAAAGTATGTGCAGAGACTGATGGAGTAGTGGTAGCAGCAAATTACAATTGTCCCGGACAACTAGTGATTAGTGGAGAAGTTGCCGCTGTAAATGCCGCCTGTGTGAAGCTGAAAGAGGTTGGTGCGAAAAGAGCACTCGTATTGCCTGTTGGTGGTGCATTTCATTCACCATTAATGGAGCCAGCCAGAGAGGAGTTGGCTGAAGCTATTCAAAACACTAACTTTAGTAATCCTAAATGCCCGGTTTATCAAAATGTGGATGCGAAAGGTTATTCAGATGTTGATTCTATTAAGAAAAACCTTGTTTTGCAATTGACTTCCCCTGTGAGATGGACGCAATCAGTTCAAAATATGATCGCTGATGGTGCATCTAGTTTCACCGAATGTGGACCTGGTAAAGTGCTGCAAGGACTTGTCAAAAAGGTAGACAGAGAAATGGAAGTAGACGGTATATCATGAAGTTCAATAAAGCCATATTGATACTTTTTATAGGAGCCATCCTAATTGGATCAGAGGGTTGTAAAAAAGGCCCATCTTCTTCTCACAAAAAGAATAATAAGAAAATCAAGAGAGGAAAGCCAATTCCTTGCCCTATTAAGGACTGTTAATGAACAAGATCGTAATTGCTATTGATGGGTATTCAGGAACTGGTAAAAGTTCAACTGCAAAACAAGTAGCATCCCGGTTGGGTTATACCTACATTGACAGTGGCGCAATGTATCGGGCAGTTACCTATTTCTTTCTTTCTAATGAAATTGATTTCACCAAAATAACAGAAGTAGTAAAAAGCTTAGAGGATTGCCATATTGGATTTAATGGAACTTCCATTTTTTTGAATGGAAAAAATATTGATCATGAAATTCGCACTATGGAGGTCAATCAAAATGTGAGTCCGGTGAGTGCTATTTCCGAAGTGAGAACAAAACTGGTGGAGCAGCAACGAAAAATGGGCGAAGAAAAGGGAGTAGTAATGGATGGTAGAGATATTGGAACAGTGGTTTTTCCGAATGCCGAATTAAAGGTTTTTATGACAGCTGAAATCGATGTTAGAGCAGAACGAAGAAGAAAAGAGCTGATTAAAAAGGGCATGGATGAAGACTTGGAGATTATTAAAGAGAACTTAAAGGCAAGGGATCACATCGATAGTAATCGGGAGGATAGCCCGCTAAAGATGGCTGAAGATGCTAAAGAGATTGATACTTCTCAACTAACTTTGAATCAACAGATCGACAAAATTGTTGAAATGGCTGAAGAGATAATTTATGCAAGTTGAAATTGATGAAAATTCGGGATATTGTTTTGGCGTAGAATTCGCCATTCAAATGGCTGAAGACGAAATGGTGGAAGGGCAGGAGTTGTATTGCCTTGGTGATATTGTTCACAATTCTATGGAAGTAGAAAGGCTTTACAATAAAGGTCTACGAACAATCACTCGTGATGAATTGAAGGATTTGAAAAACTGCAAAGTACTAATACGAGCACATGGCGAGCCACCTGAAACGTATCAGATCGCTATTAAAAACAATATTGAGTTGGTGGATGCTTCTTGTCCAGTGGTTTTAAAGCTCCAAAACAGGGTAAAGAATTCGTATGATTTGGTCAAAAACAAAAATGGTCAATTGGTTATTTATGGTAAGCCCGGACATGCAGAAGTAATCGGCTTGACAGGTCAGACTTCCAATGAAGCAATCATCGTTACTTCAATTGATGATTTGGAAAAAGTTGATTTCTCGAGACCAATCACCCTCTATTCGCAAACTACAAAAAGCACAAAAGGCTTTTACTCTATTAAAGAAGAAATAGAAAAGAGGATAGAAAATGATGGGATGCTTTCAGTTGCTGAAGATTTCAATGCTAATGATAGCATTTGCCGTCAGGTTTCGAATCGTGAACCCCACATGGAGAAATTTTCACAGAAGCATGACGTGATCATTTTCGTCGCAGGAAGAAAAAGTTCCAACGGCAAAGCACTATACAATGTTTGTCTTTCTCATAATCCGAGAAGCTATTTTGTTGAAAATGAAAAGGAAATTGATCTTAACTGGATCGATCCGCAGGATTCAGTGGGAATCTGTGGGGCGACCTCTACACCCACATGGCTCATGGAACAAGTGGCCGAATTCCTAAAGAAAAGTGAGACATTAACCGCCTGATAAATCAAACAAAACCCTGAAATAGAAATTTCTCAATTGGTTGTTGACAAAACAGCTTTTTTATTGAAATTTAGACAGGGGTTAAATCCTATATTGATTAAGTTTGCCTCGTTTTTTAGACGTTCTCCCAAGTTAGAAATATGTCTCAGACAATAAAGCTGAAAAAAGGTTTTAACTTAAACCTAGCCGGAAAGGCGGAAAATAAAACAGTAGAAGTACCACAGCCGGACACCTATGCATTGAAACCGACTGATTTTAGTGGCCTGAGCCGTCCTAAACTATTGGTGAAGGAAGGTGACAATGTAAAAGCTGGTTCTCCTATTTTCTTTGAAAGAAACGTAGAGGATATTCTCTATACCTCACCTGTAAGTGGTGAAGTAGTGGAAGTCAAGCGTGGAGAAAAGCGAAAAGTGCTTGAAGTTAAAATTCTTGCTGACAAGCAAATTGAATTTGAAAATTTCAAAAAGCACTCTGCGTCGGATATTAGCGGGATCTCCAAAGAAGATGCAATAGGGCAGTTAAAAAAATCTGGTGGATGGGTAAACATCATTCAACGTCCATACGGTTGTGTTGCTGATCCGGCAGACACCCCAAAATCAATCTTCATATCTGCGTTTGATAGTAGCCCTTTAGCGCCTGACTATGCTTATGTATTGGGAGGTCAAGAGCAAAACTTTCAAGCAGGAGTTGATATCCTAAAGAAATTTACTTCAGGAACAGTTCACCTAAATATTGATGGTAGAGCGGAAGTATCCCAATTATTTTCTCAGGTAAAGAATGTTCAGCTTAATACGATCAACGGCCCGCACCCGGCCGGAAATGTAGGCGTACAAATCCATCATCTTGATCCTATTGCGAAAGGAGACATTATATGGACGGTTAATCCTGTTGGAGTAGCTATGATTGGTAAGTTATTCCTGGAAGGCATTTACGACACCTCTCGATTAGTAGCATTAACCGGATCGCAGATGAAAGATCGAGGCTATGCTAAAATGTATGCGGGAGCATGTTTAAATAAGCTTGCTGAAAACATTGAAGGGACAGATAACCGATACATTTCTGGGAATGTGCTATCAGGTGAAGGAGTAGGATTAGAGGGATACCTGGGATATTATCACAATCAGATTACTGTGATTCCAGAAGGAAAGCATGAAGAATTTATGGGATGGATAATGCCATCTACAAAGAAATTAAGTTTCCACAGAGCATTTGGAATGTTGACATTCCTCAATGGAAAAGATAAAGAGTTTGAAGTAGATACCAACACCCATGGTGAAGAGCGAAACTTTGTCGTAACAGGTGCTTTCGAGGATGTTATGCCAATGGATATCTTGCCAACCTATCTCTTCAAAGCAATCATGGCTGAAGACTATGATGATATGGAAGCACTTGGAATTTATGAGGTGATAGAAGAGGATGTGGCGCTATGTGAGTTTGTAGATGTTTCTAAAAATCCTCTCCAAGAAATACTTCGAGAAGGAATTGAATTAATTAAAGAAGGATAGCAGGAATATGAAGTTTTTGCAGAAAAAGTTCGATCAGTTAAAGCCCCTTTTTGAGAAAGGTGGAAAATATGAAAAGTTCTACCCGATCTATGAGGGTCACAGGACTATCTTTTTTTCACCCGATATTATAACGGGCAAAAAAGGTACTCAAATCAAGGACGCTACTGATTTGAAGCGTTTGATGATGACGGTGATCATCGCCATGTTGCCATGCTTGATTTTTGGTATGTGGAACGTTGGTCATCAGCACTTCATAGCTACTGGTGTAGAGGCCACTATTCTTGATGAATTTTGGATTGGTATCCTGAAAGTCGTGCCAATTATTGTTGTTTCCTATGGAGTAGGACTGCTAACAGAATTTACTTTTTGCGTCATCTATCAACGACCTGTGGAGGAAGGATTCCTTGTAACCGGAATGTTGATTCCTTTGATAATGCCTGCTACGATTCCTTTATGGCAAGTTGCAATGGCTACTGTTTTTGCGGTAGTTATTGGTAAAGAAGTTTTTGGAGGGACGGGAATGAACATTCTCAATGTGGCATTGACAGCAAGAGTGTTCTTGTATTTCGCTTATCCGTCACAGATTTCCGGTGATGTCTGGACTTATCTAGGAGATAAAACACCGGTAGATGGTTTTTCAGGAGCCACAATCCTCGCTTACGGGGCAGAGGCAGCTGCTAATAATACCAATATGATGGAACTAGCTGATAATCACTGGTATGCAGGCATGTTCGATTTCTGGAACATGTTCATGGGTGTTATCCCGGGAAGTATTGGAGAAACTTCGGTGCTAATGTGTTTGATCGGTGCATTCATCCTTATTGCAACCGGGGTAGGGAGCTGGAAAATCATGTTAAGTGTGGTACTTGGAACATTGGCCATGGGCGGATTGTTCAACCTAACAGGAGGCAATAGTTTCATGGAAATGCCCGCACATTACCATTTGGTAATTGGAGGTCTTGCATTCGGCGCAGTGTTCATGGCAACAGACCCGGTAAGTGCTGCACACACCGAAACAGGCAAATGGATTTATGGATTCCTTATAGGAGTTATTACGGTTTTGATTCGTGTGATAAATCCTGCATATCCTGAAGGCATTATGCTGGCAATACTATTCATGAATGTATTTGCCCCGCTGATTGATTTTTATGTTGTTGAAGCAAACAAAAAAAGGAGATTAAAACGTGCGACAGTCTAATTTATACGTTATACTATTTGCCATCGGACTTACCGTGGTATTTGGAGGTGCACTTTCCCTTACCTCAGTAGGGTTAAAGCCATTGCAAGACAAGCAAGTAGAACTAGATACCAAAAAGAAGATTCTGGGTGCTGTGATGGATATTTCTAAAATTGAAGATCCTAACGAAATTCTACGAATTTATTCAGAAAAGGTCAAAGCAATTGTCGTAGACATCAATGGAAACGAAGTAACTACAGACGAAAAGGGTAATCCGATTGTTGCTGAGAAAGTAAACATTCAAAAGAATTCAAAATTCGATCCACAGGAGCGCGTTTATCCTGTTTTCATGTTTAGCGAAAATGGTCAGGATGTAAATGCTTACATTTTCCCAACTTTTGGATCAGGTCTTTGGGATTGGATATCAAGTTATGTAGCCTTTGGGCCGGATTTGAATACAGTGAAAGGGATAGCGTTTGACCATAAAAGTGAAACACCGGGCCTGGGAGCTCGGATAACCGAAGCTACTGTGCAAAATAGATATATTGGAAAAGAAATCTACAATGATCAGGGAGAGCTGGTAAGTATTACCATGGTAAAAGGAGAAGGAAATGACGGACTAACTGAACATGAGGTGGATGGACTTTCCGGCGCAACCATGACTGCAAAAGGTGTGAATGCCATGCTGGAAAAATATTTAGAATGCTACGCTGCATTTATTGAAAAGACTAAATCTCAAAACAGCTAAAATATGAGTACTGAAATAGCAGAAGTGTCAGAAGAATCAGCTGTAGAATTAAAAACCAAAGAGGCTGCAGAGCCTTTATTTTCGAAGCGAAGAAGAAGGATCGTATCAGACCCCTTAAATGAGGATAACCCTATCACCGTTCAGGTTTTGGGTATATGCTCTGCGTTGGCAGTTACTGTTCAGTTTAAGCCAACAATGATCATGTCTATCGCGGTAATTTTTGTGATTGTATTCTCAAACCTAATTACATCGGTGATGAGGAAAATGATTCCAAACCGTATCAGGATTATTGTACAGCTTGCGATTATTGCCACCTTGGTAACCTTGGTTAGTGAAGTCTTAAAAGCTTATAGCTATGATATGTATAAGGTACTGGGAGCCTATGTAGGGCTAATTATTACCAACTGTATCGTGATGGGTAGACTGGAAGCATTTGCAATGGCAAACAAACCTTATGATTCAATTCTGGATGGTTTTGGTAGTGGATTCGGCTATGCATGGATTATTCTCGTGGTAGCTTTCTTTAGAGAGCTATTCGGAGGAGGTACTGTGTTTGTAGGTACACCTCTGGAATTTGACGTTTATGGATCATTGGGGAATTTGATGGGTACTACTCTTCAAACAAACGGATTGATGGTAGACTCAATTGGAGCATTCATTCTCCTTGGTTTTATCATTTGGGTTCAAAGAGCTAAAAACGGTTACGTAGAGCATTAATCTGCAGAAAAACGAAAGAATAGAACAATGGAAGCAATTAATATAGCAATCAAAGCAATCTTCATTGACAACATGATTTTTGCGTACTTCCTGGGCATGTGCTCGTTTTTGGCCGTGTCTAAGAAAGTAAAAACTGCATTTGGATTGGGAATGGCAGTGATTTTCGTATTGACGATTACGGTTCCGATCAACTGGTTGATTCAGGAAAATGTCTTGAAAGAGGGAGCTCTCGCTTGGCTGGGTGCTGATTTTGCTACGATAGACCTTACATTCCTTCAGTTCATCATTTTCATTGCAGTAATAGCAGCGATGGTACAGTTAGTGGAGATGATCATTGAAAAATTCTCTCCTTCACTATATGGTTCGTTAGGGATTTTTCTTCCACTAATAGCCGTAAATTGCTCAATTCTGGGATCATCACTTTTCATGGTGCAACGAGATTATACCATGGTAGAAGCTACTGCATTCGGATTTGGATCAGGGACAGGCTTCTTCCTGGCCATTATTGCATTGGCAGCTATCAGGGAGCGACTGAAGTATTCACATGTTCCGGATGGATTGAAGGGACTTGGAATCACAATGCTCATAACCGGGTTGATGGGACTTGCGTTTAAGTCCTTTATTGGAGTAGCATTGTAAATACAAAATTTTTAAAAAAAGGGGTGTCACACACCCTTTTTTTGTGTCTTTTTATTTAGGTGTATAGCATCTTTTACTTTACTAATACAAAACGAAAAACAATTATGAAAAAGACTTTATTAACATTATCATTAGCGCTTTTCTCAGTTGTGGCATTTAGCCAGGCATCAATCGGAATAGGCTTGAAAGGAGGTGCCAACTTTGCAAATGCTAGTGGTGACAATCTTAATGCCGATGGAATTACTTCATACCATGTAGGTGCTTATGGATTGATCAAATTGACGAATATTGGAATTCAACCCGAATTATTG
Source organism: Ekhidna sp. (assembly GCF_040220215.1). Lineage (GTDB taxonomy): Bacteria > Bacteroidota > Bacteroidia > Cytophagales > Cyclobacteriaceae > Ekhidna. The sequence continues at coordinate 61,837 of NZ_JAVJTR010000008.1, forward strand.
TTCTCCAAGCAAGGAGCTAACGTGGATGGAAATGACATAGATCTTAGCTATGTGAATATTCCTGTTATGTTGAAGTTCTATCTTCCTGCTGGTCTTAATCTTCAAGCTGGTCCTCAGTTTGGAATGTTGACAAACGCAAAAGATGGGGATGGAGATGATATCAAAGAGTCATTCAAAAACAGTGATTTAAGTGCTGCCCTGGGAGCTGGATGGGATGCTCCTTTCGGATTACAAGTTGGAGCGAGGTACGTATTTAGTTTATCTGATAACGGTGATAGTATTGATGATCCTACGTTTGAATACAAAAACAAAACCTTCCAAATTTATCTAGGCTACAGTCTGTTCAAATTAGGAAACTAATTCTAATAAGAAAGAATCAAAGAAGCCTTGTTCACCTGACGGTGGATGAGGTTTTTTTTGTGAGGTTGGTGCTATGTCTTTCCCATTCACTTCTTTTGATCGGAGATTGGATATAATGAGTAAAACAGCTACTATAATCCCTCCAAAGAGAATTAATATTTGCTTTCGATTTTTCATGGTTAGGTTATAGGTATAAACACCTAACCCATTAATTCCCTTACTCCCTAGCGATCATTTAATGTCCAGTCGTACTCTTGAAACTCTACTGCATAATCTTCAGGAACCTTATAAAACCGGTATTTATTTACGTATTTAATAAGAGAACCCGCATTAGAACTAAATTGATCCCCATACCAATCGAAAATCTTATTTAAAACAACCTTCTTACTCTTTTTATCTACATGGACATAATTAGGACGGTCTATAATCAATTCTGTACGGAAATTTAGCTGCTCCTGAAGCTTGTCCGGATAGAAAGCATTGTCATACAGGAAAGGACAACTTCTCGCACCACAACCCAATGCGAAGTGAATACGTGGATCTTTCGTAGGACCAATGAGCTTGGTAAACTCTATTGCATCCAAAGTCAGGATTTCCCCAGCCACTGTAAATGTATTGACCTTAAAAAAACCTTGAATATCCATTGGACTGTTTACAGGATAGTTATCCGTAATTTGTTTGATTACCAGGATATTGTATGCATTGATATAAAAAGCAGTTCGGTGATCAATGGATAGGTTAGATGTGTTATAATTCGCTATTTGATTTACAAGGTCATTTAACTCGTTGGGCTCTTTTTGTAACGTTTTATAATCTACCAAACCAAATACAACTTCATTCAGCATAAAGCTATTGAAATCATCAAATATGTCAGTGGTATCATTATCCTGACAAAATGATGAAATTGAAAGAAAGGCGAAAGTGATGCTCAAGACATATTTCATGATAGTTCAGGATTAATTTCTCTAAAATACGGGCTGTTTAAGATTTGTTAGCTGACTTACGATGTTTTGCTGCGAAATGTATTTCTGAAGACAATCTTTTGAATGGCTACTTAAGCAAAAAACCGAATACTTCGAGAAAGGGGTCTTTATCTACTACAGTATAGTAGAAGATGGCTCCAAGCCAGCCATGGAAAATCCCCAGGATATATAGGTTTCTGTTTTTTAGATAGACATAAGTGTAAAACAAGGCCAGAATAAAGGTACCAATCATGAGCCACCAGTAGGGGAAATGCAATAGCCCAAACAAGATTGCTGAGAGCACAATGATTGTGCGATGTTTGTATCGGTTTAAATCCTGGAGATTCCCTGCCACAAGTGCCATCAGAAGAAACTGTTGAAGGACACCAAATATTGGATATAGAAAGAGGAGTGGAATGATATGCCAATGCGGATTGAGCGTTCCTTGTAGTGTTCCAACAATCAAACAGGCCATCAATGCCAAAAGGCCAAAAGGTAAAATCTTGTTCAAAACCGCCATGAAATTATCAGTTCTAAATCCCCATTTGGTAAGAACCGATGGTGATTGCCTAACTCTGCGAACTAAATAGACACTCCAAAAACCGAAGATTAATATGATGAATAGGAGCCTTTGATCCCATATATCGTAGAAGAGAAACTTCCCCGTCGCAGTGATTATAACTGCAATGATTTCAACGGCTCGATGGTCGGAGGAGGCCATTCGTAAAACATCAAAGCTTCTCCAACTCATCTTTATACCCTCCACTCAAAATTGGGAAGCGATACCAGGATCGGGGATCAATATTGAAGTCATCAAAATGAAAGCTGGGAGCATAACGCTCACGCTTCCATTGGTTTCGGGTCCATAGCTGAAAAAATTTCTTTAGCCAACTTTTCAGCGTTTCTTGATCATACTCTATTTTAAGGATATCAAAAACCTGCTTTGGTGAGCGGCCATTTAGAATGGCTTCCCTTTCTATTTTCATAAGGACCTCATAAGGCATCAGGTCATCCTCATCTGTTTGGTGCTGATCTTCCGGACGTAGTTCAGCAGTGGGCGTGAGAGCATTCACTTCTTTCAGCCCTTTGAATCCAAGCTCCTCTTCGGCATATTTCAACCATTGTAGTATGAAGTGTTTGTCCACTCCGGCAATAGGAGAGATGCTACCACTTGTGTCGCCATCCATTGTTGCGTACCCGACATCTCCCTCGCTTCGGTTAGAGGTAGCTAATAATAGCTTGTTTTCGAGGTTGGCTAACATCCAAATGATCGGCGAACGAGCCCGAGCCTGTATGTTTTGTAGTGCAATGTCATCTTGTTCCCAGGTTAGTTTTCTCCCTATAGCCGCTTCGATCGTCGACCGATACTGATCAACTTCGGAATCAATCTCCCAGCCATAAAATTTTGCCCCCAAACTACCAGCTAAATGTTTGGCGGAATTGAACGTATCCTCAGAGGAGTTTTTAGTGGCCTGATAAGCAGTTGTCAACAATTGCTCTGTAATGGTCTCGGTAGTTGCTCCATCTAACCGAAAGCCCATTTTTAGTTCCAGCTCAGCCTTTCCTAGCTGATTCAAAGCGGTACGAATAGCAAAACTCACCAGTGTTGCAATCGTGCTGGAATCAGCTCCACCGCTTAGTGATAGTACAAAACCATTGCTCCGACTTTTTCTGCAATAATCGAATAAAGCGAGCGAGGCAGCATGCGCGAATTCCTCATTTTGGCTCTCATAATCCGGTTTTATGTTTGAAACTGCAGTGTTAGCATCAAAATCTACGTCTACTGTAAGTAGTCGATAATCATGAAACCACAGCCGATGATTTCTACCAATCAGCTTTCCTTTTTGTGCGATTAAGATGTCCCCATCATAGATCATGCGACCGGCCTCATTACCTAACAGGTTTGCATACAGGTATATACAATTATACTTTTTTGAACTTTCTACCACTAACTCTTCTCTAAAATGAGCTTTTTTGAAGGCAAAGTGGGAAGCGCTTGGATTAAGAACCAAGTCTACTTTTTGATCAAGGTGTTCACACGGTCGATCTTCTTGCCATGCATCTTCACAGATTTCGAAAGCAATGGAGATTCCTTTATGATCAATTTGGATATGCCCGAAAGGAAACTCTTTTCCGTCGATTGTTAAACGGTTGATTTCACCTGTTGTCCATGGAGTGAACCACCTAGGTTCGTAATGAACTCCGGCATTAGCAAGTTTTTGTTTGGCGTAGAAGCCTTTTATCTCACCATCAGCTATGAAGCAGGTAGTATTGTAAATTTGGTTATCGAACCGAACAGGCAAACCTACAGTAACAGCGATTTCCTTAATAAGGGGGATAATATCGATTAGTTTTTCTAATGCTTTTTCAGGAAGCCATTGACTAAAAAACAAATCTTCGCAACCATAACCAGTAATGCACAGCTCCGGAAGGCATAAAATGTCCACTCCCGCACTTTTCGCTTCATCAATCGCTGACTTTATGTTTCGAAGGTTATTATCCCAGTCAATTGGAGTCTGGTTGAGGCACGCACCTGCAAGTTTTAGTTTTCGACTCATTCGTCTAAGTTAAGTTGCTCATAGGTTTTCTGAGCAGCATCTTGTTCCGCTTTCTTCTTGCTAAAACCAAAACCTTTGGCTTTTGGTGCGTCATTGAGAAACACCTGAGCAGTAAATTTTCGATCCTCTTCAGAGATGATCTCAAAACGCAAGTCTTTACCCTCTTTTTGTGACCATTCCAGCAGTCTGCTCTTGAAGTTGGTTGTTCTGGAGATCAATTCATCAAGATCATAATGAGGCTTTATTAGTTTCTTGATGATAAACCTTTTACAGAATTTAAATCCATGGTCCAGGTATACCGCTCCGATTAAAGCTTCCATACAATCTCCGTAGACAGAACGGTGAGCGCGAGAACTTTGATTGTATTGAACCAGTTCTTTCAAGCCAATTTTTTGGCCCAACCGATTGAGTGATTCCCTGTTGACTATTTTAGCACGTATTTCCGTGAGAAACCCTTCTTCTTTGAAAGGATAAGTGCGATATAGGTGTTCTGCGATGATCATACCCAGAATAGCATCTCCAAGATATTCGAGTCGTTCATAGGAATTTTTGATTCCCTGATCATTGATGGCGGCTACACTGCTGTGTCGCATCGCTTGCTTGTAAAGAGCGAGATTAATAGGGGATCTACCAGTGATCAGTCCGAAAGACTGGCGAAGTTTTTTTTCAGATTTGAAAGAATTAAGAAGTCGGCCCGATAATCTTTTCGGAAACGATGACACTTATCCGTTGTATTTACCGATAATAATAGAGGTATTATGTCCTCCAAATCCAAAAGTATTGCTCATAGCAATATTGACTTCACGCTCTTGTGCCTTATTAAATGTCAGGTTCAGATTCGGATCAATTTCCGGATCGTCCGTGAAATGATTAATGGTTGGCGGAACGATTCCTTTTTCTAATGCCATAAGACAGGCAATGAACTCTACAGCTCCTGCGGCACCTAGTAAGTGGCCTGTCATGGATTTGGTAGAGCTGATATTCATTTTAGCTGCATTACCACCGAATACACGTTGGGCAGCTTTGATTTCACCAGCATCTCCTAATGGAGTTGAAGTACCATGTGTATTAAGGTAGTCTATCTTGTCAGCACTAAGTCCGGCATCTTCCAGTGCATTTCTCATCACCAGCTCAATTCCAGTTCCTTCGGGATGTGGTTGCGTGATGTGATAAGCATCAGCAGACATACCACTACCAAGTACCTCTGCGTAAATTTTTGCTCCTCTTGCTTTTGCATGCTCCAGCTCCTCCAGCATGATAGCTCCTGCACCTTCTCCCAGTACAAATCCATCTCTGTCTTTGTCATAAGGTCTGGAAGCTGTTTCCGGAGAATCATTCCTTTCGGAAAGGGCTTTCATTGCGTTGAATCCACCAATACCTGATTCAATGACACCTGCTTCAGATCCACCTGTTAGAATAGCATTTGCTTTTCCGAGCTGGATGTAAGCGTAGGCATCAGTAATGGCATTGTTGGAAGACGCACAAGCGGAAACAGTTGCGAAATTTGGTCCCATGAATCCATACTTGATGGACAATAGTCCGGGAGTAATATCTGCAATCATTTTAGGAACAAAGAATGGATTGAATCTTGGAGTGCCATCCCCCTTTGCGAAATTGATCATTTCGTCCTGGAACGTACTAAATCCTCCAATCCCTGATCCCCAAATTACACCTATTCGGGATTTGTCAACACTATCCAGATCCATCCCTGAATCATTGATGGCCTCCTCACCCGTAACCATTCCGTATTGGGTGTTTGGGTCCATTTTTCTGGCTTCTTTACGGTCCAGAAAATCGGTTGGCTCAAATCCTTTTACCTCACAGGCGAATTTTGTGCGGAATTTTTCGGTATCAAAACGAGTAATAGGAGCCGCACCACTTACTCCTTTGGCTAAAGAATCCCAATATTCATCTTTAGTATTTCCCAAAGGGGTAAGGGCACCAATTCCGGTTACAACGACTCGTTTTAATTCCATAAATTTTATAAGCTAAGTTGGTTGACTTACTTAACGTTTTCTTCCAGGTAAGAGATAGCGTGACCTACTGTTGCAATGTTTTCAGCCTGGTCATCCGGTATAGAAATATTGAATTCTTTTTCAAATTCCATGATCAACTCAACGGTATCAAGTGAGTCAGCTCCTAAATCATTGGTGAAGCTTGCTTCTGGAGTTACCTCAGACTCTTCTACACCTAGTTTGTCAATTATGATTGACGTTACTTTTTGTGCTATTTCAGACATTTTTGTAATGTTTGGTTATAAAATGAGATGCAAAGAAATATATTCTCAAACTAAAATCAAATTAGTAGGTCAATACATCTGTGTTGCTAATTTAGGTCTTAGCTTGCACATAATATGAAGAAAAACAAATTAGATGGTGGCTACTCAATTGATTTTGAATTGTTTGGTCTGGTTTGTAATAAAAAAGAGTACAAGCTGGCCTGGCATCTAAATCAATCTTTGGATATATCTCTAATCAAGCAAGAGGATATAAGGATAGAGTATGCCGACAATACTTCCATTTTGATCTCGAATTATTTGTATGAAACTGAGTATGTACTTTTCGAGCTTCTACAGAATAAGCTGGTAGGAAGTGGTAGCATTAAAAGTCAATTACTGATGCCAGAATTAAAACAGTTTGACTATTTACTGAAATTCAAAGATCAAACGCATGAGCTGACCTCCGAAAACGTTAGTGTAAGAATTAAAGAAATTCCTATCATCGAGTATGCAATGAGGCTTAATTTTGATACTTTAAAATCGAAAGAAAACCTGCTTTACTGAATGAATCAAATGCCTATTAATAAACGGACAAAAATTGTAGCAACTATTGGTCCGGCCAGCAATAACAAAGAAACAATAAGGGAATTGGCAGATGCAGGTGCAAATGTGCTTCGCCTTAATTTTTCTCATGGAAGCCATGCTGATCATGTTAAAGTGATTCAGCATATACATGAGGTAAATACCGAGACCGAATTAAACCTGGCTATTCTTCAGGACTTACAGGGACCTAAAATACGTGTTGGCTCGGTGAAGGACAATGGAGTGGAAATAAAGGAGGGTCAAAGACTTGTAATCAGTACCGATGAGGAGATCGAAGGCACCTCGGAAAGAGTGAGCACTGTTTATAAGGAGATTGTAAATGATGTTAAACCGGGAGATACTATTCTCATAGACGATGGAAACCTCGAGTTGAAAACAATATCTGTCTCTGATGACGAGGTTATAACGGAGGTGATCTATGGTGGTATTTTGAAGTCTAGAAAGGGCATCAACCTGCCGGACACTAACGTTTCGGCACCTTCATTGACAGAAAAAGATTTGGAAGATTTAGCTTTTGGCCTCAAGCAGAATGTCGATTGGGTAGCTTTGAGTTTTGTTAGGAAAGCAGATGATATCCGTGCTTTAAGAGCCATCATTGATAAAGCTGGCAAAAAGACAAAAATTGTTGCCAAGATTGAAAAGCCGGAAGCATTGAGAAACATTGATGATATCATAGAAGAATCTGATGGCATCATGGTTGCCAGGGGCGACCTGGGGGTGGAAATTCCGATGCATGACGTACCTATCTGGCAAAAGAAAATAGTGGAGAAATGTAATCAGGCAGCCAAACCGGTAATTATTGCAACTCAAATGATGGAGAGCATGATTGAAAATCCACGACCGACACGGGCCGAGACAAATGATGTGGCAAATGCTGTAATGGATGGCGCAGATGCTTTGATGCTTAGTGCAGAATCTGCTGCAGGCAAATATCCGGTTGAGGCAGTACAAGCCATGTCTGAAACGATAATGGCAGTCGAAAAAGAAGCCGATTCGATCTACAACAAGTACTACGACAAACAGTTTGAGTCGTCTACCCGCATGAACGATTTATTAATTAGAGCGGCATGTCGATTGGCAGAAAATACTTCAGCTAGAGCACTTGTTTGCATGACTAAATCAGGATATACTGGCTTCAGAACTGCCATGCACCGATCGAAATCTTCAGTTTATCTATTTACAAATAATGAAAAACTGCTTAGACAAATGAACCTGGTTTGGGGCGTGAAGACTTTCTATTTTGATACGCAGGACAATATAGACATGACATTGGAGCAAATTGAGCAGAAACTTGTAGCAACCGGCCATTTGAAGAAGGGAGATATTTTTATTAATACTGCATCTATGCCTCAGCACTGGCATGGACATACTAATATGATGAAGGTGCAGGTAGTGGAGTAGTTTCATTATTTCACGATTTTTTAAGAGAACTCCGCCACTAATAATACGAGAGTGTAGAATACAGGCTATTGTCTCAATAGCATTTCGATGACGGTTTAATCAATAAATGACTAAGATTTCCAATTTCCGGGGTTTTCGCGCCACTCCTTTAGGGTTTTGAGTACCTCGTTCTCAAACATGCGTTCATCCTGCGCATGATCAAGTAGATGGTTGTAGTCACTAAGTACTACCAGATTAACCCCTTTTTCCTGAAAGTTATCCTCTGAAACCTGGAAGCCGTAAGTGAAAATAGCCATCATCCCAACAACTTCAGCTCCAGCCTCACGGAGTGCCTCAGCAGCAGCTAGCGAGCTACCACCAGTGGAAACAAGGTCTTCAATTAAAAGTACCTTTTGTCCTTTATCAATTTTACCCTCGATCATATTTTGCAACCCATGTCCTTTAGATTTTGATCGAACATAAATAAAAGGAAGGCCTAGGTCTTCGGCTACTAATGCGCCTTGCGGTATTCCGGCTGTCGCAACTCCAGCTATAACATCAATCCCATCAAATGAATTGGAAATGGCCAACGAAAGTGCGGTTTTTATTTTTGATCGGACATCCGGGAAGGATAGGCTTAATCGATTATCACAATAAATAGGAGATTTCCATCCTGAGGCCCATGTAAAAGGCTTCTCGGGGCTTAATTTTATTGCTCCAATTTTTAAAAGATCTGCCGCGATCTCATCGGCTAGTTTAGGATTGTAAATTTTGATGCTCATGGGGTACAAAAATAAAACTCCAAAATTACCCATCAATAATACTGAAGGCTTGTTTGATTTTTAATTTATAGTTTAATTGCCTAGGTAATTCTGTACGATGAAGATTTTTATAAATGACATCCCGGTTTATATCCTTTCTGAAAAGAAAGTGAACATGAATCGGGCGTATGGGCTGATTGTGCGGGAGTTTGAGACCATTGTGCCGGACGTACTGGTAGATGATACTTTGATTATGAATGCTACATTCGATCAGATAGACGGACTACTTAAACTTATGACAGATAAAAAGCTCAAAAAAGTCCATTCGATTTTCATTTCATCCCGGGAAAAACGGGCACTTATTAATTACCTCAAGAGCAAGTTCAAGGTGATAGAAGCCGCTGGGGGTATTGTGGAAAAAGATGGTAAGCTTCTGATGATCTATCGTCGTAAGGTTTGGGATATTCCTAAAGGCAAGGTGGATAAGGGAGAATCTATAGAAGAGTGTGCCATACGTGAAGTAGAAGAAGAGACAGGCGTAAAGGGAGTGATTGACAAAGAGATTGATGCTGTCTGGCATACTTACACCACTAAAAAGAAGTATATCCTCAAAAAGACTCATTGGTACGCCATGCATTGCGTAGATGACAAACTGATGGCACCTCAGAAAGGGGAGGGGATCAAGAAAGTGGAATGGATGGATTTAGAGCAGGTTCGAGTCGCACTACATGATTCCTATCGTTCAATCCGGTATGTCATGCAGGAATATACTAAGTTGATGAAAGAGGCTTAGAATCCTTATTAGATAATTTTTCTCTGTAACTGGGCGAATCGAAAGAAGGTGTTCAAAAAAAGGATCCGCAATTTTATGGTTGAACGAAAACTGCAATCGGATATGTACAAACTTATATTTTCTATCAAGGTAGAAGCTGTGGGGTGTCCATTAAGGGATAGTCCTTAAAAGCCAGAGGGTAATCGTATTGTGGATGTCAACCTGCACATACGTATAAAGAGTAAGTCAGGTAAAAGGTGCATTTTTTGATTTCATTTTTAACTGTGTATTGAAGATAAATAAAAAGGCCTGAGTTTATTACCCCAGACCTCACTTACACAGTTTTCTAGATACTACCGAGTTTTATACCCAGACCACACACAGTTTCTTAAATACATCAATAAAACTGAAGAAGCGACCCCTTTGAGGGTAGCTTCTTTTTTTCTTAATCTTTTTTCCCCATCATGTGGAGTTCATTCAGATTGATTTCAGTGATGTATTTTTTCTCACCATCCTTTTCATACGATCGATTGATAAGCTTGCCTTCCATGGCGATTTCACTTCCTTTCTTTAGATAGTTTTCTACCACATCTGCTTTTTTACCCCAAACTACAATGTTGTGCCACTGCGTGTCTTCCACTTTCTCACCCTTGTTGTTGTAGTAGGTTTCATTTGTTGCAAGAGAGAATGTTGCCATTTTCTTCCCACTGTCAAAAGTTCTTACTTCTGGTTCGTTACCTAATCTACCAATTAGTTGTACGCTGTTTTTTAAACTTGTCATGATATAAAAATTTATAATTGTTAAAAATTCACCTGATGGTAGATGAATGTGTCGTTTGACGATAGCAAAGGTTGGGAGGCTTGGATAGGTGATTCGGTTTTTAAATGTTTGTAGTGGCAACTATATACAAAGTGGGACACGAGCTTAATCTTTTTGATTAGGAATCAAAAAGGCTTAGCTGATTTGGTTTTTCAATTGTTTCACGTAATAATGCTACGAACCTAGATGTATCAGCGTAGTAATTTGGATAAGTAAGTCGCAAGGTGTCAATACTATCAGATGAAACAAGGACAATATTTTTATTTGTCAATCTGTTTAATCTTTCTAATCGCAAGTAATCTTCTGATGCTCTATTCAACCCTTTTGATCCAGATGGATATGAGAAAATATCTATCAATTTTTCTTCTGGGTCTAGTTCAATTATAAAGTATCCTTTCCGGTATCTCGTTGTAAAGTCTTGTGTTAGATTAATAGCTGTACTAAAGCCCTCTAACATATTTATAACATCCAGTTTACTCTCTAAAGCAATTATTTCATCTTTAAGGGCAAAAATGTCATTTGATGTAGTAGGAACTATAGGAGTTCCTTCCTTCAAGGCAATTACCGAACTAATAAGAGAAAAAAACCTTCTCCAATCTTGATCTCCACCACCTAATTTAAGGTTCTGATTAGTAAAAGAATCAATTGTTTCAACCGCAGTAGCCCATGCGTGTTGCCATAGTGTTCTAAGTTGAATTTCGATTTTTAGACTATTGTAAACCTTATTTTTATCGCTTAAATATTTATATACTAGATGCACACTACGGTACCCTGTAAATCTTGGTTTCTCGAAAACATAGTCATCGACTGAATGTAATTGATGTTTTAATCCTCGAGAAAATCTACTTGTGTAAACATTAGTAATCTCGTGTAAGCAAGTAACATTTTTTACAATAGCTCTACAACCGCCAATATCTTGTATTTGAGCTAAATTCAATCCACTTATTCGCTCTAACTTGGACTTAATAGAACTTAAACGCTTTATTCTTTGCCCCACTAAAGCGCTTTCATCTACTTTTTTAGCCTCTCTTCTAAGACGTATTTGAAATGTATTGAGAGGAAAATTGTGGCATGTCCTCCAATTATTAATAACGCTATAGGTGTGGTTAAGCTGATCTTCTGAGCAGTCTTCTCTCAATAAAGCCTCCCCAGCTCTATTAACTTCTCTTTTTGAATATTTAGGTTTACTCCATGCCATTTCATGCGAATTTAATAAAAAATACGTCATGCGTTTTAAATCAAGTGTCATGCGAACTGGAAACGCACTGAGCGTCAATAAGATATAGATATATTTTTTATTAAATATTAGGTATTTAATGGGACAAGATGTATCTTTACACTATTGTTAAACGCTAATAGTTATGAACTTCAAAAGCATAGTCGACCTACTTACATACTTCTCTGACGAAACCAAAGCAGTTGAGTATTATGAAAACATCCGATGGGGTGACGAGCCAGCTTGTCCACATTGCGGATCGGTTAAGCCGTACAAGACTAATCGTGGTTATAAGTGCAGAGAAAAGGAGTGCCACAAGAAGTTCACAGTAAGAACAGGAACGATCTTTGAAAACTCTAAGATTCCTTTCCGTGTATGGTTTGCAGCTATCTACTTAGCTACTTCCAGTTCCAAAGGTGTTAGTTCTGTTCAGTTAGCTAGACAAGTAGGAGTTACCCAAAAGACTGCTTGGTTCGTACTTCATAGAATTAGAGAAATGCTGAAAGACAAAGCACCTACTATGTTAGGTGAGAAAAGTGCAGTTGAAGCAGACGAGGCGTATATCGGGCAAAAGGATCAAAATAAGCACTTCAATAAAAGAAGATCCGCAGACAATAAGCTATTAACTAATGATGGTTCACCATACAAAGACAAAAGAGCCGTTTTAGGAGTGATTGAGAGAAACGGCAAAGTAGTTCTTAAGCACGTTCCTAACGCTACTAAAGAGAATATGGTAGCATTTATCGAGAAGCACGTTCCTAAAGGTTCTAAGCTCTATACTGACGAGTTTAGAGGATATGCTTCTCTAGGTAGAACTTACGACCATGCAACTGTTAAACATGCTCTGAATGTTTATGTAGCTGGTGACGTTCACACTAACACCATTGAGAACTTTTGGAGCATACTAAAGAGAGGCTTGTATGGTATTTATCACTCTGTAAGTGATAAGCATTTAGAGAGATACTTAGACGAGTTTGCAGCTAGGTTCAATAACCGATTGCTAGGTGAAGAGGGCAAGTTTGTGAAGTTCCTAGAGGATAGCGAAAGCCCTCTTAGTTATAAGAGATTGACAGGGAGGCCAGTTTAACGACTGGCTTTTCGTTATCATTGTATTATGAAAGACAAGTCATCACCACAAGCCAAGTTAGCAGCTAAAGCAATTCGTCATAGGATTGAAGAGGGCAATCTAATGAAAGAAGTAAAGGACATTTTAAACAAAGAATCAGATGAGCAAAAAGGAGAAGAAGGAGAGAAAGGGTAAGTACGAAGAAAAGCTCCAAATCGAAGGAACTTTAGAAGAAGTTCTAAAGGTGTCCGTTCCTAAAAAGGAGAAAGAAAAGAAATGAATTGGTACGACATAGCCCTACTGATCGGAATGGTTGTGTTAGGACTGTGGTTAATGCGTAAGTATGAGTATTACAGATATAGAAAGAAATGAGTATCAGAGGGAGAACACCCGAAAGGCTTTAGAGTATCTTGCTAATGCTCCTAAGTTATCAAGTGAAGAAGCGATCGAGCAGATCAAAAGAAATAGAATAGATTGGTAGGAACGTTTCAGGACGTACGGCTAAGAGCCTCGAAAATGTAGAGACAAACTATTAGCCACCTATGATTAGTTCTTTGATTCCATAAGTCTAGTATTGGGACTTAAAATCCCTGGAGGTTCTGACCTCAAAAGAACGACTGATTGACTACAAATTTTAAAGAGACAAGCCCCGTCTCAGTAACCCAACTTTATGACTTTGTCCCACTTTGTATATAGTTGCCTTTGTAGTCATTTATTATCCGTTTGTAGTCGTTTGTAATTGGATTTATATCTGTAAATCAATACTTTAGAATTATGGAAAATAGAAAATGTCCTGAATGCGGGAGAGCAGTTCATGGTCGGGTTGATAAAAAATTTTGCTCAGATGCCTGTCGAAATGCATTCAACAACAAGGTGAATTCCGCCGCAACTAACTATATGCGAAATGTGAATAATACACTCGCCAAGAATAGGAGAATACTACAAGAATTGAACCCGGAAGGAAAAAAGAAGTCGCATAAAGATAAGTTACTAAAGAAAGGATTCGATTTCGATTTTTATACGAATAGCTATACTACCAAAGCAGGGGATACCTACCGATTCTGCTATGAACAAGGATACTTGATGTTGGATGAAGGTTTCGTTTTGTTGGTAGAACGGAAGGATGAGAATTAGATGTTTTTAGAATAAATGAAACAATTATGGTTTTTATCTGCTTATGTATATAACTAACAATGTTGACAGTATGAATAAGCCTACCATAGCAGATAAGCAACCAAAAGCCGTAGAACTGGAGGAAGGAAAAACCTATGCATGGTGTGCATGTGGTCAATCCTCTAATCAACCATATTGTGATGGTTCACATTCTGGCACAGAGTTTTCTCCGAAAGTTTTCAAAGCTGAAGAAACAAAGACAACATATCTATGCATGTGCAAGCACACCAGCAACCCTGGTTTTTGCGATGGAACACACAAGAACTTATAATCTACCAATTTGCATGGTCAAGATTAGCATCTATTACAGTAGTTGAGTCATCAATAATCTTAAATGGTTGGCAGTAGCATGTTTCCGGGCATTGAATAAAATCACAAGCAAAACTATTACCATCTCTTAAAAAGAGACTGTAATCACCTTCTCTCAATTTGATCGAATAGGTTCCATCGGTATTTGATCTTACACTATCCACAAGCAAGTCCCAATCAAATTTTTCATTTAGCCGAGTAATAAAAACCGTCGTAACAATTGGTCTCGGTTCGCACGGTGGCACACCAGGACCAGGCATGCAGTTACCTTCATAAATTCCTATGGTTCCTTTTAGTAAACCCATGTTTTGTTCTTGTTTTTGACCAATGCAAGAGGTTGATAACAAGCATGTTGAGAAAATTATTACCAGAAAATTATTACACATAATGTTATTATTTATTCTTGAATCTAAATGCAACCACAATTTAAGGAATTCATCTATGATAATACTGTGTTAATCGACACAGTGAAACATTTATTATCATTTGATAATACAGTTATATCCTTTATTAATGCAATTAATAAGTCATTTTAGATAGCAAATTGTGATTATCAAAATAAAATACTGAAAATTTATTAATATTATACTTAATATTTTGATTTTGTATTTTAGATGCAAAGCTTGTTGGAAGTGCCAGAAAAATACCTTTATATTCGTCGGATTAATTGATAACCTAATCGTTTTATTATGAGAAGAAACAAGCGACAGGTTAAGGCGATGTTGCTCGCCTTTGCCATGTCCACAACTATTACTTTTGCCCAAACTCCACAGCAAAGGCAAGAGATTAGCAACAAGTACGACAAATCAAAACTTACCCAACTCAATCAAAACTTCAGAGCAAAAGAAGAGAGCCGAAGAGCCGAAGCAATTAATATGGCTTCACTCCGAGGTTGGGAAATCCTCAAAGCAAATTCAGATGGATCTGTTGATGAATTGGTGGCAGTCTCAAGAGATGGTCATCCAATCTATTACACCATTTATAATGAAGATGCTGCTCGTTCGACGAGAGCAGATCATCTAAATATTGGTGGATCCCTTGGCCTTAGTCTGGATGGGCAGAATATGACTGCTCATGTTTGGGATGGAGGACCTACGAGAGTTACTCACCAGGAGTTTGACGGCCCTGGTGGAAACAACAGGGTTACCATCAATGATGGTGTTACCGGACTGAATGGAAATAGCTTCCATGCTCAGCATGTAACGGGAACTATCGTTGCTTCTGGCGTACAAGCTGCAGCAAAAGGTATGGCTCCAAGAGGACTGGCCCTTACGCATGATTGGAACAATGATCTTTCGGAAGCAACCACTGAGGCTGCTAATGGTATGTTAATTTCTAATCACTCGTATGGATACAGGGCTAACCTGGTACCTGACTGGTACTTTGGTGCTTATTTGGAAGAATCCAGAGATTGGGATGCGTTGATGTACAATTCACCTTATTACTTAATGGTGGTTGCTGCAGGTAACGATGGTAACGATAATTCATCAAACGGAAACCCACTTGCAGGTCAATCCTCTTACGATAAATTAACTGGTCATTCAACATCCAAAAACAACATGGTGGTTGCAAATGGTCAGGATGCCAACGTAAACAACGACGGTTCATTTAATTCTGTTGTGATCAATAGCAGCAGTAGTGAAGGCCCAACGGATGATTACAGAATCAAGCCGGATATTACCGGAAACGGAACAGGTGTTTATTCTACCTATGACAACAGTGATGTTGCTTACAATTCTATTTCAGGTACTTCCATGGCTTCTCCCAATGTGACCGGAACTTTATTACTTCTTCAGCAGCACTACAACAATGTAAATGGTAGCTTCATGAGAGCTGCAACATTGAAAGGGCTGGCTTTGCATACGGCGGATGACGCTGGTGTTTCCGGTCCTGATGTTGTTTACGGCTGGGGACTTTTAAATGCCAAGGCAGCTGCAGAAGCAATTTCTGATAATGGCAATGGCGCAATCATTGATGAGCTTTCACTTTCTAACGGAGGTTCTTATACATTGAATGTTGACTCTGATGGAAGTAGTCCACTGATGGCTTCTATTTCATGGACAGATCCTGCCGGAACCGCAAATACTGGAACAGCTAACCAAACCACTCCGGTTTTGGTCAATGATCTTGATATCCGTGTAACAAAAGGAGGTTCTACTTATAGTCCATACAGACTTACAGGAATCAACTCTAACAATACCGGAGATAATAATGTAGATCCTTATGAGCGAGTGGATATTTCCGGAGCTTCTGGATCTTATACCATTACAGTTACTCACAAAGGTTCACTTTCCGGCGGAAGCCAAAATTTCTCACTTGTGGTAACAGGCGTAACAGGCACACCTCCGGTTTGTAATGCAACTACTCCAACAGGACTATCTTCATCGAATGTTGGTTCCAGCACAGCCACTGTTTCGTGGAACGCTGTTGCGAATGCGACTTATGATATGAGATACAGACAAACAGGTACTTCTACCTGGACAACTGTAGCTGCGACGGGTACATCTTTTAACCTTTCTGGATTAACTCCACAAACGCAGTATGAAGCACAGGTAAGAAGTAAGTGTCCGGATAGTTCTACATCGTCATATTCCAGTTCAATAAACTTCACTACAACTGAAGTTCAACTAAACTACTGTTCATCCAATGGAAACAACACCAATGATGAATATATCAGCAGAGTTCAAATTGGAAGCATTGACAATAGCACAGGTGCATCTTCAGGAGGATATGGCGACTTCACTGGTCAGTCTACTAATCTTGCTAAAAATGCATCTGCTACTATCACCGTGACTCCAACATGGACTGGAACAGTTTATAACGAAGCATATAGTGTATGGATCGATTATAACAAGGATGGTGACTTCACAGATTCAGGGGAGCAAGTATGGACACAGTCTGCTACGCAAACCTCTCCGGTTTCAGGAAACTTCACTGTACCAAGCAGTGCGGTAGAAGGGAATACTAGAATGAGAGTATCTATGAAATATAATGGTATTCCAACTTCATGCGAGTCATTCCAGTATGGCGAAGTTGAAGATTATACGGTAAACATCACCGGAGGTGGTGGAGATACCGAAGCTCCAACTGCTCCTACGAACCTGACTGCATCTAATGTGACTGAGACTACTTTAACACTGAACTGGACTGCTTCGACAGACAATGTAGGAGTAACCGGTTACGATGTGTATCAAGGGTCTACTAACATTGGAACAGTTACAAGCACAACAGCCAATGTGACAGGACTTACCGCTGGTACTTCTTATACTTTCACTGTGACTGCAAAAGATGCTGCAGGAAACGCGTCTGCAGCAAGTAATGCTGTAAATGTGACCACTCAGACTCCAGGAATGACGTGTTCTTCAACCGAGACTCTTCCATATAGCGAAGGTTTCGAAAGCAATGACGGATGGACCCAAATTACCGGTGATGATGGTAACTGGGTGCGTGATGCAAACGGAACCCCTTCATCAAACACAGGACCAAGCTCAGCAGTGGAAGGCTCTTATTATATGTTTCTTGAAGCATCTACCAATGGAAGTGCAGGACAGATTGGCAGCAATGCAACGGCCATCCTTGAAAGCCCATGCTTTGATCTTTCCGGTGAGACAAGTGCAACTTTCTCATTCCAGTATCACATGTATGGAAGCAATGTAGGTTCGCTTACAGCTCAGGCTTCTACGGATGGAAACAGTTGGACAAATGTTTGGACACTGTCAGGCAATCAGGGCAACTCATGGCAGGCTGTCAATGTTGACCTTTCTTCTTACCTTGGAGGTGATGTGAAGTTGAGAATGGTTGGAACGACCGGAAATGGATGGTCCAGTGATATAGCTATCGATGACCTTTCTGTTACAGCTGGTAGTCTGCCAACTACTGTGACTCTAACATTGAATTTTGATAACTATCCAGAGGAAACCAGCTGGGCAATCATGGATGGATCGACAACTGTTGCTTCTGGTGGAACATATCCTTCACAGCCTGATGGATCAACTATCAGTGTTGACATTGATCTGGATGCAGGATGCTATGATTTTGTGATCAATGATTCTTACGGTGATGGTATCTGCTGCTCTTATGGAAGTGGCTCTTACAGCCTGACCGATGGAAGCACGACTCTGGCATCAGGTGGATCATTTGGATCTAGTGAAACCACTGCATTCTGTGTAGGAGGAGCTACGTCTTCTTATGCCACTCAGTCATCAGTATCTTCTTCTTTAGGAACACCTGTGAGCGTGAGTATGTATCCTAACTATAATGTAGGAGACAGATTGACGATAGCTTCTAACAGAGATGAAGCTACTTACTCCATCACAAATCTTAATGGCCAGATAGTTGACAGAGGTCAGATTGTGAACGGAAGAGTGAGTGTTGGACATCTTAATGCAGGTATGTACATGATCCATCTAAAAGATGAAGGTGGAAAATCCATCATGAAGAAGTTTGTAAAAGAATAACTTAGACCTGACCTAAGTGGAAGCCCTGTTCGCCATCCGGCGGATAGGGCTTTTTATTTCAGGATTGCTATCTTCCCGGGATGAAACTTAAAATCCCACCAGTTATTGTTTTTTTCATGGCACTAGGTATCAACTTCGGTGCACACTATCTGTTTCCTGAGTATTCATACGGTTTTCTTTACCAAACATTATTGTCCAGGATATTCCTTGGGATGGGCGTGCTGGCACTGTTTTCAGGCATCATTTCTTTTCGCATAAAAGGAACAACCGTTGATCCGCTCAATCCGGAAAAAGCATCATCATTGGTACAATCAGGTATTTATAAATACACGAGAAATCCGATGTATTTAGGGATGGCACTGGTGCTACTAGGTGGGATAGTCAGAATCGGAAATCCCATTGGCCTCTTAGCCATAATGTTCTTCATCTGGTATATAACAAAATTTCAGATTAAGCCTGAAGAAGCAGCCCTCAAAAAGATTTTCGGAGCTGAATACGAGAAGTTTTGTAATAAAGTGAGGAGGTGGGTTTAAAAAAAGCAAGCTGTTGGCAGCTTGCTTTCCAAAATATTTTTTGTTTCAAAGTTAAATATTCGGTGACCAAACACTGTAGCTGTTTGGTGGACATTGGATTTGTACCCATCCACCACTTTGTGTTGTTGGATACCACCCGGAATGACCAGTAAAATCTTTGATCTGAGTACTGTACCAATTGGTAGGCACCCATCGGGTTTTCCAGGAGCCGGAGTTGTTGATGTAAACAATCAATCCCGGGTTTCCTCCGTATCCATTTCTCCTAGCAACATACTCGTCGTTATCAACATGGAGGATACTGGTGTTACCTGTTGCTTTGTTGTTGTGAATCCAAATAAGGTTATTGAGCTTGTTTTTATCTAACCATTCTTCATAGTCCCGATAGAAAATAGTAGGATATCCTTCGTGGGTCAGAATATAGGCATAGGCTAGCATCTTATTCCATATTTCATCTGTGTCATGATTAGTAACAAAGGTTACCGCTTTATATGGGTTACGTTTCCACATCATATCATCATTGAGTATGTTCAGGTTGTTCCCATCAAAAGCATCATTCATTTTGTAATAGCATGCAAAGTCAAATACACTGCTGTTCGCAGAATTGGCCCATGATTCAAGCCAGTTTACATTAGAGTCCCAGAGTTCTCCAACGGAAAATCCGCCTACTGCATTGTTCCAGGCAGCTACCACCCACGGATCAAATCCTTTTACATAATCGAATCTCCATCCATCAAAGCCCATAGTGTTTTTGTAGTATTTAGCGACTCCATCTGAGCGATTCCATAGCCAGTCCTGCACATAGGGTACATCATGGCATAGGTCAGGGAATCCTCCGAATGCTCCAGCGTCACCTCCATGAACCCAATTTGGGTGAAAATCATGCTGTGAACGTAAAAACTTGCCCGATGCTACTCCGCTAAAGTCTGTCCAGGTATTTGTGCCAGTGTATTGATTGGCTTCCAGTTGGCCACCGCTGTTGTGGTTTAAAACAATGTCAGCGTATACTTCCATGTTTTCTGAGTGCGCTTTATTGATGAGGGATTGAAGCTCTGACTTAGAACCAAAGCGTGTCTCTACTGTTCCATTTTGATTATAGTTTCCAAAATCAAAATAATCGGTTGGGTCATAGCCCATCGAATAAGGACCGTTCTGAGCCTTTGATACCGGAGGAAGCCATACAGACTGAATGCCGGCATTGGACCAGGCTGTTAACTTACCTTTGACAGTATTCCACCAGGTGCCGCCCGCGGGCACATCCCAGTAAAATCCCTGCATCATCACTCCACCACCTGGACCTGCGGTGAAACGTCCTTTTTCACTATCGGGTTGAGTACTGAAAGGTTTGCCATCATGATTGGTTACCTGAATAATTTCTGTAGCTTCCTGCGTCTGATCTAAATCAGATACCTCTGTAGCTTCATCACAACTAAATAGGAACATTGCAATCCCCGTTCCTAATAGGGCTTTAGTGAGTCTTCTCATAACATTTTTATAGGTTGTTTATCTAGATTAAGATAATTATTAATGAGATTATTTTTATTAAAAATGAAAGTTAAATGACTGATTATCAGTGATTTTTACATTTCATCTAATCCGAAAACGTTTGCGCTTTGCGAAATTTTCAATATTCCACGGCAACAAGATTTTAAAAACCCTTAAAAGTTGTCCAGATATTCAACAAGGTTAGTTTCTCTAGTGATTCCAAGTTTTTTCCTTAATCTATATCTCGCCAGTTCTACACCACGAATTGTAATATTCATTAGGTTAGCAATGTCTTTAGTACTCATATTCATTTTTAAATATGCACATAGCTTAGTCTCTTGTGGGGTAAGGTGTACCTCTTGCTTGATCTTGTGAAGGAAATTACCATGAACCTGATCAAAGTGATGTGCGAAAGTTTCCCAGCCCTCATCTTTGTCAATATTCTTTTCAATTGATTTCACAATTTTATTCAATGAATCTGTGTTGTCTTTTTGACTAAGGGTATCGTTCAACTTTTTCCGAATGGACAATACGAATTCGTTTTTGCTAAGTAAGTGCATAGTTACTGATGCTAACTGATTGTTCTTATGGGTTATTTCTTGCTTCAACTTTTCATTTTTCAGCTCCTGAATCTGCTGATTAGTTTTCTCAGAAAACTCATGAATCTCACGCTCCTTGGAGCGGATTTCTTCTTCTTTACTTTGACTTAAGATTTGTTTTTCCGTCTTATGTTTTTTCTCTCTTGAATAGAGAACACTAAAAAAAGTAAAGATGATAAACATGAAATAGAGTGTATAGGCAATGTTTGACTCATACCATTGAGGTGTTATGGTGAAAGTATATGTACTGATCCTACTCTCATTTCCGTAAATATTGAGTGACTTGATTTCAAATTGATATTCATCTGTAGGTAGGTTAGTATATTCTTTCCAGTTTGTGTCAGTCCATTCAGACCATTCCTTTTCATAGGGTACTAATCTATATGCATATTTAATGTCGTCCATCCCATCAAAGTATGGAGTGGAATATTCAAATCGAATCACTTTGGGACTATCCATCGTGGTAGATTGAAAAAAGGTACCCGAAATTGTATTTGTTTGATTTTCTTGGTTGGTTATCTCTACACGTTTTAAGTATGTGTCAAATACATCCTTGATCGATCTGTCCAGGTTTGGATCGTATCTAATAAAACCTTCCTTAGCCCCCACAAGTATATCATTATTTATCACACTTATGTTTTCCAGGTCATCACTGATATATCCGTTAATCTTTCGAAATTGTTGTTCTTCTGATTTGTACACACCGATAGATTCTTTTTTGAGTAAACCAAGTTGTCCTCCGGCGATGTAGAATATCTGGTTATTGTTTGCTTGCTTTATTTTACTCACGTGACGGTTTTCAAACCATTTATTTAAAAAAGGATGTATTTCGAAGCGATCACTTTCCGGGTTGTAACGATAAACTCCTGTCTCTGCTGTAAAAATGAGCTCATCGTCAAGCCGATAAACACTGATAAGTATATCTGTAGGAAATCCGTTTTCAGCACCGTAATGTTCAATAGTATGTATGGTATCCCCTTGAAGCTTAATTTTATAAGCACCTTTGTATCCATGAGTCATCCATAAGGTACTATCATTGGCAAATTCAAAAATGCGGGAAGATTCATTTAAGCCCTTCAGGTTTGACTTCACAGACGGTATATTTCCTTTCTTATCAAATAAGGTGAAGCCTTCGTAAGTGCCTCCAATGAGTTGGGTATCTGTTAATTTGGAAAATTTCCACACCCCTGTTTCATTATAAAATTGACGGATATTTTTGTTATTCAGAATAAATGCACCCTCATGATGGCTCAGCATGATAGCGTCTTCAATGACTTCCACGTTGTTAACCAGTCCTTCGCTTCCTTTAATGAGTTCATATCGATTTGTTTCTTTCATTTCAGCGATGGTGCCTTTTGGTTCAAAAAGTCCACTACTTGTTCCTAAAAAAATGTTATTGTTTAGAGATGCGGCTGAATATCCTGTTCCTTCAAGACCTACATTTTCATTGATAAGAGAAAAAGGTGAGCCTAGTTCAATGACACATATCCCATTGTTCAACCCCGCCCATAAATTATTGAAATCATCTTCATAAAGTGCGATGACAGTCCTGTGATTCAGCCCTTTGTTTTTCGTGAGGTGCAGGGTGGGTTGTAAGTCACTATTAATAATTAGCAAACCATTATTCTGAGTGCCTAACACTATATTTCCATTTCGCAATTGGAGAACCCTATTAATTTTGGCACCCATCAAAAAATCATTAAATGATGTTTGGATGAGTTTGATACTGTTCTCTTCATATGAGTAGATTTCACCATCATAGGAAAAGATCAGATATCTTTCATCACTTTTTATTGCCCCTCTATAGTTTTCACCACTGCTATTTTTTAATAGCTCAAATTGAGACTGACCATTTTTCATCCTATAAAGCCCTCTGGAAGTACCCGCTAATAATTCATCATTACTTTTGAAAATAAATTCTGCTGGAGGAATATCCATTGGAATGATCTGATATTCTTCAATGAGCATAATTGTACCGTAAACATTAGCGTAAATACGTTCATTAAAAGAGACCAAATCCCATACTTCATCTGTTGCTATTGAATCTGGAATTAAATAAACAAGGTTATGATACGTCATACCTCCTTTTATTCGTTCAAAATAACCTAGCTGCCTTTGTCCACCTACATAAATTCGATTGGTTTTTTCTTCAACTATTACTGATCGGGATTTAGTGGTTCCTGCTATGCTATAATTATTCCAGGTAGCACCATCAAACTCTAAGAGCCCATAGTTGTTTGCTACATAGATGTATCCGGACGTATCCTGATCAATTCCCCAATTTTGTATCCCCCCGTTGTATTCTGATGGAGTATAGGTAGTGATTAGGGGTAAGGAAATTAGGTTTTGTTCCCTTGCAGTATTTGATTGAGATACGACAGAAACAAATGGAATTTGCAATAAAGTCCATAGTAATGGGAGCCTTTTCGTATAGTTCCAAAAATTTTTATGAGAAATCATTGAGAAAGTAAAATATGTACTTATGCTATCAAATTTACATTTTTTATAGTTTTTGATGTATTAATTAAAATAGAGTGATGAGTTTTTGATGTAGTGTGTTTTTCGTTTTTTTAAGCTTTTACCCCCTAATGTTGATTACTCGAATCGATAAAAAAATCGAAAGTGGTTCTGACTTTAAAACAAAAATTAGCCGAAATGAAAAAATTCAATTTTTTAAATGTGTCAAGGGCGGTAATGGCATTTGCCCTTTTAATTGTCTTCACTTCATGTAGTGATGATGATGGGGGATCTACTACTGAAGATCCAATCGCGAGTTTTCAATTTGCCGTTAGCTCAGAAAGCTTCTTGGAAGTTTCATTTACCAATTTTTCTCAGAATGCAACTACATATGCATGGGATTTTGGTGATCAAGCGGGTGTAAGCACCGATGCTGATCCAACCTACACTTATAGTGCTGCCGGTACTTATACGGTTACTTTAGTTGCTGCTAATGAAGCAGGAGCTACTTCTACCTTTTCGGAAGAAGTATCTATAACTGATCCAAATTCAGCTTTGACTCTCTTAACTGGGACTGAGTCAAAAACATGGAAACTATTCAGAGAAGGAACAGCTATGTCATTAGGACCTAATGCCGATGATCCAGCTGCCTGGTGGCCTGGTTTAACTAACGATGGATCCAGACCATGTCTTTACAGACAGACATTTACTTTTACTAGAGACGGATCATACATTTTTGACGATATGGGTGAATTCTGGGCTGAATTTGGTGTTTTCAATAACGTTGAAGGATGTGATTCGAATGTACGAGCTGAATCTTGCTTTGAAGCAACAGCTGCTAATATGGTTAATGCTTGTGGTGACGATGTAAGTGCATGGCTGTCAGGGACTCATTCATATACTTATGATCCAGCCGCAAATACTATTACACTTTCAGGTGAAGGTGCATGGATGGGAATTCCTAAGTTAGGAAATGATGGCGCTGGGAATATAGTACCTTTTAGTGAGGTTACTTTCAAAGCGACCATCACCCAGGAAACAGGTTATGATGTGCTAAAATTAGAATTTGATTATGGCGATGCTGGGTACTGGCCTGTTTATTACGTAAACTATTCTGATGCTTCTTTAGAGCCCGAGCTTGTAACTGAAGCTACTGAGTTTGGCGAGGATTTAGATAACATTACACCAACCACAATGTCTCATACTTTTGAGTCTGAAACTTCATTTGAACATTTGGGAACTATTGCTGGCGGCTCTACAATCGAAGTGGGTGCTGATGATCCAACCGATGCTTCTGCTGCTAAGGTCGGTCAGTTCAATAGAACAGATGCTCAATTCCAGGAAGCACAACTAACAGGAAACCCTGATCCAAAAGATATTACATTCACTAATTTGACAACAATATCTCTAGAGGTATACCTACCAAGCACAAATGATTACAGCGGTTCTTTGACTAAGAAAGTAATTGTTGGTTTTGCAGATCAAAGTGCAACTGAGCAATGGTGGACAGATTTATATCAGTATGAATCTGCTGATTTAGCAACTGATGAATGGGTGACTGTTACTTTCCAAATTGATGCTCCTAGCTTCGTTAGTGCTGGTACTGGAACACCTTACGATAGGGAAGATCTTGATATGTTTTACATTCAGATTGGTGGCGGAGACCATACAACTACAGGAACATTTTATGTAAGAAATCTCGTAATAGATTAATAGTTAATTTTTAAGCTGTGCAGAAAGTCTGCACAGCTTTTTTTCTATTCTTAATAATTCAATTCTAGTGAAGAACTCCATGACTATTTGCTTGTTACTTCTTCTAAGAATTTGTACCTCGTGTTCAAATGCAGATGAAGCCCCAATTTTGGAACCTGCAAATCTTACAATTGAGATTGCTGTTTTTTCAGATGGTTCAGGTTTGGCAGAAATAACTTGTCAGGCTGAAAATGTAGTAGAATACACACTTGATACTGGAGAAGATGGGGTGGAGCTGTTGTCCAATAGTGATGGATTTTTCTCACATACCTATTCGAGTACTGGAACATATGCTATTGAAATAAAAGCAATAGGCACAAGCGGCAGGTTTTTGAGAGAATCTCGAACAATAGTTATTCAGGTTGGTGAAGATGGACCTCCTGCCGATGAAGGTTACACAACACCTCTAGCTTATGACGGAATGAAACTGATCTGGCAAGATGAATTTAATGGGTCTAGCCTAAATGAAACATTCTGGAATTACGAAATTGGTACAGGCTCAAATGGATGGGGTAATAATGAACTCCAATACTACAGGGAAGATAATACGAGTGTTTCAGATGGATACTTAACCATCGAAGCACGAAAAGAATCATTCAACGGAAGATCATACACTTCTTCAAGGCTGACAACCGAGGATAAATTTGACTTCAATTATGGTCGGGTTGATATAAGAGCCAGGTTACCTGAAGGACAAGGCATTTGGCCGGCTCTTTGGATGTTGGGTGCGAATTTCAGAAGTGTTGGATGGCCTTCTTGCGGTGAAATAGATATAATGGAATTGATTGGTGGTGGAGATGGAAGAGATGATGTGGTCTATGGAACAGCCCATTGGGATAATGATGGAACAAAAGCAGATTTTGGAGGTAATACTCAGCTTTCATCAGGAAAATTTAGTGATCAGTTCCATGTGTTTACAATAATATGGGATGCCAATTCCATCACATGGTTTCTAAATGATCAACAATTTCACACGATGGATATTACTCCTACAGCGTTATCGGAGCTCAGGAATAATTTCTTTCTAATCTTTAATGTAGCTGTTGGAGGTAACTGGCCAGGTTCACCTAATGCAACTACGACATTCCCTCAGCGGATGTTTGTGGACTATATAAGGGTTTTCCAGGATGAATAGTCTAGCCACCATTCCCTTACTGTATGTTTTTATGATAGCTTGTTTGGGTGCGTCTCAATTGAGCGATTCTCCATCAGGTTATTCATTGAAATGGGAGGAAAATTTCAATTCAGGAAAATTAGATTCAACCATCTGGACCGTAATAGAAGGTGATGGATGTCCAAACTTGTGTGGATGGGGTAATAATGAACTCCAATTTTACAAAAATGACTATGAAAATATTCGTCTGGAAAATGAGATTCTGGTTATAGAAGCGCACAAAAAAAACTATAAGAATAAGAAATTCACAAGCGCTAAGCTGGTCACAAAAAATAAGATTGACTGGAAGTATGGCAAAATAGAAGTTAGAGCAAAAATCCCTCAAGGGCTAGGTACCTGGTCTGCAATATGGATGCTCCCTACAATTGAGGGCAGGTCAAGAGAATGGCCGACAGATGGAGAGATAGATATTATGGAGCATGTAGGGTACAATAGAGGGATGATATACGGTGCAGTACATACTGAAAAGTATAATGGTATGCATGGAACTCATAAATCTGACAGCATCTATATAGCAGATGCACATTTATCATTTCACAACTATAGTATCGAATGGACAGAAGAAACAATTACATGGTCTGTAGATGATCAAAAATACTATAGCATTACAAGAGCCAATGAAGGTGTAGCAGGCTGGCCCTTCAATCAATTTCAATATCATTTAATTATTAATCTAGCTGTTGGTGGAAATTGGGGCGGCAAAATGGGTGTAGACCCTGACGTTTGGCCTCAAAGGTTGGAAATTGACCATGTGAGATATTATCAATTATTAGAAGACTGAATCATTCAACCATATGACTAATAAGTATAAAATTTTTCTAGTAACCCTTTTTGTACTCATGGCATCATGGGTAATAGGGCAGGAAAGAACGGTTTCAGGAACTGTAACCGATCAAAATGGCGAGTCGCTACCAGGCGTGACTATTCGTGAGCGATCAACCACCAACGGTGTAATTACCGACCTTAATGGTAGGTATATGATGGCTGTTTCATCTTCTGAGGCAGTCTTAGAGTTTTCATTTATAGGATTTGAAACGCAGGAAATAGCGGTTGGTAATCGATCGACAATTGATGTAAGCCTATTTGAAGCTGTAGGAGAACTTGAGGAAGTTGTTGTAATTGGGTATGGAACTCAGAAAAAGAAAGTTGTTACCGGTGCAATAGAAAGCGTTTCATCAGATGAAATTTCCAGCACACCCATTGTAAGGGTTGATCAGGCATTGCAGGGACGTGCCGCCGGTGTTAATCTGACCAATTCATCAGGGCAGCCCGGGGAGCAGCCGAATGTAATTATCAGAGGAATTGGTACCAATGGGAATGCTCAACCCTTGTTTTTGGTAGATGGTATTGCAGTGCAGAGCATTGACAATTTGAATCCTTCCGATATTGAATCAATGGAGGTGCTAAAAGATGCTTCATCTACTGCAATTTATGGTACACGTGCCGCTAATGGAATTGTTCTTATTACTACCAAAAAAGGGCAAAGGGGTGGAGTTAGCGTAACTTATTCAGGGTATAAGGGAGTTCAAAGTGTTGCGAAAAAAGTGGACATGCTTAATGCACAGCAGTACCAGGATCTCATGGCTGAAGCTGGGGTTGTTAATCTGGCGAGAGAGCCATTTGACCCAAATGAGATACCTGCAAATGATACCGATTGGCAGGAAGAGCTTTTCACTAAAAATGCACCAATTGAAAGCCATTCAATTTCCATATCAGGAGGTTCTGAGAAAAGCACATTCTTATCAAGTGTATCCTATTTTAATCAGGAAGGAATCATAGGTGGTGAAAAGTCAAAATTTGAAAGATATACCGCACGACTGAATACCCAGACAGATGTAAATAATTGGCTTTCATGGGGAAATAACTTCAATTTTAGCAATGTAAAAACCCGTGGAGTAAACAGCAATGGTTCTTTTAATGGCGCTTATAACAGTGCATTAAACATGGATCCTTTGACTGCTGTTTTTGAGAATGATCCATCTGTTTTGACTGATCCGACTGATAATTACGCTGGAAATCCGGTTGTGACTGATGCGAATGGCAATGTATATGCCATTTCAAACAATATAGGTCAGGAAATTGTCAACCCATTGGCAAGGTTAGAAATCCTCAATTTCAAAGTAAACAAGGATCAGTTTGTTGGGAATGTATACGCTAAAGTAGAGCCTATTGAAGGGCTAAGCTTTAAATCTGATATTGGAATGGATTTGAGCTACCTGAAGTTTGATGATTACACAGACTTATACTTCCTGTCATCAACGACGAACAACTTAAATAATACCAATCTGAGTAAACAGTTTATCCGTTCTCTGACTTTGCAGGTAGAGAACACATTATCCTATACTAGAAAAGTAGATGATCATAATTTCAATTTCTTAATAGGTGCATCAGCAGTTAAGAATGACTCAGAATTGCTTTCCGGATTTGGTGAAGGAGTAACAGTTACAAACCCTGATTTAAGGTACCTCAGTCTTGCGATTGACTCACTTGAGCGGACGTCCGGGGCAGCATGGCAAAACAGATTGTCTTCTGTTTTCACCAGATTAATGTATGATTATAAAGAAAGGTATTCAGCTACTCTTACTTATCGAAAGGATGGTTCTTCACAGTTTGGCCCAAATAATCGGTATGGTAACTTCATGTCTTTCGGCGCAAGCTGGTTTATAAGCGATGAGGCTTTTTTCCCACAATGGGATCAGATCACATTTGTCAAGCTGAGAGGTGGTTGGGGAGTAAACGGAAATGATAAAATCAGTCCATTTGCTTACGTATCTACGATTGACTTTGACATTAATTACTCATTTGGAGGCGGTGCTACCAGGGGAGCAATCCCAACTAATATTCAAAATGAAAATATTCAGTGGGAAGAGTCTCAGCAGTTGAACTTTGGTATTGACGCAGGCTTCTTTAATAATAGACTTTCTGCTACTTTGGATTATTACAATAAAACAACTAAGAAGCTTCTATTAGTGCCATCCAGTATACCAGCCACAGCTGGATTAAATCCGAGCTTTAACAATGTTGGTGAGGTAGAAAATAAAGGAGTGGAATTGTCGCTCGAGTGGAGGGATCGTAAAGGTGATCTCAGCTACTCTGTTGGAGTAAATGCTGCTTACAACAAAAATACCATGACCCGAATTGATGGAGAAGGTAGCTTCCTGACGGGATCATCTTGGGCATTGGCAGGTGAAGTTACACGCACCTTCCAGGGTAGCCCCATTTATACATTCTTTGGGTACAAAGCAGATGGTGTTTTCCAGTCACAGGCAGATGTATTTTCTCACATATCAAGTGACGGAACCCCAATTCAGCCAAGTGCACAGCCTGGTGACATACGCTTTGTAGATGTAAATGGAGACGGAAGAATTACTGCGGATGACCGAACCATCATTGGAAGCCCAAATCCGGATTGGGTAGTTGGCTCTACGATTAATGTTGGGTACAAAAACTTTGACCTCTCCATTCTTATGAATGGGCTTTTAGGTCAGGATATTTTCAACGGCATCAACCGACCTGATCTTCCAGCCTCCAATAAGCAAAGCTGGATATTGGATCGCTGGACAGAAAGCAATCCTTCTACCACTGTTCCAAGGTTTGTTGCCAATGATGTCAACGGAAACTATACACGGCCAACAGATTTGGTGAATATTAGAGACGGTTCTTTCATTCGAATGAAGAACATCCAGATCGGATACAATTTGCCAGGTAGTGTCCTTGAGCGATTTAAATGCGATCGATGGAGGTTATATATCTCAGCAGAGAATTTATTCACGTTCACAAGCTACGATGGACCCGATCCTGAAGTCGGAGCTCGGGTATTTGATGGTAACCCGGTCTTATCAGACAGAGGGATAGACCGAGGAATCTACCCCCAGGCTCGAACTTTCAGAATTGGAACTTCTATAACTTTCTAAATATAGAATCATGGGAAAAATATATAAAGTATTAACGCTTACAATAGCCCTGACCACCTTCACAGGATGTGGTGATGACTTTTTGGAAATTACTCCTCAAGGCTCAATCAATACGGAGAGTTTCTACAAAACCGAAGAAGAAGTAGAGCAGGCATTATTTGCAACCTATGATGTGTTGGGACACCAAAAAGGGGTTGGCCTTCCTTACGCACCTGTCATTTTAATCTCTGATATGTTGTCTGATGACGCATATGCCGGCGGACAGGATGCCGGAGATGGTTTCGATGAAAATGAATTGAATACATTCAACATTCCCACTGGTAATCAAATTGTCAGATCACTTTGGAAACGCAATTATTGGGGTATTTATCGGGCCAATTTCACATTGGAAAAGCTTGGTGAACTGGAGAATGCTTCAGCTGCCTTTAGCACTCGAATAGAAGCAGAAGCCAAGTTTCTAAGGGCTTATTTCCACTTTGAATTAGTAAGTCTGTTTGAAAATGTTCCGGTAATGACTTTTGCTCCAAAAGGAATAGAAGCTTCAATTATCGCACAGTCAACTCCGACAGAAACGTATAATCAAATTGCTAGCGATTTGATCGATGCAATAGCAGGCCTTCCAACCTCAGTGACAGGAAGTGATCTGGGAAGGGCAACTACCTGGGCTGCAAAATCATTGCTCGGAAGAGTATTTCTTTTCAGGGATGGTGTATACAATCAGAATATGGAGGCAAATGGTACTACTATTGATGCAGCTTACGTGCTTGCAGAGCTGGAAGATGTAATCAATAATAGCGGTCATGATTTACTGCCTGATTATGCCACTGTTTTCTCAAATGCTGGTGAATTTAGTGTGGAGAGTGTTTTTGAGATTTCGTATTCTGATAATCCTCCGCGCTGGGAGTGGGGTAATGAGGAACGAGTAGAGGGAAACCTGGCGGCACAGATGATGGGTCCAAGGGCGCTTCAGGAAAATACACATTACAGAGGGTGGGCATTTGGGACCGTGTCTCATAAATTATACCAGGACATGACTGGTGATCCTAGACGGGATTTGACTATTCTGCATGAGTCAAACATAGGAGGTACGGTCAACAAAACTTTTCAGCACACCGGGTACTATTCCAATAAGTACTCAACTGATCTTGAAGCTAAGGGTACAAGTGGTCAGCTCGAACATAATAACACGACAAATGAGCGTATTATCCGATTTTCAGATGTGCTTTTAATGGCAGCTGAGTTGGGTCAAAACGTAAACTATATCAACAGAGTAAGACAAAGAGTTGGGCTGGGCGACTTGGCTAGCTACACGGAAAATTCACTATTTAATGAAAGAAGGATGGAGCTTTCTCTCGAGGGATTACGCTACTTTGATTTGTTGAGACAAGGAATAACTGTTGCTGAAGCTGAATTAACTGTGCAGGGTGTAAGGGGACCGGAGTACATCGATGACCAAGCACTTTACGATGTAACGTTTAATCCGGCCACCAAAGGATTCCTTCCAATACCGCAGGATGAAATTGATCTTTCCAACGGAGTACTAATACAAAACGAGGGATACTAAATGAGCCATATAATAAAATTCGGCTTGCTGATTTTTACAGCATTCATGCTCAACTCATGTGCAAACAGGGCTGTTGAAGAAGAAAGTAAAGGTGAAGTTTTTGTTGATAGCCTGCTTGCGGAAATGACCTTACGAGAGAAAATTGGTCAGATGAACCAGTATTCGGTAGGCGCAGAAATGACCGGACCCAATGCTTCCGTGGATCATGCGGAACGCTACCAACGTTTTATTAATGGTGAGGTGGGTTCTGTCTTAAACACGTTAGGAGCTGAGGATACACGTAAGCTACAGCAACTGGTGATCGATAGTACCCGTTTGGGTATTCCATTGATTTTTGCATATGACGTCATTCATGGCTATAAAACCATGTTCCCGATCCCACTGGCTGAGTCAGCTTCCTGGGATCTTGAAGCTATAAAACTGTCAGCCAGAATAGCTGCCGCAGAGGCGTCAGCAGCTGGTATCCAATGGACATTTGCGCCAATGGTAGATATCTCTCGTGATGCCCGTTGGGGCCGTGTGATGGAAGGGGCGGGTGAAGATCCTTTTCTTGGTAGTCAAATAGCAAAAGCCAGAATCGTGGGCTTCCAGGGTGAAGATTTATCTCAATCCTCGACAATTGCAGCCTGTGCCAAACATTTTGCTGGTTACGGGTTCGCAGAAGCAGGTAAAGATTATAACTCAGTTTCGGTGGGAAAAAACATTTTACACAACTCTGTTCTACCACCGTTTGTTTCGTCTGTTGAGGCCGGAGTGGCGACCTTCATGAATGCCTTTAATGACATTGATGGAGTGCCGTCCACTTCAAATGATTATTTACTTCGGGATCTACTTGGAGAAAAATGGAATTTTAATGGTGTCGTTGTTTCCGATTGGAACTCTATCGGTGAGATGGTCAACCATGGGACGGCAAGAGATAAAAGGGATGCTTCCAGACAGGCAGCCATCGCTGGATGTGACATAGATATGGAAGCGGATTCCTATATCAGGCATTTGGAGGAGTTGGTAGAGTCAGGCGAAGTTTCAGCTGATTTAATTGATCAGTCGGTTAGACAAATTTTAATGCTCAAATACAAGCTTGGTTTATTTGATGACCCTTTCAGGTATTGTAGTACAGAGAATGAAAAAGCACAAATCGGCCATGCGGATCATAGGAGTGCTGCACGTGATGTTGCATCTAAATCAATTGTTCTATTAAAAAATGATGGCGATTTACTCCCACTTAAGAATATAAAGAAGGTGGCTGTCATTGGGCCATTGGCTAAAGACAAGGATTCTCCATTAGGCAACTGGAGAGCTGCTGCAGAAAAGGGTTCAGCAGTTTCACTATATGAAGGAATAACATCTCGCTTTGGGGATGATGTACAGCTATCCTATGCCGAAGGATGCAAATTATCTATAGGACCAAACAATTTCTTTGATGAAGTTGAAATTGAAGAAAAGGATAAATCTGGTTTTACAGAGGCTGTAAGAATAGCGCGTAATTCGGATGTGGTAATTATGGCGCTGGGAGAAACAGCTTATATGTCTGGGGAAGCACGAAGCAGAGCCGACATAGGGCTGCCAGGTATGCAACTAGAATTACTGAAAGAGGTGTACAATGTGAATAAAAATATTGTACTGGTTCTGATGAATGGTCGTCCATTGACCATTCCTTGGGAAGCTGAAAACATTCCAGCTATTGTGGAAGCATGGCACCTAGGTTCAGAAGCTGGTCATGCTATTGCTGATGTGTTATCTGGTGATGTAAATCCATCCGGTAAGCTAACGATGAGTTTTCCCAGACATGTAGGACAGGTGCCCCTGTATTACAATCACCTCAACACCGGACGTCCGGCAAGCGATGCAGTGTTTTATGCTCATCACATGGATGTAGAAAACTCTGCGCTATTTCCCTTTGGATATGGATTGAGCTATTCAAAGTTCTTTTATTCTGACTATTCTATTCAAGC
The DNA here is from genome assembly GCF_040220215.1 of Ekhidna sp. Taxonomy (GTDB): domain Bacteria; phylum Bacteroidota; class Bacteroidia; order Cytophagales; family Cyclobacteriaceae; genus Ekhidna. The sequence goes on from NZ_JAVJTR010000008.1 coordinate 95,919, forward strand.
AAAAGACGGAGGAATCAATGTCAAGGTAACTGTAACAAACAAGAGCTACATAGACGGAGAAGAAGTAGTGCAGCTTTATGTCCGTGATAAAGTAGCTACAATCTCACGCCCTATTCTGGAACTGAAGGGGTTTGATAAAGTGAAAATCAAAGCGGGTCTATCCAAAGAGGTGAATTTCCAACTAACAAAAAAGGAATTATCTTTTTACAATCATAAAGGAGACCTTGTGTTTGAGCCTGGAGAATTTGAAATATCAGTAGGTAGCAATAGCATGAATCTGAAGACTCAAACATTAAACTTCTAACCTAACCTATGAAAAAGCAAAGCCTTCTTTTAATAACAATCGTTTCCTCACTGGGAGGTTTATTGTTCGGGTATGATACTGGGGTAATTAATGGAACTCAATTTTATTTCAGTAAGTATTTCGAATTAGAAGCTGCCATGAAGGGTTGGGTGGTAGGTAGTGCCTTAGTAGGCTGTTTTGTTGGAGCACTTTTCTCCGGATTGATAAGTAAAGCATACGGTCGAAAAAACTCTTTGATTTTGTCCGCCGTTCTGTTTACCATCTCAGCCTGGGGATCCGGGCTGCCGTCCTTTTTACCGCAATCAGTTTCCTTGTTGGTGTTTTTTAGAATTATAGGTGGGCTGGGAATCGGTATAGCCTCCATGAATGCACCCACCTATATAGCGGAAATTTCTCCAGCAAAAATTCGGGGAAAGATGGTAACCTTTTACCAACTGGCCATCGTTGTGGGATTCTTTGTTGTGTTTCTGGCAACCTATGCCATTGGTAATACTGGAGGTCCGGAATACAATATAAATCAGGGCTGGAGATTGATGTTTTGGTCAGAGTTAATTCCTTGCTTGATATTCTTATTCCTTTTGTTTGTGGTTCCTAAAAGTCCCCGTTGGCTAATCCTAAAAGGAAGAGATGAGGAGGCTAAAATGATTCTGGCCCAGCTGCATGGGGAATCCATGGCGGAAAAAGAGTTTAGTGAAATATGCCTTTCAATAGATAAAACAGATAAGCCTAGTATTGGTGAATTGTTCGCCAAAGGAATTCTGCCTATTGTATTGATTGGCTCTGCACTTTCAGCATTACAACAGCTTACAGGCATCAACGCGGTGCTCTACTACGGAGCAGACATTTTTGAAAAAGCACTTGGATTTGGGCAGCAGGATGTTTTGAAGCAACAATTACTGTTGGCCGGGGTGAACCTTCTCTGCACATTCATTGCCATGGGCACAGTGGATAAGTTTGGTAGGAAGCCTTTGATTTATTTGGGTTGTCTTGGTATGACCACCGGATTCTTAATGCTCGGCATTACGCTGATGAATGATCAGGTCGGACTTGTTTCACTTATTGGAATTTTGGTTTTTATCGGATCTTTCGCTTTATCAATGGGGCCTGTAGTTTGGGTTCTGCTTTCTGAAATGTTTCCAAATAGAATAAGAAGCTTAGCAATGTCTGTGGCAGTAGCCGCCCAGTGGGGAATGAATTATATGGTTTCTCAATCGTTTCCTGTCATCGTGGAAAGTGAAGCTAATCAGGGACCTTTTTGGAATCAATCATTGCCTTACTTCATATTTATAAGTTTTATCCTTGTTACTTTAATCCTGACCTACAAGTTTATCCCTGAGACCAAGGGAAAATCCTTGGAAGAAGTAGAGCGTTATTGGGAGAAGGGATAACTGATTTACGAAGTAGAAGTGACCATCTCCATCTCCACACAGACTCCTAAGTTTCACTCCTGCAACTCACTTAAAGGAAGGGAAGTATCTGGTTGGTATCCTACCTCTTCAACTCAAAAATAGCAGTCTGCTTAGGACTCACTTTGAAGTTTGATCTTATATCAATGGTGGTGTCGTCAATGATATTGATTCCAATTGAGTAGTTGTCAAGCATCTCAGAAAATCGATCACGGTTTATTTCAACCTCTTTCTCATTTCGATTCATCACAACCATGACAGCTTCCTCTTCAGTATATCTGAAATAGATATATGTGTTGTTTTCCGGTATGAAATGAACCAGTTTTCCGCTGTGAATCGCCTTTGCAGTCTTCCTCCAGTTAGTGATTTTTTTCACAAACTCGAAGGCCTCAGTTTCCTGCTCTGTCCTTTCATTCGGTTTAAAAACAGAACGATCATCCTCAACCCATCCACCAATCATATCGGCTCGCTGCTTAGCCCAGCTCCCGGCAGAGGAGTTGCCCAGCATGAGTTCAGTTCCATAGTATACTTGTGGAATACCGCGCATGGTCATTAGATAAGCATACCCCATTTTAAACAAGTCAAAATCGTTGTTCACACGATTTGCGAATCGTTCAAGATCATGGTTATCCAGAAAAATAACATTTTTCATGGGATCGGCATACAGCCTGTCTTGCGAAATGGTGTAATACAATCTTCTGAGCCCGGTATCCCAACCAAAATCTTCCATTAAGGCCTTGTCAACAGAAAAGGTGACCTGAAAATCAGTAACGCTTGGGAGTTTTGAATCGTATCCTGCTGTACCGGGAGCTCCGGTTTGCCAATAGGACTCATGTGCCACCTCATTCACCCATGATTCACCCACTACATTGAACTTAGGATAGGAGGTAAGAACCTCATTCACCCATTGTTCCAGGTATTCTTTATAGGGATATACATAGGTATCCATTCGAATTCCATCCACACCTGAGTATTCAATCCACCAGATCGAATTTTGAATAAGGTATTTAGCCAACACTGGATTTCGCTGATCAAGGTCTGCCAGCTCAGGCACAAACCAGCCCTTGATGAGCTTGTCGGTATCGTATTTTGAAGCATAGGGATCTGACTGGACTTCACCTCTAAAGTTAGTGGTGCCGTACTTTTCAATATCGTGGAGCCAATCACCTGATGGGAGGTCTTTTAGCCACCAGTGCTGATCTCCGATGTGATTGTGGATCATATCCATAATTACCTTCAGACCCATCTCGTGACATTGTTCTACAAAAGCCTTGAAAGCTTCATTTGTTCCAAAACGTCGATCTATTTTGTATAAGTCAGTTGCTGCATAGCCATGATATGCTCCGTATGACGGTTTCATATCATTTTCAAAAGTAGGTGTAAGCCACACGGCCGTCATACCGAGTTCTTTGATATAATCCAGGTGTTGGCTGACCCCTCGTATATCACCACCATGACGTGCATCCGGATTATTTCTATCTACTCCCTCTAGCATTCCCGCAATCGTATCATTTGATGGGTCACCATTGGAAAAACGATCGGGCATCAGTAAATAAATCACGTCACTAGCATCAAAACCAAGGTTTCGATTGGTATCATTTGTCCTGGACTTTAACTCATAATCAATATTCGTTTTTACATCGTCAACATCAGAAAGTACTATTTCAAATATCCCTGGTTTGATATCTTCATCCAGCAAGAGATTCAGCACTAAATAGTTTTTATTGGATAAGCTTTCGATAGATTCAATACTAATTCCTTCCCGATCAATCGATGGCGTCAAATTTCCTAAACCTTCACCGTGTAGCATGATTTGCAGTTCTTGGGTTGGCATATCTGACCACCAGAATGGCGGATCGATGTGATGGATGGTTTGACTGAATGGATGTTGTAAGCATCCAAAAATCATTAGTAGTACCGATAATAATCGCATTCGCTATTCTTTTATGAATTTAAGCGTTTTGGTTTTGCTATTGCTGCTTAGGTTAATAAAGTAAAGACCTTCTACCAACACAGACACGTCAATTGTTTTTTTGAAGGATCCTTGTAAAACAGATTGTCCTGCAAGGTTTAAAATTTCAAAAAAATCAAAGTTGAAATTATCTGAAATATGAATTGATTTATTTGCAGGATTCGGGAACACCACCAGTCGATTTTCTGCTACAGATAGTAAAACATTATTTGCTGTGATTGTTATCGATTCCGAACTTCTTTCTCCGACTTGATTAAAAGAACTTACATAGTAATTATATTCTTGTCCTTGGCGGACATTTTCATCTAAATAGGATACAACATCTGAAACTTCAGCTATAAGTGTATATTCAGAGTCATTACTAGAACGATATATTTTATAGCCAGAATTAATTGATGAATTATCAGTCCAATTTAATTGTATGCCTTCTTCCAAATCAATTACTGTAAGTTCGGAAGGTGCAAGCGGCTTTAAGTTTGAGTACAGTTCAGGTTCAGTTGGATCTAGCCTTACGTCAGTGTAAATTCTGAATTCTCCCGGTTGTAATGTAAGGGTTTGAGCTCCATCCACTTCAAGGGAATCTCCCTGATCAAAATAATGATACCATTTGCCATTGTGAGGGAAATTAGCATCGAGATTTTTTTGCATTATGTCAAAATTACCAACCACTATTGCGTTCATCTCATTTGGGTTGGTTGGGTTATCCAAGTCATTTTGTTTCAACCAGAAATAGCGAGACAGATTTGACCCTCCGAAGAAGGTAACTTCGGAACTCTGAAAGATCGAATAGCTGGTTTTCAATGCTATAAGTTGCTGTGTTACCCTGAATAAATTTTGATTTTCCACATTCTCAAGATAGCTCCATGTGGTTGGTTTTATCGATAGTCTGCAATTTTCGCTTATCGATCCATTAGTACACCTATTAATGGAATAATCAAAGCCTGTTTCCCCAAATTGCCAAAGCATTTTTGGGCCCGGGACTGTATAAAAGAATGAAGATACAGCCATTACTCGCTCCAAGGCGGTATTATAGTCAGTGGTGGAGTAAGACGAGTTGCCATTTCCGAACTCTAAACACTTATACATAAGTCGCTCTTCGTCATGACTTTCCATGTAGCCAATGAGGTTATTTTCACCCCAGCCTCTTTGGGAGGCTGAGACACCACTAATATTACTTTCAGAAGAGTAACCCATAGCAAGTTGTCCATAGGCATGTGTCATATTACCCCATAGCATCATCCCATAATCGGATAATTCTTTTTCCTCGGTGTTATCAGCAAAATGCTCAAGAATAATATATTCGTCAGGGTTTACAGCCCAAATTTCATCGGCCATTCTCTTTAAAATAGCGATCCTACTTGCATCATAAGCTCCCCAATCACCATATCCCGAGGTTTCTTTTTGTGTGAAGCCCTTAGATAAATCAAATCGAAAACCATCGATTTTAAATTCTGTCATCCAATAATGGTTGACACTATCCAGGTATGATTTTGTATAATCACTTTCATGATTAAGGTCAAAGAAGAAACCTAATACGCTGTGAGGCGGGCTAATATTGAACCAGGGATTATCCGCTGTGATTTCACCATCAAAATACATTACAGCGTTGGGGGCAGGAATATCATGATGGTTCATTACTATATCAACTATAACAGCAATACCTACCTTATGAGCCTCATCAATAAATTTTTTCAATTGATCTTTAGAACCATAGGCCTTATCCGGAGCAAACATAAATGTGTTATTATAGCCCCAACTTTCATTCCCGTTGAATTCAGTAATCGGCATTAATTCAATCGCATTGACTCCCAAATCACTTAGGTAGGAAAGCGTATCAATTAAGTTCTGGTAGTTTCTATTTCCACTTCCAAAGTAGTCTCGTATCAGTAATTCATAAATGACCAATGCATCCTTAGAAGGGTTTGTAAAGTTTTCTATTTCCCATTCGTAGGATGCCTGATTGGTTTCAATCACAGAAGCACGTTGGTAGTACCATTTGTTTCGATAAGCTTGTATCGGATAGGAGGGTAGGTCAGGGTAAGTTGAGCTTCCAATTTGATCGTCTTCAGGGTCAGATATTTTTTCTGAATATGGATCGGCAACAAAGATGTTTTCATCTACCATATATTGAAATATGTATTCCTGATTCGGCTGCAATTCAGAAATTTCCAACCAAAAAAGATCACCATCTTTATTCATGAGATAATTGGGATCAATTTCCCAGTTGTTAAAATCACCTATAACATAAACTGAGCTTTTTAAAGGAGCCTCCAGACAAAGGGTAACCATTGTGATATCATTTTCATGATAGTTGATTCCTTTTTTTATCCCATCCGGGATTGACACAACAGGAGTGGATGTTCTTAAAATATACTGAAAATCAACCTCATCTGTATCTGAACCATTGGTTGCTTCTATAGACACAGAAATTTTTCCTTCTGTTTCAGTGACCTGATGAGCATACTCATAAGTGTCAATATCAGTAACGGTCTCTATTTGTGAACCACCAATGGTAAGAGTAAAAGCTGAGTTTTCCGAGGCTTGCACTTCAATATTTATAGTCTCACCCTGCGACACCAGGAAACTTGAACTAAGAGGGCTATTTAAAATTATTCCATAGCCTTCCTGCAATAAGTCAATGAAAATATCAGAGTTTGAGTCTGATTTGCCTTCCCTACTTCCATCGGCGTTTCTGAATACCATTCCGATGCGATAGATGGGAGCTGTTGGTACGTTGTAATAATCTCTTGGATTTATTGTGATTTCCCATTTATCTGTTTCACCCTCAACAGGGGTCATTTCCCCTATACCATCATCACTACCCCAGTTTCCGACTACATTTTGCCATGAGGATCCATTTTCTGAATCCAGAATTACTCCGGAATGCATATATACAGTGGATGCTCCTGCTAAACCAGAAGTACCCTTTGTAGCGTCATATATGATTGTAATCTCCTGGTCAGCGTTGGGTACCGCCGGATCTGTAGTAACCTGACAAAAAAGACTGTACCCAAGTAGCACAGTCCCCAATGATAAAAGCGACTTTATTTTCATTCCTTTTAGCATCCTCCCCCTGCAGCATCACAGCCTAGCTCAAAGAATGCGTCTTCATCAACCCGATCGTCAGATGAGTTCATTTCTTTCTTTCTGGCTATAAAAAGTAGTTGATCAATTTCAACTCCATCCGGCACGCCTGTAAAAAAATCATCTGGGATTACAGAAAATATAAACTGTCCGTTTCCAAGGTTAGTCATTTTAAGTGCCGGGTTTGAACCTACATTTTCCATTGTTGAAATTGGATACTCTACACCACCGGCAAAGGCAGAAGCATATACATAAACCTCGTTCAGGTTTTGCATACTTACTTTCTCTTCTTCGGAGTTGTCATAATAGAAATTGAAAATATCATTTGAAAAGACAGCCTTAGGTCGCGCAAAAAGTTTTGCACTTTCAAATGGAGGAGGAATCAGAAGCGTGTAGTCAGAAGTCTTAAACTCTCCACCTCCAGCGCTACAATCTCCACCGCCACCGCCATCTTTCTTCTTCACCAACATCGCAAAACCCTCCGCATAAATTACAGAAGCATCTACACCGTAAAATTCAGTTGGCACCATCGTATAGCTCCAGAGGTTGGAGCCTACATTTGTCATTTTAAGTTCCTCATTAGAGTTATTCCATTGACCGTTAGCAAATTCAGCAGCTCTACTTTCTTTGGGCTTCCATGTCCATAAATATAATGGTCCCGGATCATTTATAAGTTTCTCGCAATCACCTTCGGTAATGTCTATGGTTATAGTTATTTCATCACATGGCAACCATTCTTCAGGTTCAATTGTGATCTGACTAGATCCTGTGTAAACAAATCCGAATGTTGCAATTATTCCTATTAACTTCTTCATAACCTTATTTTCTTTTGAAATAGTACTCATAGCTTGATATTGTCTTTTCCTCACACTTCCGCTCAACTGCCAATATTAATGTGTCGCTATATTGTCTTACCGGCTCTTTTAGCTTTAGCTCAATGCTGTTGTTCAAAATGACTGAAGTTGGAAATTCATCATCATCAAATGCCCAACTTCCAGAGTTATCAAGAAAATTCGGACCGCTTCCATGTGAGTAAGTAAACGTTTCACCAGTGAACTCAATGGCTGCCGATGAACTCAAAAAGAGTGCGCTGATATCAGTGAATTTCTTGTTAAGGTCTAGGTTATCGACATGCCTTACTCGAACGAGATTCCATTCGTCCTGGATTGCTGCTGCATCATTAAACGGTTCTCCTATCTCAAGGTCATCAACAGAGTTAGTACACCCAATTAAAATTGCTAAAAAGTAAAGTTTATATGTTTTCATTTCATCTCAGTTAATTATTTAACATCCTCCACCCGGGTTATTCTGAAAACCCTGAAACTGTTCTTCATTTGGAAATAGAAGGATCATTCCATTACAATTCCATTCGTCTCCTCGAATTAAAATGTCCTCACCTTCAGCTCCTCTTCGCTTGAGTTGCAATATTCTATCTCCTTCAAACGACATTTCGATACGTCGCTCATTTTGAATAGCATCAAGTAATTGTGCTTGACTTACAGCCGGACTAATATTAACAAGTCCTGCTCTGTTTCGAACCTGATTTAGATCATCTCTTGCTTGATCCAAATCTGTTCCAAGCATTGTTAATGCTTCAGCTCTAAGTAGGAGCATATCTACAACATGTATCAACGCGACATTAAAATAATTCGAATTAAACTTAGTAGTAACGTAAAACTCACTTCCATCTTCTCTGGTAACAACTTCAAACCACTCCGATCGATCGTCTAAAGCATTTACAGTTCCCAATTCATACAAGTCCTGGGATACCCGTAGGAAAGGATTCTGAACATCACTTCTATAAGATCCGGTAAATACATCCGATCGATTATCATCTCCAGCGTTGTTGCTTAATGTATAAAAAATATGCTCTGAAGTAATGTTTTGTGAATACCTCGCATTGATGTTATTGGTTAAAAAATATGGTGAACCATTATCTAATACCTGATTGACAAAATAGATTGCGGAATCGTAATTAAGCTCTTGAAAATAGACTTTTGCCAGGAAGCCATTTGCAGCAAAACTTGTAGCGTACACTCCATTATTATCAGGAAGATTTGCTGCTGCAAATCTCAAATCGGCAATAATTGCATTGTAGGTCTCATTAACTGAAGAACGATTTACAGGTTGAGCACCCGTAGTAAATCTCAAAGGAACTCCCAAGTGTGAGTTGTCATTACTATAACCTGGAAGGTGTGCCATTAAGTTTACCGCGTCAAAATGTGCTACGCCTCTTAAAAATCTAGCCTCTGCAATCATTCTAAGTCGATCTGATTCTGCCATATCAATTCTGTCGATTTCTTCTATTAATAGATTGGATCGATGAATCATGAAATAAGGCTCTTTATAAAACCCTTGAACATCTTCATTGAAGATATTGGTATTATGATTATACACTTCAAGAAGAAAGCCTGTAATTAAAGAACCATCTAGGTCATCAGATAGAATATCCGCTATACGCTGATTAAGACCATTTTTATAGTTAGCTAGCACATCATAGCTTGAATTCAATAAATCCTGAAGGTCCTCCTCAGATTGAATTGCTTGATCTGCCGGTATATCACTAGCGGGAACCTCTGTTTCCAATATATCCTCGCATGAAAAAAGACATATTGTAATGAGCAGTATTAATATCTTATTCATGTTTTAAAAATTAATGTTTATTCCAAGGTTTAAACTTCTCTCTTGTGGGGGAGTCAAAAAGGTAATGCTACCACTCATATTTCTATCTGTGGCATTTTCAAAATCTCTGGCGATTTCCGGGTCAAGTCCTACGAAATTTGTGATAGTCAGGAGATTTGTTGCAGAGAATGTTATTGATGCACTCTTTATAACCTCTGAGATTTTCGGAAGCTGATAAGATAAGCTTACGTTACGTAAACGAATAAAAGATCCATCATGAAGCCAAAGGTCGGTATTAATATCTGCGTTAGCAGATCCGTGGTTGGCGGATTCACGTGTCAATCTTGGATAAGTCGCTATATCTCCCGGTTGTCTCCATCGATCAAAAAGATCTCTACGCATATTCCAGTCAGTGATAACCCCAAGTTGTCGCTTTGATGAAGAATCATAAATATCACCACCTTTAGTAAAGACAAAAAGGAAAGAAAAATCCCAGTTTTTGTATTTGAACTTGTTTGTAATTCCTCCAGTAAAATCAGGAAGAACACTTCCGACTGGTACTCTGTTTGCTGGATCCCAGTTCCTGGTTACTTCACCATTGATATCCAAATAAAGTGGATCACCGGTTTGAGGATCAACTCCGGCAAATTTTACAAGGAAATTTGTGCCTACAGGTTGCCCGATTATAATGCGTGTGTCATTAGTCCCACCTTCAATAGCATCCTCTGAGAAATCACCAATTGATTCAATTTTATTTGAATTTCTTGAAATATTGAAGTTGGTTGTCCAGAGGAGGGTGCTATTATCAATGTTTGTTGTTATTAGAGAAAGCTCTATCCCCTGATTGGAAATTTCTGCGAAATTATCAAAATATTTATCGTCAATACCTGTTTGAGGAGGTAGTGCAATCTCTCCAATTACCTCTTTAGTATATTTATAATAGTAATCTAATTCGATTAGGATTTTGTCGTTCATCAAGCCCAGCTCAAATCCAGCATCGTAGCTACTTGTGGTTTCCCATTGTAAATCTGGATTTGCATAGCGTACTGGGAAAAGGGTAGGGTTAAATGCGTATCCAACTCCGTTACCATCTCCTCTTCGTTGAAATGAATCACGCCATTGGTTGGGTGGGAAGTCTGAGTTACCAGTAATTCCAAAATTGGCTTTGATCTTTAATAGACTGATGAGATTATTACCTTTCAAGAAATCCTCTTCACTTAAGAACCAGCTTGCACCAAGAGTAGGGAAGAAACCATATTGATTCTCAGGTCCAAATTTGGAAGAGCCATCGGTTCTCAATGTGGCTTGTAAAAAATACTTATTAGAAATATTATAATTGAATCGAGCAAAAAAACTAACAAACTTGGTTACTTCACTGTTAATTCTTGTCCCTGCATATACTGTATCAGGAACCATCTCAGGATTAAGTCTTAGCTGTTTTTCGACATTTTCTTCTCCCTTGCCAGTTAATGCATTACGAACAGACTGTTGATATTCCGCACCAACCAAAACTTTGAGAGTGCTTTTATTAATATCAAAGGAATAATCAGCTGTAAACGTACCGTTATAATTGTCTACTTCTGAGATGTTGGCAAATGCCTGTCCGACAATATCATCCCTGCCTACCCATTCTCCGGCTTCCCATTTGTCATCGTTCGTTTTAAAATAATCGTAAGAACCTCCAAGTGATAAGTTGACTCCATTTTCCAATTGATGACTGACATTTAAATTAGAGATTACTCTGTGGTCAATTGTATTCCAATCGATGAGTGCTTGTTGTCTGACAGGATTGGCAATTCCCTCTCTAAAGGATCCATCATCATTATATACTGGATAAATTGGAAGAGAGGTAGACATAGCGTTTCCTAATCCACCACTCCATGCTGCATTTACTCTTTCGTTGTTTCCTCTCACATAAGATACAGATGCGGCTATTTTGGTCTGATCAGTTATTGCATAATCTGCATTTATCCTTCCACTAATTCGCTCATAGCTATTTCCGGCTAGATAGCTTTCATTATCAGAATAAGAAATACCTGAGTATAGCTTAAGCTTTTCCCACCCCCTGTTCCAGGAGAAGTTATGTTCATGTTTAAATCCTATTTGAGTAGTCAAATCCCACCAGTCAGTATCTATATTTCTTCTTTCTATTTCTTCCCAAGTCATATCGTTGGGAAGTGTTGCTCTTCCAGTATTACCATCATTTTCCCATGCCTCCTGATATAGTTGGAGGTATTGAGCAGTGTTTAGCATTCTGGGTTTAGCCACTGGTTCAGATATTCCCATTCTTGAGGAGTAATTGAATGAATTTTGATTCGACTTTCCTCTTTTTGTGGTTATCAGGATTACTCCATTAGCTCCTCTCGAACCATATATACCAGCCGCCGCAGCATCTTTTAATATTTCAATTGAAGCGATATCGTTAGGGTTAATTGTCGCAAGGGGATTGGTGTTCATGGCTCCTTGATTTCGGCTGACATTTGTGAATTGACTTTGTGTGATAGGAATACCATCCACAACATATAAAGGGTCTCCACCTGCTGAAATAGAGCTAATTCCACGAATTCTAATTAGAGAACCTGATCCTGCTAGTCCACTACCCTGAATGACCTGTACACCTGAAGCCTTTCCTTGCAATGCAGCTTCAAAAGAGGGTGCTTGAATATTCTGTATTTCTTCACCGCTTATTTTTGAGATTGAACCAGTGATCTCTCGCTTTTTTAGTGTACCATATCCAACAACAACAACTTCCTCCAATTCAGAAACATCAGACTCTAGCTCAACATCAATTGTGGTTCTTGCATTGACAGGTATCTCCAGGTTTTTGTAACCAATATATGTAAAAACAAGAATGTCACTATTTTTTACGTCGATCTCATAGTTTCCATCAATATCGGTGGTGGTCCCGTTAGTAGTGCCTCTGATCAGAACACTAACACCAATGAGTTCTGTACCATCCTCAGAATCTACTACTTTTCCTCTTACCGTACTGCCTTGCGCATAGGACCAGGTCGAAATAAATGTAGTTAAGATCAATAATGATGATGAAATAAGTTTCTTCATTATTTTATAATTGAAATTAGATATGAAATAAGGTGGCAAAATGCCACCTTATTTTAACTTGTTTTAAGAAGATTTTAGTTTGAAGGCTCCTCTCTCCAATATGCGTAGTATAGTTTAATAGTACTTCCGTCACTATCTGCATCTACATTATAGTTGGCAGTTGCATCACTACCTGCTGTGTTTGTAGCCTGACCTCTCCACCAATCTGAGTAACCTTCATTGTATCTAAAAAACTGTACTATCTGACCTGAAGTAAGTGCAAGGTCAATATAGTAACATCCGTCGCTTAATTTGGTAAGCTTATACTGATCGTCCACGGTTCCCCAAATATCACCATCAAAATTTCCAGTGGCATAAATATCATCACTAGTAGCAGCAACATTCACAATAATTCGGGTCATGTTTGAAGCCACGGCTTCTTCACCGCTATCATCACATGGAAACTCAACAAGGTTCAATACTTCGTCTTCTCTTCCTGAATTACCTTCAGCATCCGTTGCAGATAATACCACTTTGTAAGATCCAAGTGCATATGCACTTACATCAATATCTTCTGAGAAATTGCCGTTCCCGTCAATGGTGACTGTTCCGGATGCTACTTCTGAATCATCTTCATCAACTACAGCATACGCAACTGATGAAATTGCCGCCTGAGTAGTGATTGCCGGTTGTATATTTCCGCTAACTGTATGGGTATCAGACACCAATGAGCCATCAATCGAGATAATAGTACCGTTTGAGTTGTTGGAAACTTCCGGGTTATAATCTCTCCAAGAACCTATAGTAAAAGTAGCTTTCTTAGCATCTGCTTCTACTGTGTTATTTCCTACCAATTCAGCACCGTTTTCATCCTTTTGTACCTTTTCCCATACAAGTCCTCTTACAAATTTGAATTCAGCTCCTGTATTCGGAATCTGATGGTAGAAAGTGACTGTACCTTCAGAATCTGTATAGATTGATAAGGGATCAGACCCGGTATCTACAGTCCATTCAGTTTCCTGATGGGTTCCTACCATATAAATAGTATTATCACCGGTGTAATCCGAAACTTGATCTGGAACTGATTCAACTAAAATTGTCGTTTCACCATCTGTATAAACAGGATAAGCTTCAAGATTTACAGAAGAGCTTGAGACGTTTCCAGAAGCATCCTCTACAGTAACTTCAAGCGTGTGTGCACCTAATACAACATCCGCAGGAATTGCAATATTCTGATTGAAAGAAAATGATTCGTCAGCAATATCAACTTCATCAACTTCAAATATGGTTACAGTTCCATTTCCGACGCTAATACTTACTGAGCTAATTTCAACATCATCGGAGATTGATATTGACGTTGCGACTTGACTGGATGCGGAAATAATAGCTCCTTCTGATGGAGCATTAATCGTGATAGTTGGGTTATCCTGATCAACTACACCACCTTCATCATCATCACCACAGGATGAGACGAAAACTAGGCCCCCTAAAACCATTAAAAAAATCAGGGATTTCAATGCATTTTTCATCTTAATTTGTTGTTAAATTATTAGTTAATTTTTGCGAGATTTTATGCTAAAAAATTGACTATTTCTTAACACTCACTATCCGAATTTTATGAATTCAGTAATGAGAGACAACACTTTTACGAAGTTTTTACAGACTTTTTTTTCTGCAAACGTTTGCGTTTCAGACTTTTACAAAACAGTTAAACCATAATTGGGTCATTTGGCTATATTTCTTGTATGAAAAGGCAATCAACAACCATCAAAGACATAGCACGTGAACTGGACATATCACCTTCAACGGTTTCAAGAGCTTTGAAAGATCATTTTGAGATCAGTGAAGAGACCAAGAAAGCCGTTAGGCGCGTTGCTGAAGAATTAAACTATCAACCGAACTCTTTGGCTTTGAGTTTGCGATATAGCAAATCCAATACCATAGGAGTGATTGTACCTGAGATTGTTCACTTCTTTTTCTCAACAGTGATAAGCGGGATCGAAGACATTGCACAGAGCAGGGGGTATAATGTGATCATCACCCAGTCTAATGAGTCTGTGGCCCGGGAGATGATGAATATCCAAACGCTGTTCAACAACAGGGTGGATGGTGTGTTGGTTTCCCTATCAAAAGAGTCTTTTGACTACACGCATTTTGAAGCGATGATGCAAAAAGGTCTCCCCATAGTATTTTTTGATAGAGTGGCAGATACCCTGAACACGAGCAAGGTTACGGTTGATGATTTTTTAGGGGGATATCAGGCCACTGAGCATTTAATCAAACAAGGTTACAAACGAATCGGTCATTTGGCGGGTCCAAAAAACCTTGACATTACCAACGCACGAATGGAAGGTTTTAAAAAAGCGCATGTTGATGCGGGCTTATCTGTTGATGAGGAATTAATCATTTTTGATCAGGCTTCAAACGAAGGGGAAGCTTATGCCGCCTCATTTGAGTTATTAAAGAATAAGAAACCTGACGCTCTCTTTGCCTCAAATGATCTGGCTGCTATGGGAGCCATTAAAGCAGCCCAGAAATATGGAAAGAATGTACCGCAGGATTTTGGAGTTGTTGGTTTTAGTAACTGGCAATTCACGGCACTTACAAATCCGTCAATTTCAACAATTGAGCAACCGGGCTTTGAAATGGGTCAGCATGCAGCCGAGCTTCTAATAAAGGAAATAGAATCGGAAGATGAAGAAGTTACAGTTGAATCATTGAAACTACCAACCAGCCTTTTAGCACGAGATTCTTCAAGAAAAGTATAGTCTTTTTACAAAATCTTCATAATCAGGGGCTTTCGCAACCGTTTGCGTTATTTTTTTCGAATCAACCTTACAAAGTCCTCTGATTTAATTCATTAATTTGAGCACATCACCATGTTAATACTGGACTTAAAATATGTTGGATATAACCAAAAGGAAACATAATAAGCGAATTGAAGTTGGTGGCAATTTCAAGTCGTATTCCTTATCAGAATATGGGCTGATCATTGAGACGGACAGCCATCAATATGATGTGTCATTTTACAATGATGGAATAGTAAGAGTTCATCAAAAGTCTGAAATTGCTGACACAAATCCTTATTCGGTAGTTCAAGATCCGATAGAAACCACTTTTGATGTTGAAGAAAATGATGGTTCTATAGTGGTAACATCTACAAACGTAGATGTCGTTATAAACAAACACCCGATATTGTTTACCTTCCTCAATAAGGAAGGAAGGATTATAAATGAGGATGAACCGGGTTTAGGAATACAATCTCAGGGCGAGCAAAAAACTGTTTACAAAAAGCTTCAGAATGGTGAGAGATTTGTAGGGTTGGGGGAAAAAACCGGTCCACTTGATCGAAGAGGTAAAGGTTATGAAAACTGGAATACCGATCACTTTGCCTATGACATTGAGGCGGATCCCTTATATGCATCCATTCCTTTTTACATTGGAATTCATGGCAGCCTAAGCTATGGGATTTTTGTAGACAACACTTACAAAAGTCATTTCAATTTTGGTGCTTCTAACAATCGCTTTTCAAGCTTTTCTGTTGATTCCGGAGATTTAAACTACTACTTTTTCACTGGTTCTGTCACCGAGATCATTCAGTCATATACCTGGCTAACAGGGAGGATGAATTTGCCACCCATGTGGAGTATTGGG
The DNA here is from genome assembly GCF_040220215.1 of Ekhidna sp. Classification (GTDB taxonomy): domain Bacteria; phylum Bacteroidota; class Bacteroidia; order Cytophagales; family Cyclobacteriaceae; genus Ekhidna. Next base: position 112,003 of record NZ_JAVJTR010000008.1, read on the forward strand.
TACCAGCAGTGTCGTTACAGCTACTATCCGGATACCGAAGTATTGGATGTAGCAAAAAAATTCAGAGATAAGGATATACCGGCTGATGTGATCGTACTGGACATCCACTACATGGACCAGTACAAAATTTTCAGTTGGGATAAAGAAAGGTTCCCAAATCCGGCTAAGATGATAAGCCAGTTGAAGGAAATGGGTTTTGAAGTAGTTGTGATCTGTGATCCCGGTATCAAAACAGAAGAGAACTACCTTCCATATGACTCAGGTAAGGAAGAAGATGTCTTCTTAAAATATTCAGACGGCAGATACTACGAGGGTGAAGTTTGGCCCGGATGGTGTCATTTCCCTGATTTCACCAAGCCTGAAACCCGCCAATGGTGGACTGGAATGATGAAATTTTACACAGATATTGGAATCAAGGGATTTTGGAATGACATGAATGAAATAGCTACCTGGGGGCAGATGCTTCCTGAGAATATCGAGTTTGAGTTTGAAGGTGAAGGAGGCACTACAAGAAAAGGTAGAAATATTTTCGGATTGCAGATGTCTCGAAGTGCTTACGAAAGCGCCGTTGATAATTTGAACGGAGAACGTCCTTTTGTCTTAACAAGAGCCGGTTTCGCGGGGGTTCAGCGATATAGCGCCCTTTGGACAGGCGATAATGTGGCCAACGATGAGCACATGCTTTTGGGCGTTAGAATGGTTAATAGCTTAGGACTTTCCGGAGTTCCTTTTTCAGGGTATGATGTGGGAGGATTTGCTGGAAACGGGCAAAGTAACCTATTTGCCAGATGGATTCAGGTAGGGGCTTTTTCTCCATTTTTCAGGGGGCACTCTATGATCAATTCACATGATTCAGAGCCATGGTCTTATGGTGAAGAGGTTGAGGAGATTTCAGCAAACTACATACGGCTCAGATACAAACTTTTACCCTACATCTATCATGCATTTCTACAGGCTTCCGAAGACGGCATTCCGGTATCACGAAGCTTATGCATCGACTATACGGCCGATCCGAAAATTTATGAGTCTGACTTTGAGAATCAATACCTTTTTGGAGACAGCATTTTAGTAGCCCCATTGGCTAGTGACCAGCGATTTGGCAAAGTTTATCTGCCTGAAGGTGATTGGTACGAATTTTTCACCGATGAAAAATTAAAGGGTGGTGTTGAGATGATAAGGGAATACGCACTGGAGCATTTGCCATTATTTGTGAAAGCTTCCACTGTTATTCCTGTTTACTGTGATACGACCCACAATTCCACGCATGTAGGTGAATGCCTGGAGCTTCATATTTATAAAGGGCTTGAATTCTCTCAAACAGAATATTATGAAGATGATGGTGTTTCATTTCAAAGCTTAGAGGGACATTACCACCGACGAAGGGTTAGCTACGATCCATTAGTAAGTGCCATTAAAATAGATCAGGCAGCAGGTGATTATCAATCTAAGATCAAGAAACTAAAACTTGTCTTACACGGATTTGATAGTGATGAATTGAAAGGTTGGAAATCAGGGAGCCTTCGCAAAGGAAACTACTCCTATGTAAAACCTATTTCAAATTTTGATCCCTTTGAAAAAGATCGCAGAGATAACCTAAAATCAGAAAATGTATTTTCTATCGAAACAGCATACTCAAATGAGGAAATGGTTTTTAATTGGTAGTGTATTTATACTATTTGGTTGCAAACCAGATAACAAAGTATACACCCTTGAACCGCCCTTGATCCTTGGTTTAGCATCACCAATTCAACTAGACCTTCAGTCAACCCGGGTGGTGTTGGAAGACTATGTGCTTGATCCATCGAGGTTGGATTCAATCACCACAGATGGACCTTTTAATCTTAAAACCGAACATTCTATTTTGACAATTACCGGGAGACCAATGCAAGAGCTTTACAATCTTACTTTTTGGGCAGAAGGTGTAGGTGAGAGCGTCTTACTAAAACGAACAAGAAAGACATTGTATTCATTCTTGTACGCTTCTGACGGAACTGATAAAAAGGTCATGATCAAAGGCGAGTTTAACGCCTGGAATCCAAATAATACAATTCTTGAAAAAACAGATAGCTCGTTTACTACATATGAACTCCTGTCCCCCGGGACTTATCAATACCTTTATGTGGTGGATGGCAAGGAAATGCTTGACCCACAAAACCCTGATTCCATTTCCAATGGAATGGGCGGCTGGAATTCAGTGATAAATATTCCAGGACCTGATCCGAAAACAGTCCCAACCATCAAGGCCGACAGGTATACAACCGGCTCCATTTTCTTCATGTCAAACAATTCCGTATCCGGACTATATGCATATTGGAACAATACACTCATCCCCAATGATTTTATACGATTTAATGATGATGAAATCTTAGTTCTTATTCCTGGAAATGCTGCGGAAGTCAAAAGATCTAAGATTAGGTTATGGGCCTACAATGAAGAAGGAGTAAGCAACGATGTGATGATTCCCCTTCATCAGGGAAAAGTACTCACATCTTCTGACGAACTAAACCGCTTTGACAATGAGGCAATGGTCATGTATTTTCTCATGGTAGATAGGTTCAATAACGGGAATCCGTCAAACGATAAACCGTTAAATATTCCAGAAGTTCATCCGAAAGCCGACTATTTCGGAGGCGATTTAACAGGAATTACTCAAAAAATCCAGGAAGGCTATTTTCAGGATTTAGGTACGAATACGATCTGGCTATCTCCGATCACTCAAAATCCGGAGGGGGCATTTGGCAAGTACCCTGAGCCTGAGACCAGCTTTTCTGCTTATCATGGCTATTGGCCCATCTCAAATGTTCGGGTAGATCATCGGTTTGGTACCGATGAAGAGTTTCGGACATTGGTAGATAAAGCCCACGATTCTGACATGAACGTACTGCTTGATTATGTAGCAAACCATGTACATGAGCAACATCCGATCTATCAGCAAAACCCGGATTGGGCAACAAATCTCTACCTTCCGGACGGTTCATTGAATACTGAAAGATGGGATGATCACCGATTGACTACCTGGTTTGATACCTTCATGCCCACCCTTGACCTCTCGCAAATGGAGACTGTAGATCCCATGACGGATTCAGCGATTTTTTGGCTAAAAGAATATGGTATTGATGGATTCAGGCATGATGCCACTAAGCATATCCCGGAGATTTTCTGGAGGGTGTTGACGCAAAAAGTTAAAAAGGAGGTGGTTCAAAAAACCGGACAACCGGTTTTCCAAATAGGTGAAACCTATGGGAGTCATGAGCTGATCAAAAGTTACATAGCTACTGGTATGCTGGATGCACAGTTTGATTTTAATATGTACGATCGGGCTGTTTCTGCCTTTGCCGGAAATGGTTCGCTAGCCGACCTGGCCAATTCACTTCGGGAAAGTATCAAATATTACGGCGATCATAACCTGATGGGGTACATCACAGGCAATCAGGATCGTCCAAGGTTTATTTCCTATGCGGATGGCTCGCTTGAATTTGGTGAAGACACCAAATATGCTGGATGGAATCGAGAAATTAGCATTCAGGATACACTGGCTTATCAAAAGCTGTCTGCGCTGACCGCCTACATGATGAGCATACCGGGTATTCCATGTATTTACTATGGAGACGAATATGGCTCTCCGGGTGGGAACGATCCGGATAATAGGCGTCAGATGCAATTTGAAAATCTGGATAAACATCAGCTGGCAACTCGTGAACGAGCTAAGAAAATGATCGAGATAAGAAAGAATAACCTTGCGTTGATTTATGGTGATACGGAGATTGTAGAGGCAGGAGCTGACTATCTGGTCCTTTCAAGGAAATATTTTGATAATCAGGTTATTTCTGCGTTCAACACTAGCGAGCAAACACTTGAAATCGAAGTGCCGATGAATGGAAAAATCAATTTCTATGGCAACCTAAACGGAGAAATGCTAAAACTGTCTCCGAACTCATTTGAAATGATTACCTATAACTAATTATGAAGATTATAACCAACCTAACCTTTTTGTTATTACTCATAGTTTCCTGCTCTCAAGCCAAAAGTGAGGATCAGGAAACAGAGATCACTCTAAGCTTTCCCGAGCGGTCCAAAGACATGGTGATCTATGAAGTGAATGTACGACAGTACACGCCTGAAGGTACATTCAAGGCGTTTGCTGAGCACCTCCCCAGATTAGATGAATTAGGTGTCGATATCCTTTGGATTATGCCGGTACAGCCGATCGGCGAAAAGAACAGAAAAGGTGGTCTTGGCAGCTATTATTCTATAAAAGATTATACGGCAATCAACCCTGAATTTGGCAACATGACAGACTTTAAAAATCTTGTTGAAGAAGCGCATAAAAGGGACATGTTGGTGATTCTGGATTGGGTAGCAAATCATACGGCTTGGGATCATTCCTGGATGGAAATCGATGGGTATCATACCAAAGATTCATTGGGAAAAGTCATTTCGCCTGTTCCTGATTGGTCAGATGTTGCGGACCTAAATTATGACAACATGGACATGCAAAACGACATGATTGAAGCGCTTCGTTTTTGGGTAAGTGAGGCAGATATTGATGGTTACAGGTGCGATGTGGCAGGTTTTGTACCAATGGAGTTCTGGAGCAGGGCCAAGGACTCTTTGGATGTAGATAAAGATCTTTTCATGCTGGCAGAATGGGATGAGCCTAAGATGCATGAGGATGCTTTTCACATGTCTTATGGCTGGGGCTTGCATCATTACATGAACGGAGTTGCTAAAGGTGAAAAGAATGCAGACTCCTTAGTATCATTCATCAATAAAGACTTAGAAAGATATCCATCAGACGCAATCCGAATGAACTTTACAACCAATCACGATGAAAACTCATGGAATGGTACTGTATTCGAACGATTTGGAGAGGGACATAAGGCCTTTGCCGTATTTGCATTCACCGTGCAGGGAATGCCTTTGATCTATAGTGGTCAGGAGGCAGGCTTGGATGAAAGATTGGCATTCTTTGAAAAGGACACAATCAAATGGGACACTGTGAAGTATCAGGATTTCTATGCTTCGCTGGTGGATTTGAAGAAGGACAATCCTGCACTCTTTAATGGTGAATATGGTGGGCAGCCTGAGTTTGTTGATGTTGGAAACCCTATGGTGATCGCATATTCAAGAGTAAAGGATGGTAATCAGGTAGACGTAATTATCAACTTATCTGAAGAAAATCAATCTGTATCGATTCCGGAATCATGGAATTTTGCAGATGTCTTCAGTGGTGGACAAATAAGCAATTCAATTTCAGAACTTCAACCCTATCAGTATTTTGTTGGATCAAAAACAGTGAGCAATGAGTAACATTTCGCTTGGCTCAGATAAGCCACGACTAAGCTTTTGGCAGATATGGAACATGAGCTTTGGTTTTCTTGGAATCCAGTTTGGTTTTGCGTTGCAGAATGCCAACACCAGTAGGATCTTTGAGACATTGGGAGCTGATACGAAGAATCTCGCTTTTTACTGGTTGGCTGCTCCAGTTACCGGATTGATTGTGCAACCGATCATAGGATATTTAAGTGATAGAACCTGGCATCCAAGGTGGGGCAGAAGACGTCCATTCTTTGCCATTGGTGCAATTTTGGCTACCCTCGCTCTTTTTGTGATGCCAAACTCCCCGACTCTTTGGATTGCAATTGGGATGCTTTGGATCATGGATGCATCAATTAACATCAGCATGGAGCCATTTCGTGCTTTTGTAGGAGACATGCTGCCCCCGGAGCAGCGCACCAGAGGTTTCGCCATGCAAAGCTTTTTCATTGGTGTAGGGGCGGTGGTCGCTTCAGCACTGCCATGGGTATTCACCAATTTGATTGGAGTGAGTAATACAGCTCCGGAGGGTCAAATTCCGGACTCGGTTAAGTGGTCTTTTTATGTGGGAGGAATAGCATTTTTTTCTGCGGTAATGTGGACGGTGTTCACCACAAAAGAATACCCTCCATCTGAAGAAGACATCAAAGAATCAAAAACTAAACCAACACTTACAATCCGGTTTAGTCCAAGGCAATACATGGGTAGAGGATTAGCACTGCTTTTCATTGGAGCTGCGCTTGCTTCATGGTTTACCATTCAGGAATTTGACCCACAGCTTTACGTACTCTGTGGCATCTTCGGTTTGTTTGGGATTTCTTATGTAATTGGATCTATTCTCATGGGTAGGAATAGGTATCACAATGGGTTCGTCCAGATTGTCCGTGATTTTCAAAACATGCCAAAGACCATGGTGCAGCTGGCTTATGTGCAGTTCTTTTCCTGGTTTGCCTTATTCGCTATGTGGATCTACAGTACATCTGCGGTGACGGCACACATTTACAAAACTACGGATACCACCTCCAGTGCCTACAATAATGGAGCGGATTGGGTGTCCTTATTATTCGCCGGATACAATGGGGTTGCAGCTTTAGCCGCTCTGGCTTTACCTCTGCTGGCGAAGGTGGTTAGTAGAAGAGTTACACATATGATAGCGCTGATATGCGGCGGGGTTGGGTTAAGCTCATTTTATTTTATTCAAGACCCGATGTGGCTAATTTTATCCATGGTTGGTGTTGGTATCGCCTGGGCTAGCATTTTATCTATTCCTTATGCCATGTTATCAGGCTCTTTACCGCCAAAAAAGATGGGTTATTATATGGGTATATTCAATTTCTTCATCGTAATTCCACAAATTGTGGCAGCAAGTATTCTTGGGTTTCTTATCGCTACATTTTTTGAAAGCCAGTTTATTTATGCAATAATTCTTGGAGGAGCTTCAATGATCATTGCAGGGTTTTTGAGTTTAAAAGTGGATGATAAAGACGAAGTAGTAATGAATGAAAGAGAAGTATAATATGGGTAAAAAGCTTGCAGTAGGTATTGATATTGGAGGTACTAACTCGAAGTTTGGTGTCGTGGACAGAGATGGTAATATATTGGCTCAGTCCAGAATAAAGACCCAGCAATTCAGTGAATACCATTCGTTTATTGAAGTGCTGAAAAAAGAAATAGAGAAAGTCCATCCACTGAATGAGGTGATCGGTATTGGAGTAGGAGCACCGAATGCCAACTACTACAAAGGTACCATTGTCAATCCTCCCAATTTACCCTGGAAAGGTGTTTCTAAATTCGCAGAGGAGGTAGAAAAAGTGTTTGGTTTGAAATGTGTGCTCACCAATGATGCAAACGCAGCGGCACTTGGGGAAATGGTCTATGGGAAGGCCAAAAATATGAAAGACTTTGTCGTCCTTACGGTTGGAACAGGCCTGGGGAGCGGGATTGTTATCAATGGCGATTTGGTATATGGAAAGCATGGGTTTGCCGGTGAACTTGGGCATACCCTTGTAAATGCAAACGGAAGGCACTGTGCTTGTGGTAAGCGGGGATGTCTTGAGACCTACGTAAGTGCCACAGGTATTAGAAGGACGGTATATAAATTGCTAGCGGACTACACAGATCCAAGTATGTTACGGTCCATCAGTTTTGATGACTTGAGCACACGAACCATCACAGAAGCAGCAGCAAAAGGTGATAAAATTGCGATCGAAGCATTTAAGTATACTGGCCGTGTATTAGGTATGAAATTGTCTGATTTTATAGTACATACCGATCCTGAAGCTATATTTTTGTTAGGCGGGTTGTCAAAAGCCGGAGATTATATTTTCACCCCAGCTCAAGAGAATATGGAGCATTACCTGATGCCGCTTTTCAGAGATAAAAAAATAAAACTACAACCCTCAGGACTAAAAGACGATGATGCACCAATCTTGGGGGCATCCAGTCTTGTTTGGAAATATATTGACAAATAAAGCATGAAGAACATAGGTGTTTTTACTTCCGGAGGAGACGCGCCAGGCATGAATGCCTGCGTACGAGCTGTTGTTCGGTCGGGGCTTAGCCTTGGATTGAATGTGTACGGGATTCGATATGGTTACAACGGCATTATAAGTGGGGACATGGAACTCATGAAATCCTACTCCGTCAGTAATATCCTACAAAAAGGAGGGACCATTTTAAAATCGGCCCGTAGTGAGGAGTTTAAAACCAAGGAGGGAAGGAAGAAAGCATATGATCAGCTGAAGGAAAGAGGAATTGATGGATTGGTTGCCATAGGCGGTGATGGAACCTTCACAGGAGCCAACATCTTTTATGAAGAATATGGGATTCCCACTGTAGGAGCACCCGGCACCATAGATAATGATCTTTATGGATCTGACTATACTATAGGCTTTGACACTGCAGTAAATACGGCACTTGAAGCAATAGATAAAATACGCGATACAGCCAATTCACACGATCGGGTTTTCTTCATCGAGGTGATGGGCCGACATTCCGGGTATATCGCCATTCACTGTGGTATTGGAGGGGGCGCAGAGCTTGTAATGGTACCCGAAACATCCACTACGATTCAAGATGTGATAGACACCCTCAATCAGGGGCGAGACAAAGAAAAAACTTCAGCTATCGTAATTGTGGCTGAAGGAGATGAGCAAGGCAATGCCCATGAGATCGCAAATAAAGTAATGGCCAAACTTCCAAAGCTGGACATTCGGGTTTCCACACTGGGCCACCTACAACGTGGAGGTTCTCCAACTTCATTGGACCGCATACTCGCCTCTCGGTTAGGGATGGCGGCAGTGGAAGGCCTGGTCGATGGGAAGGCCAATGTAATGGCAGGAATTGTGGATGATAAGATCATCTACACAAGCTTCAAGCTAGCCATTAGCAAAAGCAAACCCATTAATAGCGAATTGATGAGGCTGGTTGAAGTGATGAATAGCTGATTTCATTTAGTCGGCTAACACGATATCATTAAATTGGCATAAAAAATAGCCGATGAAATTCATATTATTCTCAGCACCTGTTCTATGCCTGGCATTTCTGGCAATTCTTTTCTTACAATCAGGACTTGATAAAGTCTTCAATTATAAAGGAAATATGGAATGGCTTTCCGGTCATTTTGAAAAGAGCCCACTGAAAAATATGGTAAATATCATGGTGCCTGTTATCACCGTATTAGAGGTATTTTCCGGGTTGTTTTGTGCCCTTGGTATTATTCAACTATTAGTGGATGGGAGTGCCCAGATGGGCTTGATTGGAGCTCAATTATCTACGATTTCTATACTAGCCTTGTTTTTTGGTCAGCGAGTGGCTCAGGATTATGTTGGTGCTGCCACCCTTACAACTTATTTCATCATTAGCATCATGACGGTCTACTTACTATGGGATATGATGCCTGTTGGGTAGTGAATGGTGTAAATGATATACTAGTTCCGTCCTCCATTGCCATCATCATGTTTGGCATTGGTTTAAACCTCACATTAGAAAATTTTAAAAGGGTATTTATCAGACCTAAGGCTATTCTTACAGGCCTGACCCTGCAGATGATCTTGCTTCCTTTAGTAGGATTTATCATCGCTTCTGTTTGGAACCTGCCACCTGCTTATAAAGTCGGTATTGTGCTCATTTCGGCTTGTCCCGGTGGCACAGCTTCAAATCTTGTGACTCATATTTTAAGTGGAAGAGTAGCTCTGTCCATTTCTATGACCGCCTTCAATAGTTTTTTGATTTTATTCACGATTCCCTTTATAACTTCTATAGCACTGGGACTTTTCACGGACCACCAGCAAGTAGTATCACTTTCGTTCTGGCATACTTTTCAAAACATAGCAGTAACGGTTATTGCGCCAGTTGTTTCGGGTATTTTCATCCGACATTACTTTGAGAATTTTACCCTGAAGATTAAACCTTACCTAAAGTATATATTATCTGCGGTTCTGCTAATCGTATTTCTTGTGGTTGGGCTGAATACGATTGCTGGAAGTAATGATGGAATCAACTCCGGTGAACTCTATGTCGCGATCCCGCTCTTGTTGCTGAATGTTTCAACCATGCTTATTGGTTTTTGGATTGCAGGAATATTGCAAATCAATCATGATGGTAAATACACCATAGCGATCGAAATGGGTTTGCAAAATAGTGCATTAGCCATTTTTGTTGCGAGTCAAATTCTCCAAAATGAAACAATGACATTAGTAGCGATTGTTTATAGCGGATTTTCGTTTTTCACTACGATGGGTTTATCATATTTATTAAAAAAGTCAAACTCACATGTCATTAACGATCACTAATGCTTTGCCTCGGGATTATCCCACCATCGGCCAATTAATGGTAGATGTCTATTCAAATCTGCCGGGATTTCCATCGCCTAAAGATCAACCTGCTTATTATCAAATGTTGGCAAATATTGGGGAGTTTGCTACTCGTGAAAGTGTCGAATTGATTATTGCAAAGCAGGAAGAGAAGTTGCTCGGAGTTGTTGTTTACATCGGGGACATGAAAGATTATGGTTCGGGCGGCACGGCTACTCAGGAAAAAAATGCGGCCGGGTTTCGCCTGTTAGCAGTAAAAAATGAAGCCAGAGGAATGGGAATTGGTAAAAAACTCACAATGGAATGCATCGAAAGAGCTCGGGGAAGTGGATTGAAACAAATGATCATCCATACTACTGAATCCATGAAAGTGGCATGGGGCATGTACGAGAAAATGGGGTTTAAAAGATCGATGGATTTGGATTTTGATCAAAGCGGTCTTCCGGTGTTTGGGTTTAGGTTGAGGTTTTAACGACCAGCTATCCGCCGTGTGTCCCGAGATAGCTAGAAAGCACTAATCTAGCGAAATCTTTAGATTCACGAGGGGATGTGCGGTATGGTTGCGGGTATGAGTAAACTGCCCAACCCCCACAACAGTAACTACGAAGCACCGCGTTTAGAAAGTCTTAATCCAGAAAGACGAAAAGGAGGGAGGGGAAATGAAAGTAGCAGAATGGGCGGTGAAGCGGTCTGTTTGCATCGAAACTGGCAGAATGCACACAGGCATATTCGCGCTAGGTTTGTTACCTACTGTCAAGTCTTCAAATTCCAGCGTGTCATGTTCGTAGTTATAACGTGAAATAATAAAGCCGTTGAGAATTCCAAGAGGTTCAACTACACTTAACAAAGTGTCAAGAGTTGCTTGAGAAGTTGTACTGTCAGCATGAATAATTAGCCAGTTATTTTCAACTTCAGATAACTTGTCATCTTCCTGTCTTACAAAGTATTCTAAGTCAGTTAAGCTAGTGGCTATAAAATCCACAGTTTGAAAACAAGTTGAATCAGCATTGTAATAATAGGATTCACTAAGTTGGTATGGTGGTCCAATGAACAGATGGGCTTGCTGACTTGGGCGTGGAAGTTTTGTTTTGGAGTTAGTTGTTGGTTTTGGAAGGTTAAGGCGAACAAGAGAGTTAGGGAAATGGTCTCTTAGATAGTTAGGATCTTCAGTTCTGACAAATTTCAAATTCTCATCAATGAATAAAGTATCATTTTTGACTTCAAAGTCAACATAACTTTCATAGTCAATCACTAATATCTCTCGGAACTCATGGTTGTAAACTCGTTCGAATACTTGATGATAGCTGAATTGATCATGTTTGTTCACTTGAGAGGTTGAATCTGTAACGTCGAGAGTCCAATAGAAACCATCCTCCATTGGAATAGAGTGCCAATGACCAATAAGTTGATCTTCTTTGGTTTGGCAGTTAGAGAGTAAAAAAGTTAAAGTTAAAAGTTGAACTATGCGCATGTGAGAGATAGTAGGTAACGCCACGCTAGAAGGAGTGCGCCCCGAGCATGGCAGAAAGAAGCTAATATAGCGCAGCTGCCCAACACCCACAACGGCTTCTACGAAGAACTGCGTTATGCAAGTCTTAGTCCAGAAAGAAAAAAGTCTCAACGAAGCTCAAAAGTCGCAGAATGGGCAGGTTCACGGGCGAGTTGTACAGAAGTTTCTAGTCCCTCTGTTGGCCATTCGTCCATATCGCCTGTTGGCATCCGTCTATTCAGTTGTAATGGAGTTTTCGAATTTATCTATGTATTCCAGCGAAAAACCTCGTTTGATAGGTAGCAGCCAAATTGATTGCAATGTTCGTCCGACGTTACGCATATATCCAAAGCCAATGACTTCTTCATCGTTAAGACGGAATTTGAATTTAGCTACTACTTCTTCGGTATCAATGTAATGATCGTCTAGGAGTTCGACTTCCGTAATTCCGATGTTGTTCAGCATTCCTTCTAGAGATCCTCCGAAAGAGTCAGCCAAATCAAGAGTATCAAGTAAGATGCTCCCATTAATGAATGAAGTTAGTCTTTCATCGTTCCCGTCAGTGTAAACTTCCAAAGAGCTATAAAAATGCTCAGTACCTTCTGGTATCGAAGAGGTTGTAAGGTTTAGTTTGCTTGGTGATTCAAATGAGATTGATCCAATTTGTTGTTGAGTCCAATCAGCGGAAACTAATTGTTCATCTGTTGGCTTGACAGTTAGTTTTCTGATAGTAAAACCGAGAATTACGACAGTCAGAACCACTACGATAGATTTAATCACAGTTGATTTGTTCTTGGTTAAGGAATGAAGGAGGAATCCAAACAATCCACCAAGGCCACCAAATATTCCACTATACAAAACACTCATTTGGTTGTCAGGAGCAAACTCGCTTCCCAAATTCGCTATAAGCGTTGTTGGTAGGATGATGAAAACTATCATCCAAATTTGTTCAGAGTTAAGCTTGTTCATGAAGATTTCGTAATGTAGTCTATGGATACCAACGCATAGCTATGATGAGTGGGGATTAGAAAGCACTAACCTCTCGTCTCGCACATAGCCACGCATTGATTTAAAATTATACATTGTGGCGGACTTTCCAAGTGCCACCAAACTATCCTGACCGATAAAACCCCATTCATTCATAGCACATGTTAGGGCACGTTTCATTTTGTAATTTGTCTAGCTACGCCCGCAAAAGTTGCAGCCCAAATGTTGCCTTGTCCATCTAGAGTTAGTTGCATGACATAGGTGCTTGGAAGTTCTGAGTTTTCGTTGGTATAAATCTCGAATTCCTTAGTCTCAATCTCGTATCTCACTAATCCCACCTTGTTGATGGCGATCCATAAGGTTCCGGTTCGTTCATCAAAGACAAAGTCATTAATAGCGTTGGAGAATAAATCATTCTGATTTTCCAATATTTTCATCCATTCACCGCTTTTTTTAAGGACAAATACTCCTGCTTTGGTTGGCTCCTTGTCATTGTAAAGACTGAACCAAATATTACTAGAAGCATCTTCATAACCCTTAGAAATATATGCCTGGCTCAAAGGGGGTTCAGGATCATTTAGTTGAATCATTTCTTGATCATCAATTCTTACGTTCCCTGAAAATGTTCCGATCCATGTCCTATTTGATTTATCTGTGAATACACCCAAAGTCTTATTTGTTGGCAGTTCTGAATTAGTAGTATCTAGGTTAACCCAATTACCTTCAGAATATTTGGCAACTCCACGCCATGAAGTGAACCAGACGTTGTTGTTATTGTCCACATGAATTTTCCTCATCCATTTAATTGGCGAATTCAGCGAGTCATAAACAGTCCAAGTCTCCCCGTCATATCTGTAAGCGTTATAGCCACCGATGAACCATTTGTTGCCGTTTCTATCTATTGCTGAATATCGAATAGATGTTGTTTTGTTAGCATCATATTTTTCGGGCTTTAATGTCGTATTCTTTGAATTGAAAAGTGCCATCGATTCATCTTGAGCTATCTGAACAATTCCATTGTCAGTTCCAACCCAAATTGTTCCATCAAAATCCGTTAATGCGGCTCTAGACATATCCCAAGGCAAATCGGAATTTTGTTGGTTTAATACCTTCCATGAAGTTGAAAGTCTAGAATCTTTTGTTCCCTTTACTTCTGGTGTTCCAACTGATTTAAAATTGGTGTTTTTTGAAGAATCAAACTGTCTTCTTTGAACGCTTAGTTGTCCATTTTCGAAGATTAGAAGCAAAGAAACGGAAGTGTTGGACTTTTTGTCCTTACTGATTGCTGGATTCCATTGGTTACCCGAGTTGATTGCGTTCTGAAGTGATAGTTTCTTGGAATTGACCGTTGATTGATTACTAGCACTCAAAAGGCAAGGGTTTCCTGACTCATCAATCAGTATTTGAACCTCAATTTTTCCTTCGAGTTTTGTTAGCACTTTTTGGTTCAGGTTCTCAATGAATGTTGATATAAAGTCACTTGGTGGTTCCGCTTTTGTATCTCCGCAATCCAAGCAAAACGAAGACAACTTGCAATTGTCAAACTGTTCGGGATATAAATGCTGTCCAAAAGAGTTGGTAAAAAGAACAACTGATAAAAGTAGTAGTATTGATTTCATATAGTCGTATGTGCCCTAACAATAACGTAAACGCCATATGGCGTTTATTTCTATTATATCTTTTAGGAGTGTCTTTTCCATAACTCATTGAAATTCAATAAGAAAAACGACATTTAAACATTTGTAGTCGTTTAATGTCGGGTATGAACGCCACTCATTTTTAAAAAGAGATGTATCAAATATACCGCTTCTACTTCAATCCTTCCTGATCCAGCAGGTACATCATGGCACCCATACTTGCTGCTCCAAGCTCCAGCTCCCGTTGGTCCACTGCTTCAAAAACATCAGCAGGTGTGTGGTGGTAAATGAAATATCGCTGAGTGCTTGGTCTCAGTCCAATAAGTAATGTGCCTTGCGAACTCAATGGTCCTATGTCTGCACCTCCACCGTTCTGATCAAAGTCCCACACCCTATAGGGAAGGAAGTAGTCACGCCACGCTTTGATTTGTGCCTTTTGTTCGTCTGTTCCTGAGGTAGAAAATCCGAGTGGTTGAAAACCCCCGGAATCTGATTCCAGTGCAGCAATGTGTTTTTCTCCTTTTTCTTTCGCCACTCGTGCGTATTCTCGCCCACCTCGCAAGCCATTCTCTTCGTTCATCCACATCACGGCTCTGAGTGTGCGTTTTGGCATGATGCCCAAAGCTTTGAATAACCTAACTGCCTCAATCGCTTGCATGCATCCTGCTCCATCGTCGTGTGCTCCTTCGCCCACATCCCAGGAATCCAGGTGGCCGCCTACCGCTATGATTTCATCAGGAAATTCCGAACCTCGTAGTTCACCAATCACATTATAGGAAAGCACGTCCGGCAATTGCTGGCAGTGCGTCTCCATGTACACATTCAACTTCTGCTCTTTTAAAATCTGACTGAGTCGGTTTGCATCGTTGGTGCTGATCGCTACCGCAGGAATTTGATTGATCAACGCTTTGTAGTTAAGCGATCCCGTATGAGGTATGTCATCCTGACGGTTGGTCACCGAACGAATGATGATCGCCTTTGCGCCATATTTTGCAGCTTCAGAAGCTCCTGATGATCGTTGAATAACAGCACCTCCATAAGCTCCAAACGTATTGATAATGGTAGGATTCATGGCGCCATTGTAGAAAACGATCTTACCTTCTATCTTTTTGCCCAGCTCATTCACGTCATCTATTCCACTCACTTCGATTACTTCGGCAAGTACCCCCTCAGGACCAGTACCTACTGAGTTGCCCAGTGCCAGTGCATTCATTTCAAACGTGCCGTGCTTATCAGAATTCATTGCCCGTACGACCTCTTTCTTACCTCGTACCCAGTGAGGTACCATGACCGGTTGCAAGTACACTGTATCAAATCCGTAAGATTCCATGAGCTGCCTGGTGTATTCCACCGCAGCGGCGGCTTCCGGTGAGCCTGATAAGCGACTCCCAATGTCTTTGCACAGCACCCTCAGATTTTCATAGACATGCCCGTTGGTCAGTGTCTCGTCATAGATTTTCTTGATGGCCTCTTCGTGCTGGGCAAAAGAGATGGTTGGGATTAGGAACAGTAGGATTGCTAGTTTCTTCATGGATGAAAATTAGAAAATATGTTTTATCATCTGATACAACATTTTGATGAAATGCGAATTTCTCCTTTGGGGGGAGGATCTGGTTGAGCGGTGGTTGCGAGATGTTTTAGATAGCAGCAACAATCTCAGGCATCACCCGATGACCACCATCGTACCAATGCAGTTCTGGCTCTCGCCCTAAGGCATTTTTCACTACTTCATTTTGCTTAGGAATCATTTCCTCTTTAAAGTAGATGTCCTCACGACTGGTGAAGTATTGAATACCTTCTTTTCCTGTGAGATAGCTCCAGTCATTTGGATCAGTATCGGGTGGGAAAGTCCCGGCCCAGATAATCATTTTTTCGAATGGAATTTTAGCATGGGCGGCATAACGACCCATGGTTGCTGTTCCTTGTGAGAAACCGAAATAGATCAGTTGCTTACCGGAAAGATCATATTGATTCAACAACGAATCAATGTAAGCGTATTGATTATCGATTTCCGTCAACCGATCTTCCTTTGTCATCCAGGAAGCACCTACACGCCCATACACACCTTCCAAATAGTATTTAGAAAGCCCCTGTGGTGCAATGATGAAGTTCTTCTCAGGATCCAGTCCTTCAAATTTCTTAATGAAGAATTCTGCCAGCTGACCATACCCATGAAAGACCAACCATACACGTTTGGTTTTTTCAGTTAGCTCATTAAGCGTGTAATACGAAGCTTTTATGGTAATGTCTATGTGATATTGTTCTGCCATGTTGCATTTAATTACGATACAAAGTCCCCTCCTTGGAGGGGATTTAGGGGTGGGTTAATGTTATTTACCCCGCCACCATTTGCATCATCAATCCGCACAAGTATGCTCCATAGGTACCCAGTACATAACCAAGAACAGCCATCAAAACGCCAACCGGAGCTAGCGATGGATGAAATTCCGAAGCAATCACCGGAGCAGATGCTGCGCCACCCACATTAGCGGTACTACCCACCGCAATAAAGAAGTAAGGCGCTTTGATCAGCTTAGCTACAATTGCCAATAGCAGGACATGGAAAAGAATCCATGTGATCCCAAGCAGGAAATAGCCCGGGTTAGAGAAAATGGCCAGAATATCCATGTTCATTCCAATGGCTGCAACGAGAATATAGATAAAAGCACGACCTATTCTGGAAGCACCGACTCCCTCCAGTTCGCGCACTTTAGTGAAAGAAAGTATCACGCCAAGAGTGGTGGCAATCACCACAATCCAGAAAAATCCGGATGTTAAACTGTATTGTTCAAGTGCTGGGTACTGCTCCAGGTAAGGAACAATTAAATCACTACAAAAATGAGCGAATCCTGTACAGACAAACCCAATCATCAACACTTTCATTAGGTCAGTCAGGTTTGGGATTTTAGCTACACTCGCCTGATAGTTTTCCATTTTCACTTTGAGTGACTCAATGGCAGACGAATCCGCTTTTAGTTTACGATCTATCAGTTTTGTAACTGCCACACCGGCAATTAAAACTCCAAGCCATGTATTACCAACAATGATATCGACCGTTACCATAGTAGAAAATAGCTCGTCACTCACCTCAAAAACTTCTTTCATGGTGGCTTGATTGGCACCTCCACCAATCCACGAACCGGCGATGGTGGTCATTCCTCGCCACACTTCATTTGGGGCAACCCCGCCTACTAAATCAGGTGCTATTTGAGAGAAAATCAAGATGGTCAGCGGTCCGCCTATCATAATTCCAACCGTTCCGGTGACGAACATGATTACTGCTTTCGAACCTAATTTGGCAATTTCTTTTAAATCAACACTGATGGTAAGCAACACTAAACTTGCGGGCAACAGGTATCTGGATGCGACAAAGTAGAGATTAGACTTTGAAGGGTCAATCAGTCCAACGGCCTTCATTAGTGACGGGAGGAAATAGCATACTAAAAGTGCGGGAACATAAGAATAAAACTTTTTCCAGGCAGGATGATCAAGTGAAGAGGTATAAAATACCGCACCCAGCATAAGCATGAGCATACCAAAGATTACGGCATCATTTGTGATGAAAGGTTGATCCATAATATTGTCAATTAACTTCAAGAATAATCATTTCCATTGAGCATAGCTATGATTATTTTATTTTTGGAAAAAATACAATTATGGGAAAAGGAGATATAAAAACTCGAAGGGGTAAAATCGCCAAAGGCACGTACGGTGCGAGAAGACCCAGAAGTGCAAACAAGAAAACAGTAGAACAACCTGCTAAAAAAGCAGCTAAAAAGAAATAACGAATGAGATTAGTATGGCTAATCTGCGCTGCATTGATGGTTCATGTAGCAGTGGGGCAAAAGACGTACGTGGGAGTGAAAGCAGGTGGTCATGCTTCTTCAGCATTTATCGAACACACTATTTTTAACCTAAACCTCAACTCCACCTTTTTACCTGGAGTGAATAGTGGCGCCTTTGTAAAGTATCTGCCCAAACCGGGAGATTCATTTTTGAATTCAGGTATTCAGCTTGGGGTGAACTATGTTCAGAAAGGGTGGAAGCAAACATTCCTGACCGATGAGCCCAATTATACAGCTCGAATGAGATACCTGGAGGTTCCTTTGGAAGGTTTTGGTTACTTCGGTGAAAAAAACAAGTACTTTTTGTCAGCGGGCTTTTACATGGAGTTTCTCATGAGCGTTGATAAAGATGACGATCCGGACCCGGAGAACATTGGGAGTGCTGATTTTTACACATATGAAGAAGGTCGTGATCGTGAGTTCGGATATGGTGGTCGATTAGGAGGAGGTATTTTTCGTGATTTACCTATAGGCACCTTTCAGATCGAAGGATTTTTTAGCTACAGTTTCAGTAATTTTATAAACCCGGGTGATCTGTCTACTGAAAGTCCTGATATATCCAATCATTGGGTTGTCGGATTTACTGTTGGGTATATGATTTCTCTGGGTAATAAAACTGAATAATGAAAAGTAAACTTAGCTCGTTAAAATACATGTATGTTTTATTGCTGCCCCTGCTTGCTTGGGTCAGTTTCAATGCTAAGGGGTGGCTCACCTATCTACCACTTCTTGAGTCGTTTCTGTTTATTCCACTTTTAGAATTGGCTTATAAGCCTGATCCAAACAACCTGAGTTCAGAGGAGGAAGAGAAGCGAAAGAAAGATCCGGTTTATGACTGGCAGCTTTACATCATGGTTCCGGCACAATTTATCCTCCTGGGAGCTTTCTTACTTTCTATGCAGGAAGTCGGACTGACCTTAGTTGACAAAATCGGAAGAATCAGTGCTATGGGACTCATGTGCGGAGTTATTGGAATAAATGTAGCACATGAGCTTGGACATAGAAGTAAATGGCATGAGCAATTCATGGCGAAAGCATTACTACTTACTTCGCTTTATATGCATTTCTTTATTGAACATAATAGGGGCCATCACAAAAATGTAAGCACCAAAGAAGATCCATCTTCGGCGAGATATGGTGAGATGCTTTACAGCTTTTGGGTTCGGTCAGTGGTTTTCGCATATCTATCAGCATGGGAACTTGAAGCTAAAAGGCTGAAAAAGAAGGGATCATCTGTATTATCCCTCAAGAATGAAATGTTACAATTTCAACTGATTCAAATAGTTTTCACTTTTGGGATCGGATTTCTTTTTGGATGGGTAGTAATGGGATATTTCATGTTAGCAGCGGTGATGGGCTTTCTGCTTTTGGAGACAGTCAATTACATCGAGCATTATGGATTGGAGCGTGGTAAGAAAGGAGAGGTATATGAGCGTGTGATGCCACATCATTCATGGAATTCTGATCACAAGATTGGGAGACTGATATTGTTTGAGCTTTCACGACACTCAGATCATCATTACATCGCCAGCAGGAAATATCAGATTCTGCGTCACATTGATGAAAGCCCACAAATGCCTACCGGCTATCCCGGAATGATGATACTGGCTACCATCCCACCGCTTTGGTTTTCAATTATGAACCCCCGAATCAAGAAGATCAGAGCTCAGGAATTAGCTCAAGCTGCCTAGAGGTTCAACCAGTAATTGATCTTAAAGACAATCGCCCTGTTTCTGGTTTGGAAGCCGTCGGTGATGTAATTGTCTGTATAGACGAGAAATATATCCGAAACAGGCTTAAATCTCCATTGGAATCTGGAGTTGTGTCCCAGATTTTCACTCTGAGAGTTGTATTGAATAAATGTGGTAAAAAACACATTGTTGCTAAGAGTTAGATCAAAGCGCGGACCAATAAGGTACAAATCTGCATCATTATAGGGATCTGGGAGATTAATCCGGTTGTATTCACCATTTAGTTCAATCTGCATGATTGGAGGTAGTCTGAATGTAAGTCCTAGTTCCGCATTGAATCGCTTACCATTGAAGAATCCTCCGTTACTTACAGAAGCCCTCACAATAAAATTTTTTCTTCGATCTGTTCGATAGAATATCCTGTAGCGATACCAACTATGACGTGTATTTTCCTCTAGTTCAAGCCCATCAGATCCTGAAGGATCGAAAGAGGAGGTCAATGAAACAAAATCCCATCCTGAACCAATCTCTAGATATGAGGTATTTAGAAATGATATACGATACTCGATTCCGGCATCATTATCTAACCTGTCCCAATTGTTTGTGAGCACACCTCCAAAACCAATCCCGGGTCCATGCCGCTGTACAAGACTACCTTCTGCGGGAAATATATTGAACTCCGTACCTGCATCGAAATTTGTTACGCCAGGTCTGGGCACAAATCCCACTTCTGCGTTGTGATTTTCGCCTATCCGCTGAAAATTAACACGAGCCCCGAATGTTGGTTTTTGATACCTTAGGAAAGCACCCGTCGCATACTTTTCATCAGTGCTAACACCCGGATCCAATGACCTGTGATAAAAGAAATCTCCTTCCCAGCTGTTGTCTACTGTGGCAAGATTGTAATCGAGACCATAGACATAATTATACTCGCTAAGTCTGACCAAGGTGTCTTTTGGTTGAAGTTCCCTTCCTTGCAAATCTTCTAGACGTCCTTTTATAGAAAGAGTGTCCGAATTATATTCAACTTCTGATTCTCCAAGATTATTCCGCCCAACAAAAATGGCACTTAAACGTGAGCGACTAAAGATTTGTCTCTCTAATACTGCGACAGAATAATTTTGAGCTGGCGAGATTTCACTGCTGGTCTCATCTCTATTGGTAGTCATATTCAGTGCTCCAATTCTCCATTTGCTCCCAATCTTACCGCTCAGTCTGGCTCCAGCTATAATTGGAACATTTCTTCTTGTTTCGCCTGCACCCTGAATACCAATTCTTCTTGAGAAAAATGGTCGGGATCTTCCAAATCCTCCATCGGCGAAAAGATCTTGATTCTCAAGGAAAAATTGCCTTCGCTCAGGAAAGAATATTTCAAAACGTTGAAGATTAGTTACCTGCTGATCTACTTCCACTTGTGAAAAGTCCGGATTGAAAGTAAGGTCTACATTAAGTGAACTTGAGACTGCAACTTTCGCATCAAATCCCGCATCCAGTTTATATTCTGCTGGCTCACCTTCTTCATGGTTTTTTCCTGCACTTGAAGCCACATAAGGTATAACAGTCATATTTGGCCCAGCTGGTTTTGGAGGGTTATCCCAATTTAATCGGCCCGTAAATGTCATGTTACTCATTCGATATCCTAGAGGCACCTGAATCCACGCGGTTTGCTCATTTCGTTTCAAGTTGTTTCGCAAAATCTGTAAGTTCCACTGGTTTACATTGTTGTAGCGAATGGTTTTAAATGGAATTGATATTTCAGCAGACCAGAAGTTTTCACCCTGATAAACTGAACTAAACCACTTGTTATCCCAGTCGTCTCTTACACTTCCTCCCAATAACACTAATCCCTCTCTTTGAACATTATTAGGAGTTACCTGAAATGAGAAGCCGTTTGTTTTGTCATTATAGGGATCGATGTAGATAGCAACATTATCATTGCTACTCCAATCAAAATCCCTTCTTCGCGTGGTGGATATATAATCGCCATCGATATAATCATAGCAAATCACACCTATAAGAATAGATTTATCTGTATAGGTAATCATGAACTGGGTACTATCAAGCGCCGGTTGGTTGTCGGTTGGAAAGGTTTGGTAAAACCCACTACCTCTGGGGAGCGTTTGCCAAACCGGTTCATCCAGTTTGCCATCTAGTTGGATATATTCATCAGTTGACTCAATATAATAATCTACCTCGTCAGGTCGATTTTGAGCCATCCCAAAAATACTTACCAATAAAAAAAGAAGTGTGACTGTTTTCTTAGTCCTGCTCATTCAGTGGGATTAGGTGCTGATCCGCAATTGATCTCAAGAAATTCTTGTTAGAATTGATACTTGGATCTTTGTAGATATAAGCAGATAGATCTGCGATAACACCCGGCTTGTATCCCAAATTCAAAGCCAGTTTTTCACAGAATCTAATTTCGTTTGAATGTACCTTACCATCAGCTTTCATCATTCTGATGATATTGAACAGGTAGTTGAATTTCTCATCAGGGGGCAGATCCTTCAGTTTAGGAATCGGCCGGGGATTGTTAACTATTTCAGCGGTCTTTTCTTCTGAAATACCCAATCCGTCGGCGATAAACATGATCAATCTATATTCTTCTTCGGCTACTACATTATCGGCCTTAGAAAGGTGAGCCAGAATGCTTATTTGTTCTTCGTGAGATAACATGGCGGAAATTTAGTTTAAAAACATCAATAGCTCTTAAGCTTATGCGTATGGTAGCAAAAAAAAATAACAAATCTTAATTGCTCCTTGTTTTTTAAAACTAAATACAATTAGCTTAGCAATTCAAATGATGATAATAAAAACATATTGGTGGTGGCATGTAAGCAATTTTGATTGTTGACGAGCCACTGCTGTGTTTAAAAATATATAAACCCTGACAGTTATCGTCAGGGTTTTTTTTGTTTATAGCCATGAGTAAAATAAAAATACATACACGAGAACGTAAGATTTTGGCAGATACCATTACCCCGGTAAGTATCTTCCTGAAATTGCGTGATCGGTTTGCAAACTCTTTTCTGTTGGAAAGTTCAGACTATCACGGTGCTGAAAATAGCTTTTCATATATCTGCTGCTCTCCAATTGCTTTCATAAAATGTGAAAATGGTCATGTGTCTAAAAAATTCCCGGGTCAATCAATGGAGAAGTATCCTTTGAAAGACTTGAAAAAAGAAATTGATGTATTTACTCAATCGTTTGAGAGTGAGGATTCTGAAGGGTTTATTCGGTCAGGTCTTTTTGGTTACTTCAATTATGATGCAAAAGCTGAGTTCGGAGATTTATCCATTCAAAAAATGGACGAATCCACACCGATTACTCAGTACCATCTGTTTCAATTCATCATCGCTTTGGATCACTTTAAAAATGAGTGCCACATTATAGAAGCTTTTGTCAACAAGCCTGATGATGAGCTTTTTGATGAAGTGTCATCCCTCATCCAACAACGAAATATTCCTGGTTATCCATTTAGTACCAAAGGTGAGCGAGTTTCCAATAAATCGGATGAAGAATATTTGGAAATGGTCAAGAAGGGAATTCATCATTGCCATGTAGGAGATGTTTTTCAGGTCGTGTTGTCCAGAAACTTTCAAGTTCCATTTCAGGGAGATGACTTTCAGGTCTATCGAACGTTACGTTCTGTCAATCCATCACCCTATCTATTCTACTTCGATTATGGCAGCTTCCGGATTTTTGGCTCTTCGCCGGAAGCTCAGATCGTATTAAAAGATGGAAAAGCAGAAATCCATCCAATAGCAGGTACTTTCCGACGAACAGGTAACGATAAAGCTGACTCAGAACTAGCTGAGAAGCTAATAAATGATCCTAAGGAGGATTCTGAGCATGTGATGTTAGTTGATCTCGCCAGAAACGACTTGAGCCGAAGTTGTGATAATGTAAAGGTGGAAACCTATAAAGAGGTTCAATACTACTCCCATGTTATTCACCTGGTTTCTAAGGTGACTGGAGAAATAAAAAAGGATTCTTCGTTCATGGACATTGTTGCCGAGACTTTCCCGGCTGGAACATTATCGGGTGCTCCTAAAATCAGGGCGATGGAAATCATAGAGGAAAATGAAAATACGCCCAGAGGCTTCTATGGAGGTGCGGTTGGGTTTATGGATTTCAAAGGAAACTTCAATCATGCTATCATGATCCGGAGTTTTTTAAGCAAAAACAATGCTTTGAAGTTTCAGGCGGGAGCCGGAGTGGTTGCACAATCTAAACCGGAAAATGAATTGCAGGAAGTATTTAATAAAGTAGGTGCATTGGAGCATGCGATTAAGGAAGCAGAGCAATTATGAAGAAAGTACTAATCATAGATAACTACGATTCCTTCACATACAATCTTGTTCACATATTACGGGAATTAGGTGCTATAGAACAGATACGAATTGTGCGAAACGATCAATTTGAATTGAGTGAAGTAGAGGACTATAGTCATATTCTCTTATCACCGGGACCGGGCTTACCAAAAGATGCTGGCCTCATGCCCAATGTGATTGCAAAATATGCATCCACTAAAAATATATTGGGTGTCTGCCTTGGTCATCAGGGAATTGGAGAAGCATTTGGGGCCAGGCTGTTCAATCTACCAAAGGTTTACCATGGCATGGTTACCCCGATTGAATTGAAAGCTAATGATCAGCTTTTCGAAGGTCTACCAACCTCATTTAATGTCTGCAGGTACCATTCTTGGGTCGTGGATAAGGAGACACTGCCGGATGTGTTAGAAGTGACAAGTGTAGCAGAAAATGGAAATATTATGTCTTTTAAACATCAGGATTATGATGTTCGAGGTGTTCAGTTTCACCCGGAATCCATTATGACAGAACATGGGAAACAGCTAATGAAAAACTGGGTGGAACTATAAAACAGAAAACTCCCCCTTTGAAGGGGGGGTGTGTTGGGAAATGTGGAGGAGGGGGATGTAAGACACGAAATATCATGAAAGAAATACTAAACAGATTAATAAACAACCAAACGCTATCCAGGGAGGAGGCAAAGGAGGTTTTGACCGGACTGGCTACCGGACAATACAATAACAGTCAAATCGCCTCCTTTCTTACGGTCTATCTCATGCGTGCCATTCGGGTGGAAGAACTTGAGGGTTTTAGGGATGCCATGTTGGAACTGTGCAATCCGGTTGATCTGGAAGGATATAACGCTATTGATGTCTGTGGAACAGGTGGAGATGGAAAGAATACATTTAATATCTCAACGATTTCTTCCTTCATCGTAGCGGGAGCCGGGGTGAATGTGGCCAAACATGGTAACTATGGCGTATCATCAGTCAGTGGTTCTTCCAATGTGCTTGAACATCTGGGAATAAAGTTTTCCGGAGACTCTGATCAAATGAAAAAATCTATGGATGCATCAGGCATCTGTTTCATGCACGCTCCGCTATTTCATCCAGCCATGAAAAATGTAGCACCTATCAGAAAAGAATTAGGTGTTAAAACCTTCTTTAACATGCTCGGACCAATGGTGAATCCATCTTTTCCGCCTAATCAATTGGTAGGAGTGTTCAGTCTGGAATTGGCCAGGTTGTATGGATATCTATATCAAAATACGGACAAAAACTTTTCAATCGTTCATTCACTGGACGGGTATGATGAAGTTTCTCTCACCAGTGAATTTAAACTCATCTCAAATATCACAGAAGAATTGATAGCGCCAGATGACATGGGCTTTGATATGCTGTTTCAGGAGCAGCTACATGGTGGTGAAACAGTAAAGGAAGCAGCGGAGATATTTAATCAGCTTTTGTCAGGGAATGGAACAGCAGCACAAAACAATGCTGTGTTGGCCAATGCTGGCTTGGCTATTTCTACAGTCAAGCAAAGTCCCTATACTGAGGGAGTGGCAGAAGCGAAAAGCTCACTTGAAAGTGGAAAAGCCCTAAAATCATTTAAAAACTTTTTAAGCATCAATAGTTAATGGATATCCTGTCTGAAATAGTAGCGAATAAGCGCAAGGAAGTAGAAGCAAGCAAGGAACTTTATCCGGTAAAGCTGCTTGAAAAAAGCATGTACTTTGACGGTAAACCGGTTTCACTTAAAAAGTACTTGCAGAGAGAAGATAAATCGGGAATTATCGCTGAGATAAAAAGAAAATCTCCCTCGAAGGGGATTATCAATGCACATGTCTCTGTTGAGCGAACATCTATTGGATACATGCAGGCCGGTGCTTCCGGTTTGTCTGTGCTCACAGATAAAGATTACTTCGGAGGTTCTCCGGAGGATTTGAAAGTCGCCAGAGCATTCAATTTTTGTCCCATTCTTCGCAAGGACTTTATGATTGATGAATATCAGGTCATCGAAGCAAAATCTTTTGGAGCGGATGTGATCCTTTTGATTGCTGCTGTCCTCGATAAGAAAGAGATCGAGAAGCTGGGAAAGTTGGCTCAGGGATTGGGTATGGAAGTTCTGCTTGAGGTTCACAATGAAGAAGAGTTGAACAGAAGCATTACAAACAAAGTTGATTTAATCGGTGTGAACAATCGAAACCTTAAAACCTTTGAAACGAACGTGCAAACTTCATTGGATTTAGGGAAAAAGATACCTTCAGATTTCGTGAAGGTTTCTGAGAGTGGACTAGCTGATCCAGAAATAATCAAAGAATTAAAGAAGGAAGGGTTTGAAGGGTTTCTCATGGGGGAGACTTTCATGAAAAATGGACGACCTGAAAAGGCTGCAAAAGAATTTATAAAACGATTGGCATGAATAACCTAAAACTAAAAGTCTGCGGTATGCGCGACCCGGCAAACATCAGTGGGTTACTTGATCTCAAACCTGATTTTATTGGATTTATTTTCTATCCAAAATCACCCAGGTATGTAGATGAAATGGATGAAGATTTCATCATGCGTATTCCTTTGAGCATTCATAAGGTTGGTGTTTTTGTGAATGAAAGTCTGGAGAAGATAGTGGCAGCGGCAAATAAATATGGGCTTGAATATATTCAACTCCATGGAGATGAGGATTTGGATTTTGCCAAAGCTGTTAAAGCAAAAGGGCTGAAAGTAATAAAGGTGTTTCGTGTTATGGATACCATACCAGTAGTAGCAAAGAAGTATGAGGGAATAGCTGATTATTTTCTATTCGATACCAAAACGGCGGATTACGGTGGTTCTGGACGTCATTTTGATTGGAACATTCTTCGGAATTACAACCTGAATGTTCCTTTTCTATTAAGCGGAGGTGTCCAGCTTGAAGATATTGATAAAATTAAAGAAATGAATATTGAAAAACTTATAGGCGTAGATGTCAATAGTCGCTTTGAGTTGGAGCCTGGATTAAAAGACCTGGGGAAATTAAAGTTATTAAAGGAGGTATTATGAGTAGGTTCAATGTGGATGAAAAAGGATACTACGGGCAATTTGGAGGAGCCTATATCCCGGAGATGCTCTATCCGA
This sequence comes from Ekhidna sp., assembly GCF_040220215.1. Classification (GTDB taxonomy): domain Bacteria; phylum Bacteroidota; class Bacteroidia; order Cytophagales; family Cyclobacteriaceae; genus Ekhidna. Next base: position 139,208 of record NZ_JAVJTR010000008.1, read on the forward strand.
ATGTGGAAGAGCTTAGGAAAAACTATTTACAGATTATTGAATCCGATGATTTCAAAGTTGAATTCGATCAGCTACTAAAAAACTACGTAGGACGACCAACACCATTATACTTTGCTTCAAGGCTTTCTGAAAAGTACAATACTAAAATTTACCTCAAAAGAGAGGATCTATGCCATACGGGAGCGCATAAGATCAACAACACCATAGGTCAGATTCTTTTGGCAAAGCGATTGGGTAAATCAAGGATAATTGCCGAGACAGGAGCGGGACAGCACGGGGTAGCTACTGCCACTGTTTGTGCGCTGATGGGGATGGAATGTGTGGTGTATATGGGGGAGATTGATATGGCCAGGCAAAAACCCAATGTGGAACGAATGAAAATATTGGGAGCCGAAGTAAGACCGGCATCTTCCGGTAGCAAGACCCTCAAGGATGCTACCAATGAAGCCATGCGTCACTGGATCAACAACCCGGGTGATACGCATTATATCATCGGCTCGGTGGTAGGTCCACACCCGTACCCGGACATGGTGACTCGGTTCCAGTCGGTCATAAGTGCAGAGATTCAAAGCCAGCTTCAGGAAGTAGAAGGAAGAAACGCACCAGATCATGTGATTGCATGTGTAGGAGGAGGTAGCAACGCTGCTGGCGCTTTTTATCATTTTCTGGATGACGAATCGGTTAACCTAATTGCCTCGGAAGCAGCCGGAGAAGGTGTGGCGTCCGGAAGGTCCGCGGCTACTACTACGCTAGGTAAACCAGGTGTGCTTCATGGAAGCAAGACCATTTTGATGCAAACAGATGATGGGCAGGTTGTGGAACCTTATAGCATTTCTGCGGGATTGGATTATCCAGGCATTGGACCTATGCATGCCCATTTATTTGATGCAGGTAGAGCGGAGTTTTACAGTGTCACGGATGAAGAGGCGATGATTGCGGGGGTAGAGCTTAGTAAACTGGAAGGAATCATTCCTGCAATTGAATCAGCGCACGCATTGGCTGTTTTGGAGAATAGAAGGTTTGATCGTAACGAAGTTGTGGTTATGAGCCTTTCAGGGAGAGGTGATAAAGACCTGGAAACATACATTAAATGGGGGAAGTATTGAGGTATGAAAGATATGATTGTTATGAATAGAATTGATCAGGTTTTTAATGGAAACAAAGACATCCTTAATGTCTACTTCACTGCGGGTTACCCTAACCTTGATGATACCATTCGGATCGCTAAAGCACTTGAAGCGGCAGGAGCTAATATGCTGGAGATTGGTATTCCTTTTTCTGATCCAGTCGCTGATGGCCCTACCATCCAGGAAAGCTCGCAGCAAGCCCTAAAGAATGGAATGACAGTAGAGGTGCTTTTTGATCAATTAAAAAATCTAAGAGAGTATGTAACCATCCCCGTTTTACTGATGGGTTATGTGAATCCAATCATGCAATATGGAATTGAGCGATTCTGTGAAGTGTGTGCCGAAGTTGGAATTGATGGAGTAATCATACCGGATTTACCTATGCAGCAATATCTGGAACATTATGAAACCCACTTTAAGGAAAAAGGCATACATAATGTATTTCTCATTAGCCCCAATACCTCGGAGGATCGAATTCGTAAGATTGATGAAAACTCAAGTGGGTTCATCTATGTGGTTTCATCCTCCAGCATTACAGGTGCTAAAGCGGGTGTGCAAGATGGTCAACTAGCCTATTATCAGCGGATAAAGGAAATGAAACTCAAAAACAGAAGATTGATTGGTTTTGGTATTTCTGATAGGGAAACCTACCAGACGGCATGCAAGTATGCCGATGGAGCCATTATAGGAAGTGCATTTATCAAACAATTGAAAAATGATGCTTCAGATAGCGTAATAAATGACTTTGTAAAAGGAATTAAAAAATAAGCTCGGTTTTCTCTGCGAATTACTCAGGGATTTTAGCGGTTAATTAATATGATCATACAACTAGAAAGCGGTGTAAATGGTGAGGTGCTCAACTCTGTAGAGCAGGAGCTAAAGTCATTGAAATACAAGACTACTCATGTCAAGACGCAGTACGGAAGCTATCTCATCGGTACGGGAAAGAGGCAGTTTGATATTCGTAAAATCGGACATCTTAAAGGAATCAAGGATATCCATGTTGTATCGGATGATTATAAGCTGGTTTCTGCCAAATGGAAGGTGAACCCAACGGTGATCGACCTGGGTGATGATGTCAAAATAGGAGGAGGTCATTTTGCATTAATGGCCGGACCTTGCAGCATTGAGGGAGAGGAAAATATCATAGATACCATCAGCTTCCTTAAAGCCAATGACATCAAAATCATGCGTGGTGGGGTTTACAAACCACGAAGTTCACCGTACTCCTTCAGGGGATTGGGAATTGATGGATTGAAGCTGTGGCACCAGCTGGCACGAGAAAATGGGATCAAGATTGTATCTGAGGTAATGCAGGTTTCTCAGATAGAAGCAATGCATGATTATGTGGATATGTTTCAGGTAGGTGCCCGAAACACACAGAATTACAATCTTTTGGATGAATTAGGCAGGGTAGATAAACCGGTTATGATCAAACGTGGAATCTCAGGAACAATTGATGAGTTGTTGCATAGTGCTGAGTATGTATTCTCAGGCGGCAATGAACGATTGCTTTTGTGTGAGCGTGGAATTCGAACATATGAGAAAGCATCCAGAAACACATTTGACATCAATGCAATACCGATACTAAAAGAGAAATCACATTTGCCTGTGATTGCAGATCCATCGCATGGAATTGGCATTCGTGATCATGTAGGATCTGTGGCCATGGCTTCAACGGTAGCTGGAGCAGATGGGATCATCTTTGAAACACATTGCAGGCCTGAGGAGGCATTTTCTGATGGTCAGCAAACACTGGATTTCCAGGAGGCTGGCAAGCTTATAGGAAAATTGAGAACATTAAATAGTATGGCGAATTAGATATGAGGCAGATTTACGACAACTACACACAAGAAGACTTTGAGGTTTGGAAAATTTTGTTTGATCGACAGATGAAACAATTTCCCACACATGCATGCGATGCATACAAAGAAGGATTAAAGATTGCCAATTTTGAGACAGGGCTGATACCAGACTTCAAGGAGACCAATCAAATTCTACAGGATTCTACAGGCTGGCAGCTGGCGGTAGTACCGGGTATTGTTCCGGATTATACTTTCTTTGAACTGATGGCCAACAAGCGATTTCCGGCTACAACGTGGTTAAGGAAAATGAAAGAGCTGGATTACCTGGAAGAGCCTGACATGTTTCACGATGTGTTTGCGCATGTGCCTCTTCTTACCAATCAGCATTTTGTCAACTTCCTGGAAGAACTGAGTAAAATTGGATTGGAGTACGTCGGAAATGATTATGCCATTCAGCTGCTTTCAAGAGTGTACTGGTTTACGGTGGAGTTTGGATTAATTCAGGAAAAAGAAGGGGTCAGAATATATGGAGCAGGTATTCTATCCTCGGCAGGCGAAACTAAATTTTCATTGAGTGAGGAGCCACCTAAACATAAGTTCAGTATCGAACATATGCTGGAGACCTCTTATCGTAAAGATGTGTTTCAAACCGAGTATTTTATTACAGAATCGTATGAGCAGCTTTATGAGAGTATTCCTGAGATAAAAAAGCTGATGCAGGAGAAGTTGGCAGCTATAGCATAATGTGCATAAGCTGGTGGAAAACTATGGTAAAACTTGTTGAAAACTAAGTAGTTACAAAATTTGGAGATGTAAAATTATGGTCTACATTAGTATCATCAAACAAGGGATAGGAAACTGAAACGGAAGTTTCCAGTCGGACAAAGGGAAGTTGATTTTAAGTTTGGCTTGGATCAGCGAAGTTTGAAGGACTGTAGAAGAAAAGCGATTGAAGGGCAACTTTCAAAGCGCATCCAAAGGGATTCCGAACAGTAGTTTGAAATATTGCAGTTGCTTCGGCAGTTGCAGTATTGGAAGGGCGAAAATCAGTCATGATTCTTCGCCCTTTTTGTTTTTAAGAACAGGCAATACTCCCCCACAAGGATACTTTCTATTTCAAATTTTACTTTAGCTTTTCAAAAAAAAACTAAGGAAATTAGGCTTTGCTAATGTTTTGAATAATCAAGAAAGTATCTGTGGATAAACCGGTGGAAAAATATGGTAAAACTTGTTGAAAACTAAGTAGTTACAAAGTTTGGAGCCGTAAAATTATCATCTACATTAGTATTATCAAATGAGGGATAGGAAACTGAAGCGGAAGTTTCCAGTCGGACAAAGGGAAGTTGATTTTAAGTTTGGCTTGGGTCAACGAAGTTTGAATGACTGCCTAAGAAAAGCGACCTGGAGGCAACTCCTGGAGACGCATCAGAAGGGAATCCGAACAGTAGTTTGAAGTATTGCAGTTGCTACGGCAGTTGCAGTATTAAAAGGGTGAAAATCAATCTGATTCTTCACCCTTTTTGTTTTTTGTACTATCAGTATTTCTTCTGATTCAATAAATCAATCAAATCCTTATCTTTAGGGAAACAATCGCCTAGCCAAATGAAGAAATTTGACGTCTGTGTCATCGGTGGCGGACCTGCAGGATATGCAGCAGCCATGAGAGCCATTGATTTCGGTAAACGTGTAGCACTTGTAGAAAAAAACAAACTCGGCGGAGCGGGGATACACCAGGGAGCCCTTTGGAGTAAAACATGGTGGGAGATATCCCGTGAGGCTCGAATGATCAACCTACATGGAAATACGCTAAATCTAAATAACACCGAGTTTAGTTTTGAAAAGGTGAAAGGAGAAGTAGCCCAGGCTGTGGAGCAGCGTGTGAGCCTCCTTACTCACCATATGGAAAACATAAACCTTGGACTTGGTGAAGAGCTTTTCGAGTACATACATGGGACAGCCAAAGTCACAGGAAAGAACACAGTTGATATTGTCGGCAATGGTCAGGATAAGACCATAGAAGCGGATTATATAATTCTAGCTACTGGTAGTGTTCCACGAAAACTCCCACATTTACCCATCGATGAAGAGACGGTTTTTACTTCAGATGGATTAAGTAATCTTACAAAGTTTCCAAAATCCATTGTGATAGTTGGTGCCGGAGTAATCGGTTGCGAGTTTGCGACCATTTTTTCCAATTTCGGTCACACCAAAGTTCACCTGATTGACAAGGGAGACAGAATTTTGCCATTTGAAGATGAGGACGTAGTAAAGGTGATTGAAAAGAATCTGGAGAAAAAGGGTGTTCTGATCCATCGAAATTCCCAGCTGATAGATATGAAAGTGGATGAGGGTGAAGTTGTTTATATTCTTGAATATGATGACGGAACTAAAGAAAGCTTTCGAGTAGAGAAGGGTCTTATCTCGATCGGAAGAATCCCTCAATACGATAACCTTTTAGATGATAATATAGGTGTTGAAGTGGATAGCCGTGGCATAAAAGACGACCTTACTAAAACTTCAGCTTCTAATATTTATGCCGTTGGAGATATTACAGCAGATATTTCCCTCGTTAATGTTGGAGAGCTTGAAGGTCGATATGCGGTTGAGCGAATATTTGGAAAACCTGAACAACCGCTTATTTATAAAAATATCTCCACCATTATGTTCCTTGATCCAGAAATTGCTGGTGTGGGTATGAATGAAATTCAGGCCAAAGAGGCAGGCCTACAGTATAAAATGGTAAGCTTGAATTATGAAACAATAACACGAGCTACTGCCATGCGGAATACGGAAGGGTTTATCAAAGTTATTGTCACCAATGATGATGATATGAATATCCTGGGTATGCGGGTGGTAGGTGAGCATGCCTCCAGCGCCATTCAGGCAGTCGCCTTGTTGATTTCTCAAGATAAAAGTATCAAAGAGCTGGCCGAGTTGATCCATCCCCATCCATCTATCATAGAGGGGATTCAGGAATGTGGTAGAATTTTAATGGGCAAGCCATTATTCAAGCCCCGGGTCCTGAGAAGTGCTATTAGGTGTCAGGTGTGGGACGGGAAAGGATATCAGGATTTGGTAAAATAAGATTCTTAATGAATATCAATACTCTGTTTCAAAACATCTTACAAACTGGGGGAGGAGGGGTAAGAGGTTTGCGAGAGATTGCTTTTTAATCTGCAAGTATTTGTTATCGCTTGCATTGTTTACCCAATATTAACTTTCAAAGCTTAGACTTATCCCTGATTTTCAGTATTTTAACTGAATATAAATCACCTTAGCTATGGATTCACCTACCAACACACACCAGCGTGTTGTGAATGTCCATTTAATAAGTCATATAACCAGGACTTGTCATTTTGGATTTTTACTACTCTTCTTGCTCTTTTCACACCACCTTAATTCTCAGGTTCTTATCAATGAGGTCGTCACTAATCCACAGGTTGATTGGAGTACAAATACTTTCAATGGTTCTGACGGGTTGGGCACTATAGATGCCAACGATGAATGGATTGAACTCTATATCACCTCGAATGGATTAGACCTGACGAACTGGACGGTAGAAATGAATGATGGCACTGATGCCTCAGGATCAATCGCAGCTGGAGGTGCATTCATAACCATGAATTATGTATCTGGGACAGGAGGTACATTCACAAACACAAATGCCGGAGATTATATCGTATTAGGTCAGCCCAACGGCAGTACGATGGATGCAACAGTCACTGTAATTCTCAGAGATAATACTTCTGCTTTAATTGATCAGGTTGAAATAGCCGGAGGGTTAGGAACAATGTTCACCGGGGTTTCAACTGGAGTTACCAATGAATCTGTTTGTAGAATCCCCAATGGCACAGATACGAATAATGATGCAGCAGATTTTGTGTTAACTCAATCAACATTAGGAGCCAATAATTCTCCTTTAGGCACAGTCTTAATCAATGAAGTAATAACAGAAGCCCAGTTTGATTGGGGAGAGAATGGGTTTAATGGAACGGTAGGAGCCGGCCCTATCAATGAAAATGATGAGTGGATTGAGTTATATATAGCAACAACAGGGCTAAACCTGACTAAATGGATCATTACAGCTGATGATGGAGATCCTATTTCTGGTGACCTCACCAGTCGGGATGCAACAGGCAATGGTGCGTTTCAGGAAATTACCTATTTCGGTTCTGGTTCATTTACGAGCACAATGGCGGGTGATTATCTGGTGTTGGGTAATCCACAGGGAGGTGAAGCAATGAACAATGAAGTGAACGTCACATTGTTAGACCCTTATGGAACAACAATTGATTTTGTTGAAATCGCAAATGGGTCAGGAACCGGATTTGATGGGAACTCTTCAAATGTAGATGACGAATCTGTCTGTAGGATTCCAAACGGACAGGATACGGATGTGGAGGCGGATGATTTTGTGAAGACCCGGGCTACTCTGGGAGCTAACAATTCACCACAGGGAACAGTCCTTATTAATGAAGTCGTTACAGATCCGGTACAAGATTGGAGTGCTTCTGGATTCACTGATGCTGAACCGGGAGGAACAGCCGGCACCAATGATGAGTGGATCGAGCTATTGATTCTTAGCTCTGGGCTAAATCTAATTAAGTGGCAAATCTCGGTCGAAGACGGGACAGACTTTAGTGGAGACTTAACAAGTTCGGGCGCATTCAGTGAATCTGTTTATGTAGGAAGTGGAACTTTTAATAATACAGTTTCGGGCGATTATTTGATTCTGGGCAATCCGGTCAGTACACAAACAATAAATAATGATGTTTATATAACATTAACTGATCCATATGGTACACTGGTAGATGATGTTGAAATTGGAGATGATGCAGAAGGAGATGGGGCTGATGGTGCTCCTAACGGAGCTTCATCAGCAATCTCGGACGAAGCTGTTTTCAGGGTACCAGTTGCTGAGGATACAGATGTGGATGCAATGGACTTTCAAAAGGGATTGCCATCACTAGGGATGGAGAATGGAGTTATTTATGTAGATGCAACTGCTCCCGATGATACGGGATTGGGAACCCCATTAAATCCGAAACAATTGATTCAGTCGGGATTGGATATAGCAGTGGACAATGGCCGGGTGATAGTAGCTGCAGGCACTTATTCGGAAAATATTACCATTTCCTCATCGGTAACGCTAGAAGGAGCTAATGCTGGAATTGCCGGGAATGGTTCTAGAGGAGCAGAGACGATTAATGATGTCTCAGGGGTAGGGATTTTAATAACTGCTGATACCGTGATCGTAGATGGCATTCAGCTTGGAACCGATGCTTCTACATCCGATATCACAAATGGAATTATCGCGAATGGTAATACAGGTATAACTATTCAGAACAATGTGATTTATACCAATAGTGTAGGGGTAGTGGTCGGAAATGAAAGTTCTGGCATCATCAGTGTTGCTGATAATGTTATTTCAATGCTTGCCATTGAGGACGCCACTAGTCCAACTGATGGCAGTATCGGAATAGCTGCTTTCCTGACATCAGGAAACTTAGATTTGGATTTAACTAATAATAATGTTGCAAATGCTTCATTGGGAATATCTACCTATGGTCTTCAATCCAGTGTAGAAGCAGTTATCGATGGAGGTACATTTACAGGTTGCATGACTGGTATTTTACCCGCAAATACGGATGGAGTTGGCGGATTTTATCCCTCGACTTTAACCATTCAAAATGTAACTATGTCTGGGTTTGCCACCGATACTGATGTGACAAATATTGATACGGAAACAGCGGTTTATGCACTTGCAGCAGGAGGTACTTCTACTGATGATATTACCATAACTATCGATAATCTTGATGTTTCCGGGGTAAATAATGATCTTTCTAATTATTCTGGAGTTGTCATAGGTGATTTTCCATCAGCACCGGATGGAGCAGGCATTGATGCTACAATTATCAATTGCAATATTCATGATAATCAAAATCGTGGTATTTATGTCCGGGGTGGTGATGCCATGGCTACCATTTCACAATCCTCGATAACAGGAAATGGATTTGATCCCACTGCTGCAGGTGGGAATCCGGGATTTAGTGTGATGGTAAGAGAGGGGGCCAACGCCTCAGTTACCAATTGTTTTATCACAAATCCATCTGCACTAAGTAGCGCAGAGGATATCCCAAACGATTATTATACGGCGGGCCTAAGTGTTTTTTCAGGCGGAAGTCTGGCAGTTAGCAATTCTAATTTGGATCAAAATGGAAATGGATTCTTAGCAGAGACTTCCGGAATTGATCTTTCAGGCAATTACTATAATACTACTAATGAGTCTACCATTCAGTCTTTAGTAGGAGTGAGCAATGACTTCACACCCTGGCTATCGTCAGGTACGGATACCGATTTGATCACCTCAGGATTCCAAGGAGACTTTGATGCGTTAATTATCGGCAGCTTAAGTCCGCAAACTTCAGGTGGTCGCTTGCAGGAAGGGCATGATTTGCTTAATGCAAATGGCACATTAACAGTTTTACAAGATGACTATGGTGAAACTCTGACCGTATCTAAAAATATCTCTATCAATCCAGAAGCAGCTACCACAATTGATGATTTGACCTTAAATGGTGGAAGATTAACTGTTCTGGCGGATTTTGAAATAAATAATATCCTCACGATCACGAATGGAATACTAGATATAGACCTGGACGATGGGGATAAATCTGATGATCCTGCACTGACCCTAAATAATGTGGTAGCCGGTTCATTTGATTCAAACAATCACATTGAAGGTAAAATGGAAGTAGCTATAGCAGGTACCTTCAATTTCCCTGTAGGTGATGAAGGAGATTACAGGCCGGTTACGCTTGACCCCACCAATGCGACCACCTTTTCCGTTTCTCATGTTTCAGATATTGCCCCGGTTGGTGGCGGCTCAAACGGAGATATGAGAGACTTACATGGAGATGCAAGTAGTGTATTGGGCGGCTTTATTATGAGCACATTGCATTTGAGATATTGGGACATAAATATAGTTTCCGGCACCCCGGGAGATACGGATGTGACATTACAGATAACCGAAGCAGATAATGCTTCTGATCCTTCAACACTTGGGGTTATACGTTTTGATGGAACCGACTGGGTAGAGCTAAATAAAACAGGTTCTGGGGGCACCAATCCATATACTGTAACGGGAAGCACGGACACTTTTAGTGAGTTTTCGGTTTACTCAAACAATTCCGCAGACAACCCATTGCCGGTAGAGCTGGTTGATTTTCAAGGAAGAATTATGGGCATAGATATAAGACTGAGCTGGACAACCATGTCTGAGATCAACTCCGAATATTTTCAGGTAGAGCGTAGTGAAGACGGAAATGTATTTTCCGCCATTGGAAGTGTTTCAGCTTATGGGAATACCAATTTGCGACATGATTATGCATTTGTGGATATGAATGTTGGGATAAGAATGTATTACTACCGGTTGAAAATAATAGATTTTGATGGGTACTATGAGTATTCATCTATTATTCAGATGATTCCTAACCTGTCCAGTGTACGAGCGAAGGCCTATCCAAATCCTGCCAGGGATTTCATACAAATTGAAGGGATAAATCCTGATTATATAAAGCATCTGGCTTTCTATGACCTGAATGGCAAAATGCACAAATCCATCACTGATTTTGAGCAGCTCATGATTCAGATTTCCGATCTTCCAGGGGGGCATTATTTAATCCGACTGAAATTGGTGGATGGAAGTGTGTTTGAAGGGAAAGTGATTAAGGAGTGACGACCAGATATGGCGCTGTGGCCTCCGAGCTTAATTAATTACGATAAAAGTAGCTTATCTGCCGGTGCATTCAAAGCTTGCCTTTGCCGGCAGGCAGGTATCAGATACGCACTGCGTCATGAAGATAAAAACTCCCACGAGAAGGAGAGGGTAGAAAGCACTTCAGTTTCTTGGCGGCCGATAAGCGGGATGTTTTGCAGGCACTTGGCAGATGGCTAAGTAAGGCCATGCGCAATATCGTTTGTTACCTGTTCGCCTTTTTATGTTTAGCCTTCAATTTTTTGAGTTGTTCAGCCAAATATGCACGCTCCTCAGTTAATGACATGTTCATGATGTCATGGCTAACCTGATCACGAATTTCTCTCATTCGTTCGACCATCGTTTGTGTTTTAGTTGCTGTCTTCATCTCTAAAAATTTCGTTCGGTGTTCGGATTTCAGTCATCTGATATCCTTCCCTAAAGTTAATGGAATTATATCCTCTTATACGTTCAAGGTTCACAATATGCTTAAAGTTCCAGCTTGCGAGTACGTCCGCTTTGTAAATTGTAGCCAATGCAATATGCTGACAGTCAGCCGTGCTTGTTCGTCCAACAACGTTCTCAGAAATGTACAGTTCGGCTAGTCGTTTGGCTTCCTGGGATAATTCGACTCTTTCAACATTCTGCAACGATTCGTAGAGTTCTACTATGGGTTCAGAATGGATTTGAACAGCCAACTGGCTGACTGTTCCTAATTTCTACCTGAAGTTTGTCCAAATAATCTGATAGGGGATTGAATCACTAGTTAGGTTTAAAGACCTGGCCTGTTAGTTAAAGTTCCCCTATCAGTATCCTTTAGTTAAACATGATT
>NZ_JAVJTR010000009.1:0-290187 GCF_040220215.1 Ekhidna sp.
ACTTTTGATGAAGGCATAGCAGGAGGTACACCAGTAGCTACCTTGACTGCTGATGATGTAGACAGTGGAGACAGTCATACGTTCACACTTGCTATTGGGGATGGCTCCAATGATGCAGATAATTCCAAGTTCTTAATTGACGGAGATCAGCTGGTAATCAAATCATCACCAAATTTTGAGACTCAGGATACTTACAATATTTACTTGTCGGCCTCAGATTCAGAAGGAAGTGCGGAAGCTGCATTTGTGCTTACAGTCAACAACCTTAACTCTGCCCCAACAGGTATCCAACTGTCAAGCACCACTTTTGATGAAGGCATAGCAGGAGGTACACCAGTAGCTACCTTGACTGCTGATGATGTAGACAGTGGAGACAGTCATACGTTCACACTTGCTATTGGGGATGGCTCCAATGATGCAGATAATTCCAAGTTCTTAATTGATGGAGATCAACTGGTAATCAAATCATCACCGAATTTTGATACACAATCGAGTTACAACATCTATTTAAGAGCTGCTGATTCAGAAGGTAGCATTTCACAAGCTTTTGTTATAACTGTTAATAATACCAATGAGCTGCCTTCTGCGATTAATCTTTCAACAACATCATTGGGTGAGGATACACCTGCAGGTTCTGTTGTAGCTATTATTGATGCAATCGATGTGAACACTGCAGATGAACATGAATTTAGGTTGGTCAGTGGTGATGGAACGAATGATATAGATAATGGTAAATTTTTGATTGAATACGATCAATTAATTATCAAGCAAAGTTCACGTTTTGAAACACAGGCAAGCTATAATATTTATTTAAGAGCTTCAGATTCTGAAGGCAGTATTGAACAGGCTTTTGTAATTGATGTGGTTGATGTCAATCAGGCGCCAACTGCAATTTCCCTTTCCGTCACATCACTTGATGAGAGTCTATCACCAGGATCTACAGCAGCGACAATTTCCGCGACGGACCCAAATGCTGAAGACATGCATACGTTCGCACTCATTGATGGCGATGGTACAAATGATGAACATAATGATCTTTTTGTAATTACTAGGGATCAATTGATATTGATTGGGCAGATTGAGTTTGATGATTTACAATCAATTAATATTAACCTTCAGGTAAGTGATGGTGAAGAAGAGTTCACTCAATCCTTTGCGTTAACAGTCAATGAAGTCTTAGGACTTAATGATGAAGCAGTAAATGCGCTCGGTGTTTATCCGAATCCCGGATATGATAGATTTCAAATCAATATACAAAATGATTTCAGAGGAGAAATGATAATTCGGGTATCTGATCTTTTAGGTAGAATCATTCAAGAGGTTTATAACTCGAAACAATCTGAAGAGTTCAGCTGTGATATTGATATGTCTTCAGCCGATACAGGTATTTACATCATTGAAGTGATCACGAGCAGGGAGATTATTTCTCAGCGATGGATCAAGAAGTAATTTCATGAAATATAGCAGAGAAAGGGATTGGCAACAATCCCTTTTTTATTGCTTCTTAAAGAATGTCTGCAATTTCATCTCTGCTTCTTTGCCCGAAGGATAGGCTGGGGAAAGTGAGGGCTGTCCTGGCATATTTTCGATATGAAGTGTTTGTGTTGGAAACGCAAAGTTGACCCCAAGTTCTCTACCTAGTTTCATTATTTGCATCAATATTTCATGTCTGCACTGGAGTTCCTCAGCCCATGTTGGTACGCTAAAGAAGATATAAAACATGATGTTCAATGAACTGGAGGCCATCTCATTGAAATATACATGGTAGTTATCTTTCCATGTTTTAGGATGAGCTTCTACAATATCCCTCAGACCTTTCACAAATACTTCAATCATTTCAGGTGGTGTATCATAGGTAATTGAGATTTGAGAATAGAACCTTCTATACTTCCTAAGGCCATGATTATCGATGGTGTTATCGGCTAACTTACTGTTAGGAACATAGATTACAGAATTTCTGAATGTCCGGATTCTTGAAGATCGAAATCCAACTTCCTCAACTGTTCCATCTACATCATTTGAAGTGATCCAATCACCCACTTGAAAGGGTTTGTCTATAAATATCATCACAGACCCAAAGAAGTTTTTAATAGTATCCTGAGCGGCTAAAGCAAAGGCCAAACCTCCAATGGAAAGCCCTGTCAGTAATGGTAGAATCGGAACATCCAGATTGTCCAGGATAAGAAGAGTGCCAATAATGATGACAAAAGTTTTAAGCGTTTTTCTCAGCAGAGGAACTAGCTGATCGTCCAGTGTACTCTCAGTAGTCTGAGCCATTCGCATAAGAAAAATGCTGAAGATATTAACCAGACGATATGAAATGATGGTACCGAAAAGTGGCAGCATCACACGTAGAATGATGTTCACATATTTGGAATAGGTGACAGGAAGCTGTAACGCCGGAATAAACAGAATCAATAGCAGGACAATGATGAAAACACTTGTTGGCCGTGCCAACTGCCATAAATACTTTTCTGAAGCATCACCGGAATAACCGAATCGCTTGACAATTCGACTGAAGATTCGCTCTGTGAAAAAAGAAAATACCTTGTATACCAGCGTGCTGATCAGGGCTAAAATGAAAATAGCAATGTATTGATAGGTGTATAATCCTAAGGTTTTTTTAGTGCCTAACTTAGGCAGCAATTTCAAAAGCTGCCCGGTCCCAAACCGAAAGGTTTCTTTATACAATTCATCTATGGTGTCAATACTTGAATCTGAAAAAATCCAGTCGTCATTGTCTGACTTTAAAAGGAATATTTTAGGATAATCATCCAATAGAACATACTTATTCTTATTGCTGACGGAATCAACATAGGTGTTGGATTTCGATATTTCATCCAGGTAGATATAGATACCTCTTCCATCGAGAACTCTTTTGAACTTTATTGCGGCATTTTCCGCTTCATTCTGCGAACGCTCTTTTGTTTTAAATGGTAAAGCAGCTAGTGAGTCATTTCTATTTTCAGGCTGTAAATTTTCCAGAAAAGTCTTAACGGATGCTCGGGGTGTGCTCAAGTCAACAAAGTTGTCTTGAGCATTGAGTGTAAGCAAGGAAAAAAATAATGTAACAATTAGAACAATTCTCATAGGTTAAGCTGTTTCATGCAAATGTAAACTTCATAGGCAATTACCTTTGCCGTCCATTTTGAAAAATAAAGAAACAACATGTCGAATCCGCTTTTATCTTCATTCGCAACCAAATACGAATTGCCTCCTTTTAGACAAATAAAAATCGACCATTTTGTTGAGGCTATAGAATCCGCTCTTAAGGAGGCCAAAGATGAAATAGATGCAATCATCAATAATCAGGCAGAACCAACTTTTGCCAATACGATAGAGGCACTGGAAAATAGTGGAGATAAACTTCAGCGGAATGCTTCAATCCTTTTCAATCTGAATTCTGCCGAAACATCCGAACAGATACAGAAAATCACACAGGATATTTCGCCCAAGCTCTCTGCTTTTAATAGTGAAGTGAAGCAAAATGAACAGCTGTTTGCTCGTGTAAAGAAAATCTATGATAATAAGGATGATCTGAGATTGAATGGGGAGCAAAAGAAACTGCTCCACGAGACATATTTCGATTTTGTACGGAGAGGAGTAGAACTTGAAGGGGAGAAAAAGGATCGATTCAAAGAGATCAGTATTGAGCTTTCTAAACTTTCCCTTTCATTCTCAGAAAATTTACTTGCGGAAACCAATAGCTATAAGCTTGTGATTGAAAACGAGTCAGATCTGGCCGGACTTCCAGCCGATCTTATCGGAAGAGCCAGTGAACTGGCATCAAAACGTGGAAAAGATGGTTGTTGGATTTTTACTCTACAAGCTCCGAGTTATATCCCTTTTATGGAATATGCTGATAACAGAGAGCTCCGTGAGAAAATGTATAAGGCATTCATGACCAAGTGTTTCAAAGGAGATAAAAGGGATAATCAAGAGTTGGTTTTGAAAACAATCCGGCTTAAGGCTGAATTAGCTTCGCTTCTAGGATATCCTTCTTTTGGTCATTACGTTTTGGAGCAACGCATGGCTGAATCACCCGATAAGGTCATGGAATTTGTGGATGACCTGATGAAAAAAAGCTTACCGAAAGCAAAAGAGGAAGTCGAGGAAATTCAATCTTACATTCAGACAAAAGGAGATGATATAGAGCTACAGCGTTGGGATTGGGCATATTATTCAGAGAAACTGAGAAAAGAAAAATATGAACTCGACGATGAGTTAGTTAAGCCATACTTCAAATTAGAAAACGTAATTGAAGGGGTATTTACTACCGCTGAAAAGTTATACGGAATCTCATTTCGTCAAAATGAAGAACTTGAAGTGTATCACGAAGACGTTAAGGCTTATGAAGTCATAAATGAAAAAGGAGAGGTGGTTTCAGTGTTTCTGGCAGACTTTTTCCCCAGAGACGGAAAGCGTGAAGGAGCCTGGATGACTTCTTACAGAAGTCAACGATATGACAATGGGAAAAGGATCATCCCTCAAGTAAGTATTGTCTGCAACTTCACACCTTCATCTACAAGTCATCCGTCTTTATTGAAGTTTAGAGAGGTAGAAACACTCTTTCACGAGTTTGGGCATGCCCTTCATGGAATGCTGGCTGACACACAATATCAAAGTCTTTCAGGAACCAGTGTCTATTGGGATTTCGTGGAGCTACCATCTCAGATCATGGAAAACTGGTGTTATGAGAAAGAATGTCTGGATTTGTTTGCTAAGCATTATAAAACCGGGGAGTTGATCCCGGCCGATTTAGTAGATCGAATTAAAAAATCTTCAACCTATCATGAAGCCTATGCCACTGTAAGACAGCTAAGTTTTGCTTTGTTGGACATGGCATGGCATAGTTTATCCCCGACAGAGGCTGCTGCAATCAAAAGTGTAGGAGACTTTGAAGATCAGGCATTTTCATCTACGGAGCTTTTTCCAATAGTAGAGGGAACCAACATGAGTGTACAATTCGGACACATTTTCTCTGGTGGATATGCGGCAGGGTACTATAGCTATAAATGGGCTGAAGTTTTGGATGCGGATTCCTTTTCTGTGTTTCAAAAGAATGGGGTATTTGATAAGGCAACAGCCACCTCGTTCAAGGAAAATATTTTGAGTAAAGGTGGCACTGAGCACCCAATGGAACTTTACAAGAAATTCAGAGGACAGGAACCAACTCCGGATGCATTATTGAAGCGTGCCGGCTTGGCTTAAGCCTGAAGGTATTCAATTTCTGACTGGAGACTTTTATTATTTGCTTCTAGATCTTTCTTAAGGTTATCTATCAGTAAGGAAAGCTCTGTGTTGAGTTTTTTGACTTCCTCTTGTTTTTCAGGCCTGCCTCCGAAAACACGATCTTTTTCAGATGGAGAAAGCATGCGACCAAAGTAGTTCATATCCGTAGAGAGTTTGGTCAATAGAGCAGAAACTTTAGGTAAAAGCGAAATAACTTTGTTATGAGGAACTGAGAGATCAGTTTCAGGCATGTGGTAGATCATGGCGTTTATTTCAGAATCCTTAAGCTCGATTTTATCATGTGAGTCGGATCTTAAAGACTTTAATAATCGGGATAATGCTTTGAGATTTCCGTTGGTATGTTGATCTTTTGCATTGATCCTGGCAATATTGAGAAATGGTAAATACTTCTTTACTTTCTTGTTTTTGAAATCAAACTCGGCAATACCACGATAAATTTCATTTTTAGTCTTGGCGTATTCAGCACTGTTTATCCACATGGATGGCAGTACATCTATCTCGCAAGTAGGCTTTTGTGCCGTAACACGTATTCGGGTTTTATCGCTGTAGTCCACTGATTTAAAAGTAGGATCTCGTCGCAGGACATCAAGGATATCCATAGCCAGGGTTTGCATATCCTGATGTGGTTTTCCTGAAACATTTTTCTTGATAACGATGATTTCTACATCTCCATAAAGTAAGATGTTAGAATAAGTTTTCAGAGCACCCTGATATCTGTAATCCACATCATATCCTTTCTTTTTTAAGGACCTACTAATGATTTCGTGAATTCTTCTGGAGTTGGCATACACTTTATATGCATAGGAAGGGTCTATTTCAACCATTGACTCCAGTGTGTACCGCAAACAATCGGAATATCCTGATTGATGAAATGCTTCTGAAAGCACCGGCTCCCGAAGCGCTTCATCATACCTTCTTCCTTTTAGATTTTCAACTAATAGGCTGTAGTCGTGTTCCATCGAGTGCCAAAATAATCAATTATATACACATGAATTGTATTTTTAGAAGATTATCGGCCGGAAGTGAATATATTAGGATTAATAATTGGGCGCTTTTAATGTGCTTTTAATGTTCAAAAATGTCTCTTTACTGCCCTGATTAGGTATTTACACCTAAGGGATTATTCGACGTATATGCACTAAGACAATTTTGAAGGAAACAAAGAATTTTTTAGTTTTTGTAAAATAAATCATGGGTCACAGATAGTTAAATAAAAAAAATTGAGCTACTATTGTGGTCTTATGATTCTATTCGCTGAGATTGTTAATACCACGCCCTCACGCATCCGAGGGTAACCCCAAGGCTGGGTATCTCAAACTATCCGTTTCTTTTTAATAAAATTTTCTGATGCTGCACCAGCAATGGCGGCAGTCTAACACATTTAATTTCATTTAGAAATGACGAAAGAATCATTCTCTATTACCAGAGTTTTTAAACTCTTTATTTCCGCCCTTCGGGGAAAGGAAACAGAATTCACGACCGGTAGTATCAACAAAGCAATTGTGCTATTATCAATTCCGATCATTGCTGAAATGACGGGAGAGGCATTGTTTGCACTTATTGATATGATTTACGTGTCCAGAGTGAGTGTCAATGCTGTCGCTACTATAGGCTTGACCGAGGCACCTCTGATGATCATTTTTTCGCTTGCGATTGGTCTCAGTATGGCCGCAACTGCCATAGTGGCCAGGAGAGTAGGCGAGAAGGAGTACGAAAGAGCGGCAAATGCAGCATTTCAAGCGATTATAATTGCCATTGTTATTGGTATCGTCCTTGGGATTTTCGGTTATCTGTATGCAGCTGAAATCCTTCATCTGATGGGTGGTGACATCAGCCTGATTGAAGAAGGAGTGGGCTATACGCAGGTGATGTATGGAGGCAATATCAGCATCGTTTTGATATTTCTGATAAATGGAATTTTTCGTGGTGCAGGAAATGCTTCCATTGCTATGAAGTCTCTTTTATTGGCAAATGGCCTTAATATTATCCTTGATCCTATTTTCATCTTTGGTTGGGGCTTTATTCCGGCTTACGGAGTGGAAGGAGCTGCTATTGCCACTACGATAGGTAGATCATGTGGAGTAGTTTACCAGATTTTCTATTTATTCAATGGAAAGTCCCTGATTAAGATAGGAGTGGCCAATTTTGTGGTAAAATGGAAGACGATCAAGGAGATTATAGTTATCTCCGCGGGTGGAATTGGACAGTTTTTGGTTGAAACCTTAAGCTGGCTATTCCTTGTGAGAATCGTGAGTGAATTTGGCAAGGAAGCGATGGCCGGCTATCAAATAGCCTTTAGGGTAATCTACTTTACGCTTTTGCCCTCCTGGGGGATGGCGAATGCGGCCGCTACTTTGGTAGGTCAGAACCTGGGAGCTCTTAAACCTGACAGAGCTGAAAAGTCTGTATGGGTGACAGCAAAGTGGAATGCCATGTTTTTGATTCTCATCACTGTCCTTTTTTCACTGTTTTCAACAGAAGTGTTGTCAATATTTGACCAGCCAAAAGCAGTGATTGATATCGGTTCTGATGCCTTGAAAATCATCTGCGTCGGCTATGTGTTTTTCGCCTATGGAATGGTCGTAGGGCAGGGATTTAATGGAGCCGGTGATACCAAAACACCGATGTATATAAGTATTGTAGTGTTCTGGTTAATCCAAATCCCATTATCCTATTTCCTCTCCTTCAATATGGGATGGGAGACGAACGGAGTATTCTTTTGTATTGCTTTCTGCCATAGCTTATATGCTTTGGTTGCAATAGTTATTTTCAAAAGAGGTAATTGGAAAACGGTTAAAGTGTAGGCATATGAGGAAAATCATTTACTATGTGGCTACATCTTTAGACGGCTTCATAGCCGGCAAAGATGATGACATCAGCATGTTTGCAATGGATGGCGAAGGTGTGGAGCAATACCTCTATGATCTGGAGTCTTTTGATACGGTGATCATGGGTAGGAAGACCTATGAGTTTGGCTATCAATTTGGTTTGAAGCCGGGACAACCGGCCTATCCCCATATGGAACACTTTATTTTTTCTGAAAATCTTGAATTGGATAACCCAAGTGAGCAGGTAAAAGTGGTACCCAAACAGTGTGAAATACTAAGGGAATTGAAAAGTCAGATTGGTAGCGAGATATATTTGTGTGGTGGGGGCATGTTTGCCGGATGGCTGATGAAAAATGGAATGATTGACGTGCTCAAGTTAAAGGTCAATCCAATAGTTTTGGGAGAGGGGACTCGATTGTTTGGTGATTATGCTGTCAAGAATAAGTTGAACCTCACTCATAATCAATCTTTTGATGATGGATTGCAAATAATGACTTATGAAGTAATCAATAGTTAAAAGTGTATAGTTCCAGGTTTGACCCCCATGTAGTGAAAACCTGGAACTCTCTTTTTGCCGCTGAATAGATAAGACTTACTTCATTTGCTGAATTAAGTGGATTACCGGTCACCAGATTACCGGATTTATCATATATGTAAAGGGCCTTGTTTGGCTTATCAGTAAATATCACTAAATCCTTACCGGCACCAAATTGATAGTATTGAACTAAAATTGGTCCCTCTGAAAGGTAATTTTTCTTAAACAGCAGATTACCTGTATCATCCAAAACTTCATAGCTGTTTCCCTCATTTCTTACAATGATAAAGGAGTCATTTCCAGTGTCAGGAACCAGCTGGAAACGTGCATCTGCACTGGTTTTGATTAGCTGATCTCGCTTGATTACATCACCCTCCAGGTTTAGCTCAGTTAGCTCTCCACCTTCAGAAATGACTGTGAGCGATGAATTGCCCAGACCATTGGATTGCCGTAAAAAGTAGTTTTTGCTGACAGATTGTTTGGTGTCAAAAGGAAATCCTCGCATGTTTTCTCCTCTTCGATTCATCAGGTTGATTAAACCATTCACCTGGATGGAGATCATCACATCGGTTCTGCCTAGGCGTGAATGATTGAGAGGTAGTAGTGCCCCTCTGTTGAGTTTGCGTGGATTCCAGCCATCCAGCACTTTCAGATCTTTATCAGTGAGGTATACATTGCCATCTACATCTGTAATTGCCAGGCGATAGTTTCTACTTAAATCATAGTCGATCAGATTGAGGTGAGCAATTTTTGGTGATTTTGGCAGTGTTTTCGGGTAGCCCGGAATTGGATCTCCGGTGCGATCGATCATGTACACTTTTGAGGATGTTGCAAATAGATACTGGAGCTTTCCGTTTTTATAATAATCTATCGGAAAGATATCGCTGGTAATAGGCTCCTCTACATTTTCCGTCCATAGTGCATTTTGATTTGGGTCTAAATAATAGATCACATTCGTACTATCCTGCAGCACGATATCAAAATCACGGTGTGCATGCGTTCGAACAAGGTAAGGTTTGGTAGTGAGCTTACTCACAAATTGCACATCATTGGCCGGACTGGTTTTAGGAATACTAGCGGACCTCTTCATCGGCTGGGTGAATGTATAATTCGTAAAATATTTCCCATCTAAGTAGCTATACTGGAAAGCAGCTAGATCAATTGATTTATACGATGAAGCGTTTTGTTTGAAATGCTCTTCCCATTCAGGCTTCAGTGTTGTCAGCATATTGTTCCAAGCCCGTGGTATGTTTACAAATAAGCTCACATTGGCCGCATTGTTGGTTCGAGAGAAAAAATCATTCATCTGGATGGATTTACCCCAGGTATCTTCATTCAATATCGAGGTAATGAGATTTTTCAATTCCTGTAAGTCATTAGAGAAAATCAGGTAATTCCTGTAGCTGATGTAAAAGCACTGGTCAAATCCATCAGCTATATCACCCAGCAGGGTTGAAGGAAAGTCTCGAATAGGTAGAAAACGGATTTCATTGTCGCTATATGATTCCGTATAGACTGAATCACCTCTGGCAAGCGCTATTCTTTGTGTCAGCAGGCTGAAGAAATCTAACGATTCCTGAACGTTGTTCACTTCCAGGATCATTAATTTTTGCCTGTCTCGTACACGAGGAGATTCCAGCGAAGCAACCCCAATTTCATTATCCACCAAATCAAAAACCTGATCTACATTGAAGTCATACAATGATTTCAAAGAGTCCTGAAGACTTTTTACAGCTGGAAATTTTTTACGCAGGTAATTGATTTGTTCGGTTTTCCACGAGCCGATATTGACAGAGGTAATGTGATGAAAGTGAGAAGTATTTTCAGGCACTATTTCTACCATATCAAATGTGGCTGGTTGTTCTTTATGGGTGCCGATCCATCCCTCAGTAGCATTAGAAAAACCTGAGAGCTGTAAAAATGATGAGTCCAGCATTAGCCCATAATTCCCTGCAATCATTGGAAAATTGATGTTTTCAGTGATGAGCGCGCCCATTAAATCGCCGGATTTGGCATAGTTTACATAGATTGATAAAAGGCCTTCTGTACCGGTAGCATTGAGTTGATTAAACTTTTCTTTGAAAGACAGCATTTCTGAATCACTGATGGCACGAACGGCATCTTCCACCAGATAGGGGGTAAAGCTGGCGAGGAAGAAGTTTTTGTGAAAAATGAATGTCAGTGTTTTGCCTTCATTACTGATCTCACTGATTTTGAAATCATTGTAATTCCGGGTTCTGAATCGGTAACCGCTTTCCTGTAATCTTCCAATAGCAGCATTTGCAAAAGTGTTTTGCGAAATGTTTTGCAATTCAACAATGAACAGGAAATCCACTTCTGTGTTGGATACCTTGTGCATCGAAGCAATCGTTGGGGCATCATCAAAAATAGCTGTGAAGCCACCTTCACCGTTGATGGAGTCAAGAAAGCTCAATCCCTGTCTGAGATTTTTAAATCCTGTTGCCTGCTCGGGAATAGACCAAATAGGGAAGTTTCTCAGTACGTTGAGATCTTCCAGAAGCTTAGCTTCAAAAACAACAGCTGCATCTGCCGGCACGAAGCTCCAGTTGGTCAGGTTCGAATGTTTTACCCATTTTTCGTAGGTGAAGTACCCTGCACCGGCAAGGAGTAAGATGGATATGATAATTAAAACCTTTTTCAATACGGACGGTTGATTTGTCCCAAAAATAACCTAGATATTGAGCATTTAGTACGCGATTGAGTCTTTGTCTGTTATTTTTTCAATGAGCGGTTGTTCGAGGGCACAGCGAAATGCAATATATTAGCTTAATATGTCGGATTATAAAGAAATAGGATCATTTATTGATCGTACCTACAAGGTGGTAAGACAAGATTTGATCAACCGATTTAAAAGTGCGAAGGTGAATATTACACCTGAGCAATGGGTGATTCTTTCTAAGCTGGGAGAGAAGGACATGTTTCAGACCGACTTGGCGAGCTTCAGTTTCCGAGATAAACCTACTGTTTCAAGGATAGTGGATTTGCTCGTACAGAAGAAACTTGTAGAGCGTGTGCGGGACAAAATGGATGGACGGAAACATCACGTTCGCATTACACCCAAAGGGAACAACGTGATAAGGAAAGCCACACCGGCCGTTGAAGCTTCGCGTAAATTAGGTTGGACTAACCTATCAGAGAAAGAATACGAAACACTCATAGCTACACTAGACAAGATTTTCGCAAACTACAGTGAACATAATGGTACGAAGTAGCCATTAATCCTCCTTGTGCTTCCTGATCTGCATCCAGACATAAAGAGGGAGCCCCAATATCAACAGGATAAATCCCCAGTATACGATCTCAACTCCTGAGCCTGCTATTGCCCAAATGGAGAAAATAAAAGCCACTATGGCTAAAGATATCTTGAGCGCAAACCCTTTGGTGATTCCTTCTTTTTGGGCTGTTACGATTGCATAACTCACCGAGGTAAACAAATAAGCAAGCAAGGCAGTCATACTGGATAATAGCAGGACAAACTGAAAAGCCTTCACAAGCCCTTTCGAATAATTCATAAGGATCAGAATCGAAATCAAAAGACTTGAAATGATAAGGCTCAATGCCGGCACACCATTCTTGTTTTCTTTGGCGAAAATGGGAGGGAAGAGTTTATCCCTTGCTATCGCGGCAGGTATCTGTCCTTGCACCAATATCCACCCATTCAATGCCCCAAGGGTAGACACGATTGCTCCAAAGGCCACCAGGTTTTCTGCCCAGGGTCCCCAGATGATGGCCGCAGCATCCGAAAATGGAGCCTGAGAGTATTGCAACTCTTCTGCGGGTATGATTCCCAAAAGAGAGACGGTTCCCAAAATGTAAGCCACAGCCGTGATGGTCAGACCAAAATAAGTAGATCGTGGAATGGTGCGCGCCGGATTTTCTATATCCCCGGAAGGAATGGTCGCGCACTCTATGCCCATATAGGCAAAAAATGTAAGTGTAGCGGTGGCAGTAATGGCCCGAAGGTCAGACACTCCGCTGATGTTGAAAGAAGAGAAGTTCTCCACTTTCAGGTAGAAAAGTCCGAACGTACCAATAGCGATAAGCGGTGTGATTTTCATAATGCTGGTGATGAGTGAGAAAATTCCGGCTTCTCGCACTCCTTTGGTATTCAACCAGACGACACCCCAGACAATACTTAATCCGGTAGAAACGGCCAGAACACTATTGGTTTGTAAAGCAGGAAAGAATACCCCCAGATAACCGATCAGTGCGATCGCAATGGCTGCATTCGCACACCAGACAGAGGTCCAGTATCCCCACGCCACCAGGAATCCGGCAAAATCTCCCAAACCACTTCTGGAATAAACATAAGGGCCACCGGAGGTGCCCGGAAGCATCTTACTAAATTCAATGAAAACGAATGCCAGAGCAGCTGCTCCGAATGCCGAAATAACCCAGCCGATGATGCTGATACTCCCATACGATGCGAGTGTGGCCGGCAACAAAAAAATACCGGAACCGATCATATTGCCTACCACCAGGGATGAACTGGTCCAGAAGCCTAACTTTTTTCTACTCATCTATTTAACTGGTAAGGCGGTATTAAATTGGTATTTTTGAAAGATAGCCGAAATAAATGAGCACACCTAAGTATTCTATCCACCCGGACATTACCCAGGCAACAACACTGCCCGCTTCCTTTTATCAGGATGAAGCGACCTTTGAATTGATCAGGGAAAAAGTGTTTTATCAATCATGGCAATGGATTGGAGATGAAAATCTGGTGAAGCTTCCGAAGCAGACCAATCCGTTTATCATGCTGGATGGATACCTGACCGAACCCTTGGTACTCACCAAAGATGAGGAAGGCACTATTCATTGCCTGAGCAATGTGTGTACACATCGAGGTAATCTCGTGGCTCAGAACCCAGGAAGTCAGCGCAAACTCATGTGCATGTACCATGGTCGAAAGTTTGGACTGAATGGCGCATTTGAATCCATGCCTGAGTTTAAAGAGGCAAAGGATTTTCCACGAGAATGTGAGGATTTACACCGATTTGATACTGCGCAATGGGGTCCGATGTTGTTTGCTAACATGGGAGGTGAGGTTGATTTCAACAGAGTCATAGAAGAAATGAATCAGTATGTTGGCTTTCTTCCGTTGAATGAATTTGTGTTCAATGAAGTGCAATCCAAGGACTACCTGGTCAATGCCCATTGGGCACTGTATTGTGATAACTACCTGGAAGGATTTCACATTCCATTTGTGCATAGCGACCTGAATGAAGCACTCGATTATGGAAGCTATGAAACAATCCTTCACGATCAGTTCAATGTGCAGGTAGGCTATTCAGAAGGAGCAGAGAATACCTTTGATTTACCGTCGGGTCACATTCATGTCGGAAAGCGGGTGGCAGCTTATTACTTCTGGGTATATCCAAATATGATGTTCAATTTTTATCCGTGGGGGCTGTCCGTCAATATCGTTCGTCCGCTTTCACCTAATCAGACGAAAGTATCTTTTCTGTCTTATATCTATGATGAATCCAAGCTGCACAAGGGGGCAGGAGCGTTGCTGGACAAGGTAGAGCGGGAGGATGAATTTGTAGTAGAAGGTGTTCACAAAGGGCTAAAATCCCGATACTATCCCTCAGGAAGGTTTTCACCTAAGCGTGAGACGGGCGTACATCAGTTTCATAGTATGCTGGCTAAGAGTTTGGGGTAGTATTGAAAATCTCTTTTGATTATCCATGCGTCGCACTGCCTGCTCCCCGTGGGTAGCGAATGCTTTCAACCATTTCCTGCACGTCTTTGGGAGGAGCAGGATAAAACCGGGAAATGGTGAATGAGATTACAAAATTGACCAGCATAGCAACGGTTCCGAATCCTTCCGGGGAAATGCCAAACCACCAGTCTGCGGCTGTGCCACCACCGAACATTCCTAGTTTGTACTTCATCATGTAGAAAAGCATTAGCAGAATCCCAACAACCATGCCTGCCACTGCACCTTCTTTGTTCATGCGCTTATCAAAAATGCCCAGAATGATGGCGGGGAAGAAGGAAGCTGCGGCCAGTCCAAAAGCCAATGCTACCACGGCTGCTACAAAGCCCGGCGGATTGATGCCGAAGTAGCCCGCAATGCAAACGGCAATGACCGACCCGATTCGCGCCCACACCAGTTCACCCTTCTCCGAGATATCTGGCCTGATCTGCTTTTTGATCAGATCATGTGAAATACTAGCAGAGATTACCAGAAGTAGTCCCGCAGCTGTTGAAAGTGCAGCTGCCAGACCTCCGGCAGCTACCAGCCCAACCACCCAGTTGGGGAGCTTGGCGATTTCCGGATTTGCCAATACCATGATATCCCGATCTATTGTCAGCTCGTTTTTGTCCACATCGGCCAGGTACTGGATCTTGCCGTCGTTGTTTTTGTCTTCAAATACAATCAATCCGGTGGTCTCCCAATTAGAGAACCATTCCGGCATTTGGCTGTAGTCTTTTCCGGAGACGGTTTCAATCAGGTTGGTACGTGCAAAGGCTGCAATAGCAGGAGCAGTGGTGTACAGAATCGCGATGAAGATAAGCGCCCATCCCGCCGACATCCGAGCATCTTTTACTTTCTTAACCGTAAAGAATCGGACGATAACATGTGGCAATCCGGCCGTTCCAACCATCAGTGCAAGTGTTATAGCAAAGACGTCAATCATGGATTTTGATCCACTGGTATATTCAGCAAATCCCAATTCCTTATGAAGCCCATCCAGTTTGTCTAATAAGTAGGTGCCGTCAGATAAAGTGCTACCAAACCCTAGTTGAGGAATGATATTGTTGGTGAGCTGAAAAGAGATAAAGAAGGCCGGCACCATGAAGGCAAAGATCAGGATGCAGTATTGAGCTACCTGGGTATAGGTGATTCCCTTCATACCTCCAAGGGTGGCATAAAACAGCACGATGATCATCCCGATAAACACGCCGGTATTCACCGGTACCTCAAGGAAGCGGGCGAACACCACGCCCACACCTCGCATTTGTCCGGCTACATATGTGAAGGATACAATGATGGCGCAAACGACAGCAACCGTTCGTGCAATGTTGGAATAGTAGCGATCGCCGATAAAGTCCGGTACGGTGTATTTTCCGAATTTCCGCAAGTAGGGGGCAAGGAGCAATGCTAGTAGCACATAACCTCCGGTCCAGCCCATCAGGTATACAGCTCCATCATACCCCATGAAGCTGATGAGGCCGGCCATCGAAATGAACGAGGCAGCAGACATCCAGTCAGCGGCAGTGGCCATGCCATTAGCCAATGGAGATACACCTCCACCTGCCACGTAAAAATCGTTGGTGGAAGAAGCCCGTGACCAGATCGCGATGACGATATACATGGCGAAAGTGATTCCTACAAGTGTAAATGTCCAGCTTTGTACGTCCATGGGGTTGGCTATTTTTCGTCTACATCAAATTCCTTGTCCAGCTTGTTCATCAAGCGGACATACACGAGGATGAGGATCACAAAGACATAAATGGATCCCTGCTGTGCAAACCAGAATCCCAGTTTAAAACCACCCATTTTGATGGTGTTTAATTGATCAGCGAATAAGATACCTGCGCCATAGGAGGCCGCAAACCAGATAGAGAGAAGGACTAGGAGGTATTTCAGGTTTCTGGACCAGTATTTTTTGAGATCATGTTGCATAAGCTGCATTTGAGGTTAGCGTTCTTCAAGTTTAGCAAAATACGAAGAAAGTGGAGGTTTATTATATGCCTTGATGAGTGCTTTATAACGTCTAACTAAGCTCTGTCGGCTTAGTCTTTCAAATATCTCAAAAGTATCTGTTCTTACAGGTCTTTGCAAACAACTAAGTTAGCCAATGGAGCTTAGTACTGTTGGCAATTCGTTGTTATTGGGATAGTTGATTTATTACCTCTTCAATTTGGGTATTAAGTTCTTCAATCTGATTTTGGTATTCCTCAGAATCTTCTGAAATGGACTTATAAATAGCTTCATAGCTTTTAATTCTTAGCTCGCAGTATTCGATAAGCTTATGGTTTCGATCTTGTAGGTGTTGAGGGATGTCTAAAGAGTCAGTTCCTTTCAAAAGAGATATACTTTTTTCCCAGTTAGGTATTCCATTATCTCTTATCTCTATCAATAATTCATCATTTGAAACTTGCTGATTGTTGTATATGCTAAGTGCTTTTTCTTCAAGTGAAGCAAATTGCTCCATTCTCTTCTCATAAGTCATTATATCATTTGACGTAGTAGCTAGAACTATATAAGAAGGGTAAGAAACAAGAGCAATAAGCAATAATATAGTTGCTGTCTTTAGGACTTTTCTTTTGGGCTTTATTAAGCTAGGATAAAATGCATACCCAAAAATCAATCCGCTGGTTAATCCTCCTATATGAGCAGCGTTATCAATACCTTGGTGTTGTAATCCGTTTAATAGATTGTACCCAACAAAAACTATTATACTGGTTAGTATGGCTTTTCTGGCAGATTTTTCAATTAAGTTAGTTGTTAGCAATGCTAAAAACACTCCGTACATTCCAAAAATGGCACCAGAAGCACCTGCGCTTACTGTCAATTCATTCCAATGTAAACTAGCCACGCTACCGGCAATACCTGAAAGAATATATGCTGAGAAAAACCTTGCTTTCCCTAAATACGGTTCTAGAATCAACCCTATATAAATCAAGGCATACATATTCACTAAAAAGTGTAATATGCCAATGTGGATAAAGCAGCTACTTATTAGTCTCCACCATTGATTGTCAAGAGTTAAAGGTTTATAATTTGCTCCCCATTCTATTAAACTTTCAACATTAGGTAATAGAATATTTACACCTAATGCAATCATGAATATGAATACTAGGAGGTTTAAGCCGAGGAGACATGGTGTCACGAAATAACCTTCCCGTGCTTGAAAAATGGACAGAAATCCATTAATCTGTTGTTTTTTTGCTAAATGAGGTTGTCCAATTATGTCTTCATCTTTAGAAACGAATGATTGCTCAAGCTCATTGAACTTGCTATCAAGTTCATCAAGAGAATATTCATCCTTTATTGAGTTATAAGTGCTAATGAATCTTTCGATGTTCTTCCGGTTCTTACCCCAGTCGACAACTTGGCTGCCTGTACATTCACTTTTTATATTGATGTTGTGAAAGTCGATCTTGAATTGAACTTCTTCACTCCACGAACTCCAGGAAAATTTAGTGTAAGCTATAAATCCAGATTCACTTAAAAATCCTATATCCCAATTCAACTTCTTAGCAGCTTCAGTTGCTATTACGAAGGAGCGTTTTGGAGTAGTTCCCTCTACTTGAAAGTCTTGAATATGTTTGGGTGAAAATCCAAAAGCCATTCTCTATCGGTTAGGTTGTAATGATTGCCAACGTCTCGCTAAGCGGCGGTTTGTCCACTCTTAGCTTGAAAGCACTAAAAGTAACGAAGGTGCACCACCCCTCAAAAGCTATCTCGAAGAAAATGCGTTGTGAAAGATAAAGTCCAGAAGCAAGACAGTTGCTAAGGCTTCTCAATTTTCAGAAGGTGCACCGAAGTGGGACAGTTGCAAATCAGGTTGTGAATGGCACGCTGACAAATGCCGCTTAGCAACTGTTGGCGATAGTTACTTTAGTTTTCCTCTCCAAATTAGAATTGAGAATGACAAGAAAAGTAGAAATCCAGCACTTCCAATGGTTGTTATGGCTATACTTTTTTCTTTGAAATCTGAGTGTTGGATAATTGTGATGTCGTTAGAAATTAATTCAACTATGTCGTAATCGGCATGAGTTACTTTAATGGTATTTTGCTGGTTCTTATCTAGTAATGAGAGAATTCTTGAGTAGTCTTGATCTTTCCTATAAAATTCAAATTTTAGTTTAGGGTTAATAGTTTCAAGAAAGAAGACCTGACTAGTCCATCTTCGTGTAAAAACTGAAGTTTTGGTTACAGAGTCTACATAGTAACTATCAACTGTACATTCAACCGTATCAAATTGGCTTGTTAGTTGGACAATACCTTTAATTGCTAAAGCTAGAAGTAAGCAGGAAAGACCAAAAGTGATTAGGGAACCTATGATTCTCTTCATTGGGTTAGTGTTAGTTAATTGTGATTACATTTTACTTTTCATCACAAGTTGGTAGCCTAATAGTTGAAATAGTATCAATGGGATGTACAGGAGTAATGTCTTATCAAAGCCATTAAATGAGATGTATGGAATCATTATTAGACCAAGAATTACTAATATGAAAGTGTTAATACGATATGCAATTGCTAACCAGCCACGGCGTTTCCAGACTTCCCAACTGTCTATTTGTTCAGCAGTTGTATGAGTCTGTAAAAAGTTAATGAATTCAGTAGCGTCCTTCTTCAGCAGTTTAGCTGTTCCAATCGGGATCTGACGTTGGTCAGTTTGGAGTTCTTTAAGTAAAGTTTGTTCGTTGATAACAAGTGTTCGAATGTCACCGAGTTGGACTGGTTCAATTGGTTTATAGTTAAAAAGCAACTTGTTATGCCAGTCGAATTTCAAGGTCTGATTCTCAACTTTTACAGTTAAGCGACCAATGGAAATGTAAAACAAGCTTATTCCAACCAAAGCTATAATCGAAATGCCAATAATCCAGTTTAGGGGGTGTATAGCTCTCAAAAAGAGAATTGAAAAGAATGCAGAAAGTACCATCATTGGCATAGTGAAAATCACCAGTAGAATTCGACTTTGTCTAAAAATTGTCAGTTGAAACTCTTGCATTCGATCTGGCACCAATTATCGCCAACATTAATGTAACGCGCACTGTGCGTGTTATTTATCTTATGTATTCTGAGTAATAATTTTACTTAACTCATTGAAAATCAGTTATAAAAACGACAATTAAATGCTTGTAGTCGATTAATGTCGTGTATAACCGCCATTCGCAATTTCAAATATACCTTTTCAAGTGTTAACCATAAAATAGGAACCCTTCAGATAAGCAAATCGATATTAAACTAGTCACTTGCCTTCACACACCTCACGGAAAACGCATAGGTGGGATGCTGCGCCGCTTTACGTACGCTATTTTTTCCTTTTTCCAGGATATATGTCCAGATAAAATGCTCTTCTTCCTTTGATGACGACCAAAAAAGGGTGTTCTCCCCAAAATTATTCGGATGTTCCTGATTATTACCTATTCCAGAAGGTCTTGCAGAAAATTGGGTGCTGTTGGTGTTTTGCTCTTCATCCCAAAATCCAGTGTCTTTGTAATTGCCGGCATTGGTATTCCCAGAAAAGTCGAAAAGCGTTTCCCATTCTTCGTTTGTCGGCAGCCGCCACCCTTCAGGACATACCTTACAAGCATTCTCAAAATCATACAGTAATCCGTAGGTTTCAATGTTGTCTGCATCTCCATTGGGAAAAAAGTAGGGGATCTCATTTCCCTCCCGATCATGTGTCACTTTCAGGTTCTCTGCCATCCAGCTAGTACCGCCCACCTGGATAGTGTCATATTGATTTCCATCCATGTCCACCAACCCCTCATTGGCTGGCTGGCAGCTGATCAACACGGCAAGCAAAAGAATGGATGTAGCATGGACGAGATTCATAAACTGTCAATTTGGTGAGACATTCTGCTTATATACGGGCTGAATTTGAAAGCGTTTGTAAAAGTTTTGGAGAAACTAGCACTTCTACCCTACAGATAAGTTCCTCAGTCCTTTCTTATGGTTTCATATTGTCCGGGATTTATTGCAATAGGGGAAGGAAATCCTTTTCCCAAAACCTTCATATTATCGTCATTCAATCCTTCAGCATTATCAAACCCACTATTAACGGCATTGTTAAATGATTCACGTGAATCCCAGACAACTATATTAACAAAATTGAAAGTGTTGTCCGGATTAATCGATTTATAAAATGTGGAGCTTACAAATCCCGATTTGGTTTTAAAATACTTGATATATGTATCTCTAACATTAATCGCCATTTCTTCGTGTCCACTGGGCACTTGAATGGAATTGATTACGCTTACTTCTTTCATTTGGTATTCTCTTGGGGTGGTAACTATGTTTTACAATGTGGTACACCTATTTTCACTCACAATTGACACACCGAACCATAAATCTTCGTAATTTTTTTTCTTGATTCGGCTTCAAGTGATGTTTGTGACGATGTATTCTGATTCTAATGTCTCCATCAAAATGAACATGCGTCCTTTCTGGTTCATCTCGTTGAGGCTCCAATACCCAAAAATGTTATAGTTTTCTCCTTGTCCGTTAGGTACGTAGAATTTTGAATCCATTGTTTAGTTTAATTGAGTATAATGTCCGGCTAGTGTGTATATGTCCACAGCTCGTTGGGTTAAAACTAGCGAACCTATCCCACACCAACAATCACTCCATAGAACGGTGCTTTACTCTGGACATAACGCCACAAACTGAGACGTTAAATAGAAAGATAAGGAAATGCAGAAGGGAAGGTGATCGGATTATTGTGGAATAAAAAGACTGCTAGATGTTATTTTGTTGGATTGAGCACGCGTTGCAAACGCCTCGCAAACTAGGCGTCATTCCGGCCTTGAGCCGGAATCTTCCTTACCACAGTCAATACCACTTATTTATCCATCCTCGTTGCAAACGAGGACGAGTTGAGGATGTATATTTAAATTACTTACTTTCAAATGATCCTAATCCTGACAGTTAGTTTTAAAAAAGTATTATTTTAATCTAAAAGAAGGCATTGAATATAAGTGAATATCTGACCGGAAAATAGTATGAAGCAATACCTGAATCAATTATTCTTTGGATGTATAGCATTTCTCTCCATTCATGGGGTACTTGGGCAAATAGCTCCCCCCGGAAAGGATGTAGTCAAAATAGCTGAAAAACGTCAGATTCAAAGTTCTGTGATGGATTCTGAGATACAATACTATGCCTATCTGCCAAATCTATATCAAGCTGATTCACTGAAGGAATTTCCAGTGGTGTATTGGTTGCATGGAAGCGGTGGCTGGCCACCTGGTGCGATTGATATGTTATCGAAGCGATTTGATTCGGCTATAAAAGGGAATAAAATACCCGCCCTATTGGTCATCTTTCTTGACGATAACAAACGAGAAAGTATGTGGATTGACTGGAAAGATGGTAGTGTACTTATGGAAACGGTCATTATCAATGAATTAGTCCCACATATTGATACTACCTTCCGAACTATCAATTCTCCAAAGGGGCGCATTCTGGAGGGCGGTAGCATGGGTGGGTATGGTGCTGCAAGGTTTGGATTTAAATACCCGAATTTATTTGGAGCAATTTCGATGCTTAATCCCGGTCCACTCCAGGAGGTTTTGATACCAAAAGAAGCGCCACTAGCAGGTGAAGTAAAGGCGCAAGCTACACTTGACCGTGTTTACGGAGGTGACATTGACTACTTCCGTACAAATAGTCCATGGGTTTTAGCTGAGCAGAATGTCGATGCAATTCGTAATCAAGTCAAAATTCGAATGATCCTTGGCGAAATGGATCCCAGCTTATCGAACAACCAACAATTTTCACAACACTTGATGGAGTTAAAGATTCCACATACAATGACATTAGTGCCAAATGCTGGCCATTCACCTAAAGAAATGTTTACCAATTTAGGGGAAAGCTACTGGGAGTTCTTTAGTCAATTCTTAGCAGAGTGAGATAAGCACGCGTTTCAAACACTCGCAAGCTGAGGTTTAGTAAATTAAGCGTTAATTCCTCCTGGTCAGGGTTCAAAAAAGTTACGTGTTCGTTTAATTGTTGAATCTGAGTTAAACTCAACCTCAAAACTGCTAAAGACAATGAAAAAAATATCACCTTTTTGAATCAGTTCATAATCTGCTTCATCGAGTTCGCTGGTTAGCTTGTTAAAGTCATAATGCTGTTCAACTAATTTTCTCAATATATCAATATCTTTTTCTTGATAATCATATGACTCTCTTAGATATGTGATAGATACACCACTGTCTAGAAGTTGGTACATCCAGTAAATGTTGGTCACAACAAGAAGAATGAAACTTATCCAAAATAGTTTTTTCCACATGTTTATGAATAGTTAGAACGACCCAATGGTCTGTAATAATTTATGCATCTCTATCGCGATATACACTTTTCAAATATACCTCTTTCAACCATTATCCATAAAAAAAGGAACCCTCTCAGGTTCCTTCTTCAGCGTGATTAGTAGTGAGTGATATTTATAGTGTGCCTCGCAGCTCTTGCTCTTTTTCAAGGGCCTCAAACAAGGCTTTGAAGTTTCCTTTTCCGAAAGAGGTAGCCCCTTTTCGCTGGATGATCTCAAAGAACATTGTTGGTCGAGCCTGTACCGTCTTTGTGAAAATCTGTAGGAGATAGCCTTCATCATCGCGATCTACCAGGATACCCAAAGGTCGCAGTGCTTCAATGTCTTCATCTATTTCACCTACTCGCTCTGCCAATGCATCGTAGTACGTATCTGGCACTTTCAGGAATTCTATCCCTCTGTTTTTAAGGTCAGTTACGGTCTGGATAATGTTATCGGTTGCGACTGCAATGTGCTGAACACCTGCACCTTCGTAAAACTCCAGGTATTCATCTACCTGTGATTTTTTCAATCCGGCTGCCGGTTCGTTGATCGGGAATTTGATTCTTCCATTGCCATTACTCATCACCTTACTCATGAGGGCGGTGTACTTGGTAGAAATGTCTTTATCATCGAATGACATGATCTGCTTAAAGCCCATCACTTCTTCGTAGAACTTCACATACTTATCCATGTCGCCCAGCTCCACATTGCCCACCATGTGGTCCACATACTTAAGTCCAACAGGCTCAGGGTTGTACTCGGTATTCCATTCGCGGTAGCCCGGAAGGAAGATGCCATAGTAATCATTTCGTTCAATGAAGATGTGTACCACTTCACCATAGGTATGGATGCCGGATTGCACCACTTTACCATGCTTGTCTTCGATGGTGTTCGGCTCCATGAATGATTTAGCGCCTCGCTTTACAGCTTCATTGTATGCATGTGTGGCATCATCCACCCATAGCGCGGTTACTTTCACGCCATCTCCATGCTTATCGATGTGCTCACCGATGATTGTTCCACTTCGAAGAGGAGAGGTTAGCACCAGTCTGATCTTGTCCTGGACAACCACATATGATTCCCGGTCTTTGATGCCTGTTTCCAGACCTGCATATGCCAGAGCCTTAAAACCAAAAGCAGAACGATAGAAATGAGCGGCCTGCTTGGCATTGCTCACATACAATTCCAAATAGTCCGTGCCATTGATTGGCATGAAGTCCTGCGCTTCCTGTGTTTTTTCTGCTGTTGCTGTAGTTTCCATGACTAATGTCTTTAATTAGTTGTTGTGACAACAAAGTTACAAATATCTAACCGATAAACAAATATCAAACGAATAGCATAAGGCTAGGGTTTAAGACCTGCAGCGATGCGTTTGTGACCCTCCATGATTCTCGTAAGCTCCTGATCATTAGGATTTAATGACCAGTTACCTTTTTCGGAAGTTCCGCCAAGGATGATCCCATCTTTGCGGGGAAACATATATAACAGATCATCGAAGGTAGGAATCACATATCCATAGTTGATTTCCTCCTGAGGAAGGAGTACTGCCAGTTGTCCCCGCACGGGGATGAGGCTTTTATCCTGGAATAGTTCATGAGACCCCAAACCTGTGCAATTCATGACGTATGGTTCCTTCAATTGGCTGAGTTCATTCAGATCATTGAATTTACGAACTATCAATTTTCCGCCCAGCTGGTAAAAATCATCCAGCAAGGCTTTCATGTAAATGGGAGGCTCAATCATCAATGAGTGTACTTCATCGTTAATTTGAAAACCAGTAAAAGGGGAGGAGGTTGTATCGTGCGATTTATAATCAGGATAGAGCTTTTTCCCTCCCGGGAAATCAAAGCTCGCTCCAAGGAAAAAGCTTTTGATCCACCAAACGCCATATCTCGTACCTACAAGATCCTGAAACATTCGCTGAGAGATTATGGAAGCCTGATTAAACTCTTCCATGAACCCCGAGGGAATCATCCCTGATTCAAACACAGAAACAGGTGCCCAGTAGGCTGCTGCCACATTGGAGGTGGTATTGGGAGGGAGGCGATCAGTGTAAATAGTCACTGGCCTTCCTTGCTTGAGCAGGAGAATTGCAGTGGAAAGCCCGATCACACCTGCACCCAACACAGCGATTGACGTTGATTGCGAGGCTTCAATTTTCTCAATGGCCAGCCGGGCGGTTCCCCAGGAGAGTGAGATGCCACCACCTCCATGACCGTAATTATGTATGATCACCTTCTCGTCCAGCTTTTGTTCACTCAGGTTGAAACCGGAAGGCCGGTATGGCCTCAAACCAACAACCTGTCGGATGATGCGCTCCGGTGAAACATTCACAGGCTTCAGAGGGGAATACTGTATGGATTGATTTAATACCTGCTCGAGTGCATACGAGGGCAAGCTCATCGTGGACATAAAAAAACCTGCTGCTCCCAGCTTTTTTATGAAATTTCTTCGGCTATCATTTTGTTGTGTATGGGTCATGATAATACTTCCAGCATAATCACTTGTAAAATAATAAGTTAGGAAGAATCACCGAACGAGCGTTGAAATAAATCAAAACGAAAATGCAGGCAATCAATCCGGCGACCGAAGAATTATTGAAGTTTTATGCAGACCACAATGATGGTCAAATGGCGAAGATCATCGATGCTACGGATGAAGCGTACTCCTCCTGGAAGGATACCACTTTTTCTCATCGCAGTGAGCTGATGAAAAAAGCGGCGGCTGTCTTGCGTTCCAAAAAAGCGGACTTTGCAAAGATCATGACCGAAGAAATGGGGAAACCGCTGAAGGATAGTGAAGCTGAAGTGGAGAAATGTGCCTGGGTCTGTGATTATTATTCAGATAATGCTGAAGCCTTCTTAGCAGACGAGGTGATAGAAACGGATGCCTCCAGGAGTTACGTGAGTCATCGTCCGCTAGGTATTGTTTTTGCAATCATGCCATGGAATTACCCTTTCTGGCAGGTGTTTCGGTTTGCTGCACCCACACTGATGGCGGGAAATGCTGCCTTACTGAAACATGCACCCAATGTACCCGGATGTGCGGAGGCGATTGTTGCTGTTTTTGAAGAAGCGGGTTTTCCAAAGCATCTTTTCAGTAACCTGTTTATCACCAATGAGCAAGCTTCTGAGGTAATCACTCATAAACATGTAAAAGCAATAACATTGACCGGAAGCACACGGGCAGGAAAAGTGGTAGCCAAACAGGCTGGAGCGGTATTGAAGAAATGCGTGTTGGAATTGGGAGGTAGTGATCCGTACATCATTTTGGAGGATGCTGATCTTGATCTGGCTGTGAAAACTACAGTGGCCAGTCGGTTAAAAAACAACGGACAAAGTTGCATCAGTGCCAAGCGTTTCATTGTTCCGGTTGCGATTAAGGATGAATTTGAAAAACGGCTTATTGCTGAAATGAAATCTTACAAATATGGTGATCCTACAAATCCGGAGGTCGATTTGGGTCCTTTGGTAGGGAAGAAGTATCGGGAGCAATTGGCTGATCAGGTAGAGCGGAGTATTAAAGCAGGGGCGAAGTGTTTGCTGGGTGGCGAAGTGCCTGTGGGACCCGGATATTACTATCCGCCAACCATTCTTACCGATGTGAAGAAAGGAATGCCTGCGTATGATGAAGAGTTGTTTGGACCGGTTGCTACCGTCATTACTGTAAAAGATGAAGTGGAGGCCATGAGGGTAGCTAATGATACCTACTATGGACTTGGAGGAGCGATCTTTTCCAAAGATGTAAAACGAGCCGAAGTGCTGGCCGCAACCAAACTGGAAGCAGGCTCGTGCTTTGTAAACGCCATGGTACAATCAGATCCTCGCTTGCCATTTGGAGGCATCAATGAAAGTGGTTTTGGCCGTGAACTTTCACATCACGGCATCAAGGAGTTTGTGAATGTGAAGACGGTTTATATTAAGTAATCAATATAGAACCTTGTCATTGCGGACTTGATCCGCAATCTTCCGTTTTCGAAGATGCCGTTTCGAAGAACGGCATGACATGTCTCATCTATTCATTCCTCAACGATTTCACCGGATTAGCCTTAGCTGCCCGTCTCGCCTGATCTGATACAATCAGGATGGCAAAGACAAGCACGATTATTCCTACCACAGGGAATATCCACCATTGAATGCCTACTCTGATTGTGTATCGCTCTAAATACTGATCGAGCAAGTACCAGGCGAATGGAGAGGCCAGAACAAACGAGATGATCACCAGCTTGGCAAAATCTTTAGACATCAGATTCATCAGACTGGCGATAGTAGCTCCCAGCACTTTGCGAATGCCAATCTCTTTGATGCGCTGCTCTGCAGTATATGAGGCCAGCCCAAATAATCCCAGCCCGGTTATAATCATCGCAAGAGTAGCGAAAAGACTTGCTAGTTTTCTTGTCAGATTGATCGTAGTGAACTTACGCTGAAACTCGACATCTGCGAAGTTGTAATCGAAAGGATAAGCAGGATTGTGTTTGGTGAAAACCTGTTCCACCCCAGCCAACGTTTGTTGAAGATCATTCGTTTTTTTGAGTCGTACGGAGATATAGCCACCCCAATCATCCAAAATCATAAACATGGGTTTCACCGGATCATAAGGTGAGCCCATCAGCACATTGTCAATCACACCAATTAATTTTCGTTCATCTCCCCATAAGTCCAGATTAGTCCCTATCGGATCTTCTAAACCCATAATGTCCAATGCGGCCTTGTTGATGACGATTGCTGTCGAGTCACTGCCATAATCTTTAGAGAAATCACGCCCCATGAGTACGTCTATTCCCATTGTTTTAGCGTAATCATAGGTGGTGGTAATGGTTGTGAAGATGACACGTTTATCTTCCGGTTTACCAGGCCACCCCAGGAAGTTATTTGAATTGATCTGGGTAATTTGTGAGTTGGATCTGGTAACGGATTCCACCAGCCCGGAGGACTCTAATTCCTGCTTCAAGATATCATAGTTTTCTCGCAGATCTTCTGTCAGTTCCACTGCGATTAAGCGCTCCTGATCATATCCTAAATCTCTGTTTTTCACCAGGTTGATCTGCTGGAAGATGACGATGGTACTGATCATTAGCACAATGGAAAAGGCAAACTGCATGATCACCAAAACCTTACGTGGCGTGGTTGCTCCTTTGCCTATCTTAACTGTTCCTTTGAGTGTTTGCACTGGTTTGAATGAGGAAAGATAGAAGGCAGGGTAGCTTCCGGCGATTATTCCTAAAATGATGATGATCCCGACAGCAGCGAACCAAAATTCAGCAGCTGCATAATTAATACTAAGGTCTTTTTCTACCAGATTATTATAAGAAGGAAGCGCTAGCTCTGTTAATAGTACTGAAATGACGAAAGCAATAAAC
Organism: Ekhidna sp.; assembly: GCF_040220215.1. GTDB lineage: Bacteria > Bacteroidota > Bacteroidia > Cytophagales > Cyclobacteriaceae > Ekhidna. Next base: position 28,000 of record NZ_JAVJTR010000009.1, read on the forward strand.
GTGATGAAAATCGATTCGCTTATAAACTGGTAAATCAATCGGGAACGAGTGGTGCCAAGGCTCTTTCTGATCCCCACTTCCTTGGCCCGCTTTTCGGAACGTGCAGTGGCCAGGTTCATGAAATTGATGCAGGCTATGATGAGGATCACGATTGCAATTGCAGTAAATAACTGGACATAATCGCTTCGACCTCCCGCCTGGTTGCCTTCATCGTCCCAGTTGGAGTACAATCTCCATTGAGACATAGGGTGTAGAAAATAGTGTTTCTCCATACCATGCTCTCCATCTTTTTCCATGGCCAGATCATAGATACTCTGCTCCACATCTACCTCGCGAACAGGATCATTGAGTTCCACAAATACCTGAAAAGAATAATTACCCCAGTTGGTTTTGTTATCCCTGATCCATTCGTTTACCGATTCCCGGTACTTCCATGTTGCGAGATAGTCAAACTGGAAACTTGAATTCTCAGGAAGATCTTTCACGATGGCTGTCACCTGAAGTGTGCCTTCATTTTCCAGTTTTACTTGTTTGCCAATGGGATCTTCATCGCCGAAAAGGATCTTTGCCAGGGATTCTGAAAGCACAATAGACATGGGATCCTTTAGCGCTTCCGCATGTGTTCCTGAGGCAAGCGGAAACTCAAACATTTCTAAAAATTCTTCACTTACGAAATATCCTTGCTTTATTATCCGAACCTCCCCCGCAGTAAGCAGTCGGTTACTTCCCCATCCTGCTACTACAGAGTTTTTAATGTTACTATCTATGACTTTCATCTCCTCATAGGTAGGGAGCGGAACCGATCGCCAATTGTTTACTTTATCATCAAACTCTGAGCTGATCCATAGTTGATACAACCGATCATATTTTGGTAGAAACTTGTCATAGGATACTTCATCGGTTACCCAGAGCAAGATAAGCACGCTGCATACAATACCGATGGAAAGACCTGAAATGTTGATGATGGAATAAAGTCCGTTCTTTTTCAGGTTTCGAATAGAGATGAGGAAGAAGTTTTTAAGCATGACCGGATTAGTTGAGTTGTGATTTTAAGGACTGTTTTGAATAATCAAAAGTTGCATGATATTGGAATTACTGAGTCAGTTTGAAATAGTTACACCGTGTTGACTTATTTTCATGTTTTAAACAACTTAACCTTCATATGGCCTTATCCTTATTTGACTGGCTCGTTATTGGCGTTTTTTTTCTTATAGTTCTTGGGATTGGACTAGTGGCTAGTAAAACCGCCGGAAAAAGCTCATTGGAATATTTCCTGGCTGGAAAGTCTATGCCCTGGTGGCTGTTGGGTGTTTCTATGGTAGCAACCACCTTCTCAGCAGATACTCCCAATTTGGTAACAGGCTTTGTGAGAGAAGGAGGAATAGCTAAAAATTGGGCCTGGTGGTCTTTTTTGATTACAGGGATGGTAACTGTTTTCATTTATGCCAGACTGTGGAGAAGATCAGGTGTCCTGACAGATCTCGAATTTTATGAATTGAGATATGGAGGTAAAGCTGCTTCATTTTTGAGGGGCTTTAGAGCTTTATATCTCGGTATATTTTTCAATTGTCTGATCATGGGGTCTGTGACACTAGCCGCTATCAAGATATCATCCATTCTTTTCGGTATTGAACCAATTTATACGGTGATTGTTGCTTCCGTAGTAGTTGCTGCTTATTCCGCACTTGGCGGGATCAAAGGAGTAATCTGGACGGATTTTTTTCAGTTTGGTATCGCTTTAGTTGGGGCAATTTATGCCGCTTATGTAGCTGTATCACAGCCTGAGGTCGGTGGTTTATCCGGATTGCTCTCACATGAATCTTTGGAAGGGAAGCTGGCTATCATTCCGGATTTGAACAATACCTCATTGATGGTTTCCATGTTTATTATTCCATTGGCCGTACAATGGTGGTCCGTCTGGTATCCGGGAGCCGAACCTGGAGGAGGAGGTTACATTGCCCAACGGATGTTAGCAGCTAAAGATGAAAAGCATGCCGTAGGAGCAACCCTCTTTTTCAATTTCGCACATTATGCCTTGCGTCCCTGGCCGTGGATTCTGGTGGCACTGGCGTCCATCATTTTATTTCCGGATTTGGAATCGATTCAGCGAGCTTTTCCAAACATCAATGAGCAATACCTGGGTGACGATATTGCTTATCCGGTGATGCTCACACTCCTGTCGCCGGGTTGGCTCGGCTTGGTAGTCGCTTCATTGATTGCAGCTTATATGTCTACGATTAGTACCCACCTGAATTGGGGCTCTTCTTATGTTGTAAATGACTTCTATAAACGATTCGTGAAGCCGGAAGCTTCTGAGAAAGAATTAGTGAGCGTTGGGAGAATTTCCACCGTTTTGTTAATGGTAATTGCCGGTTCTCTTGCTTTGACAGTTTTAGAAAATGCCACACAAGCTTTCAATATATTGTTGCTTTCTGGCGCAGGAACAGGGGCTATTTTCTTATTTAGATGGTTTTGGTGGCGCATCAATGCAATCACTGAAATTGTAGGCATGGTAGTGGCCACCATCAATGCGTTTGTGCTGGTTCTTGTAGTTCCCGATTCTGCACTAACGCACACTGTTTTTGATGCTTTTACCATGAGGCTTCTGATTGCAACAGGGATTACGACTATTGTTTGGGTTGTAACCACGCTTGTGACCAAACCTGAATCGGAAGAGAAACTGGCTGCCTTTGTTGCGCATGTGAAACCGGGAATCGGATGGAAGCGATTTGAAAAGCGAGGCACATCCAACCTAACTAACAGCCTTCTTTCTGTATTTGTAGGTACTATAGGTGTATACTCAGCATTGTTTGGTATAGGCAATGCGATCTATGGAAACCTGTTGTTGGCACTGGCCATGCTGGGCGTATTCACGGTCTCAGTTTATCTTTTGATAAAATGGTGGTAACGAATAAATAATTCAAGAAAGAAAAAATACCCTAAAGTGGGTATTGATTATCATTTGATAAGTTAAGTTCTTTACATACAGATACTCACCGCTCTGTTCACAGCCTAATGTAGAGGCCTTGTTTAAGGCCTCTTTTTTTATGCTCCTTTGGCTATATTGCCTCCCAAACAAATTTCTTATGAGTCACACACAAGGCATGCTAAGCCCAGAGTCTTTAAAGGGCAAAACGATCATTGTAACCGGAGGAGGAACCGGATTAGGTAAATCCATGGGAAGCTATTTTTCTGAATTGGGAGCCAATCTGGTGATTACCAGTCGAAAAATGGAAGTGCTGGAAGAAACAGCCAAAGAGATTACAGCCAAGAGTGGATTTCCTGTTCATTGTGTGGCTTGCGATGTGAGAGATTATGAGCAGGTTGAGCGTGTGATACGTGAAGCTAAAGAGAAGTTTGGAAAAGTAGATGTATTGCTTAACAATGCTGCCGGCAATTTCATTAGTCCTACGGAACGATTGTCCCACAGAGCTTTTGATACCGTTGTAGATATTGTGCTAAAAGGAAGCTACAATTTTACGCTGGCACTAGGTAAAGACTGGATTGAGAATAAACAAGGAGGAAACATTCTAAGTATTGTAACGACCTACGCATGGACAGGCTCAGGATATGTAGTGCCTTCTGCATGTGCGAAAAGTGGAGTGCTTGCAATGACTCGCTCACTTGCCGTTGAATGGGCAAAGTATGGTATTAGAAGCAATGCAATCGCACCAGGACCCTTCCCAACAGAAGGAGCATGGGACAGACTCCTGCCTGGAGATTTGAAAAAGAAATATGATCCAGCGAAGAAGGTGCCTTTAGGAAGAGTAGGGGATCATCAGGAGTTGGCGAACCTCGCTGCTTATCTTGTTTCTGACTATTCTTCGTATGTAAATGGTGAGGTGATCACCATCGATGGGGGAGAGTGGCTGAAAGGAGCTGGAGAGTTCAATCAACTTGAAGCTATTCCGGAAGAATTGTGGGATGCCATGGAGATGGGCCGCAAGAAAGGGAGCTCAAAACTCAAGATGATGTGGCTGTACTTCAAAGGAATGCGAAAGTTGAAGATATAGGTTGGGTATGAAAGTCGTCCCACCACTTCGATTGTAGGACGACTAGCTGATATAACTAATCTTTAACGGTATATAGCAATTGCCGATTCGCAAAGTCATACAAGGTTAATCTTCTCAGGTCGTAGTAGGCGATCCAATAGGTTCTTAATGCGTTGATATAGCTCCTTCTGGCATTATCTTTTTCTGTAAGCGCGATGTTCAGATTGGTAATGTCAATCTTCCCGATCAGGTAACGATTCTGTGCTACTTCATATCGTTTTTGGGCTACCTCATCTGATTTTTTAGAGATTTCAATTTGCTGTTGCAATACATCCAATTGCCTAACCTGTGTAAGCACTTCCTGTTCAAAATTCTGCTCCTCCTGCGCAATCACATAATCCGTAAGCTGCTTATTGGCCAGAGCGGTCTTCATGCGTGCTTCATTTCGTCCCCAGTTTACAATTGGGATATTCAGTGTAAGGTTAGCGAATTGCTGGTTTTGTGCATCCTGGTAGGATTGATCAAAGCTTGTCCCGGCACTATTGAGTCCAAAGGATGCATTTAAATTCATTTGAAATCGCTGACCTTTTGCCTGCGCAATTTGAGCGTCTGCTTCTATTCGTCTCCTTTCAAAAGCAATGAAGTCGGATCGATTGTCCTTTGCGTACTGAAGTGCAATTTCTTCATCTACAGGAAAGACAGGTATTTCCTCCGGAAGTGCCAGGTCAAAATTTTGAGCCTCATTTAATCCTATAAAAGTACGGAGTGCCAGTCTTGAAGTTTGCAAATCAAGCTGCGCCTGTGCCAGATCTTGCTGAGACCTGAGTAATTGTAATTCAACCTGAAGCAGTTTGTCTTCTGAGGCAGTACCAATGTTGTATCGACCTTTTTCAATATTGTAAATGGTATCATTGTTGGCCAGGTTAAACTGAGCAATTTGAAAATTCACCTGTGCATCCAGGTAATCAAAAAATCGCTGAGTGGCAGTCCTTGAAACAAACTCCATCTCCTCCACATAACTGCGTCTGGATTCTTCGTAACGAATCGGTTCTGTCTTTCTGTCCCACTTTAACTGATTATAAGCAAAAATCGGCTGGTTCAAAGTCAGATCCACAATGGTGCTTCTCCAGCGTGTATCATCTATAACCAGATCTTGAAACTGGCTTGCTCGAGTATTGACAGACACACTTCCACCAGTAGGAGAGATGGGCTGAAATAACCCAAGATTCAATGATGAATTGGTTTGCTCAACCGGCCTGAACTGGGTCGATCCATCTTCCTGTATTACCGGAATAAACTGATTGCTGTAGGCAGGTAAATTTCCACTAAGTGCAAGTTGAGGATTGTAGTTCGATTTGTAAAACTGATACTGCCAGAAACGATTTTCTTTCCTCGTTTCAGCTTGCTTAGCTTGAGGTGATTGTCCCTGGGCCAAATCAATGATATTATCCAGCGTGTAAACTACCTGAGCATTGGCTGTCAGCAAAAATCCAAATACGCAAATTGAAGTAAATATCTTATTCATATCTAAGAGAAGTAATAGGGTCTTGAGAAGCTGCTTTACGTGCCGGGGCAATTCCGAATATTAGGCCGATAGCTGTGGCAACTCCAAAGGAGATTAAGATGGAACCAAAAGAGATAACCGTAGGAATGTCTGCAAACCTGCTGACTGCAGCGGCCATGATGACGCCAAGTAAAATTCCGATGAATCCGCCTGATACACTTATCATCATAGACTCAAACATAAACTGATTGATAATGTCGGTCTTCTTAGCGCCGATAGACAATCGTAATCCAATTTCTTTGATGCGTTCCAAAACAGACGCCAGCATGATATTCATAATACCAATACCACCTACGATAAGAGATATGCCGGCAATTGCTCCTAGTACATAGCTGAAAATGTCATTCGTTCGCTGTTGCTGCTTCAGCAAGAGTTCGGGAATTTCAATCTCATAATCGACCACTTCATTGTGCTTACGTTGCAACATTCGAACGATAACATCTGCGGTAGGATTGAGTTTTTCTGTTTCTGCTACCTGCACCACCAACCGATCAAGCTGATGATAATTTACTGCTTGCTGAGGTGCTTCATCTTCAGTGGCAGGTCCGTCACCACCAAAAAAAACCATACCACCGGAGGATCCCTTGTTAGCACCCTGGATCATTTCCTCAGTAAGCATTGCTCGGTTTTTGTACCTCACCAGAACGGTTTGCAATGGAGTGTAGACATCCATATTGTAATCGCGGATTCCAAGCTTGCTAATGCTGCTTTCGCTTATGTATCTTTCATCCAGTACCCCAATCACTTTCAGCCAGTTAGGTCCACATTTCAGCATTTTGCCGATCGGATTTTCGGAAGGAAAAAACTTTGCTTTTATCGATTTGCCAATGATGCAAACAGCTTCTCCTTTTTCCAGCTGGATGTCGTTAAACATCTTACCCTCTGCCAATGTGAAATTGAATATGTCAAAATAGGAGGGTTCAACTCCTACAAGTTTGGCTGATCTTCGAATGCCATTTTTGATGATATATGTTTCCAGTAAGATTTCCGGACTGATAGTCTCTACACCAGGAATGGTTTTAAGAATAGACTCTTTGTCTTCAAGCGTGAGCCCTGGAGAAAACTTCTTTTTCTCTTTGGACTCTGAGTCTTCCTCAGCCAGATTTTCTTCTGTTTGCTCCACTACAGGTTCAACGATGATGTTGTTGACACCTACTAGTTTTATCTGCTCCAGTATTTCCTGTTGGGCACCATTGCCTATAGCTAGCATGGCGATAACGGCTGCCACACCGAAGATGATACCAAGAGCTGTCAAAATGGATCTAACTCGATTTGCCAGTACTGCCTCGATGGCTATGTAAAGATTCGCCAGGATTCTTTCCTTGTCCATTATCCTTGCTTTCTGTCTCCTCTGCGTCCTTGTGGGTACTGTGGCTGAGTAGGTTCCGGTTCTATTTCGTCTTCTTTCTGATTTCGTTTGCCATTCATCTCAGGGAGTAAGTTTACTTTTCGGCTTTCCATGCCCTGAACTGTGGAAAGACTTACCCGATCGCCCGGTTCCAGGCCGCCAAGAATGTGGACATACTCTGCATTTGCATCCCCAATGATTACTTCTTGTTTGGAGTTAGATCCTCCATCTTTTTTGAAGACATAAGTGATGGAATCGTATTGCGAATGCAAACTTTCAAGAGGAACGAAAAGCGCATCAGCTACTGTTTTGGTGATGATTTTATTACTTGTAGTCATACCCGGTTTGAGCAGGGGATCAGTTCCGAAAACTTCGATTTCCACTTCAAAAACTTTAGCATCAGAGTTGGGCCTTTGTTCTCCAACATTAGCAACTTTCGTGACCCTACCTTTCAAATCCTTGTCAGGAAATGCATCGAATCCAATATCTACGGCTTGTCCCGGTTTTACTTTTCTTATATCTACTTCGTTTACATATGTTTTGGATATCATTTTAGAAAGATCTGGCAATGTGGCCACTATGGGATCCCATCCGCTTATTTGTGAACCTTCTTTCACGGGTTTGCCGTCCCAGTTTCTTTTATAAATCAGCATACCATCTTCAGGGGCTGTTACAATAAATTCGCGGGAAAGAGCGGTCAACCCTTCCAGTTCATTCTGAACTTTAGACAGCTCAGCTGTGGCCTGTCTCATTTTTGCAGCATTTTGCTGTTTCTTAATTTGATAGTTTTCTTTGGCTTGTTGGAAAGAACGCTTAGCCTTTTCCAACTCAATTTCAGCTTTTTGGATAGTTGCAGGAGGTTCAAATTGTGATTGATCCAAGGTTAACTTCTTCTCTATTACTGCGTATTCCAGGTTGTATAACTCATCTCTGGACTGACGCATGGCTAAAGCCGTATCCAATCGAGTCTGTGTGTGCTGCGATTGTTGTTGATCCAATTCCAGCTGAGCATCCTTAATTTTTCCTGTTAATTCCGATGGATCAAGACGTGCAACGTATTGTCCTTTTTGAACTACTGTTCCTTCATCGATGATATCCTGAATGGTCACGTTCCAAATTCGATAATTACGTAAACCATTGGGGCCTTTGATAGGAACTGAATTTTTTGCTTCAAGTGCTCCGGATGTCATTATATCCACCACGAATTCTCCTTGTTCAACCTCTACCACCACTTCAGTGTTGCTTTCTGTCGAGCTACCTGAGAATATTAATATCAGGATCGCGATAACGGCTATTCCTCCGATTAAGGCAATTTTTGTGTTCTTCTTCATACTGTTAGGTTCTTTGAATAATACCTATTATTTGAGTTTTAGTTACTTGGCTCAAACCAAAAGGATCTAATTTTTTGTTGTTCAGGAGATGGATTCTTCATAATCTCCAAAGCATGTTTTTGTGAGGACTTCACTTTTTTGGCCTTGGCTTTAAGTTTTACTTCCTTCGTTTTTCCTTTCACCTCTCTACGTACCAGAACAGTGATTTTATCACCCGCTTCTGTTTCACTATAAAATTTCTGGATGATATTCTGAAATGATTCCAGTGTGACTGCTTCATTATTCCATTCCAGCAGAACATCACCTTCTTTCAGCTTCAGGTCTTTTCCAAAATCATTCATTTCATCTACCCCAGCGATATAAATTTCCTGCTCTTCATTCAATGATGGAGTAAATTTGCCCGCGGTAATCACCATCTCATCGCTTTTGGCACTGTAGCTGATTCCTGCCCATCCTAGGATTTCAGCGTATGGCAAGGGCTCAGCTCCACCAACATATTTAGCCAGAAAATTGCCCACTTCCGGAGTAGTAATTTTCTCAATTTCTTCAAATAGTTCGTCATCCTTAAAAGCTTTCATTGGGCCATATTGTTTTGACAATTCTCTCAAAACAGACTGCAAATCTTTCTGTCCGTTGGTGGACTTGATAATTGTAAGATCAAGGCACCATGCAATTAAAGCTCCTCCCGCATATACATCACCGTACCTTCTTTCATTTTTTGGCTCAAGAATGTTTTCACTGAATTCTGTATACGGAATATCCACACCGTATTGTTCCTGCTGATTCATCTTATTTCTCATCTCACCGAGAAAATCCTGAAGATCATACAGGTTATATTTCAGCTGGACATGATGGGAAGCATATTCAGTCACGCCCTCATACAGCCACAGGTGCTGACTCATTTTCGGTTCGATGTAGTCGAAGTTGTGGATTTCCTCCGAGTGGATACTGAGAGGAGTAACAATGTGAAAGAATTCATGAGCTGCTATATCCTTCACCGTCTGGCTGATACGTTGAGGATTCATTTCCGGTAGGGTGTAAAGTGAAGAGTATGAGTGTTCCAAAGCACCGTATGAACCGGAGATGGTGGGGCTATCAAAAAGGTATATTAAGTACGCATATCTGTCAACGGGTAGTTTTCCGCCTAAATATTTAGCCTGTGCATCCATGAGTTCATCAATGTTGTCCATTACGTCTGCGGCAGAAAGTACATTATTTGGGGAGTAAACAGACACTAAAACATTTGCTCCTGCTATTTCTTTACTTACAATATCAGGCTTGCAGTACATGATTGGGGCATCCGCCAGAAAGTTGTAATTAGCTGCGGTGTAAGTATCCAATGTGTCGTTAGCGATTTTAACCTCCAGTGACGTGGCTCCTTTGATTTCCTTTTTATGCAAAATTGTTAAGTTAAATGGGTTGAACTTGTAGCCATCTACATAACCAACAAATCCGAATGTATTCATCACAAATACCCCTTTATCTGCTTCTATACTCATGCCTCCCGGCTCGAATAGCCTGTTGCTTCCGTACCCTTCAAAATCATCGAAAGAGTCTTCAATCCAATAAGTGATCTTATCCAATTTCGTTGCATTTTTAATAGCCCATCTATTGGTTGAGATGTTCGCCACCTCCAAAAGGTTTCCATCCTCATCCATTGCTTTGAAATCTTTTACAAATCGACCAAAGTCAGAGATACTGTATGTGCCAGGTACTACTTTCGGCATATGATATTCAACTGTATCCTGATTAATAGCAGGAACGAGTATTTCTACCGGCAATCGGTCATTCTCTGCTTTTCTAAGGTCAATGGAAATTTGATAAGCGTCTTGCGCTTGTGCTGCAGATACGGATACTAAAAGGATAAAAAGGAATATTTTTTTCATAAGAGATTTTGTGTTGCAAATACTGTGCAAGTCTAAACGTAAAAAACCCCTATTGTTTGTTAATAGGGGTTAATTTATATGAATGGTATTGTTGATTGTTTTGTGGTTATTCGGCGTTTGCCATACGTTTCCGCTGATTTTCATCCAGGTAAATCTTCCTCATACGGATAGATTTAGGAGTCACCTCTACGTACTCATCCTTTTGGATATATTCCAGTGCCTCTTCCAGGCTGAATTTTTTCGCAGGTGCAATTTTCACGTTGTTGTCAGATCCTGATGCTCGCATGTTGGTCAGTTTCTTGCCTTTTTGAATATTTACTACCAAATCTGATCCTCGGCTATGCTCACCAATTACTTGTCCGGTGTATACATCTACACCTGGATCTACAAAGAAGAATCCTCTGTCCTGAAGCTTGTCTATAGAATAGGGGGTTCCAGCACCATGTTCCATTGAGATCAATGATCCATTGATTCTTCCGGGAATTTTGCCTTTATGTGGCTGGTATTCTTTCAGCCTGTGCGTCATCACTGCTTCTCCTGCAGTTGCGGTAAGCATATTATTTCTTAACCCAATTAATCCACGAGAAGGAATCTCAAACTCAAGGTGTTGGATGTTGCCTTTTGGCTCCATAACTTTTAGCTCTCCTTTTCGCTGAGTTACCATTTCAATAGCCTTTCCTGAGTATTCTTCTGGTACATCAATCACTAATTGCTCAATAGGCTCTAGCTTTTGACCATTTTCGTCTTCTTTAAACAATACCTGAGGCTGACCTACCTGCAGTTCATACCCTTCTCTCCGCATAGTTTCGATCAATACAGACAAGTGAAGCACGCCTCGACCATAAACCAGGAACTTATCCTCAGAACCTGTCTCTTCGACTCTCAGCGCCAGGTTTTTTTCCAACTCTTTCATCAAGCGATCACGGATGTGACGGGAAGTCACAAACTTTCCTTCTTTTCCAAAGAAAGGCGAATCGTTGATGGCGAACATCATACTCATGGTAGGCTCGTCGATTGCAATTCTAGGAAGCACCATCGGTTTTTCGAAATCTGTAATGGTGTCCCCGATTTCAAAGTTTTCAATGCCTGTAATTGCACAAATATCTCCGGCTCTTGCGGACTCAACTTTTCGCTTTCCAAGTCCTTCGAAAACGTGAACTTCTTTCACTTTCGCGCGCTTAAGCGAGCCGTCTCTTTTACTGATGCCTAAAGATGCTCCTTCCTTGATATCGCCTTGAACAATTCTACCAATGGCAATTCGTCCGGTGAATGAAGAGAAATCCAATGAAGTAATTTGCATCGCGGGAACACCTTCCTGGTATGGTGCAGGTGGGATTACCTCAATGATTTTATCCAAAAGGGGAAGAATGTTATCAGTTGGCTTTTGCCAATCTTCGCTAAACCATCCATGCTTACTGGAACCGTAAAGTGTATGAAAATCAAGCTGTTCTTCAGTCGCATCCAATGAGAACATCAGGTCAAAAACCTGCTCATGTACTTCATCTGGGCGACAGTTTTCCTTATCTACTTTATTTACAACCACGATTGGTTTCAGGCCAAGTCCTAACGCTTTACCTAATACAAATCTAGTTTGAGGCATTGGCCCCTCAAAGGCGTCCACCAAAAGGAGAACACCATCAGCCATTTTTAATACACGCTCTACTTCACCACCAAAATCGGAGTGACCGGGGGTGTCTATGATATTGATTTTTACGCCATTGTATTCAGCTGAAACGTTTTTGGAAAGAATGGTTATACCTCTTTCTCTTTCCAAATCATTGTTGTCAAGAATCAATTCACCTTTTTCCTGATTTTCACGAAACTCCTGTGTAGCGTAAATGATCTTGTCAACGAGCGTAGTTTTGCCATGGTCAACGTGTGCGATGATGGCAATATTTCTAATTTCTTGCATGCAAATTTGAATTCGACCGCAAAATTAGACAGAAGTATTGTGGAATGCACTATATCAGGTAAACACAAAACTTATATTTGCGGTCTCTTATCGAATTTATGACGAAGCAATACAAAAGACATACAATTACAGCAGCACTTCCTTATGCGAATGGACCTGTCCATATTGGTCACCTGGCGGGGGTTTATGTTCCTGCGGATATTTACGTGAGGTACCTGAGAAGCAAAGGAGAAGATGTAGCCTTTGTGTGTGGCTCGGATGAGCATGGGGTGGCAATTGAACTACGTGCTCGGAAAGAAGGAAAGTCACCACAGGAGGTAGTTGATTTCTATCACAATCAGATCAAAAATTCATTCCACAAGTTCGGAATCAGTTTTGACATTTACCACCGTACTTCTTCGGAATTGCATCATGAAACTGCTTCTGAGTTTTTCAAGAAGATGCATGCAGCAGGAAAGTTCTCTGCGGAAACTTCTGAGCAATTTTATGATGAAAAGGAACAGCAATTTCTAGCAGATAGATACATCAAAGGAACCTGCCCCAACTGTGGGTTTGAAGAAGCTTATGGTGACCAATGTGAAAAGTGTGGTTCTACACTGAGCCCGACTGAGTTGAAAAACCCAAAATCCATGCTGAGTGGAGAAGTGCCCGTGATGAAGGAAACCAAGCACTGGTACCTACCATTGGATCAATACGAGCCCTGGTTGAAGGAATGGTTGCTGGAAGGGCATAAAGAGTGGAAATCTAACGTTTACGGCCAATGTAAGAGTTGGATTGATAATGGTTTGCGTCCTCGTCCAATGACAAGGGATTTAAAGTGGGGGATTCCTGTGCCGGTAGACGGAGGTGAAGGGAAGGTACTGTACGTGTGGTTTGATGCACCGATAGGGTACATCTCGGCAACCAAGCAATGGGCAAAAGACAATAATAAAAACTGGGAAGACTACTGGAAGTCTGATGAAACCAGACTTTTGCATTTCATAGGAAAGGATAATATCGTTTTTCATTGCATTATTTTCCCAACGCTTCTGAAAGCGGAGGGAAGTTATGTGTTGCCCGATAATGTGCCTGCAAATGAATTTCTAAACCTTGAGAGCAATAAGATTTCAACCTCCCGAAACTGGGCGGTGTGGTTGCATGAATATTTGGAGGAATTCCCCGAAAAACAAGATGTGCTGCGCTATACGCTTACAGCCAATGCGCCTGAGACCAAAGACAATGACTTTACTTGGAAAGACTTCCAGACGCGAAACAATAGTGAGCTGGTAGCTATTTTTGGCAACTTCGTTAATCGTGCGGTAGTACTGACTCACAAGTATTTTGATGGAAAAGTACCAGAAAGACATGAGTTGGAAGAGATTGATGAAGAAGCGATTAATGCTTTAAGTGAAATTCCGGCGAAGATCGAAGCAGCATTGGATCAATTCAAATTCAGAGAAGCATTGTCTCAAATGATGGAGTTAGCCAGAATTGGGAATAGATATTTGGCAGAAACTGAGCCTTGGAAGTTGATCAAGGAAGATCAAAACAGAGTTGAGACCATATTGAATATTGCATTGCAGATAAGTGCGAATCTTTCAATTGTCTGTGAACCATTCTTGCCGTTTACTGCGGAGCGATTGCTTTCAATTTTGAATATTGGAAAACGCACTTGGGGAGAAGCCGGACAAATTGACTTTTTGCCCGATAACCACCAATTGAATGAGGCTGCTTTATTATTCGAAAAGATTGAAGATAAGGAAGTGGAAGCGCAAGTGAATAAACTATTGGAAACGAAGAAAATGAACGAAAAAGAAAATAGCACCCCCGATTTACCGGCATTGAAAGATGAAATTGTATTTGATGATTTCATGAAAATGGATTTAAGAGTAGGGGAGATTAAAACTGCTGAGAAAGTAGAGAAATCTAATAAGCTGCTAAAGTTCACCGTGGATATGGGTTTGGAAACACGAACTATTTTAAGTGGCGTAGCGAAGCACTTCTCTCCTGAGGAAATGATTGGTAAGAAGGTGACTGTGATGGCAAACCTTGCCCCTCGAAAGATTATGGGTGTAGAATCTCAGGGAATGTTACTATTCGCTGAAAATTCTGATGGAAAACTGGTTGCAGTAAGTCCGGGAGAGGATGCTGAGAATGGGGCTGGGATAGCTTGAGCCTCATGAGTAGTGACTATGTAGTCGTCAGACGGACTGATGGAAGAGACTTCCGAAGTTTTAGAAACTTCTGAGGTCTTCTGGACTCGTCAAACGACTGAATGGGTAAAAAGTAACTACCTTGGGTTTCTGGGGTTCACGATCATGAAGCATGACCTTCGAGGCTACAAATCCTGAAGAGCGGGGGAGTGGGGAATGAATCTGATTAGGCTTAAAAGCTCACCTTCAAAAACAAATTTGCTGCGGGAATGGTCTTATCAAATGATCGCCCATACCCGGGAATAGCGTAAACATCTACACCTTTTTGCTCGTCGTAATTACCCAGAATACGAAGGTGTAAGTTTAGACCAATGCTAAATAAGTCTGAAAGTTTACGATCCGAGTATACAACCACTTCATACCAGTTTGCTTTCAGGTCTTCCCGATTAATGTTTTGTACAAAATCGTTTTGTGAGCCACTAGGGCTTTCAATAAAAATACGACCTCTTTCGGTGAAAACAGAGGATGCATACCTTAGTGAGATACCTATTTTATTTTTTGGTTTCCATTGGCTAACAAATCCGGCTCCAACACGATAATAGAATCCTTCACTTTCGTAGGTTCCATTTGAATAAGCACCTTCAGGTTTCAGATTTGCCTGTCCAATTACAAGGATCAAGGGAAATTTATCCCTGAATAGTAACTCCAGCCCGCCTTCATACTTTGTTTCAAAGTCCATCGGGATGGTAAATAACTTGCCATAATCCAGATAAAAGGAAGGGGTAATTGTTCTGCGGGAAACCACCGAGTCAGCCTCACCTTCTTGCGAAAAGCAAAAACCTGAAATGATCAGACTAAAAATAAAAAGTAAACGATGCTTCGCCATCTACGCAGTTTTCTTCACAATTATCAAAAGAGTCAAAGGTACTTGAGACCACCTGAATGTTTTCGGCACGGATAAGAACATTTCGCTCCTCATCCACTTCCTGAATGTTGTCATAGCTAAACTCAATTGTCCGTGCAATGCCAGCAATGGTCACCTCATACTGGGTAAACTCTCCATCATAAGCCAGTGGGATACTCCAAGAGGTAGCACTGTCAATATCTTCATACGTAAGGATGTTTTGAGTTCCTAATATTTCAATCTGATCGACCTGAAGCATGCCTGAATTGATTGTGGATTTGGTTTGGTTGAATACTGCCGTTAGCGAGTCAGAATCTTGATTAAGGGTAGCGTACAAAGTGCTATCATTCTGTCTTTCAGGAATTAGCGACAATATTTCGTCTTTCTCAGCTTGAAGAGATGTATTTCCGGTATCTAATCCATTTTGCACTTCTACAAGTCTTGATCGCAAGGTATCTAGGGCATTCACATGAACAGCGAGTGCAGAATCATTGAAAGCGAAAACCATTAAGCTATCATCCAAACTATTAACACTATCCTGATTTATGAAAATTAATGAAATAGTAGGTTCAAAGCTCACCGTATCGCAATCATCACATGGATCACATGAGGCAATGAAAAGGAAAAGAATGAAAATGTTAAGTAATTGTTTCACAGGATTCACCACTATATCGGGTCAACGTCAAATACCACGCCAACACTTTTAAAGGCCGGCATCTGCTTCATCATCACCTCCACAGACTTCAGGTATTCTTTAACAGCCGGCAAGTTAATGCCTTGCTTCACAATTTTCAATGTGATTTCATGGAGGTATAGGTTTCTGATTTTTCCAATCAGAGGTTCAACTGGTCCGATCATTCGTTGACTTCCCAAATTCTTCCGGATATCAGAAGCAAAAAAATTAGCAGCTTGAAAAGAAACATGCTTCTCCCGGTGTTTGAAAGTGATATTGATGATTCGTGTAAATGGCGGATAATGAAAGCGTTCCCGCTCCATGATCTCCCATTGGAAGAAAGCTCGATAGTTATCTTTTTTAGCTCGCTGTAGCAGTTCCTGATCCGGATCATTGGTTTGCACGATGACCTTTCCATTCTTAGACTTTCTGCCGGCTCTTCCACTGACCTGTGTTATTAAATGATAGGCTCGCTCATGTGAACGAAAATCCGGGAAGTGAATCATCCGATCGGTATCGAAAATACCCACCAGGTTTACCCGATCAAAATCCAGCCCTTTGCTCACCATTTGAGTTCCAACCAGAATGTCAATATTTCCTTCTTCAAATTCCTCTATGATTCGCTGATAGCCGTATTTACTTCGCGTGGTGTCCAAATCCATCCGTTGAACAATCGCCTGAGGAAATAAAAGTTTCAGTTCTTCTTCAAGCTCTTCTGTACCAAACCCAACATTTCGTAACTCAGTACTACCACATTGCAGGCAGTCGATATACATGCTCTGGTTGTATCCACAATAGTGGCAAACCAGTTTATTATTGTACTGGTGATAGGTAAGGCTCACAGCACAGTTCGGGCATTTAGGAATGGTACTGCAATTATCACAGGTGATATAGGAGGCATACCCCCGACGGTTTTGAAATAGGATGATCTGTTCTTTTCTGTCCAATGATTCCTGAATGGCCTCCACCAAAACAGAAGTGAAATTTCCTTTGAGCTTCCGTTGTTTCCGCTCACGATTCACATTAGCGAACTCCATGGCTGGATTGTAGGCCTCTCCATATCGAGAGGTTAGTTCTACGATCCCATATTTATTATCCAGTGCATTTTGATAGGTCTCTAGTGATGGTGTTGCTGTTCCAAGCAAGACATGTGCGTCATGAATAGTGGATAAGTATATGGCTGAATCGCGGGCATGATATCTTGGAGCCGGCTCGAATTGTTTATAAGATGGCTCGTGCTCCTCATCTACAATGATCAATCCCAAATCGGAAAAGGGCAGAAATACGGCGCTACGGACACCAACCACAAATTGATATTCTTTCTTGAGGACTTTCTGCCAGACTTCCACACGCTCATTGTCAGAATAGCGCGAGTGATACACGCCAAATGAGTCACCAAAAATCTTGTGAAGTCTGGCGATGATCTGAGTTGTAAGTGCAATCTCGGGGAGTAAATAAAGCACCTGTTTACCAGTGGCAACCTGCTCTTTTATCAATTCAATGAAAATTTCTGTCTTACCACTCCCCGTTATTCCATGAAGCAGCGTAGTATTATGCTTTTCGAAGGATTGCACGATTGATCGTCTGCAAGCTTCTTGTACCTGACTTAGCTGAACAGTTCCCTGAATTTTGGAATGATCAGTAGGAAGTCGGGAGACCACTTCTTCCCATTCAACCAGAACTTCATTTTTAATAAGTGTTTTGAGAGAGGAAGGACTAACGTCTGTTGAAAGCAGGTTTGATTTCTCAATTCCCAGAGTATTACTATTTGGATTATCTAAAACAGGAATATCTCGCAGGTATGCCAGAATCACATCCTGTTGTTTTGGTTTGGATTCCAACTCATTTATCAGTTCCTCCAGTATGCCTTCCTCTAAGAAGGCATCCGCTATCCGAATGCGTTTGACTTTCTTGGGTTGGTACTTATCTTTTACTTTTTCAAACAGGTCAATGAGACCTTTTTCTGAAAGTTGTTTGAGGATACGCTGGGGTTGCTTGAGTCCCAATACCTCACTTACACCTTTCATGGTGAGGTCATTGGTTTTCAAAGCTCGTAGCAGTTCCCATTCCCGGTTGTCCAGATCTTCGTCATCCGGGTTGATCTCAGGATTGATGCCCACAAAAGACTCACTTGATAGTTTAAGTGCAGCTGGTAATGCAGCATTAATAACTTCTCCTAACGAACACATGTAGTATCGACTCATCCATTGGAAAAACTTCAGCTGCCGTTCATTCACAATGGGCTGATCATCGAGCACTTCCAACAGTTCTTTTGGCCGATACTCTTCAGGGGAATGGTCATGTAGCTTTAGTACAATTCCGGTATAGATTTTCTTCTTCCCGAATGAAACAACCACTCGGGATCCAGGTGCTACTCTTCCCCAATCTAAAGGAGGAATCAGATACGTAAAGGTTCCCGGTAGGGGCAGAGGCAGGATGATTTCGCAATATGGATTCAGCTCACTCAACGTGTTTCGAAGCTACCATATTCCACTAAAAATCCCACTAGTTTGCACTGATTTGCTCCAAAGCCTTCTTAACACTTGTTACGGGTCGCTTACACGATTTATTGTAGCATACATAGATGGTTGTTTGACCATTAAGAGCCGTTTTTAGTTCAAATGGTGTCTTTTCTGATTCTGTTAGCGTTCCGGAAATAATCTTGTCTGGTAAAAAATACTGGTTGATTTGATTGGTGTATTCTTTTGCTTTCGGACCAACGATGATCACCTCTGCGAAATTGCCTGAAAGCTCCAATGCCAGGAGTCCCCAGTTGCTTAAATATTCCGGTTCCTGAATGATCAGTTTTTTAGTCTGTGCCAGAATAGATTCCCCTTTTTCAATCATTTGATCATCATAGAAATGTGTGCCAAGATGAACCAGGTTCCACGCCATAATGGAGTTGGAGGATGGAATCACATTATCAAAGAGTTCTTTCTTTCTGGCGATCAGGTTAGCATCATCATCGCTGGCGAAGAAGTAGAGATTCTCGCTTTTGTCAAAAAAGGCTTCCTCTGCTCTTTGTGTTAATTTTTTTGCTAGCTCCAAGTATTCTCGATCCAGCGTTGTTTCATAATACTTGATGAATCCCTGAATTACAGCAGCATAATCCTCCATGAAGCCTTCCATTTCCTTATTGGGAAATCGTTTGAGCTCGCCATTTTTAATTAGACTTTTAATAAACGAGGCATTTTTTGAAGCTAGTGAGAGAATGGAAGAATCCTGCAAGGATTGGTATGAATCTGACAAACCAGCCAATGTCAATCCGTTCCATCCGGCAATGATCTTATCATCCAAACCAGGCCGAACCCTCTTTTCACGTTCCCTCAAAGCTTTCTGCTTAAAGGTCTTTATTCGTTTCAGGAATTCATCTTTTGTAAGGTCATACTTCTTAGCCAGTTTCTCTTCATCGTTGACTACCCTTAGTGCATTCTTCCCTTCCCAATTACCACCAGTTTGAACATCGTAATACTCGGTAATCATTTTTGAGTCATTGCCTGCCAGCGTGACAATTTCATCATGGATCCACACATAGAATTTACCTTCTTCCCCTTCACTGTCAGCATCTAAGGCTGAATAGAATCCTCCGGATTCATCCAGCATTTCTCTTTCCAGCCATTCGATAGTCTCATGAATGGTTCGTTTAAACTTTGGATTTTTGGTTAGCTTAAATCCATTCGCATATAAACTCAGCAGTTGACCATTGTCATATAGCATCTTTTCAAAGTGGGGAATGTGCCATTCTTCGTCGGTACTATAACGTGCAAAACCACCACCCACATGATCGTAAATGCCACCATCAGCAATCTTCTCAAGGGTAAACCCCAAGTGATTTAGGGCATCCTCATTCTTCGTTTGGTGATAATAGGTAGCTAAAAACTGCCATACAGAAGGCATGGGAAACTTGGGTGATTTTTTGATGCCTCCATCTACACGGTCAAACTTCTTTTCCAGAGTCTGATAAATTGAATTGATCTCTTCTGTGGACAGGCTGTGATCTGTACCTTCCAGTTTGTACTTTTCCGATTCTTTGGCTTGCAGGTTTTGTGTGAAAGCTTCTGCAGATTCGTTGATCTTCACTCTGTTATTTTCAAAGGCCTCATTGATGCTAGTAAGAAGATTGATCCAGCCTTGTTTGGGGAAATAAGTACCTCCATAAAATGGTTTCTGATCTGGTGTAAGAAAGACATTCAATGGCCAGCCTCCGTGTAAACCCATTGCCTGAACCGCATCCATGTACACCTGATCCACGTCGGGACGCTCTTCCCGATCCACTTTGATATTAATGAAATGCTCATTCATGATTTTGGCTACTGCTGGATCTTCAAAGGACTCCTTTTCCATCACATGACACCAGTGACAGCTGGAATATCCAATGCTTACCAGAATGGGTTTATCCTCATCTTTGGCCTGTTTTAGCGCTTCCTGGCCCCATTCCTGCCAATTAACTGGGTTGTGCGCATGCTGTTGCAGGTATGGGCTTGTTGAATGGATTAGGTCATTGGTGTATTCGTGCATTTCAGTTTGACTTTTGGATTGACAGGCTGCTGTAATGATCAGTAGAATGAATAGAAGTCTCATTTCAATTGTTGCCTTACTTTAGCAATCTCAACACTCAGATCAACTTTTTCATTCAGTTTTTGAAGTTTCTCCAAGGTTGATTTAAGAAAGACCTGGTGTGATGCAGATTCAGGCTGAAATGGACGGTGATTAATGGCTGTTTTTAACTTGCTCCATTCTTGTATGAAGCTTTTAGTTTCTTCATCGAAGTAGGTTTCCATGAATCGATTCCATACATATTCAGTGGCCTCTTCTGTTGGATGAATTCGATCAGTTTTGAAAAAACGATAGTCTCTTAACTCATCCATTACTATTTCATAAGAGGGAAAATAGCTAGTGTTTTTGTACTGTGATGTGATATTATGAACGGCATCAATCAGAATGGCTTTACTCCGGTTGTTTTCGATAAGCCCATCGCGAATATGTCTAACCGGGCTTACTGTAAAGACGATGTTCAAGTCAGTGTTTATGTCGTTTAGATAGGAGTGAAGGCTTGCAAACTGTTGCGTAATCTCATCCTGATTCAGGAATCGTTTCTTAAAGTCCTTAGCCGGAACTTTATGACAATTAGCAACGATGTTGCCCACTTGATTTTCATAAACGATTGCCGTACCTGAAGTGATTATCAACCACTTACAATTCTTGAGAAACGTTTGCGTTTGCTTGTTTCGCTTCTCGAATAAAGTGATTGTTTCCGTTTCGCTCAACCCGGAGACCTCTCCATGTGCATCCCAGTGGTAGTGAACGCCCTGGCTTTCAATCACATTATTAGCTTCTGATGAATTAGATAAAAGCCTGAAGATCGAATGTGGATTGTAGATCGTTCCAAAAGGATTGGAAAGACACTGCAGTTTGTTTTCTGATAGATAATCCCCAATCTTATCAGAAAAGCATGATCCCATTAAAAAGATTGAATCTTTGAGGTTGATTTTAGTAGGCGATTTTGGAATATTGAAGTCAATCTTAAACACGTGATGTTAACCTTTTCTTCAAAGGTAGCCAGATTAATTATCTGCTTTTAAGCTTATCATAATTGGCCGGTGATCTGAAACCTTTGATAGATAATTTGACACACAGTCGTCTAACCTAATTGTGTGGGTGGATAAAAGGTTATCGCAAAGTTCATTAGTAATCAAGATATGATCGATGTGGCTTGGACAATATGAAGCTCCAGTGCATGGATAGCTATAGTCATCTCCGGAACCTGCGTATATAGGATAATCGGCAAATATGTAATTGTCCATATCTGTCAAGAAATTGGTGAATGAAGAGCCAGTCCCAAAATCTTCATTCCAGTCACCCAGGATAATCACTTCTTCTTCTGAAAAATTATCATCAATATAGGATTTTAATTTGTTACTGGCATCTGTTCGCCTATCCTCCGAACCATCACAACACTTCAAATGGATATTAATTAGCTTAACCGTTAATCCATTATTATGAGTAATATCAACTTCGACAGGTTCTCTTGGAAATGGGCTGGTATCACCATCAAAAAGCTCAATGGGTGTCCCAAAACTGGTGATCTCATTTTTTTTATAGATATATCCGAGCTCTATTCCTCCCCTTACATCGTAAACCACTCCCTCATAACCTTCAAGTGAAGCGATAAGTGTATTAAAAGCATTCATATCATCAACTTCCTGGATAGCGTATATGTCAGCATCTAAATTCCGTATGATGTCTGCAACCACCTCAACTGTATTTGACTGCATAGGAAAATTTTCAATATTCCATGTCACCACATCAAGGTTGTCTGAGGAAAGAGTAGGGGAGCATTGAACTGGCGTAATTGTAAGAGGGTCATCAATACAAGTGATAGTGTAGTCGATCTCCTCTTCTACCTCTTTCTCCTGGATGGGAAGTGGCTCATTATTGCCACTGCTACATGCTACGGTAAGAAAAAGGAAAAAAAGAATTGATTGTAAGGCTCTCATCAGCGCAAAAGTCATAAAAAAACCCTGAACCTTACGGAACAGGGCTTATATTATATCTAAGAATTAAATACTTAGTCTGCAACCACCTTCACCTGGATAGGGTGGTGTACTTCTTTGTGTAAATCAAGAACCGCAGTGTATTCACCAAGCTCTTTGATTTTTTGTTCAAAAGAAATTCGTTTTCTGTCTACTTCATGCCCCTCTGCTGCCAATGCTTCTGCAACCTGAATTGGAGTGATAGCCCCAAAGATTTTACCGCTTTCTCCAGCTTTGGTTTTGATCTCAACAGTCAACTCACCAATTTTCTTGGCAATTTCTTCAGCATCTTTCTTAGCCTTTTCTGCCTTGTGAGCGGCCTGACGAATATTTTCGCTGATCATTTTTTTGTTAGAATCACTTGCGATGATCGCCATCCCACGAGGGATTAGATAATTTCTGCCATATCCCGGCTTTACATCAACAGTATCGTTTCTGTAGCCCAGTCCTTGTATATCTTCTCTTAGTATTACTTCCATGTCAGTACTTATTTAAGGGAATCTCCAACATATGGCATCAACGCAAGATGTCTCGATCTTTTGATCGCCTGAGACACTTTTCTTTGATACTTCAAACTTGTACCTGTAAGTCTTCGAGGAAGGATCTTACCTTGCTCGTTTACAAACTTTAGCAAGAAATCAGGATCTTTATAGTCGATGTACTTGATGCCGTTCTTCTTGAATCGGCAGTACTTATCCTTCTTCTGCTCTCTGTTTATTGGTTCGTTCTGTAATGTCATTTGGCTGCCTCCTTCTTAGTTTCTTTCTTCTTGTTGAATTCGCCTTTCTTTCTACGCTCGTTATAAATAACTGCGTGCTTGTCCAATGTGGTGGTGAGAAATCTCATCACTGCTTCATCTCTCCTGTACTCTGTCTCTAGCTTAGCGATTAACTCAGGCTCTGATCGGAATTCAAACAGCTGGTAAAACCCGGTGGTTTTATGCTGAATAGGGTAGGCAAGTTTGCGTAATCCCCAGTTCTCTTCGTTAACGAGCTCTGCGCCGTTATCAGTTAGAACTTTCTTGAATTTTCCGACAGTATCCTTCATCTGAGCTTCAGACAAAACGGGAGTCAAAATGAATACCGTCTCATAATTCTTTGTCATGTGTAAATAAATTAAGAACTAATATTTTAAAAAATGAGGTGCAAAAGTAAGTAATTATCAAGAATTGACAACCCTAAGCATGAGTATATTTAAACTTAATGGGCGTCCGGGCGGGCTATCGGCTATATCTCCTCTGCTTTGCTACGGAGGATGCCGCCTCTATCCCTGACGCAGGTCTGATTTAAAACCCGTTCTTGTGGGTGGCTCGAACTTTACTTTACCATAAAGCTGCCCTTACCCATCAGGTAGTCATCGGTATAGACTTCCACCTTATGCTGACCAATCGCGTAATCACTCCCTTTGGTATATAAAAAGGTAACCAACTGGTTATTTCGATCATAGAGAATTTCTTGCTTAGCGGTATAGAACATCTCTCTTTTTTCAAAAGTGAAAGAGCCTGATCCTCTGGTCACATCAAAAAGGACATTACCATCCGGGGCGATCACACGTAGAAGCAATTCCTTCCCCTCTATTGGAGCAATTTCATTTTCCACTACTGTAAATTGAATTTTAAGTTGCTCAATATGTCGATTTCGATATTCGCCTCCATCCCTTTCTTTTCCATTGTCGTTTATGGCATTGATGCGCATATCTTCGATCTCTAGTCTGGAGGCTACAGCTACCTTACTGGCTAGTTCCTGTTTGTTTTGCTCCAATTGCTGTACAGTTTGATTCAATTGATTTTTCTCAACCTTAAGCGTGGTGTTTTCCTCGGCAAGTTGATCATTCAAAACTTTCAATTGCTTAATTTCTTCATCCTTGATTAGCAATAGTTCCTTGTATCCATCTACTCTATTATTCAGCTTGGCTATCTGGCCTCTTTGATATTGAGCATCCACCAGCAATTGTTTTTTATCAGCCTCTAATTGAGCTTTAATAGCTTCCAAAGTATCTACTTCACCGCCTAATTCCCTGATTGCTTGAATTCGTATATCTAGCTCATTTCCAACAGAATCGAGTTTAGCTTGGGTTAATAAGATTTCTTGGAATTGCCTTTCTTTCTCCCCCTCAAGTTGTCGGTTTTGATAATAGAAAAAGACGACAGCAGCTAAGAGCAAAAATGTTATGACAATAAAAACAGGTGTTCTGTTTTTCTTAGGCTTCATGTAATCTGGCTGATCTGCTGATTTATTTTCTTCCATGCTTATTTGAATTATAGACGGCAAAAGTAGGGAAATGCCTCTTCTTTAAAAATGCAATGTAAAATGCTGTTTAGGCATTTGAATGAAAGGAAAAATGAGACCCGCTTGAAATATATCAACGGTAAGGCTGAATCTCTCATCTTTCACAATCCGGTTCCAACTTTGATGCATATCTTTTGACCAATAAATATCATGCACAACAATGCATTTAATAGATGCGCAATGTGACATGATTGATTCTATGCAAAAATCAACTGCATCAGACCGATGGTCGGCATCCATGAAACACAATTCTGGTTGTAGCTTAACCAAAATCTGCTCAAATACTTCTTGAATGGTGCCTTGCTTGATCTCAATTTTTTGTTGCAAAAGTTTAGAGAATTGTTCCGTGGCAAAGGATGCGATGATTGGGGATGCCTCAATGGTAACTACTTTATTTACCCTTTCAGGTCCGGCCAGATAGAGGGCATTTATTCCAAGCGATGTGCCTGTTTCCAATACAGTTTCAACGTTAAGGTATTCAATTAGGCGATGTAAAAAGGCGGAGAATTTTGGTGTGCTTAAAGAGGTTTTAGCTATTGAACTTATAGTTCTCCTATAATTTTCATTGTTTTTTAAGTCGAATAGATCAACGACATCATGGTTGCGATAAAGCTCTTTTCTTAGCTTTTCAATATTATCAAGACGGAACCTCCCTGCTGGCTTTATGACTTTATTGAACAATTCAAATAGGAAGGGTGAATGAAGTGAATGAGGACCAACGGCCCGAAAAAGATAACGGATGAAACTTATTAGTCTAAACCAGAAAAGGGAAAGCAATGGTTAATTAAGTTTGAAAGGAACCACCATTAAAAATTCAGGAATTTCAACATTGAAGAGTCGACCATCAATGATTCGTTCCATGATGTAGTAGCCCTTCATTTTTCCAATTCCTGATTTAAGATTGCAACCTGATACATACTGGTGAATCTCACCAGGCTCAAGTACCGGCTGCTTACCAACAACCCCATCCCCATCCACTTCATGCGTGGGATGTGTGGCATCAATTATATCCCAATGCCTGGCTTTAAGTTGTACAGTATTGTTGGAATTATTTTCAATGGTAATGCGATATGTAAACACAAAGTGATCATGTGCTGGTTGCGAATGCTCCGGCTGATAGTTCGTTTCCACTGAAACTTTGATGCCTTTGGTTACTCCAGTTGTCATATCTTGGCGGACAATTTAATAGAAATTTTTATTTTACCAATTACCCGATTGAGATATCCGAATGACTGTTAAGATTGAATCAAGTTGGAAAAGCCATCTGGAGCCCGAATTTGAAAAGGATTACTTTAAAAGCTTGGTGTCTTTTTTAAGAGATGAATATGCAACCAAAACTATCTATCCACCGGGTTCTAAAATATTCAATGCATTTGATCATTGTCCTTTTCAAAAGTTAAAAGTGGTTATTGTAGGTCAGGATCCTTATCATGGTCCCGGACAGGCCAATGGTCTGTGTTTTTCAGTTGCAGATGGAGTGAGACAACCACCTTCTCTTCAGAATATATTCAAAGAGGTACAAAAAGATCTGGGACAACCTGTTCCACAATCTGGCAATCTGGAAAGGTGGGCCGATCAGGGAGTGTTGCTACTCAATGCCACACTTACCGTAGAAGCCAGAAAAGCCGGATCACACCAAAACAGAGGATGGGAGCAGTTTACTGATACTGTACTTCAACTTGTTTCTGACAAAAAAGAAAACATTGTATTTATACTATGGGGGGCTTATGCTCAAAAGAAAGGAGCTTTTTTGGATCAGCAGAAACACCTGATTCTAAAATCACCACATCCATCACCATTTTCTGCTCATTCTGGTTTTTTTGGAAGCAAACCATTCTCCAGAGCCAACCAATACCTGTCATCAAAGGGTCTTACACCCATAAATTGGTAATTTTACGTTATTAATACTGAGCGGTGATATTTGCTGGTCTAGAAAAGCGAAATATGAGAGTAATTAAAGGAGTGATTGTATTGTTGATAATGCTGGTTAGCATTGCCGGATGCAAAAAAGATGATGGAATAAGCGTTCCTTTAAGGAACGAAGTGAACGAATTCATCTGGTTTGCTATGGAAGCCTATTATTACTGGGAGGCTGAGGTACCAGACTTGTCAAGGGAAAGATACCCTACTTATAATGCACTATATTCATTTTTAAATAGATTTGATCAACCTGAAAGCTTGTTTGAACATCTACTCGTCGAAAAAGATAGATTCTCGTGGATTGTAGATGACTATGAGGAGTTGGAAAACTCTTTTCAGGGTGTATCTAAGTCATTTGGCTATGAGTTGGGACTAGTTAGGATCGCGACTGGGAGTGATGACATTATGGGGTATGTGAAGTACGTTGTTCCAAATGGTCCGGCAAAGAACAGTGGTTTAGAGCGAGGTGATATTTTCACTGAAGTGAATGGAACCAAACTGACTGTTAACAATTACATTTCGTTGCTTTTTGAAAGAGATAGCTATACTATTACGCTATCCGAAATTAGAAATGACACTATTTCTTCAACTGGTGAAGAAGTGACCTTAAATGCAGTTGAGCTAACAGAAAACCCAATTTTTAAATCTCAGGTATTTGAAATAGAGGGCCTGAAAGTTGGATATCTGATGTATAACCAGTTCATCAACAACAACACTTATCATGAAGAGTTGAACAATGTTTTTGGACAGTTCAGGAATCAATCCATTTCAGATTTGGTATTGGATTTAAGATATAATGGTGGTGGATCCCTAACAACATCTCGAATACTTGCATCAATGATCTATGGTGCAGCAACCGTTAACCATGTTTTAGGTACAATTGTATACAATGATAATCTTGCTCAGTTTAACACAGATCTTGAGTTTTTTGATAAGATTCCTGTCTATAATAACGATGGTGTAATAACCTCAACATTGCCAATGAATCGATTGAGTATCAATCGAATTTTTATTCTAACCAGTGGGAGTAGTGCTTCTGCATCTGAGTTTGTAATTGCAGGGTTAATGCCCTACATGGATGTCACGTTAATAGGAACAACTACTGTTGGTAAAAATGTCGCCTCAGCTACTCTTTATGATTCAGAAGATAATCAAAAATCCACCTCTTTAAATCCGAATCATAAGTACGCCATTCAGCCCATAATAAGCCAACTAGCTAATTCTGATGGATTTAGCGATTACATTGACGGACTTGAACCAAATGTTGAAGTAAATGAAGTTGATTACCTGGAAGATTTACCCCCGATAGGTGCTTCAGACGAACCTTTGCTTGCGGAAGCTCTAGCCATAATTACAGGTGTAGCAAGGGTTGAGAGGGTTAATGATAGTGGAAGAGAAGAATTTGCAGGTACTGAAGTAATGAAACCTCAAAACACGATTTTACTTGATGAGGCTGATATGCCTGCAGTTATGCGAGAGCATTTAATCCGACCCAATCAATAAATCAAGAAAGGCACCAGACTGAGGTGCCTTTCTTCTTACATTCAAACGTATTTGGCAATTTTATTCAATTCCATCGAACAATCTGGCCCACCTGATTTTATTAAGGAAGCTGGCGTTGGTGTCATAAGACATCCAGATGAATGAAGCTTCACCCACAATGTTATCTTCGGGCACAAAACCCCAATAGCGGGAATCATCAGAAGCATGTCGGTTATCACCCATCATGAAGTAGTAGTCTTTTTTGAATGTATACTCCGAAAGCTCTTCACCATTCACTGTCAACTTATCTATGTCAATTTCAACAGACTCATTACCTTCATAGTTAAAGATTGTCGAACCGTACATTGCTAGATTTTCTTCATTGACCGCTATGGTCATTCCTCGTGCAGGCACGGTTAAAGGTCCAAAAAAGTCCCTGTTCCATTGAAAATATCTTGCATCCGGAAAGATGTTCTGCTCAGATCTATCTTCCGGAACTAATTGACGTGTAACACTTTCTACAAAAGGAAGTTTTTCAAATTCTGCTGCCACGGATTCTGGCATCAAAACAGAATACCCTTCCGGATATCGGGTCACACTGTTGTACGGATTAATATCTAAATTTTCAAATATCCTTTCGCGAATAGATTCATTTGTTCTTACGAAGTATTCGTGTTGCATCAATGGAGGATTTTCCTGCTCTTCTCCATTTACGTACACCTGAGTCGCTTTTATTTCTATGGTTTCTCCAGCGATCGCAACACATCTTTTAATGTAGTGTGTTTTCAAGTCCATCGGGTGATATGCTCCGCTGCTTCTTTGATTGTAGTGGTCATCCACCGGATAATTAAATACCACTACATCATTTCTTTCCACTTTTCCTAGCGACGGAAGACGTAGACTTGGAAGTGAAACACCCGGGATATAAGATGGAATTTCAGTACCCCAAATCGTCTGGTGTGTCAATGGTACTTGCAAAGGGGTCTGAGGTGTTCGAGGGCCATACTCTGCTTTACTAACGAAAAGGAAGTCACCAACCAAAAGTGAACGCTCCATGGAACCGGTTGGAATTACATAGGCCTCCATAAAAATCCAGCGAACGAATGTGGCGCAAAACACGGCGAATACTATTGCTTCAAACCATTCTTTTCCAAATGACTTTTTAGGCTTTGGGATATCTGTTGCTTTGTCTATGTACTTCGTATCTGACCAGGCGATATAGTTCATATAAATAGGAGCAAAGACGACTCCTAGCACCTGATCTAAATAGGTGTATTTACCAAAAGACTTCATCAAGTCCAAATGCATAGTTAATCCGACAAAGAAGTTGATCACCGGGACGAAAAGCAGTACTACCCACCATTTTGGCCTCCCAACGATTTCCAGATGGATGTAATAGTTGAGAATTGGAACAAAACCTTTCCAGCCTTCTTTACCTGCTTTTTCGAAGAATTTGTAATAGGCAGTGCCTTGAAGTACGTACCATAAAATGAGGAACGTAATTACAAAAACCGGATTAAAATCGTGAAAATACATATGGTTAGTTATCGTTTATAAAATCTGACATGGTGAAAACACCTTTCTTCTTATGAATCCATTCTCCAACTTTTACAACGCCTTCAGCAAAAACGCTTCGATCATGTGCGGTGTGGGTGATTTCAATAGATTCTAAAGGTGACGAATAGCTTACGGTATGTGTACCCGGTACGTTGGGAATTCGCTCGGAAACTATTCCTAGTTTTTTATGGTCGGCAGATTCTACATTTATCCAGCCCACAAAGGATGGTTGAGAGGAAATAATTCCTTCTGCCAGAGTAATCGCAGTTCCACTTGGACTATCTTTTTTTTCAGTGTGGTGTACCTCTTTTAGTGATGGTTTGAAATTCAAATGAGCCATTTTATCAGCTAGCCATTTATTCAATTCAAAAAACAGATTAACTCCAATGCTGAAATTAGAGGCATAAAGAAAGGTGCCATCTTTTTCCTGACACAATTGCTTAATATCGGAAAGTTTTTCTGTCCATCCGGTTGTGCCTGATATCACGGGAATGTTGTGATCCAAACAGTAGGAGAGGTTATCAAATGCGGATTCAGGTTGCGTAAACTCAATAGCAACATCTGTATTGGAAGAGGTCATTTCTGTAAGATCCTCTGAAGATTTCACCACGATAGAAATATTGTGACCTTTCTCACGAGCTATTTTCTCTATGGTTTTACCCATTTTACCGTACCCAATCAATGAAATATTCATTTCCTAAAACTTCAGAACGAATGACAATCCGATCGCCTGCGAAAATAATGGAGTTGGCTGAATAGAAGGCTCTATTCCAAGTGCAAGTTTATCATTTACTTTGAATTCTTCTAAATGTGCCGATACATGGGCATCTACGATTTGGAGAATGTAAAATGCAGAACCTACAATGATCAGCATGTCCCGGTTTCTTCGAAAAACGTCCCTGTTTCTAATCAATGCATTCTCAGTAGTAACTATTGATTTAAAAGGATTGCTTTCCGGATCTCTTGCTGTTATCAAAGCTGCATTTCTTAGGCTGTGGTATACCTTATTATTGTAATCGATAAAATGGGCAAATGTGATAACACCGGCCAAAACGATGGGCACTTTCCAGTATTGCTTATTGTACACCTGCCCCATGCCGGGAAATACAGCAGAAAGCAAAGCAGCCCTTTGAGGGTCAAGACTTGACACTTCTTCGAAAAGCTCAGCATCTTCATCAGCCTTTGCAAAGGTTGAGTCATCGATCAGAATAGGCTTATCCTGTGCGTATGTAATCAAAGTGTAGCCTGAGAAAGCAAGAACGAACAGTAAACTTTTCATCATCTGGTGATTGCTTTACAAAGTTCGCGCCTAAACCTCAATTATCAGGGAGATTTCTACAAAGATTTATTTTCAAATGAGTTCTTAGTGACTAAACATCCAGGATTTCCAATATCCGATTCAAATCATCCGTAGAACTAAAAGGAATTTTGATCTCTCCTTTGTTTTGCTCATTTGATTTAATGGCAATCTTAGATCCAAAATGGGAGGAAAGCTTGCTTTGAAGCTTTTTTATTTCCGGATCAACCTCCACAGATTTTGGAGCTTTATCTTCTTTCTTTCCACTTGACCTTACCAACTCCTCTACTTTTCTTACCGAAAGGTCTTGCCTGATGATTTGGTTGAAGATGTCCAGTTGAAGAGATACATCATCAATGGAGATTAAAGCTCGCGCATGACCCATACTCAACTTCCCGTCACGGAGTGAAATTTGAATATCCGGTGGTAGTTTCAACAAACGCAAGTAGTTGGTAACCGTACTTCTGTTTTTACCCACACGGTCACCAAGTTCTTCTTGCTTCAAGTCACACTCTGCCAAGAGTCGTTGATAACTCAATGCTATTTCAATCGCATTTAAATTCTCACGCTGAATATTTTCGATCAGGGCCATTTCCAGCATTTGCTGGTCATCAGCTATCCTGATATAAGCGGGAATAGCTTTTAGTCCGGCTTTCTTGCTTGCTTGAAGTCTTCGCTCCCCGGAAATGAGTTGAAACTGATTTGCGCTAAGTGCGCGGACAGTGATGGGTTGAATAATTCCCTGAACTTTAATTGATTCAGCCAGATCATTCAAAGCTTCTTCGTCGAAATCAGACCGTGGCTGCCATGGATTGGCTTCTATTTTTGAGATTTCTATCTCACTGATAGCGCCCCTGGGTGTAGCTCCGGAACCACTTATTTTTTCCTTCTCTCCAGAATCCTCCAGAAGAGCACCAAGACCTCTTCCTAAGCCGGACCTTTTCTTGAATTTACTTTCTGCCATGTTCTCTTCAGGCTGCTTTTACTTCGTTTCTAACTAAAATTTCTTTGGCCAGGTTAAGGTAGCTAATGGATCCTTTGCTATCAGCATCATGTGTTATGGCCGGCATGCCGAATCCCGGAGATTCGCTTAGCTTAATATTTCTAGGGATCATGGTGCTAAACACCATTGACTCAAAATGCATTTTCACTTCTTCAACCACCTGATTGGCTAAGTTCAATCTAACATCATACATTGTTAGTAGGATGCCTTCAATTTCCAAATCCTGATTCAGTCTGGTCTGGATGATTTTGATTGTGTTGAGAAGTTTACCTAAACCTTCCAAAGCAAAATATTCGCACTGAACAGGAACGATCACAGAATCTGATGCTGTCAATGCATTAATGGTAATCAAACCCAGGGAGGGAGAGCAGTCGATAATGATAAAATCGTAATCGTCACGCACTTCAGCAAGAGCTAGTTTCATCTTCTCCTCGCGCTCCTCAATGTTTACCATCTCCACTTCTGCTCCTACCAAATCGATATGAGATGGAAGAAGGTCTAAGAATTTGATTTGGGTATCCACGATGCTCTCTTTGGCGCTTGCTCCATCGACCATGCATTCATAAATACTCACTTCTACGCTTTTTGGATCTACACCCACACCGGATGTGGCGTTAGCTTGTGGGTCAGCATCCACAATTAATGTTTTGAATTCGAGAGCTGCAAGGCTTGCCGCCAGGTTTATTGCAGTGGTTGTTTTGCCAACTCCTCCTTTTTGATTTGCGACAGAAATGATCTTACCCATATAAATTTTCTTTAGAAATGTGATTTTAGGTAGTGTAAAGGACACAAATATATCCAACCTATTCTCAAGATAGTCATGTTGTGAATAACTTGTGTAAAAAAGAAAAACCTTGATTTATTTACGTAGAACCAAGGTTTTTAGTGTGGTTATCAACAACCTATTTTTTCTTTTTGAGTCAAAACACATGATGGTTTAGAAACGATTTACTATCAAGAACTTCCATTTCAGAAAAGTAAAAGTCACTCAGGTCTTCTGTCACGATACACGAACACCCTGCCTCAATTGCGGCATAGTACTGAAAGCCATCTTCCAGATCATTTATTTTTGGATTGTCGAGAGCTTTGCTAACGGCATTTTCAGTAATAACAGCCAGATTAATTTTATCCTTAAGAATCGATATTTTTTTTCGGGCTGTTTGTGTTCCGCTTTTTTTGGAGGCAAAATAAAAGCCAATAGCCAGGCACAAACTGGATGTATAAAGCTCGAATTTGGAAGATTCGGATAGGCTTAAGACACGTGAAGAATAGGTAAAAATTGGATATTCTTTGTTGAGTGTGGCCACAAGAATATTGGCATCAAGAAAGACCTTCACTTTTTGCGACTTTCGTAAAAAACCTTTTTCATAGATTTAGAAGACTTCTTGTATTCGATCTCACCTTCTGCTATCTGATGAACCCAGTCAGCAACGGGTAATTCTTCCAATGATTTATAGTTCTTGGATGCTATTTGCCGATAAAGAAACTCTGTGAGCCTAGATAAACTAATATTATGACTTTCGGCAAACTGCTTTGCTGAATCAATGGCTGACTTGTCAAAACTCAAAGTAACTTTTGCATCCATATAAATGACTTATACGTCAAAAGTAAAAAATGTTTACGTAAAAAGAAAAACCTTGATTTATTTACTTAGAACCAAGGTTTTTAGTGTGGTTATCAACAACCTATTTTTTCTTTTTACTCTTTTTCTGAGCTTCCTGATTGGCCTTCATCGCATCTTCCAGTCTCTGCTGAAATTTCGACTTCTTCTTGTTGGAGTTCTTTTTCTTGTTTTCCTGTAGTAAGGCGTGAATCTTATCCTCATCGATAATCTTACGGAAGAGCATGGTCTGCCCGAAGGTTACCATGTTGGACACAAAATAGTAGAAAGTAAGACCGGATGCGTAGCTGTTCAAGACAAACAAGAACATGATCGGCATCATATACTGAAGAGTTTTCATTGGCCCTTGTACCGTTGTGATCTGACTGTTACTCCATGTATAAAGAATGGTTGAAAGTGTCATGAGTAGGGTGAATAAACTTACGTGATCTCCATAGAAAGGAATTTCAAATGGAAGTCTAAGCACACTATCATAGGTAGACAAATCATGTGCCCATAAAAATGACTGTTGTCTTAATTCTACCGCATTGGGAAAGAAGAAGAACAATGAGAATAGAATTGGCATTTGTAGCAACATTGGAATACATCCGCTAACAGGATTGATCCCAACCTGCTGATACAACTTCATTTGTTCTTGCTGGGCTTTTTGCATGTCTCCGTCATGCTTAGCTTTGATCTCATCTAACTCAGGCTTCATTGCCCGCATCTTAGCCATAGACATGTGAGATTTCCAGGTTAGCGGAGCGAGAATAATTCGAATAACCACTACAATAATCAAAATGATGATTCCGTAGTTGGTAAAGAATCGCTCTAGAAAGTGAAAAATCGGAATGATTAAATACTTATTCACGAGTGGGAGAGGACCCCATCCCATATCCAGGTTTTCTTCAAATTCAGGTGCTACCTTCTTAAGTATGTCGTAATTGTTAGATCCGAAATAGTAGCGAGCACCAAATCCATTTGCAAAATCTGAATATGGAATCAGCATCTGCATAGAGAGGTTTTTAACAGAGGTCGTATCTCCGAAATCTACAGTCTGACTCACATATCCGGATCGGAAAGATGAATTTGCAATGATAGCGGCTGTGAAGAATTTTTGCTTAAAAGAAACCCACTTCACCAGCTCTCCAAGCGTTTCGTCTTCGAACTCATTGCTTCGTTCTGCTAGTTCATCATAATCGCCGTTTTCCAGATAATATCGAACGTTACTGTTATACCGACCATCTTCGAGATTGTTCTCTGCCCGGTTGATGGCATGGTTCCAGTTGTAGTTGACATCTGTTGGGTTCAGAACCGTATTCAGGTTTTTACTTTCAATGCTATAAGCAACTTCAAAGCCTTTTGCAGGGAGAAGGTATTTTTGGATAATGGAGAAACTGCCATTACTCAATACATATGAAATCTGTGTTGTGTCTCCACCAATTTTCGTGATGTTAGGTACAAATGTCAGGTCTGAAAGGTTTACCTTTTTTCCATTATGATCTACAATAAGGTCTGACTTTGATTTAGACCCATCTACCAGAACCAGAGGATTACCTAAATAGTCCTTATGCTTTTTAAGAACTACTTCTTTAATTCTACCACCCTGATTAGTGAGCGTTAATATGAGCTCATCATTCTCTATGGTTTTTGTCGAGGCTGTCCCACTAGCGGCAAACGCAAAGTCTCCATATTTCTGAGTGTTCAGCGTTGCTTGTGCTGAATCAGAGATTGCGGGGAGTGTTGAAGTGATGTTAGCTGTATCCGATGAGGTAGCTTCAGCTACTGTTTCGGCTATTGGTTCTTCCTGAGTGGTTAACAGTTCCGGAGCGGGCGGCTCTGGAGCAAACCATGTAAAATAAACTGCCAATAAGGCAAACATTAGGATTAGTCCTATAAATTGATTTCTGTCCATTTATTTAGAATTAGATCGCCTGACTTTTCTTCAAATCCAGGGATGCTTTTACAAATTTCACAAAAAGAGGGTGCGGATCCATTACGGTTGATTTTAGCTCGGGGTGATACTGTGTTCCTACGAACCAAGGGTGATCTTTGATCTCCATAATTTCAACCAGATTTGTGTCCGGGTTGATACCGGTAGCAATCATGCCGGCATTCTCAAAATCTTCCAGATACTTGTTATTAAACTCATATCTATGACGGTGACGTTCCATGATTTTCTTTGTTCCGTAAGCTCCGTACGCCTTACTTCCTTTTTTTAGGTCGCAAACATAAGCTCCAAGTCGCATCGTACCACCCTTATTTTTGATGTTTTTCTGACTTTCCATCAGGTCGATGACCGGGTAGGAGGTTTTTGACATTTCTGTGCTGTTGGCTTTTTTACTACCAATTACATTTCTGGCGAATTCAATAACCGCACATTGCATGCCAAGGCAAATTCCAAAGAAGGGTATTTTATTCTCACGGGCATATTGAACCGCATAGATTTTACCTTCAATACCACGCTCACCAAACCCTGGAGCTACCAAAATTCCATCCAGTCCACTCAGCTCTTTATGTACATTTTCACCATCCAATTCTTCAGCATGTATCCAGTTTAGATTCACCTTACATTCGTTGGCTGCTCCGGCGTGAATGAATGATTCTGCAATGGATTTATAGGCATCCTGCAATTCAACATACTTACCTACCAGTCCTATGGTCACAGAATCGGTTGGATTCTTAAGCCGTCCAAGAAACTCCTTCCACTTGTCAATCTTCGGCTCCTTCTTGTAAGGCATCTTGAATTTGGTCAGGACTCGCTCATCCAGCTTTTCCTTTCTCATCAGAATAGGAACATCATAAATGGTAGGAGCATCCAATGCTTCAATAACGGAATTGATAGGAACATTACAGAACAATGCAAGCTTTTTCCTGATTTCCTGTGTTATGTGATACTCCGATCGACATACCAGGATGTCAGGTTGAATCCCAGCTTCCAGAAGTTCTTTTACGGAGTGCTGAGTGGGCTTTGTCTTCAACTCACCTGAGGCCTTCAAATAGGGGATTAGAGTCAGGTGAATGGAAATGCTATTTGAAGGACCTAGTTCAAACTTTGCCTGACGAACCGCTTCAATAAATGGTAACGATTCGATATCACCAACACAGCCTCCTATTTCAGTAATTACAATATCGTATTTTCCGGTTTCCCCAAGTTTGTAGATATTGTTTTTGATCTCGTCCGTGATGTGAGGGATAACCTGAACAGTCTTCCCTAAAAATTCTCCCTGTCGCTCTTTCTGAATGACATTATAATAGATTCGTCCTGTGGTGACATTGTTTGCCTGCGAAGTTTCTATACTAAGAAACCGCTCGTAGTGGCCGAGATCCAAATCTGTTTCCGCTCCGTCATTGGTCACATAGCACTCCCCATGCTCGTAAGGGTTTAAAGTCCCGGGATCAATATTGATATAGGGATCAAATTTTTGAATGGTTACGGATAATCCCCTGGCTTGTAGTAGCTTACCGAGAGATGCTGCGATGATTCCCTTGCCGAGGGATGATGTTACACCGCCCGTAACAAAGATGTATTTCGTTTTAGACATGAAGAGCGTTTTCCTTTTTCTCGTTACGGGACGCAAAGGTAGGTTTTTATTCTTTTAAGTAACCGATTATTTAAAAGGAATACGATAAGAAATTGAAGCGCCGAAATAACCGATTGGATCAACCTCAATAAATTCTCCAGGTAATTGTACCGGAATGCTATACGTATAACTAAACAGGAAATAGAAAGAACCTGTTTTTAATGATAAAGGAAGTGTAAAAGCATAGTTCAAAATTCCAAATTCATTGCTGTCTATATATTCTGTAACCTCATACCCTTCATTAACAATCTGTTGAAGAGCCACCTGATCTTCATCGGACAAGTTCGCGGAATTACGTAAATCTAAAAGCAATTGGTTTCTGGTGTCTTCAGTAATGGAGCCATTCCTATAGGCCCTGATGATTATAGTACCAACGTATTTTTTTTGTTCATCAGTCAGGTTTGCAAAGGTTGTCAACCTAAGTATACGATCTGCATTCCGGTCACTAATCTCACGGTTTGAAATCCTTAGTTGAGTGATATCACTATTACCGATCATCATACTTGCCGAAGGATATAAGTTGATGCTTTTAAAAATCCACCATTTACCCAGATTTATGGTTCCAGTGATATTTGGGATAATCCTGTTGGCAGTCTCTTCTCCGAAAAGAAGGGAATAATCAACTGATGCAAATCCCCATTTGAAATCATAGCTAATTGAGCTACCTACTGAATATGTAAGTGGGTTATCTGAAGAGTCCTTTGGATTGTAAAACCATCTTTCCGCATCTATGGTGTAGCTCCAATTCGGGTTGTTGAAAGTGCCTAAATATCCTACTGAGAATACCGTGGGGTTATAGTTGGGTTCTATCCCACTATTCCAGTAACCAGCTAAGTCACTATAGAAGCCGGATTTATGATAATAGGAAAGGCCTGGAGAGATACCGGATTGGCTAATTTCATAATCCCTGCCGGCACTGGTTACATTAGTAGTGAATCCAAACCTGATATTAAGCTCACTTTTCGGTTTGATATCGAGCGTAAACAAGCTGTCAATCAAATTGAAAATAGATAAAGAATCCATTTCCTCTTCAATGGCTTTTAGCTGCTCGGCATAGCTTAGCGTATCCTGGGATTTGGAAGTAAAGGCTAATAGGAGCAGCACCAATATGGTGACTGTTCGATGCATCAGGTAGGGTAAGTTGGTTTAATTTCGTCGATCCTTCAGACGACCGTCATTCCTTTGCTGTTTTTGACGTTTCATTTGTTCCGCCCTTATTCTTCTCAGCAACATTTCCTTGAAATCATTTTCTGCTTTCCTCAGGTTGTTAAGCTGTCTTGTGGAAATGACCTTCAGAATACGATCTGAATAGGCTCGTTCAAGTTTAAGCTGTCGTTCTTTTACCTGGTTAGCCATCTCTAGCATCTTTTTGTTCTCTTCTTCGGATGCTTTATTGGGGTCGAAGCTTTTTCTGGCATTGTCAAAATCACGCCTGATTTCCTGTCGTTGCTTTCCAAACTCCCTGTAAATAGGCCAAAATTTCTCAGCCTGTTCCGGGGTTAATTCTAGACGCTCAGTGATCAAAGCAATCTTGGCAGCCTCTATTTTCTCCAGTGCCTCAGGGCTTTGAGCCAAAGTACTGAGGCAAGCAAAAAGGCCAATTAATGTCAGTAATTTTTTCATCTTTATAAGTATTCGTATTCTAAATCATATTCTAAAAGCACATCATCAATGGCTTGGTCATCCATATCTATTCCATCCAAAACATTTGTGTCTTCGAAATCAAAGATCTCGTCATCGCCTTCAAAAGCACTTGCAAGCTCATATTCATCTAACTCCACCACATCGAGATAGGCAATCAGCTCATCTTGCGAAACCTCAGCAAGCAATTCTTCAGCGGTAGGATCACCATCAGGAATAATAAAAACATACGCGATAATGAAGAGCAGTGATACCGCCATTGCAAGACTCCAGGCAGTGCGTTTACTTCTACTCACAGGAGTTTCCACTTGAATTCTTTTCTGAATTCTCATGGGCAAATCTTCAAAGTAGCCATCTGGCACTTTGAATTGCTCCTTTTTGTCGATATCGTCAAGTTTATACTTCATCACGTACTCCTTAGATTATAATAATTTTAAAAGGTTTAATCACCATTAATAAAATCTTCAATTTTTTTCACGGCATGATGGTAATTTGCTTTCAAAGCCCCAACACTTGTCCCGGTGATCTCAGCTATATCCGTAAATTTCATCTCATCAAAATATTTCATATTAAAAACCAGACGCTGTTTATCAGGAAGCTTTAAAAGCGCCTTATTAAGTTTCATCTGAACTTCATCTCCTGTTGGTTCCAAACTACTGGTTAGCTTTTCAGTCAATTCACCTTCCAGATCATGTATAGGTATAAAAAACCTACGCTTCTTCTTTTTCAAAAAATTCAAACACTCATTGGTAGCAATGCGATAAACCCATGTATATAGTTTTGAATCCTCTCGAAACTTCCCGAGGTTTTTCCAGACTTTAACGAAAATCTCTTGCACCAAATCATCTGCGTCATCATGATCGATTACCATTTTTCTTACATGCCAGTAGATTCTTTCCTGATACTCACGCACCAGAAGATTGAACCCGTAATTTCGAGTCTCATCATTCCGAATCTTTGCTATAATTTGTTCTTCCAATGTACTTCAGGTGGATTCCATCACTTAGATGTTAAAGTTAGTTGATGGTTTAATTTTAGATGTGATTTATTATCATAACGTAACCTTTCTTTAAGGTATGTTGTTACATCTAATGTAATTGTATTTATTTTGTTTGTTAATTTAAGTGTATGGGTATCTCAGAAGACATCAAACAGGAAAAGTTTAATAGTGAATATGAAAAGACTATTATTAATATTATTTATACGAATGCATGGCTCCACCAACAGCAACTTCAACTCTTTAAGTCACACGGGCTTACTACGCCACAATACAATATCCTGAGAATTCTGAGAGGGCAGTATCCCAAACCTGCCACCGTTAATCTATTGATCGATCGCATGCTGGATAAAAGCTCTAACGCATCCAGAATTGTTGATAAGCTGGAACAAAAGGGCTTAGTGAAAAGAAAACAATGCTCCGAAGACAGGAGAGCTGTGGACGTATTAATTTCAGAAAAGGGCTTGAATTTACTGGAGGTAATGGACGTGAAAATGACAGAATGGGAGAGAGGAAGCAGTAAGTTAACTGAGAAGGAAGCTGCTACTTTAAACTCCCTTCTCGATAAGATGAGGAGTTAACCTAAGTCTTTAAGCGTCTCCAAAATGCCTGCAACAGCACCTTTCTTGCGGATAATCATCAAAGGAATGCTATCATTTATTCGGATCATCCTTTCTGATTTACTACCAATAAACAAAGCTGAAGTTGCTGTTCTTCCTTTTGCACCCATGACAATCATATCCACTTTCTTTTGAGCAGCAGCTTTTAGGATTAGGTCAATGACCTTTCCATCCTTATCGAGGGTGGTGACAGGAATAAGTTCCTGTTCTTGTTTCTGAGCTTTTTTGATTAATACCTCCAGGTCTTTAATAGCATGGCCTTTCATGATCTCAGAGAAATCCTGATATGACTTGCCGGAATATCTATAACTAGATGGTACTGTATAGACGTTTTGAAGATAGATTTTGGATTTCAAATCCTTTGTCAAAAGAAGTGTACGCTTCAATGAAAGAGCTGAATAATCTGAGAAGTCTACCGGGATAAATATTTTATCAAACTTTAATTTCTCACCTTGAGGTATAACCAGCAGGTTGCACGGAGATCTTCTGGCGATACGTGTACTTAAAACAGAGTCGCTTACTTTTTTTCGTCCAAGGACGATCAAATCTGAATTGATTTCATTAGCGGCATTGAGTATCTCCTTGGTTTCGCCTCCCTGCCTAACCATTATTTTAGTTGGAACGTCACACTTAAAATGCTTCTTGATCAACCCCTTGATTTCGTTCCTTCGCTCTTCCAATGCTTTGTCCAGTAAATCCGGAAATTCTTTTAGTACAGAATCGGGAAGATTAAAATCCTTGATGATGTTTAGAAATGTGATCTGAGTGGTGCCGGCGATTTTGCTTAAAGCGCATGCGTTCTCAATAAGGCCTTGATCCATGTCCGTATGGTCTAGGCAAACAATTACTTTTTTTAGTGGTGCGATCAATGCTCTGGGTGTTTATTTAAGTGCAAAGGTATAGTTGAATAAACTTTCATCAATATTTAAATTCTCTTTTTCAAAATATTTTTTCTTTAAATATTCATGTTGAGAAATTAATACTATGAATAGCCCAAAAAGTTTCACCTAATCAGAATATTATTCTATTTTTTCTAATAAATCACATACCATTTCTACAGATTCCTTTGAATGAGTTGGGAAATTTGCAAAACGGATATGATTTTTCTTATGCGGACCATACCCTGTGCCGAGGATGATGTCTCTTTTTTCAAAAAATTGAATAAACTTTTCAGGATCATTTGTTTTTGCAACGATCGTTGTTTTGGATCGATGGTCCTTGGAGGCTACAAAATGATCTAACAGCTGATGATTTTCGATCGCCTGATTGAGAATAGCAGCCTTATAGGTGGTGTCATTCCTCATGCGCTGAACGCCGGCTTGTAGTATATCCTGTGCGATTTTACCTAACAAGTAGATGAACAGCATGTTAGGTGTTTCAGGTGTTTGATTTTTATCACCAAATTTCTTGAGGTTAGGAAGAGCCCGGTATGAACCGATAGATGTATTGTTTGCTCTTTTAAGCGCAACTTCTTGGCATTTTTCGTTTGCGATCCAAACACCCAAACCAGGTGGTAGCCCAAAGGCTTTTTGAACGGAGAAATAGGCTGTATCCACCTGACTTAAATCTATTGGAAGCGAAGGAGTGGCACTTACTATATCAAGTGCAATTAATTTATCAGGATTTTTTTTTCTTAAGGATGCAATTTCTTCCTCTAAAAAACTATGCCCTACACTCGTTTCATTTTTCGTAATCCCAATCAGTTCTGCTTCTTCGGGAATTCCCCAATTGGTAAAAGCTGCCCCATCTTCAACTTTCGTTATTGTGCTTGTTTTATTGTAGGATAGCGCAAAATCGTAAAACTTTTGACTGAATGATCCATTCACAAAATGATGTGAGTTTTGATCTACCAGGTTTTGAATGATTCTATCCCAGGCTTCATTCGCAGAGTTGAGAAAGTAGATGTTATAACCATTGGGTATTTCTAAGAGCTCCTTTAGCGCAGCAGTGGTTTCCTCCACAACTCCAATAAATGTACTGCTTCGATGAGAAATAGAAGGAATATCAAGAAACAGTGCTTTTTTGAGATGCTCTTCAAAAGTGTAGAACAGTTGAGCAGGACCGGGGGTGAAGTAGATTTTGTTAGACATAAAAAAAGCTCTTTTAAGAAAGAGCAATTTAAATTTTAAAAGATGAATAAGTGATTTTTACACCCTTGTTTCCATCCATTTAAATGTTCTGTTTATGATCTTCAATGCCAACTTGATTTTTTTGACACTGATCATTTCCCTTGATTCGTCATACATGGTCACACCATCAGCAAACAGCAGAACCTGTGGGTATTCATTGATTACTCCGGCCATATCTGTTACTACCTCATTAATGTCTTTTTCCTTCATGACATCAAGCATATAGAGATCCAGATTTTCCGGAGAAATAGTCCAATCTCTTTCCAATTGTTCGAGGGCATGTGTGCTTTCCGGAGATGAAGGCCGGTGCTTAAAAATTAGCGCAGGCTTCTCTCTCGAATTCTCTACCAATTGGTCGAATTGATCTTTAGTACTAAGCGATTTCCAATTAAGCGGATAACTCATTATTTACAATTTAGCTTATAAACGTCAAAATAAGCTCCTTAGGTTGGGTGGTTTTATCTAAAATTTGCTTTAAACTTAATATAAAACTCTGAATCTAATGGTGCCTTTTATCAATTTCAGGTCTTTTATTACCTCTTCATCATAGTTCTTATCTATATCCGTAATAACGTACCCGATAATATCATTAGTCTTTAAGTATTGACCTCCAATATTGATGCCATGTTTTGCGAGTACATTATTAATGTCCGCCAATACCCCCGGCTCGTTTTTATGTATATGAATAAAACGATGAGCTTGGCTGAGGCTAGGTAAAGTAATGTTTGGAAAATTCACACTGTTAGTCGTCGAACCTGTATTGATGTATTCGATGATTTTTGATGGAACAAAATCAGCAATATTTTCCTGTGCTTCCAGTGTGCTACCGCCTACATGAGGAGTTAGAATCGTGTTCCTGAGGCCCATAAGTGGGGATTTGAACGGATGATCATTGCTCAATGGCTCTTCCGGGAAAACATCGACACTCGCGCCATGAATCTTACCATTATCTATATATTTTTTAAGCGCATCAATGTCTACAATGTGACCTCTGCTTAGGTTAATGAATACCACCCCATCTTTCATTTGACCGAACTCCTTATCTCCAATCATCCACTCATTTTCTGATCTTCCATCCACATGGATGCTCACCACATGCGAAGTGCTAAGAAGTTCTTCCAATGTTGAGCAAGGGTTTGCATTACCTAATCCCAACTTTTCTTCCAAATCGAAGTATTGGACATTCATGCCTATTGATTCCGCTAAAACAGACAATTGGGAGCCGATTTTACCATATCCGATTATCCCAAGTGTTTTTCCCCTTACTTCAAAACTTCCAGAGGCTGATTTGTTCCATTTCCCCTGATGCATTTGATTCATTTTATCTGGAAGGTTTCTCATCAACAAAATGATCTCTGCAAGAGCAAGCTCCACTACGGAACGAGTATTTGAAAAGGGAGCATTAAAAACGGCGACACCTTTTCGCTGCGCAGCTACTAAATCTATTTGATTAGTGCCGATACAAAAAGCTCCAATAGACAATAGTCTTTTGGCATTTTCAAGTACTTTTCTGGTTACAATCGTTTTGGAGCGAATGCCTAAGACACTCACATCCTTGACGGCTTCCGCAAGTTCATCTTCAGTCATGCCGGAAGGATAAACTTCTACCTGATAGCCTTCCTTTCTCAGTCTTTGGATAGCCCCATCATGAATATTCTCTAATAAAAGTGCCTTTATTCTATTTTTAGGATAGGAGTGGGCTCTTTCCAGCTTCTGAGTAAATAAAAACTCATCTAGCGAAGGAGCTTCATGGTCCGCTTCGCTCAGGATTTTCTCTCTTCGCACATTCTCCGTAAAAGCATAAAACTTGTGCGCAAGACCGGCCTTTTTTATTTCATAATCTGTAAATCCATCACCAAGCACAAACACTTCTCCATCCAGTTTCAGACTTTCAATTTGTTTAGGTTTCCCGTTGTTGCCTGATAGTATATTGTTTTCATCAAAGCCTATAATATTTCCATCTGTGTCATATTCAAACTCATTCGCATAAACA
This sequence comes from Ekhidna sp., assembly GCF_040220215.1. Classification (GTDB taxonomy): domain Bacteria; phylum Bacteroidota; class Bacteroidia; order Cytophagales; family Cyclobacteriaceae; genus Ekhidna. The sequence goes on from NZ_JAVJTR010000009.1 coordinate 72,386, forward strand.
TGGGTGGATTTTATGCCCAGCTTTTCAACAATTGGAACAATGAAATCTTTGAAGCCATTTGAGACAATGTAAATCTGTTCCCGGTACTTATTGATGAACTCAGTGTTTCGCTGAAAAGACGGTGAGACCAATTTACTGAGTCGTTCTACCAATTCAGGCAAATCTTTTTGGTTAGCCTGAAGGATATCAATGCGTCTCTTCAGTGATTCGCGAAACGAAATTCCTCCTTCCATTCCCTGATCAGTAATAGTCTTTATTTCCTCAATGGCTTTCGATCGATTTTCGTTATCCTTGAGAGAGATTTCAGCTAGTACATCCAATGCCTCTACTTGCGTAAATGTGCTATCAAAATCAATAATAAAATATTTGATTTGCTTCATTGATTAAACGGATAAGCATCAAAAATAGAACATGCAAAAGCTCCAAGGCACCTTATTTTTTATTTTCTTTTTCTTGAGTGTTTTCGCTAACGCTCAATCTTATGAAAAGCTTCACTATTTAATTGATAGCATCGTCTATGAAGCGATAAACCAGGAGGCTTTTCCCGGGTGCGTTGTATATGCAAGCAAGGCTGACAGTCTATTCTTTCTGAAATCATACGGACATCATACTTATGATTCGATAAGGCGAGTTGCCGTCAACGATATTTATGATTTAGCCTCCATTACCAAAGTTGTCGGAGGTACACTAGCGATGATGAAACTATATGAAGATGATCACATTGATCTGGAAGACGAAATCAGAGATCATATTGATAAGCTGGGTAGAAAAGTAGGACGCGTGACCTTCAGGGAGGCATTAGCTCATCAAGGAGGACTTTACCCTTGGATTCCATATCATCAGGAATCCAGGAGGAAGAACGGAAAGTTTAGAAACCGAACCGTTTCAGATCAATTAGATGAGGACTATCCATTTCCACTTTCTGACAGCCTGTATCTGCACAGCGATTTTTATTCGAGAATTAAAAAGATGATTCGAAAAAGTGATGTTTCAGATGAAAAAAAGTATCGCTACTCAGGCTTATTTTTTTACCTCATTCCTGAGTTGGTGAAAAATCTGACGGATACTTCCTATCAGACATATTTGGAGACTCATTTTTATGAACCATTACAGGCAAGTACCCTAACCTTCAATCCACTTGAGAAGTTTGCCCGGGAGCAGATCGTCCCAACAGAAATTGATACGTTTTTTCGGATGGAGCCGATACACGGGAAAGTGCACGATGAGGGGGCGATCATGATGAAGGGAATTTCCGGAAATGCGGGGCTTTTTAGTAATGCTGAAGATCTAGCCAAAGTATTTAATCTGTTTATCAATAATGGAAAGGTTGATTCTGTAGTATTATTAAAGCCACAAACCATACAACTATTTACTACTGCTCAATATCCAAACAATCAAAATAGAAGAGGGCTTGGTTTTGATATGCCATTGCTGGAGTATGACTCTATTCGAAGCAGTGTGGCGAGAAGCGCAAGCTTTAGAAGTTTTGGTCACACAGGCTACACGGGGACGCTTGCCTGGGGCGACCCTGAAAATGAGTTGATTTTCGTTTTCCTCACCAATCGGGTTTACCCGTCCAGAACAAAGCGAGCACTTTACGAACTCAACGTGCGACCAAGCATTCATCAGGTTCTATATGATTACCTCAACGGAGGCCTAAGGGAAAATACTGACCCTGTCGAAATCACCAAATAAACAATTGGTTTTAGTTATTTAAAATAATTCTAAATAAGGTGAATTTTTTGATTTTATTCATAATTAAGATCCTGAAATACAACACCTTACAAAAGCATAGTAAGTAAGTGGGTAGTAGGGTAAAAACCCACCTTTGAAAAACAACAACCCAATGTTACTTTTGTACGCGTTTGATCTCAAGCCATCGGAATACATGTTTAAAACAACACCGAATCTAACCCGAATATTTCTGAGCCTTGCTTTAGGAATATTTATCACCCTGAGTCTTAAAGCTCAGGAAATACCCACTGACGAAAGCGTAATTGCTGCAGGGGAATCTACCTTCAAGACTAACTGTACAACTTGTCATAGAATTTGGGAAGTACGAATTGGTCCAGCGCTTAATAACGTAACTGAGCGCAGATCGGTTGAGTGGCTGAACTCCTGGATTAAAAACTCACAGGCAATGATTGCCGATGGGGATCCTGAAGCAGTAGCTCTTTACGAAGAATACAATCAAACTTTGATGCAGGCATTTCCATTCAGTGACCAGCAGGTCATGGAGATTCTTGCCTATATAAATGCTGAAACAGCAAAAGGCCCACCTCCCCCTGATCCTGGTGATACTGGGAATGTAGGAGATGAAGGTAGTGATTCTATTTCATCATCTTATTTAATGGCCATCATCATCATTTTGGTGGTTGTATTAGCACTCGCGGTTGTAGCGCTGATCATTGCCGCCAGAACGCTTGTTAAGCATCTTAAGGATGTTAAGGGCTTAGATGAAGCAGAGCAGGAAGTGGTTTCGCAGCAATTTGATGTTGGAGCATTTCTGAAGAGCAACAATTTTGTTGGCCTGGTGATATTCGTTTTCACAATCATTGTTTTGAAAACGTTGATTGATGGCGCATTCACAATAGGTGTACAGCAAGGTTATCAACCAACACAGCCGATTGCATTCTCTCATGAATTGCATGCCGGACAATACGAAATTGATTGTCAGTATTGTCACACAGGTGTGAACAAGTCAAAATCAGCAAACATCCCTTCTCCAAACATTTGTATGAATTGTCACTCACAAATCAAGAATGTTGGAGGACAAGATGGGGTTTCAGATGAAATTGCAAAAATCTACGCAGCGATCGATTATGATCCTGCGACTCAGACATACGGTACAGACACTAAACCAATAGAGTGGGTGAGGGTTCACAATCTACCTGATTTAGCATATTTCAATCATTCACAGCACGTCAATGTAGCTGATCTTGAGTGCGAAACATGCCACGGCCCAATCAAGGAAATGGAAGTGGTGTATCAATACTCCAGCCTTACCATGGGATGGTGTATCAATTGTCACAGAGAAACTGATGTAAATACGAAAGGAAACGAATATTATGACAAGCTTGTGAAGCTTCACTCTGAGCAAAGCAAGGAGCCGATGAAAGTTGAAGATATCGGTGGGTTGGAATGTGCTAAATGTCACTATTAATATTCGAAAACAGCTGATCTAAATGAAAGAAACTAAGAAATACTGGAAAGGGTTGGAGCAATTGGAAAACAATGCTGATTTCCAAGATAGAGCTTCAAAAGAATTCCCGGAATATTTGCCAATCAATGGTGGAGAAAACGGTGAACCTTCAAGGCGGGATTTCCTGAAATTGATGGGCTTTGGAGTTGCTGCTGTTTCTTTAGCGGCATGTGAGACGCCAATTCGAAAGGCGATTCCTTACGTAAACAAACCTGTTGATGTTGATCCTGGTGTAGCAAATTATTATGCTTCCACCTATGCGATGGGTAACGATGTTGCTTCTGTAGTTGTAAAAACACGAGAGGGGAGACCCATAAAAATTGAAGGTAATGATCTTTCAATGATCAGCCAGGGAGGTACAACTACTCAGGTTGAATCTTCAGTCCTTTCACTTTATGATGGCGAGCGTCTTCAAAATCCTAAAATTGCAGGAGAAGACACAGACTGGGAAACCATTGATGGGAGAATTAAAACTGAGCTTGCAGCCAACGCCGGCAAGATTTCAATTGTTTCTTATTCAAATTGTAGCCCGAGCACAGCACGTGCTATTCAGGCACTAAGAGATAAATATGGCGATGTAGAGCATATTCAGTACGACCCTGTTTCATTCAGTGGTTTACTTGACGCTTATGGTGAAGCAACCGGTTCCAGGAGCTTACCCGTCCATGACTTCTCAAAAGCGAGTACCATCGTTTCTTTTACAGCAGATTTCTTAGGAGCATGGCCAAATCAGGCAGTGAATAACAAACAATTTGCTGCGACAAGAAAACTAGGACCAGATAAGAAAGAGATGTCAAGGCTATATGCTTTTGAATCTAACCTTTCATTGACAGGTTCAAATGCAGACTACAGACAGCCAATTAAACCTTCACAGGAAGGGTTGTATGTTGCTAACCTATATAATCTTATAGCACAAAAAGCCGGAGCTGCGACAACAGGTGTTGCAAGGCTTGAAGATTCAGTAATGCTTGAGAAAGCGGCCAATGACCTTTGGAAGTCAAGAGGCAAATCGCTGGTTGTTTGCGGATCGAATGATAAGAATGTTCAGCTGCTTGTTATTGCTATTAATGATTTACTTCAGAGCTACGGATTTACGATTGATCTTTCCAGAAGTGTGAATACACGTAAAGGAAGTGATGCTGCATTTGCTCAATTGGTAAATGATGTAAAAGCAGGAGGAGTAGGATCAGTTATATTCTACAACTGTAACCCTGCATATGATCATCCAATGGGAGCTCAGTTGATAAGCTCTTTAGGAAAAGTGAAAACTACGATTTCGACTTCAGATCGAATGGATGAAACAAGTAGTTCAGTGAAGTATATTACTCCTGATCATCATTATTTGGAATCATGGAATGATTTTGAGCCGGTGACAGGGCATATAACGCTTTCACAGCCGACCATTAAAAATATTTTCAATACACGACAGGCTCAGGAATCTTTCTTGAGATGGTCTGATATTAACGCTTCTTATTACGAATTTGTGAAGACTGGATGGCAGCCATTCGCTGATGGTGATGTGACCAGCTTCTTCGATAAATGCTTACATGACGGGTTCTACAATGTTGAGGCAGCTGCAGCAACTAAAACAGTGTCTGTTGATGCAGTTGTAGTTGGTGGAAATCTGAAAGGTTACTCAGCTAAATCAGATGATTTGGAGTTAGCACTTTATACAAATTATTCAGTAGGTGACGGTACTCAGGCAAACAACCCATGGTTGCAGGAAATGCCGGACCCGATTACAAAAGCTTGCTGGGATAACTACCTAACTGTTTCTCCACGTCAGGCCAGAGAAAATGGATGGGATGTGAAAGGTGGAGACATGGACTACAAGGTGGCAACCCTTACCGTCAATGGACAGTCAGTTACTGCTCCGGTAATGCCTCAACCAGGTCAGGCTTACGGAACAGTAGGTCTAGCTGTGGGTTATGGAAGAACTACGGCTGGTAAAGTAGGAAATGGTGTTGGTGTTAATGCATATCAGCTGATTAGCAGTTCTAACACAGGACTTAGTTATACCGGGAAAGCAACGATTGAACTAAATGGAGATGTGCGCAAAGTAGCGCAAACTCAAACTGCTCAAACTTACTCCGGAAGAGAGACTGTAATTCAGGAGTCTACGCTTGGTGAATACCAAAAAGACCCTCAAGCCGGTAGATCATTCCCAATGATCTCAAAGGCGGATGGAACGAAGGTAAGACCACACGCCGTATCACTTTGGAAAGGTCATGAATACCCGAATCACCATTGGGGAATGATCGTAGACCTGAACTCTTGTACAGGCTGTGGAACATGTACAGTGGCTTGTCAGACTGAGAACAATATTCCGGTTGTTGGTAAGGAAGAAGTACTAAACAGGAGAGAAATGCACTGGATTCGTATCGACAGATACTACAGTGAGCGACCTGAGAACGAGCTTACTTCTGATGATAAAAACCTGATGGAGGTTAAGCAGAAAGAACTTGCTGCTGAGAATCCAGAAGTGACTTTCCAACCGATGATGTGTCAGCAGTGTAACAATGCACCATGTGAAACGGTGTGTCCGGTTGCAGCTACAACACACTCTAGCGAAGGTCTTAACCAAATGACTTACAACAGATGTATTGGTACAAGATATTGTGCGAATAACTGTCCATATAAAGTGCGTCGATTCAACTGGTTTAAGTACCATGATAATGCTAAGTTCGACAAGAACACTCCGATGAATAATGATTTGGGTAAAATGGTATTGAACCCTGACGTTACTGTGAGAGCAAGAGGGGTTATGGAAAAATGTACTTTCTGCGTTCAGCGAATTCAAACTGGAAAACTTGATGCTAAGAAGGAGGGAAGAAGACCGGTTGATGGTGAAATCCAAACAGCTTGTGCGAAATCATGTCCTACGGATGCGTTGGTATTCGGAGATATGAAAGATCCGGAAAGCAGAATATCAAAAACATTGAAGTTGAAGTACAGCGATAAAAGTGTAGAGGCAACTGAGGATAGAGCATATCATGTGCTGGAGGAGTTAAGAGTAATGCCAAACGTTTGGTACTTGACCAAAATCAGAAATAAAGACAAAAACGATAAAATAGAAGCATAATGCACGCAGAATCAGAAGTACGGATACCCTTAGTAACGGGTGGAAAGACAGTCCACGATGTTTCTGAGGATATTGCTGGAAGAGTAGAGCAGAAACCTACGGTAACGTGGATGCTGGCTATGGCCGTCTCTTTAGCACTTCTCCTTGCCGGAGGGTATGCAGTAGCAATTACTCTTTGGGATGGAATCGGAATGTGGGGTCTTAATAAAACAGTAGGATGGGCATGGGATATCACTAACTTCGTATGGTGGGTAGGTATCGGTCACGCAGGAACCCTGATCTCTGCTGTACTCTTACTTTTCCGTCAGCGTTGGAGAATGTCTATTAACAGGGCTTCAGAGGCGATGACGATTTTTGCTGTAATCTGTGCTGCTATGTTCCCTGTACTACACATGGGTCGTCCCTGGTTAGGATTTTATTGGGCACTGCCACTACCAAATACATTTGGATCTTTGTGGGTAAACTTTAACTCGCCACTTCTTTGGGACGTATTTGCGATCTCAACATATTTCTCTGTATCATTAGTATTCTGGTACATCGGTTTGATTCCTGATTTTGCCACCATTCGGGATAGAGCTACCAACAAGATTTCAAAAGCTATTTACGGAGCACTTAGCTTCGGATGGACAGGTGGCGCTAAAACATGGTCGCATTATGAGACCGTTTCTCTTGTGCTTGCCGGATTAGCCACACCACTTGTACTTTCAGTGCATACCATTGTATCATTTGACTTTGCTACCTCAGTGATCCCCGGATGGCATACAACCATCTTCCCGCCTTACTTTGTGGCAGGAGCGATTTTTTCCGGATTTGCAATGGTACTTACACTTCTCCTGGTAACCAGAAAGGCATATAAATTAGAAGATTATATAACGATCCAGCATATTGAGATGATGAATATCATCATCATTGTAACAGGGTCGATAGTAGGTATCGCCTACATCACTGAGTTCTTTATTGCCTGGTACTCAGGAGTAGAGGCTGAGCAGTACGCATTTATAAACAGAGCAACGGGACCTTATTGGTGGGCATACTGGTCGATGATGACCTGTAATGTGATCTCACCTCAGTTGTTCTGGTTCAAGAAAATCAGAACAAATCTTGCAGCAACCTTCGTCATTTCAATTATTGTAAACATTGGAATGTGGTTCGAGCGATTTGTAATTATTGTTACTTCATTACATAGAGACTACCTTCCATCAAGTTGGGCGATGTTTTACCCAACCATGTATGATGTAGGAGTTTATGTATTCACCTTCGGTTTGTTTTTCACAGCGTTCTTCTTGTTTGCCAAGTTTTTCCCTGTGATTAATATGGCTGAGGTAAAAAGTATTATTAAAGCAACTGGTGACCGGACACAGTCCGGCGGTAAATAGGATAGGGAAGTGGAGTGTTTAAGTAGATTTATATAATTAAGAAATATGTCTCAAGGAACAAATTACGTACTGGGCGTCTATGATGATGAAGATGTTTTGATGGATGCCATCAAGACAGTCCGGGAATCTGGTGTAAAAATCGAAGAGGTTTATTCGCCATTCCCTGTTCATGGAATCGAAGACGTCTTAGGGTACAAAAGAAGCTGGTTATCTATTGCAGCTTTCTTGTTTGGGATTACAGGTACATGTCTGGCATTGACCATGATGATTGGTATGATGGGCATTGACTGGCCGATGATCATTGGAGGTAAAGATTATATTCCAATTCCATCTTTTATTCCGGTGACTTTTGAAATGACGGTACTACTGGCTTCTTTCGGGATGGTAGGTACTTTCTTTGTGATCTCTAATTTGAAGCCTTGGGGTAAGCCAAGAATTTATGATATCAGAATCACAGATGATAAGCATGTGATGGCCATTGATCTTGAAAGAAACGATAAATCTGAAGCAGACATTAAGAAGGTTTTGCAGGGAAGTGGAGCTACAGAGGTTAACAATAAAAAGTTTGATTGATAATGCAACTAAAGAAGCTTAGATATTTAGGAATTATCACGATTGGAGCACTTGTAGCTTCATGTGCAGCTGGTGTTGATGATACTGGATTGGAATACGCTCCTCAAATGTATCACTCTACCCCATACGAACCACTTACTCAGATTACAAATGAGGATGAGGGTTCCTGGCTGGATTCGAACGAAGAAGACGGGCATGGAGAGTTTTACAACTCAAATCCATACAATGAATTTAAAATGAACATGCGAGAGCCGGTGGCAAACACCGTAAGAAGAGGGCAGCCTCTTCCGGTACGTATGACCATTGATGATCTGGAAACTGCAGCGGCTACACTTGAAAGTCCATTTGCTGCTGATGATGAAAGTGTGATAAAGGATGGTAAAGCATTGTATGAAAGCTACTGCAAACATTGTCATGGAGCTGAAGGAAATGCAGATGGGTTAGTTGCTGAAGCATATGCTGGAGTTGCTAACTTGAATGGTGCTGCATATTTAGAGATTACAGAAGGTCACATTTTTCATGTGATCACTTTTGGAAAAGGTTTAATGGGTGCTCATGGGTCACAGGTAAGTCCTGATGATCGGTGGAGAATTGCCCGATATGTTAAAGAATTGCAAAAGAAGAATTAAAGTCTACTCATGGTATCAGAAGAAAGATTTGAATTTACTGCTACTGCCAAGAAACGCTTAATCATAACCTTATTGGTTGGGGTGGTGCTTTCTGTGCTAGGCTACTTTACATTGGGATCAGGTGATCATGGTGGCGGTCATGGTGGCGATCATGCAGAAGTTGTTGCCGATGGTCATGGTGAAGAGCCGTATGGTGCTGAAGATCATGGTGACGAATCGGAAGAAGGGCATGGTGAAGAAGGAGCACATCATGGTAGCAGCCCATCTGTAAAACGATTGCTTTCCAACCTTTGGATAAACAATGTGTTTTTTGCAGGACTGGCAATTATTGGTGTTTTCTTTTTTGCAATTCAATACGCATCACAGGCAGGTTGGTCTGCTGGAATAAAAAGGATACCATTCGCATTCGGTAGTTGGCTACCAATCGCATTTGTATTGATGTTGGTTGTGTTTTTGATAGGTGGGCATGACTTGTTCCACTGGACGCATGCGGATCTTTATGCTGAAGTTGGTGGAGATAAAATCGTTCAGGGAAAAGCTCCATATTTCTTCTGGCCATTAGAGGGTGGAGAGTTTCCATTATTCTGGGTTGGGAGACTGGTTATCTTTTTTGGAGTTTGGTATTTACTTTTTAGAAAGCTTAGAAAATTGGCTTTTGCTGAAGATATAGAAGGTGGAACCACACAGTGGTATAAGATGAGATCTACTTCAGCCATTTTCCTTGTATTCTTTGCCGTATCATCATCAATGGCGGCCTGGGATTGGATTATGTCTATAGACGTTCACTGGTTCAGTACGATGTTTGGCTGGTATTCATTTGCCAGCTGGTGGGTAGCGGGTCTAGCTCTCACGCTGTTTATAGTTGTGATGCTTAAAGACAAAGGATATCTCTCTGTAGTGAATGAAAACCATATTCATGACTTAGGAAAGTTTGTTTTTGCCTTTACCATCTTTTGGACATACGTATGGTTCTCGCAATTTCTATTGATCTATTACGCACACATTCCTGAGGAAACTATTTACTTCATGGAGCGTTGGAAAGATGATCATTATGCTCCTGTTTTCTATATCAATTTAATTCTAAACTTCTTCTTCCCTTTCTTAGTTTTAATGACTAGAGATTCGAAGAGACAAACAAGAATCCTGAAAGTTGTTTGTCCTGCGATTGTATTTGGACACTGGTTAGATTTTTATCTAATGGTTTCTCCTGGTACTGTCGGTGACAGCAGCGGTTTTGGATTCCTTGAAATCGGATTGATACTGGTTTACTTAAGTGCTTTCTTGTATGTGACATTTAATGCACTTTCAAAAGCACCTTTGTTCGCAAAGAATCATCCAATGTTGAAAGAAAGTTTACATCATCATATTTAATAGGAGGGATAGGATATGCTTAATTTAATCATTTTTATAGCGGTCATTCTCATTATAGCTGTGATATTCACAGCATACCGCGTCACCACTTTAGTTGATGTTGTAAAGAAAGATAAAAGCAAAAGTCATGTGCCTTCAGGGAATAGTTTCCAGGGAGTGTTGATGATTATATTCCTTGTATTAGGAGTGGTAGGTTTTTTCTATTTCTCCATGACGGAATATGATAATTACAACCTTCCGATAGCTTCTGAGCATGCGGTAATCACAGAAAATCTCTTCTGGATCACCATGGCGATTACAGTTTTTGTATTTATCGTCACTCAAATATTCCTATTTGGATTTAGCTGGAAGTACCGATACAAAGAGACAAATACAGCTCACTATTACCCACACAACAACAAGCTTGAAATGATCTGGACAATTGTTCCGGCAATCGTTCTAGCATGGTTGATCATTTCAGGGTTGAAGCAATGGAATGTAGTAACAGGACCTGCACCAGAGAACGCTGAATTAATCGAGGTGATGGGTTATCAATATGCATGGGCATTTAGGTATCCCGGAAAAGATGGAGCATTAGGAGATTCTGATTTCAGAAAGATTGATGCAATTAATTCGATGGGTATTGATCTGGAGGACCAAAATGGTCATGATGATTTCATGCCAACACAATTGGTTCTACCTAAAGATAAGCCTGTTCTATTGAAGATTAGAGGAAGAGATGTTATCCATAGTGTATACAATCCTCACTTTAGAATGCAAATGAATGCAGTACCGGGCATGCCTACTCAGTTTTGGTTTACACCGACGGTGAGCACGGCAGAGATGAGAGAGATCACCGGGAATCCGGATTTTAACTACGAGTTGGTGTGTAACAAGATTTGTGGAAAAAGCCACTACGGTATGAAGGGTATCATTACCGTCCTGGATCAGGATGAATATGATAGCTGGTATAAAGAAAGCCAGGAAAACACATTTCTTAAGCAGAATCCGAGCTATTTGAGCCAGGTTCCGGAGGATTTGAAAGAAGCAGCGAAAATTGCTGCCGGAATTGAAAACATTGAGAAAGAACAAAAAGTTACAACTGCAGCAAGCAGTTCAAAATAATTAGATATGTCAGTAACAGATATACAACTACAGGAAGATTTAGCTCACGATGATCACCACGATGAGCATCACGAGCAGGGGTTTGTAAGCAAGTATATTTTCACGACTGATCATAAGACCATCGCGAAGCAATTCTTGATTACAGGGATTTTCTGGGCATTAATAGGTGGAGGTCTTTCCATCATCTTCAGGCTTCAGTTGGGTTTCCCTGAAATGAGTCTGGAATGGATGAGACCAATACTGGGCCAGTGGATCACTGAAGCAGGTAAACTGGATGCCGAATTTTATCTGGCACTCGTGACCATGCACGGAACCATTATGGTGTTCTTCGTTTTGACAGCAGGTTTGAGTGGCACATTTTCAAACTTCTTAATCCCACTTCAGATTGGAGCACGTGATATGGCTTCAGGCTTTATGAACATGTTGTCTTACTGGTTCTTCTTTGCTTCCAGTGTGGTGATGTTCATTTCACTATTCATTGAGACAGGACCTGCGGGTGGTGGATGGACCGTATATCCGCCATTGAGCGCACTACCACAAGCGATACAGGGCTCAGGGTTAGGAATGACGCTTTGGTTAGTATCCATGGCATTGTTTATTGCCTCATCTCTATTGGGAGGTATTAACTACATCACAACAATCATCAACATGAGAACGCAAGGGATGTCTTTCGCAAGACTTCCTTTGACCATTTGGGCGTTCTTTATCACTGCAATTCTGGGTCTGCTTTCTTTCCCTGTATTGCTTTCAGCAGCTTTGCTTTTGATCTTTGATAGATCGTTTGGTACAAGCTTCTACCTTTCAGAGATATTTATTGCTGGGGAGGCACTTCCTAATGTAGGTGGTAGCCCGATTTTGTACCAGCATTTATTCTGGTTCCTTGGTCACCCTGAGGTATATATAGTAATCCTTCCGGCACTGGGAATCACTTCAGAAATTATTGCAACTAATGCACGTAAGCCAATCTTTGGCTATAAAGCGATGATTGGTTCATTGTTGGGAATTGGATTTTTGTCTTTTATCGTATGGGCACACCATATGTTCGTGACAGGAATGAATCCTTTCTTAGGTTCAGTATTTACCATCCTAACATTGGTAATTGCGGTTCCATCCGCGATTAAAGCATTTAACTACATCACCACGTTGTGGAAAGGTAATATTGTCTTTACTCCTGCGATGCTATTCTCGATAGGGTTGGTGTCTTTCTTTATATCAGGTGGATTGACAGGTATATTCCTTGGAAACTCCGTGCTGGATATCAATTTACACGATACCTACTTTGTAGTAGCGCACTTTCACCTGGTAATGGGAAGTGCTGCATTCTTTGGAATGCTTGCCGGGGTTTATCACTGGTTCCCTAAGATGTTTGGTCGGATGATGAATGATAAGCTGGGTAAACTTCACTTCTGGTTATCATTCGTAGGAATTTATTTGGTATTCTTCCCACTTCATTATATCGGAATTGCCGGTTTCCCAAGAAGATATTATTCATTCACATCGTTTGAGACATTCAGCATTTATGGTGATTTGAATGCATTGGTAAGTGTTGCGGCTATTTTGACTTTTGCAGCACAGTTTATCTTCCTGTTTAACTTCTTCTATTCTATTTACAGAGGAAAACTTGCACCTAAAAATCCATGGAAGTCTAACACCATGGAGTGGACAACTCCAAGATTCCCTGGACATGGAAACTGGATTGGAGCTATCCCATATGTATACAGATGGCCATACGATTACAGTAAGCCAGGAGCAAAGGATGATTTCATTCCGCAAACTGTACCTTACTCTCACACTCCTGAATCTAACCTTGAGCATGAAAACGAGCTAACTAAGGATGAAGATTTGAGCGGAGTTGAAAAGGCTAATTAACCGAAAGAATTTTTTAAGGATAAATGCAATTACGCTGGGATCAGTATTCGTACTGATCCTGGTGGGTAGCATTGTGCGTGTGATGGGTGCAGGCATGGGCTGTCCAGATTGGCCAAAATGCTTTGGTTCCTATGTTCCCCCTATAACAGCTGAGGGACTGCCGGCTAATTATCAGGATATTTTCAGGGAGCAGCGTATCACTAAGAATGAGCGTCTTGCTCGTTTATTCAATTCACTCGGTTATGAAGAGCTAAGTAAAAAAATTACTGAAGATCCAGCAGTCCTTGTAGAGCAAGAGTTTGACGTAACCAAAGCCTGGATTGAATATGTTAACCGATTGGTTGGCGTATTAATAGGGTTTCTAGTTTTTCTAAACATGATTTTCGCTTTTGCTTTTCGAAGCAGGTCAAAATGGATTCCTTTCATGGGAGTCATGATATTTGTTTTAACAGGCTTCCAGGGTTGGGTTGGATCTTTAGTTGTGTCCACCAACCTACTTCATGGCTTCATAACCTTTCATATGTTATTGGCCTTAGTCATTGTAGCTATGCTTATCTGGATGAATGTCCGAGTTAGAGAACTATCTATTTATCCTGATAAAAACCTATTTATTGTCAGTCTATTAACAACATTGTTATTCATACCTCAATTGATTCTTGGAACAGAGGTACGTGGAGTAATTGATGATTTGCTGATTTCCACCATTGGCAGGAGTGAGTGGAGTCAAAGTTTATCAGATTCCTTTTATATCCACAGGTCATACTCATGGTTAATTCTAATTGGTGCAGTTGCCATATTCTACTATGCCAGAAAAACGGAACAGGTATGGGTTATCAACTTAAGTATGCGTTTAGTATTCTTAGTTTTTTTGGCAATGATTGCTGGAATTGGGATGGTACGGTTTGATTTTCCAGTTTGGCTGCAACCGCTTCATTTAATTCTGGCAGTTGGCATCTTTAGCTACCTGTTTTATTTAACTTTGCGACTCAAATTTGTTAAGTGAATTCTACCGTTTCACATATCGATATTTCCTCAGGAGTTAAAGCGAAAGCTTTTTACGAGCTACTTAAACCGAGGCTTTCATTTTTAGTGGTATTCTCTTCAGGGTTTGGTTATGCATTAGCGAGTCAGTCAGCCATTCATTGGGGTAACTTTATGCTGTTTTTGATTGCAGGATTTTTAGTATCCGGGTCTTCAGTTACGATCAATCAAGTCATTGAGCAACAATACGATGCGATTATGAAACGGACGAAAAATCGTCCATTACCATCTGATCGGATTACTGAAAAAGAAGCGGTTTGGTTTAGTATTTTAACCGGCGTGGCTGGGTTGATTCTAATGCTATTGGCAACCAATATTTTAGCCACAGCACTATCATTTCTTTCATTATTGCTTTACGCTTTTGTTTATACACCCCTCAAGAGAGTTGGATCAATTGCAGTTTTTGTAGGTGCTATTCCGGGAGCTTTGCCTCCACTTATTGGATGGGCAGCCGCCAGTGGAATGCTCACCTATGAAGCGATGATCATTTTTGGTATTCAGTTTATCTGGCAATTCCCACATTTCTGGGCTATTGCATGGGTATCGGATGAAGATTACAAAAAAGCTGGTTTTAAGCTTTTACCAGGTGGGGGTGGAAAAGACCTTAGTACTGCCATAAACATTATGGTGTATACCTTGTTTTTATTGCCACTGGGTTTACTGCCAACCATATTTGGATTAACAGGACTGACAAGTGGTGTAGTGGCAACTATATGTGGGGTATTGTTTCTTGCTACCACCTTTAGCTTAATGAAAGATGCCAGCAACCAAAAAGCCCGGAGAATTATGTTTGGGTCTTTTATTTATTTACCCATTGTGCAAATAACCTTTTTATTAGATAAGATATGACAGGAGAGATTGAAACAGGTAAGGTTAGGTCAATGCATCCACAGAAATTTGCGATGTGGTTGTTTTTGGTATCAGTGGTAATGATTTTCGTATCACTGTCAAGTGCATATGTGGTGAAGATGTCCATTGGAGACTGGATTTACATCGAGTTTCCGTCATTATTCAAGATCACTACTGCGATCATTATCCTGAGTAGTGTGACGATGCATTTCGCCTATATCTCGGCGAAAAGAAACAATATTAAAAACATCCGAATAGGATTAGCCATTACTGCGGTTTTGGCCATTGCATTTATGATTGGGCAGTTTAAGGCCTGGGGACAGCTAGTTGATGGAGGGTATCATTTTGTTGGAAACCCGGCTAGTTCTTTCATTTATGTGTTCACAGGATTGCACGTGGTTCATTTGATTGGAGCAGTGATTTTCTTACTGATTGTTTTAAAGCAAGCATTCAACTATAAAGTACATTCCAAGAGTTTACTTCGCATAGAAATGTGTACCACATTCTGGCATTTTCTGGGTGGACTTTGGTTGTTTTTATACTTATTTTTGATTTTCAATAATTAACCTACAAAACCTAAACGAATGGCTAACTCGGCTGTAATAGTAGACGAAAAAGATAAGAACATCTGGGCTGGTGGTGTATCCCCGATGAAAGTGAGCTATGGTAAACTGATGATGTGGTTTTTCCTCTTGTCAGATGCTTTTACCTTCTCTGCATTGCTGATCACTTACGGTTTAATCCGCTTCAGCCACCCATCATATACAGGCTCAGTAGCTGACTTTAAGTTCTCACAGGAATACTGGCCAATCCCTGAAAAAGTGTTTGAGGCGTTCCCTGGAATGCATGCACTGGGTATTGAGAGTGCACCATTGGTATTTGTAGGGCTAATGACATTCATCCTGATCGTGAGTAGTGTAACCATGGTACTAGCTGTGGAAGCAGGTGAGCGAATGGATAGAAAAGCGGTTGAGAAATGGATGCTTTGGACCATTTTAGGAGGTCTTACTTTCCTTGGATGTCAAGCTTGGGAATGGGCTCACTTTATTCATGGGGCTGATATCTCTATGAATGCAATTGGAAACTCATTGATGGGAGCAGGGCTATCCTCCAATCAATATGGCCCTCCAAATTTTGCTGCGCTATTCTTCTTCATTACAGGATTTCACGGGTTCCACGTATTTAGTGGCGTGCTGATTAATTTCATCATTTTTTATCAGGCAACTGTCGGCATCTTCGAAAAGAGGGGGCACTATGAAATGGTAGAGAAAGTTGGCCTTTACTGGCACTTTGTAGATCTTGTTTGGGTCTTTGTATTCACATTCTTTTACTTAGTTTAATCTTATAATTGTCATATAAATGGAACAGCAAACTCCACAAGTCGAAGTAAAGCCGGTAGATAAGGCGAAAGTGAAAAACTTCCTGAAAGTAATGTGGTACCTAGCACTCATTACTGCTGTGGAATTCGGTATTGCATTCACTGTGCCACATGAGCATAAGTGGATTCGAATCATCGTATTCATCGCACTGACAATTGTAAAAGCCTACTACATTGTTTCTGAATTCATGCACTTAGGTCATGAGAAGAAATCACTGAAGATGTCAATCGTGCTACCAATGCTATTTGTAGTGTTTTTCATCTTCATTATGATCTACCAGGGCGGAGCAATTTTAGAAGTTCTTTATTGATCTTTTGAAAAGCAAGGGACTTAAACGACTCATCATTTTCATCGTATTTCTGATACCTGTCGCATGGTATCTTATACTACAGTTGTTTGGGACAAACAACTTCTCGCTTTCATTGAAGCAAGAGCTATCCAATGAATGTGGAGCGTACAATGAAATTACGATTGTTTCCATAAGTGATACACTCACTGTTGTGGAAACCAATTATATGAACCGTGTCAAATTTGGTGCGGAAAAACGATCTGCTATTTTATCTTATAAAGACCAGAGCTTCTTTGATTGTATCGGTACACCTGAAGCAGACCTTGCTTTGGTAAGCGAAAAGGGATTATGGGGAACATATCAGTTTAGCAGGGACGGAGTAGACGAGCTGCTAACAGAATTAGATATACTTAAACTTCAACAGACCTATGGAAAAGGCACAAGCAGGTAATAAAGTTTATTTGAGGATTATCTATTTGGTATCAATCCTTATCCCAATGATTGTTGCATTCCTGATTTACTTTCCTGCCAAACTTGGCATAGCCGGAGACTGGGTTAAGTTATTGCCTGGCTTGCATGCAACAATTAATTCCATGACCGTACTGACGCTTATTGCGGCTTTAATAGCCATCAAGAACGGAAATATAAAGGTACATCGGTCATTTATGTTTGCATCCCTGTTTCTTGGAGTGCTGTTTCTACTGTCCTATGTACTGTATCATTCAAGTGTAGAATCTGTGAAGTTCGGTGACCTGAATCATGACGGTCAACTAAATGAAGAAGAATTAGCCTTAGCGGGAACCAGTCGGGTTGTCTATCTGGTTATTCTTGCAAGTCACATACTACTTTCAATTTTAGTTGTGCCATTTGTACTGTTCGCATTTTATTATGCACTGACAGACCAGATAGCCCGACATAAACGAATGGTTAAGTTTACCTATCCGGTTTGGTTGTACGTTTCGATTACAGGAGTAATTGTTTACTTCATGATCAAACCATACTATTTTTTGTAGATGAAAAAGTTTTTAATTCTTACAAGCACTTTTCTTTTACCCTTGATAAACTGGGCACAGTGCGCCATGTGCCGGACGCAAATCAAGAACAATGTAAGTGCAGGTGAGACTTCTACAGCCGAGGGCTTGAATAATGGAATTATGTTCCTGTTCTTCACCCCTTATGTAGTTGTGTTTGTGATTATTTATTTATGGTATCGAAACAGTAAAGCAACAAAAAGTGTCAGTTTTAACGAGCGTTTTAAAGGCTAAATGCCCCCGGTGCAGAGTAGGAGAGATTTTCACTCATTCTTCAACTAATTTAAAAAAGATGGCTTCCATGCATGCCAATTGTCCTAATTGTAACCTTCGTTATGAGAAGGAGCCCGGCAATTTCTATGGAGCAATGTATGTCAGCTATGGCTTTTCTACAGCCATATTCCTTGTTACAGCATTTGTACTTTACCACTTCTTTGGTGATCCTTCTCTAAATGTTTATCTCATCTCCATTTTAGCAGCCGCTATCTTATTGTTTCCATGGAACTTTAGATATTCCAGGGTCATATTTCTTTATCTTATTTGGAAGAGCTAAGGCCTTTAAAGGCGTGATTATTGTATATTCAAGCTTGTGAATCATAAGCTTTCCATTGGACTATTGCTTGTGTGCCTGAGCACAATCTTCGTCAATCACTTTGCAATTGACTGGGAAGAAACCATACATGAAAAGGCACGGAAGAGCTTAGATAATATTGTTGAAGCACAGCACCTCGATTTAATTGATTGGAAAAATGAATCATCGTCAAATGATGCTTTCCGCAAGCGTACAATTTGTAAAGGAAGGCTGGAGAACTGGAGCGACAACAGACCTTTTGTTTCCAACATTGGAAATGATACTATTCAGGTTGTAGTGAATGATCTGGGACTATTTCTGGTTCAGCAAATAAAAGAGGATCAATGTGTGTACGTATCCTGTCATCAATTGCTGAAGTCCTACAGTATTACCAATCAATACCTCACAGAGGATAAAAGCGATCAGCTTTACAAGTATGTGACTAATGTCTCAGCAGCATCAGGAGACTATGTATATCGCGACCTTTTGTATTTCGACGTAAAGGCTATGCCCAATAGAGTAGTTGATGTGTTGGTCAGTGTGATTATCATCATCGTTCTCTCAATTGAATACCTTCGATTTTCGAAGGAAAACATTTCTTCATTCTGGAAAGCTACAATTGTTCTCTTCGTTTTAAGGTATTTAACACTCGAATTTGAGGCATTTCAGATGCTCTTTAGATACGAGCTATTCGACCCGATTCGATACACATCATCTGTTGTTAATCCTACCCTTGGAGATTTACTTATCAACTGTGTGCTACTGAATTTAATTATTCTGGCCGGTGCACCCTATTTGCAGCAGGTTAGGCGATCTAAGTCCGGAGTAGCACTTATCAGCGCCATAAATACCATTCTGACGGGTGTAGTACTACACATAGCCTGGAGTATTATCAGTAATTCTCAATTGTCACTGGATGTAGGTCAGTCTATTCAATTTGATTCATTGAGAGCGGTAGCTTATCTCTGTATTCTCTTTGCGAGTATTGGTTATTTCTATTTTACCTACCTGTCTCTTAAACTAATCAGAAGCAGTCATTACATTGCTCAGGCAATTACAGGAGCCTTAATAGCAGGTGTAGTAATGGGATTTTTAGATATTCTTTCCATCACTTTTAGCGTAGTGCATATTTCTGTTTTATTGATTTCACTTCGCTATCAATGGGGGAAATCATTCAAAGAATTTACATACGCTAACCTTCTGTTTATCCTGATTATAAGTCTTGGTATTTCATCTGTTTTGGCTTTTTGTATTTACAAATATGAAGAGGGAGCGGTGCTGGATGCCAAGAAAAAATTTGCCAATTATCTTTTGCTGAAAAGGGATGTACTGGGGGAGTATTACCTGGATCAAACCATCAAAAGGCTATCCAGCAATGAGGAGCTGGCATTAATCGCGAGTGAAAGAAGCAGGAGAGTCCTTGAGGAGCAGATTAGAAGTGAGTTTCTGACTCCATACTTCAACAAGTATGATTTAGAAATTGTATTTCAGGATTATCAGCAACTCCAGTTAAACACCCGATTTACGCGGGAATTTAGTTTGCTAACCCCGGAGAATCAATCAGATTACGAAAACATTTTTTTCGTAGACGAGGGGACTAACTTTAAATACATCTGCAAGATTAATGTCGGTGATTTGGTGGGCTTGATTATCCTTCAAATAAAGAAGCGAGTGCCTTCCAGTGTTTACCCTGCGCTTTTAACGGACAACAAATACTTTTCGGTATCCAATGATTTTGATTATGCTGTTTTCGCCGGAGACGATATACTTTTCCATCGAAGCAAATTTGGACAAGGAGAGTGGCCTCAGCATGATGACTTTGAACGAGAGCAGCTTTATAGCAGTGGAATCGAGAAGAACGGTAGGCATTACTATGGCGTAAAAACAAATGACGGAAGGACCATTCTAATCATTTCAAAGAAGTACGAAGCGCGAGATAGACTGACGAATTTTTCATTTTTCTTCCTGTTACTGCTATTTTCATTTGGTGCCTTTAGCGTGACCAGCTCTGCAATAGAGCATGGGTTTAAGCTGAATTTCACGAGCAAGATTCAGCTTTACCTCGGAATGGCATTTATGATACCGCTGTTGATTGCCGGTTTTGCACTGTTAAATACCCTGAATACTTCATACAGAGAGGAAATAAACCGTAGTTACATTAAACAGGCCTTGTACATATCAGAGATTCTTTCAAATGATATCGAGGAAGTAAATAACGAACTAGGTGCTTATCGCTTAGCCGAGATCAGCAGCTACATTCAATCAGATCTCAGTTTCTATAATGAGTCTGGTTATTTGGTCGCTACTAGTCAGCCGGAAATCTTCAATTTGAACCTTCAGGGTAACCTTATAAATCCAATCGTTTTTGAAGAGCTGGTTGTAAAGGAAAATCAAAGCATAATCGCTGAAGAGTCTGTTGGCTCGTTGGATTATAAAGTGTGCTATGCGGTTGTTAATACCATTAATAATCAAGTGGCCGGATTTATCGCCATGCCTTTCTTTGATTCTAAAAATCATTTAAGAAGGCAGCAGATTGAGGTTTTTGGTAATTTGATAACCATTTTCGGATTCATCTTTATCATGGCAATTGTGTTTGGGAATGCCATTCTGAATAATCTGTTACATCCACTGAGAATGGTAGCTGCAAAGATTCGGAAGGTCACATTACAAGAGGTGAATAAACCTATTCAATATGAATCTTCTGATGAAATCGGATCACTTGTGAAGGATTATAATCAAATGCTGGTCAAGCTGGAAGACAGCAAGCTTGCCCTGGCTAAAAGTCAGAAAGAGACGGCCTGGAAGGAGATTGCAAAACAAGTAGCACATGAAATAAAAAACCCACTAACTCCAATGCAATTGAAGATTCAGCAGATGCTTCGAAAGCATGATGCCGCTTCAAAGGAATATGAGACCCTAACCTCATTACTTACCCAGGTTGATACCTTGAGCCAGATTGCAGAGTCGTTTTCTGCATTTGCTGAAATGCCCGCACCCGACAATCAGGTTTTTGATTTTGGAAATTTGATCAAGGAAGTAGTTGAACTCTACAGTGCGGAAGACGTGGAAATGATGATTGATATTGCACCTAATATTAAAATTGAAGCTGATAAAGATATCTTCCGTAGGATTTTGAATAACATCGTACTTAATGCCTTGCAGGCAGTTTCTGACAAGCAAGCGAAAATCAGTGTAAAACTGGAAGAGCGCTCGGATAAAGGATTATTATCCGTAAGTGATAATGGGAAAGGAGTTCCCAATGAATTGAAGGATAAGATTTTCCTGAACTATTTTAGTACAAAGTCAACAGGAAGCGGCATAGGATTGGCATTGGCCAAAAAAGGAATTGAAAATGCGGGAGGCAACATATGGTTTGAATCTAAACAGGATGAAGGGACCACCTTTTTCATTTCCATGCCGGTGGCTAATTCTTAGTGCGCTCATTTTTATTGGTCAGTATGCCTTGGGTCAAAACCTTAAGTGTCGTATAATACCAACTAATCAATCAATTCTCTTGGATTCAACACTTATAGAGTCCGGTTCCATTCAGGTAGATGCTTCATATACCTGGAATGATTCTACTCAGACAATCAGTGTGGATAGTCAATCTAGAGAGGTAGAGGTATGCTATCGTGTTCTTTCTACTATTCTTACCAAGCCTTTTCAAAATCGTGACATTGCAGACTATGATGATTCCCGAGAGGATAGGATCATTATAAATGGGGTGTCCTTGGTAGAAAAAGAAGAGCTATTTGAGTTTGGTGGAGTTCAAAAATATGGCGCAATTTCAAGAGGAGTGTCATTCGGCAATCGGCAGAGCTTGTTTGTCAATTCCAGTTTGAACCTCCAGATGGATGGAAAGCTGGACGAGAATTTGAATATATCTGCAGTCATAACGGATCAAAATGTCCCTTATCAACCGGAAGGAAATACCCAGCAAATCCGCGATTTCGATAATGTTTTCATCAAGCTGTACAACGATAAATTTGATGTAATCGCAGGGGACATTGTCCTTCAGCAACCATCAGATGCAGGGTATTTTCTTAAATACTATAAAAACATTCAGGGACTTCAGGCTAGCTATCGTGGAAGTTCTGAAAACTGGAAGCACGAATCACGTGTTTCCGGGGCATTGTCAAAGGGCAGATTCAATTCAGCTATCATTCCACCCGTGGACGGACTTTCCGGGCCTTACAAGTTAAGAGGCCCAAATGGAGAACGGTTTATCATTGTTCTGGCCAATTCCGAAAAGGTATTCATTGATGGAAAACAGATGGAACGGGGGTTTGATAGGGACTATGTGATTGATTATAACCTTGGGGAAATAACCTTTAACAATCACATCATCATTACTCAGTTCACCATTATACGGGTTGATTATGAATATGCTGAGCAGTTTTATAGCCGTTCTAATCTTTCTGCTTATCAGTCCGTATCAAATGAAAAAGTGAAATTATTTACCAACTATTATAGAGAGCGGGATAATCCGAATACTAGTTTTGGTTTTAATCTCAGCGAGGATGACCTCACTCAACTGAGAGGCATAGGCGACAACCTGGATCAGGCATTCATTACCGGATTTGATAGTGTTCAATTTTCAGAAAACAGGATTCTTTATTCCAGAAAGGATACAGTGGATAATGATGGAGTAGCAGAATCGATTTTTGAATACTCAACAGATGCTTCTGAGGAATTATTCAGCCCCACATTCTCTGAAGTAGGATTTGGAAATGGAGATTATGTGCTCTTGCAAACTACAGCCAATGGCAGAATTTACGAATGGGTGTCACCTGAAGGTGGAGTATCTCAGGGTAACTATCAACCGGGAGCTTTCATTCCTTTGCCCAACAGCAGGCAGATGATGACGGTCGGTGGTGAGGTGAATCTCTCAGCTTATGAAAAAATGACCGGTGAGGTTGCTTTTTCAAAGACCGACCAAAATCTTTATTCGAATATTGATGATGACGATAATGGCAGTAGAGGGTATTTCACTTCCATTCAAACACAAGGCAGACCAGCATTTATCAGTGACTATAAATGGGTGGGTGCTATCTCCATGGAATATGATGAAGCAGACTTCACATTCATAGATCGGTACCGTCCAATTTTATTCGATCGCGATTGGAACTACACACCTAATCGTACAGAAAGTACGGATGATTTGATCCTGTTTTTAAAAGCAGGTGTTGAGAAGGATCAAGGGAACAGATTTATAGCTTCACTCAACAGAAGGAAGCGTTCCGATTTTATTGATGGATGGCAGCAATCCGTTGACTTTAATCAGCGGCTATCGAACTTTCAATTATCCAGCACCCATTTTCGTTTAACCAATGATCAACTAGATCGGACGACAGATTGGGTCAGATCAAAATCAGATTTAAGCTATCGTAAATGGAAATTAGCTCCGGGGTATATTTTTGATCTTGATCAGAATGAAATTCAGAGTGGTGACAGCATCGTTAGCTCTTTAATGCACTATCAGGCCCATGAAGCATACCTGGAAAGTACGGATTCAGCTAAGTCAACCTACCGGATTGGATATCAACTAAGACGAGATCAGCTACCTGTGAATGGAGAAATACAGGATTACTTGTTCTCAAAAAACCTCAAAACCTCATACAGCTATAATGGAGAAAAGGGAAGTGTTACTGCTGACTTTAACTATCGTAAGGTGGAAGATAAACTTGAATTAAATCTTGGTCAGGACGAAGTGATTAATGGCCGGATTAATTGGATTCAATCATTTTTGAATCGAAATATACGATCCAATTTTTCTTATGCCTCCGGCAATAGTCGTGAGCTCAGGAGAGAGTTTATTTACCTACCGGTAGCAACAGGAGAAGGAACCCACACCTGGCGAGATACAAATGATGATGGTGTTCAGGACCTGAATGAGTTTTTTGAAGCGATCAATCCGGATGAGAGAAACTACGTAAAAATCTTTACCCCAACGGACGACTACATCACCTCCTTTCAGACCTTTTATCTTCATACCATTGATGCTCGATTCCCAGCTGGTTGGCGTAATCAAGGTGGCTTTAAACAATTCGCATCAAAGCTTTCAACGAATATCAATCTGAATGTTAATTATAAAACCACCTCGGATGCATATAACGATAGACTGAATCCATTTGCGATCCAATTATCCGATGATCAGTTGATTGCTGCACAGAATGGTAAGCGCTATACGATGTTTTATAACCGAAATGGGAGAGGGTTTGCCGGAGACTTTACTTATCAGACATCAGACAACAAACAACTGCTTGTTCAGGGATTTGAGACGCGTGAAAAGAATGAATGGGTGTCAAATGCCAAAGTGGACTTAAGTGCCGAATATACCTTTAGAGTAACTACAACTTTGGGCACATTATTAAATCAATCGGATTTTCTGGATTCAAGAAATTTCGAAATTGTTACCAATGCTTACCGGCCTCAAATCATATGGCAGCCTTCCAACGTATTTCGATTGATCGGAAGCTTTGAACGAAAAGCCAGAAACAATGAATTCACAGAATCCAGTTCGGAATCAGTGCTTACTAAAACCTATAGCTCAGAAATTACCTGGAATCAGGCGGGGAGTGGATCGCTAAGGGGGATGTTTTCAGTTGTTAATATTGACTTTTCAGGAGATCCGGCTTCTTATCTGGGCTATTTACTATTGGATGCATTACAACCCGGAACCAACCAGACCTGGCAGATTAATTGGCAACAAAAACTTTCGAAAGGTATGCAAATCTCCCTACTTTACAACGGTAGAAAATCGGAAGATTCCTCAGCAATTCATACGGGCAATGTTCAGGTAACTGCTTTTTTTTAACCTATTTTCCTTTAACCATTTTCATCAGTCTTCCGGCGAATACAAAATCGTTGAGTTCCTGCACATCTGAATCTCCAATTTCGCTACTCGGCCCTGTCCAGAGAATTCTTCCCTCATGCATGAAATTTACAATATCACCCATCTCCAGTACAGAGTTCATATCATGAGAAACAACCACTGTTGTTATGCCGTATTCGTCGGTGATATCTTTGATGAGGTTGTCAATTTTAATGGAAGTCTGTGGGTCGAGACCGGAGTTTGGTTCGTCGCAAAAGAGGTAGTTTGGTTTTGTTACAATGGCTCGCGCAATACCAACGCGTTTTTTCATACCACCTGAAATCTCGGAAGGCATTTTACGATTTACATCCTCTAAACCTACCCTTTCCAGGCAGAAATTAACCCGTTCCAGCTTTTCTTCTTCCGATTGTTTGGTTAGGACATTCAAAGGAAACATTACATTTTGTTCCACTGTTAAGCTGTCGAAAAGTGCACCTCCCTGAAAAAGCATGCCCATTTCGCGTCGTACTTCTGTCTGCAGTTCCTTAGTTGCGTTTGCAAAACTCCGGCCATTAAATTCAACCGTGCCTTCATCAGGGCTTACTAGTCCAACAATGCATTTTAAAAGAACGCTTTTTCCTGTCCCACTAGCTCCGATGATCATGTTTGTCTTTCCTGGTTGAAACTGCAGATTAATGTTGTAGAGTATCTGCTTATCATCAAATGATTTTGATATGTTATTTACCGTAATCATGGAGTGAGTAGTGGTGCTAGTAAATATGCAAGAAGATAATCTGCGGCAAGAATAGCGATACAACTGCTGGTTACTGCATTCGTACTCGACTGACCAACCTCAAGGGCACCACCTGTAGTAAAGTATCCTTTGTATGAACTGATTGCGGCTACAAGGAATCCAAACACTACTGCTTTTATCAAAGCGAATGTGACCTGGAATGAATTAAAGTCCATTTGTATACCAAGGATATAATCTGTTCCTGAAATTACGCCTGTAAAAAGTGCAGTGAGGTAGCCACCGTATATGGAGACAAACCCTGCCAGGATAACCAAAACAGGAAACATGAGAACAGATCCGATTATTTTGGGTAAAACCAGGTAAGAGGTAGCGTTGATCCCCATCACCTCCAGTGCATCTACCTGCTCCGTTATTTTCATGGTTCCAATTTCTCCTGCAATGTTTGATCCCACTTTGCCTGCATATACAATGGCTGTAATAGTTGGAGCCAGCTCTATAAGCGTCATGTCACGAACAACCAGAGCAATGATTGGATCGGCAATTAATGGAGAAATGAGGTTATAAGCAGTTTGCACAGTTGTAACAGCCCCCATGAAGGCAGAAACAATCACAACAATGAATACAGAGTTGTATCCGACCTTTATACTTTCATCTACAGTCCTGACGACATACGTCTTAAAGGATTCTCTCCTGACGAACAATTGGCCTAAAAAGATGATGAATTTCCCTAAACTCTTCATGAAGTTGCGAACGCTAAGATTGTTAGCTTTGTCAAACATAACACCTTAAGGAATAATCAAAAAAGAAACATGCATAATTCAGAGAGATTAGTGGTGATTACCGGGGGAACGAAAGGAATTGGAAAAGCTTTGGTGGATCGATTTGCTTCCGAAGGGTGGCCCGTAGCTACCTGTTCCAGGAAAGATGACGATCTGGATGCGTTGAGAAAAGAAATAAGCGAAAAGCATCAGACACTCATTCACACCTTCAAGGCTGACCTTTCAAAAAAGGAAGGTGTAAAAGACTTTGTTGAGTTTGTGCAGATGATTGCCAAGCCGGTAGAAATCCTGGTTAACAACACAGGTGTGTTTAATCCCGGATCAGTACTGGAAGAAGCGGATGGGGCCTTAGAGCAAATGATTGACACAAATCTATATAGTGCGTATCATCTGACACGTGCTATTGCACCAGCCATGAAACAAAATAAGAGCGGACATATTTTTAACCTTTGTTCGGTGGCGAGCTTGAAAGCCTACCCGAATGGCGGCTCTTACTCGATTTCTAAGTTTGCGCTTTATGGCTTTTCACAAGCGATCAGAGAGGAGTTAAAGGAGTTTGGAGTACGTGTGACGTCCATTTTAGCAGGAGCGGTGAGAACACCAAGCTGGGATGGAGTAGATATTCCGGATGAACGTTTTATGAAACCGGAAGATATTGCCGAAACCATCTACACCAGTTATCGGTTGAGTGAACGAAGTGTGATTGAAGATGTGGTTCTCAGACCTCAATTAGGAGATATATGATTCAGAAGTATTGCAATAGCCTCACAGAATATTCCCGACGAAAAACAAGGGAAGTGTTCATTGGTGACATTCCTCTCGGTGGGAATAACCCGATTCGGGTGCAGTCCATGACCACCGTGGATACGATGGACACCATGGGTTCGGTGGAGCAGACGCTTCGCATGGTAGAGGCAGGCTGTGAGTATGTGCGAATTACTGCTCCCAGCATTAAAGAGGCACAAAACCTGGAGAACATTAAGAATGAGCTGCGCAAACGAGGATGCAATGTCCCATTAGTTGCAGATATCCACTTCACCCCAAATGCTGCGGAGCTTGCAGCTACTATCGTAGAGAAGGTACGGGTGAATCCTGGAAACTATGCTGATAAAAAGAAATTTGAACAGATTGAATATACGGACGAGACGTATGCTGATGAAATCAGAAGGATAGAAGATAAGTTCTCTCCCCTGGTAGAGATCTGCAAGAAGCATGGGACTGCCATGCGAATAGGAACCAACCATGGCTCGCTCTCGGATCGTATCATGAGCCGCTATGGAGACACACCACTTGGCATGGTGGAGTCTGCTTTGGAATTTATTCGCATCTGTGAGGCAATGAACTATAAAGACCTGGTGATCTCAATGAAAAGTAGCAACCCACAGGTGATGGTACAAGCATATCGTTTGCTGGTAAATAAGCTCGACGAAGAAGGACTGGAGCCATACCCACTGCACCTGGGGGTGACCGAAGCAGGAGAGGCGGAAGATGGACGGATCAAGTCGGCGGTTGGTATTGGAACCTTGCTGGAAGATGGGCTGGGTGATACGGTAAGAGTATCACTTACAGAGGAGCCGGAAGTAGAAGCACCGGTGGCGCAGATCATGGTAGACCGATTGTCAAAAAAATCGAATCAACCGAAAATCGAATCAATCGAAAATTATAGTATACATCCGTTTGAATACCACCGAAGATCAACCGGAGAAGTACTAAATTTTGGAGATGAAAATGTGCCACGTGTCATTGCGGACTTCTCTAAAGTTGCCGAGGTAAAGACTAAAGATTTGAAAGCAATCGGGCACTCGTATTTGCCGGAGTTGGACAAATGGGGGATGAATGACCTGGGAGCGGATTACATTTATTCGGGCTCAAACCCCATTGATTTCATGCTACCGAATGGCCTGAAAGAGGTCATGGATTACGAGGTTTGGCAATCGTGCAGCGATCAAGCAAATAAATTCCCTTTAATTACTGATTTACAAAAGGTTGAATCATTTAATGAGAAGTTAAACTTTATAGAAGTTAATACGGATAACTGGGACCAAACAATCTTTGGTTTACTGGAAAAAACAGCCAATACCGTGCTTATACTGCATTCTGAGCAGTCTCATGCCACGGCAAGCATCCGCAGATTCGTTGTGGAGCTGATGAATCGAAATATTCAGGTTCCGGTCGTACTGAAACAGGCCTACCCTGAGCTGACCGAAGACGAGTTGATGATCTATGCATCCACGGATGCCGGCACTTTGTATGTGGATGGAATTGGAGATGGAATTATGCTATCTCCGACCTTTAGACCTTCGGTTGACACTTTGCGATTGTACAACAATACAGCTTTCGGAATTCTGCAGGCCGCTCGTACACGTATCACTAAAACGGAATATATCTCCTGTCCATCTTGCGGACGAACGCTCTTTGATTTGCAGGAGACCACCGCGATGATTCGCAAGCGAACAGATCACCTGAAAGGTGTGAAGATCGGGATCATGGGATGCATTGTAAATGGCCCGGGAGAGATGGCCGATGCGGACTTTGGATATGTGGGCTCTGGCAAAGGAAAGATCACGCTCTACAAAGGACAGGAAGTGGTGAAACGAAGCGTTCCATCTGAGCGTGCACTAGACGAACTCATTGACCTCATCAAAGAACATGGCAAGTGGGTGGAGCCCGAAGGAGTGGAGGTTTAGATTCTTCGCTATGCTCAGAATGACACTCCGAGTAAAGATAGTCTTAGCGACAGAGTCATGACTACCTGCTAGGACAGGCTGAAGAATGAAGCATCTAGATTTTCGACATGAGGATATGAACCGGGGCACGTGGCTACCTGGAAGAATTACGTACTTTCTTAAGTATTAATTGCAGGGAGTCATCTCCTTGTAACCCATCGAGTTTTAACGTCTCAGCATTCAGTTGATTAATGCGAAGTTGGATTCGCTGATCTACTGCTAAAATGATCAGACTATCGTTGTTAGAACTCAATTGATAATTCGCTCTAAGACGATTAGTATGATGGTTGAATTCCAAAACTATGCGTTCAGGACTGGCATACTCAAAGTATAGCTTTGTTAAAACAGAATCTTTGTTGTTAGGATAAGTGATCGGATCAGCTCCTTTCTTCATCGCTTCCACTGACCAGACCCCCTTTAAAAAGGTATTATTGATCGGGCTATCATTGGCATACATCCAGATTAGGCCAAATGCTGCAAGCAGCACCAAGGCTTTTAAAGATGTCCTTATCAACCCTGAAATGTTCCATTTTAGTTTAATCGTAAAGTTAAAAAAGGTAGATTTTATCTTTTCCAGATCTATGAGAAGTAGATAGAAAGTTCCGAGTGTGAAAAATATGGACGCCAGTAAAGACCAGGGATTAATGAAGTAAAACTTATTAATGAACACCAGGTTAAGCATGGTAGGAAATAAGATGGCTGACCCCAGCAATCGGGTTTTTCGAAATAATAAGAAAAATGCACCACTAATTTCAATAGCCGCAAGGATCAAAGCATACTCACGTGAAAAGCCAAAATAGTACCATGTCAGATAAAAAGGGTGCAAGGCATTTATAGGAATGTCTTTGATATGTTCGGGAACCTCAAACTGTGTTCGAAGAATTTTAGCAAATCCATAAGAAGAGATGAGGAAAGCTAACCATATACGGATGAACAATTGACAAAAATGGTTGAGCGCGTTGGTTAGATTTTCTTTTTGCCTTTCATAAATGGACCAGATAATCCCAAGTGCTATGCCTAGGTAAACCAAAAAGGTGTAAATGGTGCCATTAATATCCCAGTAAGCATATTCAAATGGAGTATAGTTTTCGAAAACCTCTGCAATTTTCAAAAGGATGTCAAACACAGCCACACATACAAGGACAGAGGCTAGAATTCTCAGAAACGAATGAAATAGGCTGCTGAGTAAGACTTTCATGGAGTAAGGAATTAAAAGCAGACCAGAACCAATAGTAAGATAGTCATTCCGTTTTTTTTATACAATCTATCCCAATTTCAGGATGGTCATTGAGTGTCGTTGTTGGTATTAGAATCCTTTAATCTCGGTTTGTACTTTCACAAACCTATTTTTTCGATTCGTGGAGACAAAAACCGAGGTGGAAGAAAGTCGTCTGACGAGTTGCTTTGTTTAAAGCACATACCTTGAACTCTCTCCAATACTTACAGATTTACTCGTCTGACGACTCTCCAGTTTAGCCAGACCGTCACCTTGAACTCCCGCGGACGGCAGGTGTTAGGGTCTAATGTTCAGTTAGAAATAAGCAAAGTGGTAAAGATTCTTTCGCTATACTCAGAATGACACTCCGATTATAGATAGTGCTTTTAGCGACAGTGTCATGCCTGCCTGCTGCCGACAGGCAGATGTACGCAGCATCTATGCCATTCCCAAACTACTACGTTTACGATTCATAAGAACCAAGGTGGTGAATTTTAAATCCCTTATTCAGCTAAGTGAGAGTAAATTCTCAATTGCCCATTCCCCTCACTTTCGCTAATTTGAGGGGCTAACCCAACCGCCATCCTAATGAAATACTACGATCCACAAACCCTGGCCTTCTTATTGAATGACGTTCACAAGCTGGAGGATTTATTAAAGAAAGAACGCTTCGCTGGTTTTGACAAACCATCCATTGACCTACTGCTGGATGCGGTGAAGGATTTCAGTGACAGCTCGTTATTACCCTACATCAAAGGAAGCAGTCTCAATTAATTTTTTTGCAAGGCTGAAAAAAGCGATTTAAAAGCAAATTGAGCTTTTAAATCGCCAGGGTTATTAATCAAGAAATGTACGTGACAATTTCCCAAGTATTACTTGTCTATATTTTTCAGTATCAGATGTTTATCAATAGAATAAGCTCCACTTCCTGTGATTAACAGGCCGACAGCCATTCCAATCCAAAGCAGAAAAAATTCATACCCTTCGCCTGCCTGATTCCCAAACCAGTTCATAAAAAATCCATTTTGGATATGGGAACTAAAGATTATCCCGAGTGCCAGCAAAATATAGTTTGCAGCAACCAATCTTGTGGCAACACCGGCTATTAATGCGATTGCCCCGAAGGACTCCAAAATTATCACCATAAAACCCACGATCCAGGGTAGGCCAACGGTTTCTGTAAAGAACCCCATTGTACCTGAAAAACCATATCCGCCAAACCAGCCCAAAAGCTTCTGAGCTCCATGTGGAAATACGACCAACCCCAGCATGATTCTAATAGCTAAGGGTGCATAAGAATCAGTTGTTTTAAATATTTTCTCTTTCATCTTATGTGATTTAAGCGTTGTAGTAAAATTTCTCCCTAATGATTTTTCCATTTTCCCATTCCTGCACAGAAATCTGGGAATACTTGCGAACACCCCATTCTTTATGGGTGTAGTCATAGTGCCACTCTACCATGGTGGTATTCTCTCCAACTGTAATTTTTGCAGGATTGGCATTTCTGAATTCAGTTATGTTGTTCAAAAACTCAATTTCTCTTTCTCTGTTTGCAGATTTACCTAAGGTAGGGGCAGCTTCATTTTCCTGCATGACAACATCATCAGCATAGTACTTTTCAAATGCTTCCAGGGCTTTTCCCTGCAGCACTAAATCATTTAAGTCATTGATTTTTTCCTGTAAGTTTTTCATGAACTTTGTGTTTAAAATTTAACACTACAAAGCTCTGAGAAGGGGTTTTCTTAAAAATTCAACCAGGAGTAAAAAGAAGGTTAATCTAGATTAACTACCCACTAGTTCTGCCCTGATTTTACTTAAGAATTGTTTTGTAATTCCTAAATAAGAAGCAATGAGGTATTGAGGTACGCGTTGTTCAATCTCAGGGTATTGTTCTCTAAAAAGCATATACCGATCCTTAGCTGATAGACTGTGATTACGAACAATCCTCTTTTGAGACGCCACGAAAGCTTTCTGAATGATAATCCGCATGAATCGTTCAAGTTGTGGAATTTCGGAATATAAGTGCTCAAGGGCCTCAGGAGTAAATTGAATGACTGTTGTTTTCTCTAAGCACTGAACGTTATAATCAGCCGGCTCCTGACTGATGAAACTCCCCAGATCTGCAGTCCACCAGTTTTCAAGTGCGAACATAACGACGTGTTCATTGCCGTCTTTATCCATGAAAAATGTCTTGGCGCAACCGGAAACAACAAAGTTTTCATATTTACAGATGTCTCCCTGCTGAACAATGTATTGCCCTTTGAGGTAAGTCCGTATTTTAGCGCGATCCTTTAAAATAGAAACCTCATGACTACTTAAGGCGATGTGTTGATTTAGATAGTTAATTAAAGATTCGAATTCCATTTTTCCTAAACTTAACTTCTAAGTTATAGCTGCTAGAACTGCACAGGTTAATTCACAAGCGTGAAATTTCCACTGCCATCATTGATCCACTTTAAATTAGGAAAATGATCACGTTCATAATATAGATCGACAGTACCATCACCATTTAAATCCTGCATATAAACCCACAACCTCCACGTGTCGCCTTCATTGTTTGTAATACGTTCGGAAGTAGCATCTTTGAAAGTTCGGTCTCCCTGATTTTCAATGACCTGCAATTGAAATCGCTCGTAAAAACCATACTTATTCCCATCCGTAACCCGGTTTAAAATAATGTCACGATCCCCATCATTGTCTATGTCTTCTGCATCAATATCCACTACGATGGTATAGTCAGTGAGCGTAGGTAAGGTCGTACTCAAATCACGGTAATATTTTCCGGAACTATTCCCCCATAAGATAAGTGATGGCGCATTTTCAGCAGTTGGGTCTTCATGTCCGGCAAGCACTAAATCGATAAATCCATCTTTATCTATATCGATAAATTCAGCCGTATAGTATCCTCCATTATCTAGAAAATAGTCGTCAATACGATCCGTAGCAGCCGAAAAACTACCGCTTCCATCATTAAGCAGGATAACAGTGCTAAATTGAGGCATTGGCCAGCCTGTCATGATAATGTCCAAATCGCCATCATGATCAATGTCTGCGGAAGCACCACCGTGATAGAATCCTACAAAATCATTGAAGATGGTTGGTGTAAAACCAGCACCATTGTTCATAAGCAAAATAGGAGCTTCACCAGGATAAGGAACGTCATCATATCCATGACCAATGGAAAAAGCATCCAGTAATCCATCATTGTTATAATCGCCGGTTATAATTTTTCGGGCATTGATCATACCTTCAAAGTCTGCCGGAAATGCGGAAGTAGATTCCACAAAACCATCACACGAAGTGTTGCACGCTCCGGCACACTCACAATAGTCAGCGTTTACAGCGGATCCATTGCCAAGAAATAAATGCATCGGATATCTATCATACGTTTTAAACTTACCACCAGCCATCAGTACATCTGTGTGTCCATCAGAATTGAAATCTCCGTACGCATGCGTAAATTCCAGACCATCTATTTTTTTAAGTTGCCAGCTATCAACATAAACATCAGAAGTCTGCAATGAATAAGAACTACCTAATTCAATAGTTGCATTTGGAGATAATTCAAGCCCCTCATCCTTCACTAACACGATGGAATAAGTAGTTTGTTTAGATTGATCTTCTGCTGTTACTGTGATCGTTACCGGATCACTATCGAGCACAAGTTTGTCACCCACTTTTCGATCTGCTGTTGCATTGGAAGACAGATTAAGGGTTTTAATACTTACTTCCGAAACTAAAAAAGGAAGTTTGCTTTCGGTAGTAATTGTATTTTCAGTAATAATTGTTGCATATATTTTCGTTCCGGCTTGCAGTTCTAGTGTTACAATTTCAGCATCAAGAGGTTCTACATTTGACGGCTCATCAGACCCACAGGAAAAGAATATAGCCAGTAGTGAAAGACATATGGTTTGTTTGATTTTCATTATTTCTGTGTTTAAACTGGCTTCAGACTATAATTTTTTCGCAATCTGAATGTTTGTAGGAATCTGATCGATACTAAAAGTAGGTGAATAATGGTTATAAACAACTATTCATATTAGAGGTAAATTTTGTTTTAAGTGCTAACATTCTGTGCTTAAAACTGCACATTGAATTTAGCCTCAAACTGTTCCGGAATATCAGCCTTGACTTCTCCCAGGTTTTGTCGTAAATCAATCTCTATCCCACGAGCAATGGTAGAGATCGGCACGTCATTGGAAGTACCCTCAAACGGATTGTCTCCGGTTCTTCCGATTCGCTCCATGGTGTGGAAGACCCAGCCTACCGCAGTATACACAGGTATGGCGAACCAGATAAACAGGTTGCCAATCACTGGGTAGGAATTGGCCAGACCAGCACCAATCTCCATAAACTGGGGAACCAGTGCTACAGGGAGGAAAAGGAGGAGGATCCACATGAAATAATGATTGAGTGTCGCGAATTGTCTTGGGTATGGAAAATTCTTGATCCGTTCACTCTTACCCTGCAAGTCAAACAAGTCTTTCAACAGACCCTCCAGTTCGAGAAAAGAGAACTCCCAAATCAGTCCTGACTCTTTGAGCCTCCTCAGGTGATGTGATTGTTGATACAATAGAGCCGTCTGCTTGTTGTCTTTGCTTAGAATATCCTCCATATCCTCTTTGCTGAGATAAGGTTTAAGATCAGCTTCTAAGGTTGAAAGTCTTTCCGGGGGTCGGATGCCCCATTCCTGATTGGTCTTTTGGTTGACGGTCGTTTCCCATTGCTTCTGCACGCGCATGGCATGCCGAAGAGCTGTCATCCACGCAATATGTCGATAGGTGAGGGTTTTCACTTCCTTTTTCAGCAGTTCATCGCTTTGCTTTTCTTTCGCATGCTCATTAGTGATCATGTCTTGCAGAAACATCCCTAAGGAGCGGGAAGTATTTACAATACCACCCCATATTTTACGTCCTTCCCAAATCCGGTCATAGGCAGCATTGTTTTGAAACCCGATGATAAAGGCCACTGCGGTACCGATCAAGGCGATGGGTGTCCATGGGATTTGCAGCCAGGCGATATCGAGAAAATAATAGGCCAGCACCCATAAGGTGATGATGAAAAATATTCTCAGGGTGTCGAATCTGGTCCAAAGGAAAAGCTCAGAGGCTTTGTAGGTTCGTCTGGTGTACATGGTCTGTGGCGTTCTAAGAATACTAATTTACAACAACACTTTCAGGTTTATGCTTTCTTCACAAATTCAGATTTTAATGCCATTGACCCGAACCCATCAATCTTGCAATCGATGTTATGATCTCCGTCAGTGAGTCGGATGTTTTTTACTTTGGTTCCGGCTTTCACCGGCTTTGGTGCGCCTTTTACCGGGAGGTCTTTGATAACAACTACTGAGTCACCATCCTGCAATACATTTCCATTTGCATCTTTGATTGCATCAACATCTGGTTCAGCAACATCTTCCAGATTCCATTCATGTCCGCATTCCGGGCACATAAGCAGATCGTCTGTCGGATAAGCGTATGGCGATTTGCAATTGGGACAAGGAGGTGATTCAGTCATGTCGTAAAAATAGGGAAATGCAGGGATGATTTTTCTTATGACATTTTCTAACTGTGAATGTCTGGTTTGAAATCATTAACTTTCTTTCAGTAATTCCAAAAAAACTAACATCGCCTAAACCCATGAATAAATTTAATACCCCACTGGAGGCCTTTCAGCATTGGCTGGAAGAAAACCCGGCATACACTTTTCTACGTCAACCCATCAATCGAAGCTTCATTGAATACTCAAGAGAGGAGGTGTACCAACAGGCTTGTAACGTTGCTGCTGCTTTGCAGGCACAAGGATTGAAAAAGGGAGATCACGTTGCATTGTTGTCAAAAAACTGTGCCCACTGGTTTATGACTGACCTTGCCATGATGCTCGGAGGGTTTGTTTCTGTGCCATTGTATCCGTCATTGGATGCGAAAAGCATTAACGAAATCCTGCTTCATAGTGAATGTAAAGCGATCATAGTTGGCAAGCTGGATGATTATTCAACTCAGAAATCCGGCATTCCTGACATCATTCGGGTTGGCGTTGAGCTCTATGGCATTGAGGAACAACACTCTTGGGAAAAGCTCGCTGAAAAGTCAGATGAGTCTTTCACCCCACACATTCAAAATCCTGATGACCTGATGACGATCATGTATACCTCCGGTACTACCGGCAACCCAAAAGGAGTGATGCATTTGGTGAAATCCTTCAACGGGGTTGCTAGCATTGGAACAGAAGCGTTGGAATTACCTACTAAGGGCAAATTTTTTTCTTATCTGCCCCTCTCTCATATTGCGGAACGCATAGGGATCGAAATGGGATCGATTTATAAAGGCGGGTGCGTAAGCTTTCCGGAATCGTTGGACACCTTCGCCGAGGATCTTTCAAATGTTGCACCTGATGTCTTTTTGGCGGTTCCAAGAATCTGGCAGAAGTTTCAGGAAAAAATTCTGGAGAAGCTACCACAGAAAAAGCTTGATAAACTGTTGCCTTTACCTATCATCGGAGGACTTATCAAGAAGAAAGTCCGAAAGAAACTGGGACTTAATAATGCCATTTGTTTTTCAGGGGCAGCACCACTTTCCGTAAGTCAGCTGGAATGGTATAATAAACTGGGGATAGAGATAAAGCAATGCTATGGCATGACTGAGGATTGCATATTGTCTCATTTCAATTTACCCGGAACCAATAAATTCGGAACTGTTGGGAGACCTTTGCCAGGAGTTGAGTCTCGGCTATCCTCGGAAGGAGAAATACAGGTGAAATCCGATTGCCTCATGGTCGGATACTATAAGGAGCCTGAGAAAACCAAAGAAATGTTTACCGAAGATGGCTATTTAAGAACCGGCGACATTGGTGAGTTTGATCACGATGGCTATCTATCAATTACCGGAAGAATCAAGGATCAGTTTAAAACGGATAAAGGCAAATACGTATCTCCGGCAGGCATTGAAATGAACCTGGCCAAGAATATGGATTTTGAGCATGTCTGTGTGGTTGGGATGGGAATCGCCCAACCGATGGCATTGATTGTTCCTTCAGAAGCAGGCAGAGCAAAAAGCAGAGAAGAGCTCAGTGAGTCTGTCGCTAAATCTATTGCCGATCTTAACCCCTCCCTCCCAAGCCACGAAAAATTGGCAAAGGGAATCATTATGAAGGAAGACTGGACCGTCGAAAACGGACTCATGACCCCATCCATGAAAATCAGACGAACGAGGGTAGAAGCCATTCATCAACCCATGTATGTCACCTGGTTTGATAATCCGGGTAGGGTTATCTATGAGGAGTGAATGATTGGGATGTAAGTTGTTGAATTACCTCACAATTACTTTTCCAGCACCATGATAAGAGTGATACTCATTGTTGTACATAGCATCCGCTGCAACCGGACCCAACTGATAATGTCCTTTTGAAACTGCGCGCACCATATAGTAGTACTTTCTTTCTCCACTGTAATTCAAATCTGTGAACAAATGCACACGATCATCCCGGAAGTCTGAGTACTCAGGACGGCTGGCATTACGGATCCATCGATAAGCTGGCAACTCTCCAAACCTTGGATTTTCCACCTCGAAGCACCCCGGTAGCATGTCAGTCACCACAACATTGTCAATTGAAGTGTTGAAATTTTTCGAGAGCGTCAGTTCCACAATCAGTCGATCGTTTTGTTTGATGTTGCTAAGGTTAGCCACAGAGCCGTTCTCGGCATAGAACGTCCTCCTGACCTTGATGAAGTTGTCCTCCTCTACATAAGATCCATCCTTGCTGATACCTTCTGACTCCCAGAAGTAATAGAGTGTCCCTTCTCCGCTAGTGGAAATAGAGATCTTACCCCCTATATCACTTCCTGTAAGCTCCAGCGGTTCATTGGTGTTCTTAAACGAGCCGATCGTTTTTCCATTCGCTTTGATATCTGCGTTGATGGAAGAGTTAGCTGCTTCTTTAGCAATCCGTCCCAACGCAACCAAAGTAAAGGCACGTTCCTGCGTACTAAACCAACTGCGCTCTTTCAATGCATCAGACAAATGCTTAGCCATCACCGGAATCTGATCATTAGTAGGGTCGATATCCAACAGTGCATTCAAAGCTATGGCTTCATCACGAATAGGTGAGTAGAAGCTACCTCCTGTAGACCGTATTTTTGACTCTGACGTGAAGTTACTTTGGATAAGTTCTTTGCTTCTGGAAGGGTCTCCAGCAAGCACATATGCTGCGCTTAGTAAATACTTACTGTCAGCGGTTATATATTCTTGCTTGGACAAATAGAAGTTCATGGTAGATCGCTGTGGCTGACCTGCTAACGCTAGTACATAGAGGGAATAGAAATTTGCTCGCGGATAAATAGGTCTTTTCTGAGTATAGGTATAGTAATAGTCGATTACCTTTTTTTCATTGGCTTGTTGCTTGAGGTAATCCATAGCTTTTGCAAGTACCTCGGCATCTACGCTATAGCCAGCGCGTTGAGCTTCCGCTAAGAAGTGGGTTGCATATACAGAACCCCAATATGAAGCTGTCCCATGACCAGGCCAGTAAGAAAAACCACCATTGTAAAGTTGCATCAGGTAAATTCTCTTGATGACCTCATTTACGATGTAGTTGGCATTATTAACCTCAAGGTCATCGCTACTCAATACACCCGAGGACACATTTCTATAATATAGCAATGGGAACCCTTGCGAGGTGGTTTGCTCAATGCAGCCGTACGGATAACGTAGCAGATACGAGAGATCCTGTGTAAACTCTACCATGGGTGACTTGCTTACAATCAGTTTTCGCTCTACTGTCTTTTCAATGAAGTTGGAATCTTTAATTTCTACCTGTTCTGTTTTGGCTCCTTTAATAACGCCAGACCCGGTGATTTTCAGGAGTGGGGAGTTCGGACGTATTGTGATGTCGGTGAGGTGGGAGTAGCTATCGCTTCCCGCATTCACATCTACTTTTATCTGGCTACTTCCAATGTTATTATCAGCATAAACCTTGAAGTTGAACATGGACTCCTGACTTGCCGGGAGCTTCGATTTTATTTCTTTTTTGCCAGCAACATTCAATAGGTCTTCTGTACTGACTTTAACCGTAGATTGAATGCTATTATCTGTTGTATTGGAGACAGCAACCGGCATGATCAGGGTATCTGTTGGACTCAGGAATCGAGGGATTCC
Organism: Ekhidna sp.; assembly: GCF_040220215.1. Taxonomy (GTDB): domain Bacteria; phylum Bacteroidota; class Bacteroidia; order Cytophagales; family Cyclobacteriaceae; genus Ekhidna. The sequence goes on from NZ_JAVJTR010000009.1 coordinate 112,193, forward strand.
CGGGCTGATCACAATCGGATCCGCAACCTTCATATTTTTCTGCCCATTTCCAAAGGCAGCATCTTTGAATGCCACCGCCATGATTCGTAGATCACCGGAGAACTGAGGGATGTTTATGGTGTATTCGAGTTTTCCGCTACCATCGGCTTTCTTAACCCCATTCCAGAAACTGACCAGCTTCACCCGGTCATTGTTAAGCGGGTTCACACGTGATGATAGTTCTGAAGCCAGACCCGCTCCGCCACCAGTCAGATTTCCGGCAATTTCCGGGAAGAGGTATGGATAAATATCATAGGAATTGACTGCTAGGGCACGTTTTCCATAAAAGAAATCATACGGATCAGGGGTTTGATATTTGGACACTTGCAGGATTCCTTCATCGACTACAGCCAATCCAACCATTGCGTTTGGTGCAGTTGAAATTGTGATCTTCTGCTTTTTGTTGGATTCGGATTTTTCTACTGCAGTGATTTTCACTTCCAGCTTATTGTCAGGTTTATCCACTTTCACTGGCATATACCCATGCGCTACAGTCAGCGGGATATCTGATTCTTTCTGCGGCTTAAAAAGGGTAGTTGATATGAAGATGTTAGGTAAGTAATTCTCCTTAATTGGTAGGTCAAATTGTGCAGATCGGTTGTTGGCCTGAACGTAGAAATGATCCAGCACATTGTCGGACTCCACAGTCACCAGTACTTTTCCTGAGAACGGTGTTTTCAGAAGCACTTTGGCCGTCTCTCCCGATTTGTAATTCTCTTTATCTAATACGATATCTACTTCACCTTCATTGTCAACATCAAAAGAATTGACGGTAGTAGACCCATATCCATAAGCATAGAAGCTGCGAGAGATGTAGTTGTTTACGCCCGGAGGGAAGATGCGTACTTCATATCGACCCGACAAATCCGGGATGAAAGAAATGCTGGTGTCAATTCCATTGAACTCCATTTCCTTGTCTTCGATGATTCGCTCATAACTTTCTGATCTGTAGCGATAATAGCTTCCTGATTTCGCCAGTATAGTTTTATACTCATGTTTGATGATTTTAACAGTAGCTTTCTGACCTTTCAGGACTTTTTCGTCTTTGTCTAACGCAATTAGTTTGGTCTTAACTAAATCACCGGTTTTAACCCAGTAGTCATCACTTTTCAATCCAAAGAATACTTCCTGTGTGTAGAGGTTGGCCCGATTGACTACAGCCACAGGACGTCCTGTTTCATCAAAAACTGTCACATAAGCTGTGAGACGAATGATGCCATTACTCTTGAAGTTGCTCGGTATGTCTACAGATAGGTTGGCTTGACCAGATTCGCTTGTCGTGCCTTCACGAGTAATATCATACAAGTCGGTGTTGTTTTTTTCGTAGTTGAAGTTGTATCCCCGATAGTCTTTCGGATAAAATCCACTTCGGGTCCACTGCATGCGCACCTCGTAGTTTTTGTTAGCCGCTGGTGGGCCAAAGAAATTCACAGCGGTGATATCCATGTTGATTTTATTGTCTGTTGGGAGGTATTCTTCTTTATCCAGCTTCGATTCTACTTTGATTCGATCCGGCAGGAATTCTTCCACTTTCAGCGTCTTGCTCGTGAGGAATTTATCGTTCGATGTATAAACAGAAACGGTGTAATTTCCTGTCAGTGATGCCCCTGGAAGTGAGATAGAGGTTTCGGCTGACCCCTGATCATTCAGAATTTTCTGACGGTTCACAAACTCTTTTCCATCAGGAGTTCGAACATTGATTTTTACTGGAATTTCACCCGGAAGTCCCCATTTCCTGTCACGTACAATGACAGCAAGATTTGCCGTTTCTCCCGGACGGTAGAGATCACGTTCCATAAAGATGAAGCCCTCATAGACTTTGTCGCCCAGATATTTACCACCAACATCATAACGAGAGGTTTGAACCGTTGTGGAATTGTAGTCCAGTAGGTTATAATCATCCCCCTTGCTCACAGTGACCATTTCTGGCCTGAAACCATTTGGTAGGTTGGGGTCAAGATTGAGTACGGCAACTCCGGATTGATCTGTAGTCACCGTACTTAGTTTTTGATTGTTGTTTCCAATCACAGTGACATTCGCACCGGCTATCGGTTCGCTAGAGTCAAGAGAGTTTACAAATACATGAACCTTGTCTTTTCCGTTTTTGACGATCATTCCCAAATCGGAAACAGATATAAGTCTGGAGTCTTTTAGCCATCGGTTCTCGGTAGAGCGAACCTGTACTACATAGATGCCTTTGTAGTTTTTCAGCTTATCCTCAAAATCCAGGTTTAGCAAGCTGAAGTTACCCTCTCTCGGGAGTTCAGACGTATTGATTTTTTCAGAAAAAATCTCGTCCTGCAGGCTTGTATTATTATAGTTGTATCCGTAGTAATATTCGTCGCTATTGTAGTCGTAGTAATAATCACGGCTGGATAGGAACGTCATCGCGTTGTTCTCATAAAGCTTAGAGACCACCACTTCAACCTCAGGTATGTTCAGGATTTGCACCTTCACATTTTTAAATCCCTTTCTACTTAAGAATCGGGTTTTGGTACTGGCGAACTTGATTGTTGGCTGCACCTTTCCGAAGGAGAATTCTTCGCGATAATTGTTCTTTAAGATACCTCCGATTTCACCTTCCATCCCTTCTTTCAGTATTACCTCATATTTCTCTGTTACTTCAAATGACTCACTTGTGATCACGAAACCATTATTTTTTCGCTCAACTTCATACCTCAGCTTTGGCTTTATTTCAATAAGGCTCTCATAGTTTCTTGATTGAGGCGCCTGTGAGGTCACAATTGTCAGGATGCCCTTAGTCCCGTCATAATTGGAAGAAACACTTGTCACCTTGAAGTTATAGGGGCTGTTGAGGTTAGTAGCAACCTCTCTTGGTTCTTTGGTTGCTTCCTTACCACCAAAAGGAATAAGACCTGGCTGTAAGATCAACTTGACTGGAATAGCCATGTCCTTAAGTTCGTATTGGTTGACATGTATTTTGATGGTTCTGGAATAGTCTTCTTCGGTATCCATTTCATAGGCGACCGTTTCCGAGCCTAACTGCAATTCCATTTTACTCTTAAGGTCACTTACCGGAACCGGAAAGTTGAATTCAAGCTCTAAAAAGACCTTAGGTGTTTCTTTACTGTCCTTGTTGATTCTGGCCCAATAGGATGAGATTTTGTACACACTCAACGGAGTGGTTTTAAAAGTGAATGAAATGTCTTCACCTAATTTTAGCGGCTGATCTTCAGGGATTACTTTGTCTGTAACAGTTCCTTTGATAGTGGTAGCTGGTGGAAGTTTTTCAGAAGGAGAGAACGTAAGCCTGCTGGGAGTTTCCCAATTGAATACTCCATCTATTGGTGGCTCAAACTTGATGTATTCTGTACTATCCCACCGATTTAAGGCTTCCTCAGTGGCTAAAGTTTGATTGAATTCAATTGTCAGGTTTTGAGTAGTAGTTACTTCCTCGCCAAAGTTTCTGAACGTAATTTCAATCTTTTCTTTATTGCTACAGGAATAAAGCCCTGCAAAGACAACAGCGGTAAAAAGGATACTTTTTAAATATCCTGGGAAAGGTAATTTATTTGAAGACATATATCTATAAGGTTAGGTATGAGCAAACTAAATAATATTTTTGGAATCGTTATGAACCTAACATGAAGTTTAGTCGCATCAATACTACATCCATCACACAGCCCCGCCATATCATAAGGATAGGTTTGGTGACTATAGTGAGTTTGATTGTGCTCTTTTCCACTTTTCTGATACTGGATAGGCTATTTCCTTTTCCGGTAGATGTGGATTATTCAACGCTTGTACTGGATGATCAGGGAAAGATTTTGAATGCTTATTTATCGGAGGATGACAAGTGGAGATTGTATTTGGAGTCAGAGGAGATCACTCCAGATCTGGAGAAAGCCATTCTCTTCAAGGAGGATCAATATTTTTTCTCTCACCCGGGAGTGAATCCTGTTTCCATCATCCGTGCACTTTTTCAAAATATCATGAGTGGCAAGCGTAAGTCAGGTGCATCTACCATTACCATGCAACTTGCCAGACTCTTAAATCCAAAGGAGCGTACATACGGCAACAAAGTGGTTGAAATGTTCAATGCACTACAACTTGAATTTCATTATGAAAAAGATGAAATCTTGCGTTTATATCTGAATTTACTTCCTTACGGGGGAAACATTGAAGGGGTAAAGTCTGCCTCACATATTTACTTTGGAAAGGATCCCAAGCTGCTCAGTCTTTCAGAAATTGCCGGAATAGTTGCAATACCCAATCGTCCCAGTTCGCTATCTATCAATAAAGATCACAAACCAATCAATCAAGCTAAAAATGAGTGGCTCCTAAGATTTCGGAGTGGGAAAGCATTTCAGGATCATATCATTGAGATTGCCTTATCTGAAGATTTGGAGCCGAAAAGAAGAAATCTACCGAACCATGCACCTCATCTTTCACAGCGACTAAAAATCCAGAAGAATGATAAGATTATCAAGTCATTCATTGCCTTGGAAAAGCAAAAGCAAATTGAGGAGCTGACCCGTTCACACATTGATCGCCTTCGGTATTTAAATGTCACGAATGCGTCGGTGCTCGTAGTTGAAAATACCACAGGAAGAGTGGTGAATTATGTTGGTTCTGCTGATTTCTACAGTACAATGGACGCAGGACAGGTAGATGGCATCAAGGCGATTCGGTCACCGGGGAGCACCCTGAAGCCATTATTATATGCGTTGCATTACGATCAGGGCTCGCTTTCTCCAAAGACTCGACTTGCAGATGTTCGTATGAATTTTGGAGGCTATGAGCCCGAAAATTATGATAATGCTTTTCATGGATGGGTCTCATCTGAAGAAGCACTAAAGCAATCCTTAAATGTTCCAGCCGTGAAGTTGCTCAATGATTACGGAATTCCTGATTTCATTCAGTTTCTTATTCGGTCAGACTTTGAATCAATAGAGCGCTCAAAGGATCGTCTGGGTCTTTCAATGATATTAGGTGGTTGCGGCACTACACTCGAGGAGCTGACTGGTCTGTATGCTGCTTTTGCAAATGGAGGAAGGTTTATTGATCTGAAGTTGTCAGAAGGAGTTAAGGACAGCATTTCAACCGAGAACCTAGTTCTCTCGGAGCAGGCTACTTATATTTTAACTGAGATTCTGACCGAAGTAACCCGTCCCGATCTGCCTGATAGTTGGAAGGATAATCCCAACCGCCCGAAAATCGCCTGGAAGACCGGAACATCGTTTGGTCGAAGAGATGCTTGGAGCATTGGCTATAATAAGGAGTACACAGTAGGTGTTTGGGCAGGAAATTTCTCAGGAGAAGGCGCTCCCGAACTTTCCGGTGTGGGTGTGGCTGCTCCGCTTTTATTTGATGTATTTAATGTAATTTCAGATGCCTTCAGCAATGATTGGTATTCCCGGCCGAATGGGGTGAATCGTATTTGGGTGTGTGACGAAACCGGACTATTGCCCAATTCCTTTTGTGAAAATCAGGTGGTGGATCAGGTCGTCAAGGGAGCGACAATTCCACAGCTGTGCCAGCACATGAAGCCGGTTTTGATTGCCCCGGACTCTTCTGAAAGTTACTGTACCACGTGTATTAAAGATATTGATAAACATGTGGAGGCGTTTTATCCAAGCTATACCGCTGAGATGCTGGATTACTTCCAGTCTGAGAAAATTACATATATCAAGGAGCCGGGTCATTATCAATTTTGTGAACGTGTATATCCGGATCAGGGATTACAGATTGTTTCGCCAGTTGACAAGCTCGAATACTTTGTGGATACGAATGACGATAAACAAATCAGACTACAAGCACAAGCTCCTTCCAACGCTACGAAGTTTTACTGGTATGTGAATGATGTGTTTTACAAATCGGCAACTCGGAATGAGGAGTTATATTTCACACCTCCGGATGGCAAAGTTAAAATTTCATGCAGCGATGATCGGGGGAGGAATAAGGATATTGTTATTTCTGTAAAGAAGGTGAGTTTCTAAAACAAAAAAATCCACTCTGAAAAGAGTGGATTCTAACCAACCTAAAATATTTAACCTAATATTATGATGAGATTGGCTATTCGTTGATATTAATTGTCCAGATAATGTCGATATCTGTTTCACCATCACCGGAAGTAGAGGTAGCTGATTTTATGTCTGGTTGATGCTTTAAGACCAAACGAAATTGTCCTTCAGCGGAATTAGAGGAAGTTGTCCAGAATGTGAAGACCCCAATGGGATTTCCATTTTTGTCCTCATCTCCATAATTAACGTCATCTGCTCTATTATCGTAATTTCCGTTCCCTGATGGGTTTGAGAATAATCCGTTTGTAAATTCAAAGAAGAACATATGCTCTTCGGCTTCCTCCTTTACCTCTTCAGTAATATTTTCGTTTGAAGTGGTATTCTCTAAAATTATCTCTAATTCATATAGAGCACCTGCTTTTAGAACAATCTCATCCAATTCAAATGGATCAGTTCCTTCACCATCTGGGTCAATACCTTCGAACTTCAACGGGGCTTCAATAATATCGGTTCGAGTAAAAATGAGACTAACTTTATCAATGACCTCTTCCTCGTTTTCCTCCGGTGGGACATCATCGTCGCTACAGCTGATAGATACCATGCTTAGGGAAATTAATCCTATTAGAAAGTGATTTTTTAATGCGTTCATTTGATTTTTTTGTTTTTGCAATACTATTGCAAGTATAATAAGATATTTTTTAAATGCAACAATGTTGTAAGAACTAGAAAGTGTAACTCGCCAAGAGTCCAACATTGACACCAAGATCATCCGCAAAATATCGCAGGTTGTCTGTATATCTTCGATAGCTGGCGTTTAACAAATTCTCTGCTTTCAGCTTAATGCTAAGGCTATTTTTTTGGTAGTTGATGGATGCATTCATTAAGAAAAAGGCCTCTGGGGAGTCCATGAAATCAAATGTACCGGATCGATCGAATGGAAGTTCACCTTCTTGAGCAATCACATCAGGTTCAATTACATCAGGCGTGAGTGTTTGTCTTGCTTCAAACTCCGGGTTTAACGCCATAGCGAAAAGGCCAATCTTTTTCTCAAGCGTTAGCATGATATTGAGAGGAGGGATGCCGACGAATCGCTGATTGTTTTTGGTGTCTTTCGCATATACATAAGACGCCTTCAGTTCTGAGGTAAATGAATCACTCCATTGCCTAGTTACATCCAAATCAATACCTGAGTAAAGCGCATCTGTTTGATCATGGATGAAGTAGGGGAAAGCTCCTCTCACCGTCTCTGTGATTCCATAGGGTCTGAGGAAAAAGTAATTACGAATCCAGTTTAAATATGGGGTTACTTCGAAACCTAGCCCGTTTTTAGTATAGCTAAACGTGGTGATCCATTTTAAGCCTTTTTCGCTTTTGACTTCTTTGGCCTGATCTGTCAGCACAATATTGGTGGAAATGCTATCATTTTCAGGATATAACTGATACCTCCATAGCCCAAATTCAAATACGGATTGGTGCTTACCGAAGCTATATAGCTCGTTGATGTTTGGCGCTCGCCAGGCTGTTCCGATATTAGATCTAAGTGTTAGGTGCTCCAGCTCCTTTACGAAACCAAGCGTAAAAGTGAAATTCTGGTAGTTTAGATTATCCCTGTAGATATCATTGTCAGAATCGCGTCCTCTTACGTTGAGGTTCATCAGATCGAAGCGTATGCCTGCCTCATAGGTTGTGTTATCGGAAGTGTAGGATTCAATGCCAAAAAATCCCAGATTGTTTGTGTTGTAATTAGGCACGAAGGGAATCGTGTTGGTGCCCGGTAGATTATCGTTGTTCTGGTTGAAAAATTGAATGCCCAGCGTTCCAGCCCATGCGCCGGTACTTGGGTGGTCCCAATCCAGATCTATGGTATGAGTTATGAGTCGTAAGTCAATGGCGGGACGTTCATTGTTTGTGCCTCTTCTGACATCAAACTCACTTCTCAGGTTTCGCTGGAAAGCGTATTGAAAATCAAACTGCTGCTCACCGAGGAATAGGGAGGTCTCGAGTTTCAGGAGATCATGAACTGTTTCCTGTTTGGGATTATTAATGTCGTACGAAAATGGTTTGGTGTTAGATGGTACTTCTGCACCAATCGCCTCAGCAAGCCCCTCTAAATTATCACTGACCGACCCTCTTAATATGCCAAGCGTTTGTTCAAAGTGACTTAAATAGACATTGATATCAAGAATGGGAAAATGAAATCGTCCTCCGGCTGTTGCACCAAATTCTTCCTTTCCGGTATTAGTTAATTGATAATCTGCTGCTTTTAGATCGCCCTGCCTTGTTCCTGAGATGGAAGCGTTCCAGGCAGCTCGTTCATATCCTTCATTGATGCTCAATTCACCACTTACCGATCGGCCATTGGTTTGAAATCCGCCGTTTAGTTCACCATTTAGTTTAGTAGAAAAGCTAGGTTGCGGGCCATTAAAAAGGATAACTCCGCCCAGTGCGTCTGCTCCATACCTGACCGTTGAAGCTCCTTTTATGAGTTCTATTTGATCAATTTGTGAAGCATCTATTTCAACACCATGCTCTGCGCCCCAGGCCTGATAGGAGTGGCGAACTCCATTGTTAATGAGCAAAACGCGATTGGAATGAAGGCCATGCACAATAGGCTTGATGATGTTTTGACCGGTTTTAAGTGTGCTGACCCCTGAACTTTGAGCAAACAGATCACCGGCATTTACGCCAATAGCTTCAAGCGATTCAACTTTTATATCAATGGGCTCAATCGTTTTTAAAGCATGTGCATTGAGTTCTTCTTCTACTACCACACTTTCAAGGAGTGTTTCGTCTGAGGCCATATATATTACAGGTGATGAATGGTGGAAATCGTGGTGATGTACTACTGTTTTGTATCCTACGAATCGTACTTCAAGATCAATTTCGTCATTGCATACTTCTGTGATTTTAAATAGGCCATTTTCATCAGATACAGCTCCGTTTTGAGTTCCCTGAATCTTCACTGTTGCGAAGGGCAAGGGTTCATTGGTGTCTATATCCAGCACCTGACCCGAAACTAATCTGTCGCATGGGGCATCCTGACCAAGAATAGGGGCTGCCAGCCAAATTGAAGCAATAAGAGAGAGTAATTTCATTTTAACCACAGGTTGCACAAATCCCATCAACAATCATGTTAACACCATCAACCTGATACCCCGCCGGTACGGTCACTTTTGGAACCACTTTTTCATCCAAACATTCAATCTGGCCACAGCTATTGCACTTAAAATGGATGTGGTTGTGTTCATGGTGATCCGGGGAACAGGTATCGTGACAAAGGCCGTAAGTAGCTGTACCGGTTTCATTGGGAATTTTGTGAAGTATGCCGGAATCAAGAAAGCTATTGAGTGTCCGATAAAGCGTCACCCGATCATATTGGGTGAATTGATTTTCAAGATCACCTTGGGAGAGCGCGCCCTTTTCATTCAAAAAGAACTGCATGACATCAAGCCGACAATCGGTGATTCGCAGCTGGTGTGATTTCAGAATGGATTTCAAATTTTCCTGAGACATTTTGCAAATATAGTTTATGCAACTCACTTGCATTTATAAGTGTGAACACTTTTCTAACTTTGAAAGTTTAATGCATAGATATGACAGAGCAGAAAAAATCCGAAAAGGAAAAAGTCAACTATTTCGACTTCACAGAAGTCCTGACTTATTTCTTCCGAAAGAAAGATCCGAATAGACCAAAGAGCTTCAATCTGAAAGCAATGCACACTATCAATAAAATATCTATTCTGATGTTTTTAGGAGCTGTGATTGTAATGATTGTAAGAGCGATATCCAGAGCGTAAATTAGCTGCATGAAAAAATTACTTGCCTTCCTTTTTGTGCTGGGTACAGGTGTATCAATGGCGCAGGATTCTGATCCGATAGTTACTGATAGACCGACTCAATCAGCAGCTACAAGCGTAGTACCTAAAGGAAATTTTATTCTTGAATATGGTTTCCTTAGAGAAACATTGGTTGATGATGTTTTCAATAACACATATGCCAATTTCCACTTGAGATATGGAGTTATTGACGGTGTTGAAATTCGGGTGACTCAAAATTACGTGGGGTTCAAGAATAATATAGATGATACATCAGAATCCGGATTGAGTCCACTGACCCTTGGTACGAAGGTGTATTTGCTGGAGGAAAATGGAGCGGTTCCGGAAATCAGTGTGATTGGTCAGGTAACTCTGGCTAACGGAGACAATGCTTTTAAGCCATCCAGAGTGGTCCCCGAAATTAGATTGAATTTTGCTAATACACTTTCTGATAAATTGTCACTAGGATACAATTTCGGGATGAACTTCCCGGAAGATTTAACCACATCCTTTTACACTGCGGTTTTGGGGTACGCCATTGCAGATGGTTGGACACTCTTTGCTGAACCTTATGGATTCTTTTATGATGGAAATGCCGATCATAGATTCAATACGGGTATCATCTTCCTGGCCAAAAACAGACTTCAATTTGATGTTTCTGCCGGTTGGGGATTATCGAATATCTCGCCTGACTCGTTCGTTGGGTTTGGTGCTGCATTTGGGTTTTAGAAATAGCTGGAAATACCAAACTGTATTCCTCTAATTTTAGCGGGTGGATTTCCCAGGATATCCTGCTGCTGCATCATGCGATAGTTCAGACGTATGACAGTCTGAGCTGTTGGTCTGAAACTAATTGCCGGAACAATGGCCCAAATATCGTCTGAAATATTACCTCCAGTTTCTCTAAAGGTACCCACATTCCAATCCACATATTCTAACCTACAGGCAACATTCAAGGTTGCTCTATCGAAATCAAGAATATTACCCTTTAGGATTGGTTGTACAATATCAATGAATCCGCCTTTTTGCCTGTTTCCAAATTGTTGAGTAAATGTTTCCGGCACATCAATACTGATCCAGGCAAACTCACCAACCAGGTAGGTGTCTGTCCAGGGAAGTGTAGAGTTGAAGTCAATTGCATAGACATCCAATCGTCTTTTATCGTCTAGTTGAAGACCATCATCCTGATACGTGTTGTAGATTCCACCCATATAGGATAGTCCTATTTCCCCGAAATTATTGTTTCGCAAAGCTACTTTACCAGTGAGAAGAGGCTCCCCGTTACTACTTTCTTCAAAGCGCTCTTTGTTCGCTTTTGAGGCAGGCAGGAAGGTTCGGTTTTCACCATTGTTGATAATGGCATCATTGAACCCGTTGGTTAAATAGGCTTCATATCCATAGGCCCAATCACCGCTATAGTTTTTACCATATAGTCCAAACCCGACATTACTCCAGGTAGCAGGAAGCATCTCTGTAGCCGAGATTGGCCGATCGACAAATTCCCATTTCGGGCCATCATGATTTTGATTAAACGCACCGATTGGGTTCATAACCACACCGCCTCTCAGGTTGAAGAGTGGATGAAAGTTAAAGTCCAACGCAGCAAACTCAATCGCGATTTCTTCTCCACCTTCTTCAAGCTCTATCTCTGACAAAAACTTGATTTTTGAATGAATGGATGAAGCAATAAAAATGGTCATTCGAGGCACTCGAAATGAATGTCCATCCGTGATCCCATCTTCACCAATGTATTGATAATCCGCTTCTATATATCCTCCCACTGAAACCGGCAACTTTCCAACCTGAAGAAATGGTCGGTTATATACCGCATCCATATTCATTGCCCCTTGAATGGTGGTATCCTGAGGAGTTCTCTTTAGTAAAGTGCTATCTACCTGAGCTGATGCGGAGAATACCATCAGAAGAAATATCCCATTAAGGGACGGTCCGACGAATCGGTTAAAGGGGTGTTTTATGTTTTTAATGATTGACTTCACGATAAATCTATTTTGATCACGTTATTTTCTACAATTACCGGAAACGAACGGAGGTCTTTGTCTGCCGGTCCATTTTGTACAGTTCCATTATTAGTGAATTCACTCCCATGCGCCGGACATTGCAAACGATCTCCGAAGACCTGCAATTCTGTTCCCTGATGCGTACATCTCATGTATAATGCCTTATAGTTGAATTCATCCATCCTGAACACACTGATAGGATATTGTAGCTGTTCGTTTTCCACAATGATGTATTTTCTGAATCCGCCATCGTTTTCAAAAGATTGTGAGTCAAGCTCCAGAAATGATCCATTGATGGAGGCTTTAATTCTAGTGGTAGCTGCACAGCTGGAAAGTATTAGGCTACCGGCCATTACACCTAAGCAACCCATTCCACACGTTTTTATGAACTCTATCCGTTTCATAAATCAATTTTAATTTAATGAAATAAATGGAAGGTGACTTACACTATACAAGTTCTCCTTGCAGGAGGGCTGGAATGAAAATTTGGCGAGCCATGCGTTGGGTATTGCGGAGAAGCTTTCAAATTTTCTTGATTTTTTTGTCCCTTTTTTTATCAAGAAAAAAAGGGAAGAGAGAAATTTTTTAATGGTACTGTGATTAGTATTCATTTAGTTTTTTTTAGAGTGCTTCTAAAAAAGCAATCAAATCGCTTTTATCAGCCTGAGATAACTCTACAAACTGATCTCGACTGTTTTGAGCTTCCCCACCATGAAGTAGGATAGCCTCTTCAATGCTTTTGGCTCTGCCATCATGCATAAGGAAGAATTCACCACCCTGAGAATCAGGCGACAATCCAAGTCCCCAAAGTGGAGGCGTTCGCCACTCAAATGTTTCTGCAGAACCTTCTGTTACACCGTCATCCAGGGCTGCACCCATATCATGCAATAAGAGATCCGTGTATGGATAAAATGTTTTGTTGGATAGTGCGGAAACTTCATTGTTTGGAGTAGTAAACTCTGGGATATGGCATGAACTACATTCAATCGTTGAAAAAAGAGCTTTACCTGCAATCACAGAAGGATCATCTTCATTTCTGGGAATAGGAGCTTTCAATGTTTGCAGGTAAAACACCACATCCCGCACTGTTTGGTCAGAAACTTCAGGGTCTGTGCTTAGTCCTGAATAGGTATCGATGGGTTCGAATGTGGAGGTGACGCCCATGTCCTGATTGTATGCTGATACTGTTTGTTGAAGCAGGTCAATCGCAGCTGCCTTTTTTCCAAAGCGTCCAATATAACGTCCTGCATTTGGTTGATGGTCCAGGCGAGGAATGAAGTAAGAGGGTGGGGTGATGTAATTCGGCACACCTGAAATGCCGTCACCATCCAGATCATTTGGATCAGCATTCGCAAGAATCTGTCCATCAGTAAGTGCAGCTAAAAAACCTAATCCGGTTACAGCCGGTGGAGTAAAACCCATGGAAGCCATTCCTTCCGGGATTTTTTCCGGTTCATATCCCGGAATTGCCCGGTTTTGAAGTTGTGGACCTCCAACAGATAAATCGGGAAGAGTATTAGGCAAGGACTGCCCAAAACGAGTAAGTGTGGTAAACGGATGTCCTTTCCCATCCCCGGGATGACAACTCCCACAGGAGGTTGCCACAAACAAAGGACCTAATCCATTTTCAGCGGAAAACACCTCATCATTGAAAGCGATATCGCCAGCGAGGAATTGACCTTGCTCAGCTGTATTCAAGCCTTCAACTGGACCATCCAGGAGTTCATTTTCAGCAGGAGCTGGTGGTATGATGGATTCACATCCAATTAGAAAAAGAAAAGAGAGTAATAAAGTGATGTATTCAAGTTTCATTCGTGTTATATCATTACGATCACACAAAACTATAAATTAGTTTAAACAAAACAAAAAGTTAGATTAGTCTAAAAAAATAATTGATTTTGATTTTAACTTTATCTTGGTGAAATGAACATCGAAGAATATCGAGATTACTGCCTGGCTAAACCGGGAACCACAGAACATACACCATTTGGTCCGGATACTTTGGTGTTTAAAGTGATGGGAAAGATGTATGCCCTCACTGGTCTTGATTCATTTGAGTTTATCAATCTAAAATGTGATCCTGAATATGCTGTTGAGCTGAGGGAAAAGTATGATGGTTCCATCCGGCCAGGCTATCACATGAATAAAAAGCAATGGAATTCGGTTTACACCAATGGTGAAGTTTCAGATGTTTTAATTAAACAATTGATTGATGATAGCTATAATCTGATAGTTGATAAGTTACCTAAGAAGCTAAAAGAGGAATTAAAAGAATTGAATAATGAGCATTGAAATACAACATGAAGAAACCGAATCAAAAGGTTCATACTTTGTAGAAGTGGAAGGGAAGAAAGTAGGAGAGATGACATACTCCAAAGCAGGAACCGATCGAATTATTATAGATCACACAGAAATCGACGATTCCATGAGGGGCGCAGGACTTGGCAAGAAGATGGTGGAAAGAGCCGTTGCTGACACCAGAAAAAAGAAAATCAGCATTGTTCCTTTATGCCCGTTTGCACGATCTGTTTTTGATAAAAATGAAGAACTGAGGGACGTGCTTTAACAAAGTACAGGAATATGAAAAATGAACATGTGTCAGCGCATTTTGTTTGATAATTACTGGTACCCGAGAAAGGTTTTTCTTCAAGCTTTAAAACTACCCCAACCCTAAAGGGAGAATTATTAGAAGTGCCCTTTAGGGAATTAATGGGCGGTTTTTAGTATTTACCTCGATCTTTAAAAAATCTTTCTCGGATACTTTAAATGTATTTTTATTGTATTCAAATTTTAGTCGGATATCATTAATTGATAATTAGTCTAATTTTCAATAAACAAAAGCGAATGACTCACTCCATCGAATCCCCTATTCTGGCAAGCAACCCGAAGCTATACTCTTTCTTCCCTTTGTTTTACATGGCCTGGGCAGATGCTGTGCTTTTGCCTTCCGAGATATCAGCCATTGAATCTTATATTGGAAAACAGTCATGGCTTTCAAAAGAGGAAAGTGACTTTCTGAGGTCTTTCCTTAATCCCAAGAATCCTCCATCACCTCAGGAGCTTAAAAGCTGGAAACGAAAAATCAACGAAACTTCGGTAGAAGCGGATGATAAGCTTGCAGCAATTGGAGAAAAACTATCCGCACTGAAAGGTTCTGATCTGGACGAAAATCTAAAAAGTTCATTGAAGGAGATTGAAGCAATGATGGGAATTGTTTCAGATGAATCTGCTTTCAATTTAAGAGCCAAAGAGCGTAAAACAATCACTCAGCAACTGGAGAGCAAGCGTTCATTTGATGTTCAGAAAATGACTCAGGTACTGGATGGTGATAATAAAGCCATTATCGATAAAGTAAAAAAGGTGCTCGCTGATCCGCAGTTCAACTACTTGGATACGGATAACCTTTCGGAGTATCGTGAGCAGGTTTTTAAATGGTGCCAGCTATTGGCAGACCAGGGATTTGGTTCAATGGCTTTTCCCAAAGAGTTTGGTGGTGAAGGTGACATGAAGAAGTATTTCGCCATCATGGAAACGCTTTCATATCATGATTTAAGTACGGTCATCAAATTTGGTGTTCAATTTGGTTTATGGGGTATGAGTGTTTTCTTTCTGGGAACCGAAAAGCATCATAAGAAATACATCAAGGATATAGGGTCGCTTAAGCTTCCCGGATGCTTCGCGATGACTGAAACAGGTCATGGTTCTAATGTAAAAGGAGTAGAGACCACAGCCACTTATCAGCATTCCTCCAAATCATTTGTAATTCACACCCCTCATAATAGAGCTGGAAAAGAATACATCGGAAACGCAGCGGTACATGGTCAAATGGCAACCGTATTTGCGAAGCTGATCATAGATGATGTGGACTATGGGGTTAATGCTTTTATTGTTCCATTACGAAACACTGACGGAAAAACAGAAAAGGGGGTAACCATCGAAGATTGTGGTAGAAAGATGGGTTTGAATGGAGTGGACAATGGCAAGATCTGGTTTGATCAGGTGAATATTCCCTTTGAGAATATGTTAGACCGCTATGCAAGTGTAGATGCCAATGGGCAATTCCAAAGCCCAATCACGAGCGATAACAGACGATTTTTCACTATGTTAGGAACGCTGGTTGGTGGTCGCATAGGTATTCCGAGATCGGGATTGAGTGCAACAAAATCAGGATTGACGATTGCCATTCGTCATGGAGATAAGCGAAAGCAATTTGGTCCGGAAAGTGGCAGTGAAGTTCCAATACTTAATTACCGGACGCACCAGCGAAGGTTGATGCCTTTGCTATCCAATGCGTATGCTTCACATTTTGCATTGCAGTATGTTACAGAGCGGTTTCTAAATCGAAAAGAGGAGGAGATGCAGGAGATTGAAGCCATGGCTGCAGGACTCAAAGCCTGGTCTACCTGGAACACGACACACACTTTACAGGAGTGTAGGGAAGCATGTGGAGGTAAAGGATACTTATCTGAAAATCGAATTGATCGATTGAAAAATGATACAGATGTGTACACCACCTTCGAAGGCGATAATACTGTTCTTATGCAATTGGTGGCTAAAGGAAGACTGTCAGAGTTCAAAAAGGAATTTAGTGACATCAACTTCTTCGGAATGATGAATTATGTTGCTGAAAAGGCTAAAATCGGATTTACTGAAATGAATCCGCTGATCATTCGAAATACAGATGAAGCTCACCTCCTGGATGCGGAGTTTCACCTCAGCGCATTTCGGTACCGGGAAAAAGACATCCTTACCTCTGCTGCAAAACGATTCAAAAAGCATCTGGATGCCGGAATGGATTCCTTCGATGCTTTCAATCAAACCCAATACCACATGGTAAATGTGGGTCATGCGTATGTGGAGCGGCTGATCTTGGAACAATTTTTAGAAGGTATTTCTAAGGTTGAAGATCAGCAATGCAAAGATGCATTGACCAAACTATGTCAGCTTTTTGCCTTATCCCAGATTGAAAAGAATAAGGGCTGGTATCTGGAGCATGATTACATGACAGGTTCGAAAACAAAAGCCATACGAAAAATGGTAAATCAATTGTGTTGGGAAGTACGACAGGATGCTGTGGCATTAGTGGATGCTTTCAATATTCCTGATAATTGTTTGAGTGCGCTAATTGCAGTGACTAAATGATTCTTTGAAAATAATTACATTGCATAAAATCCCTAATCATGCGTTTATCGATCATTTTATGCATACTTATTTTCTGCTCTTGTGCAACTCAAAAAACAGACACAATGAATGAAGATGGATTCATCCACCTTGCTTTGGGAGATTCATATACGATAGGCGAGGCTGTCGACGTTGATGAACGTTGGCCTGTTCAGCTGGCAAACAGATTGAGAGCGGACTCTATCAAGATTGATCCGGTCATTGTTGCGACTACAGGCTGGACAACAGATGAATTGCAAGCCGGAATTGTGAAAGCGGATGTGGAAGGCACTTATGATTTTGTTTCGCTGCTCATTGGAGTCAACAATCAGTATAGAGGCTATCCGGTAGAACAATATGAGAAAGAATTCAAATCACTCCTTGACCAGGCGATCGAGTTTGCCGGAGGAAACCCTTATAATGTGATGGTTGTATCTATTCCGGATTATGGTGTAACTCCATTTGCAAAAAAGAAAATGTTGCTTGAAGAGAAAATAGCTAAAGAATTGGATAACTATAATGCAATAGCCGAGAAGATTTCAAAACTACGAGATGTGAAATTCATTGACATAACCCCGGGATCCAGAAAAGCCAAAAATGATCCCTCATTAATAGCCTCTGATGGACTACATCCATCCGGTAAAATGTATGAAATGTGGGTTGATCAAATGTATGATCATGTGTTTAACAATCTTTCGTCCAGATAAATCTACTAAAAGTTCAATTTCGTCGTTGATTTATAGGTATATGAGAAAATACACCTATTTTTGATCCAAATCACTGCTTGTCACAACCATCTCTATGAAGAGGCTGTTCGTCCTTTTGTGTTATGCTTCCCTTATCTCGTGCCAGGATAAAGTGATATGCCCTGCCTTTCAAAGTACTTACATTTTAGACGATTCAACCCGGAATGCCTATTTCTCCTACGTATGGCAATTGGATGAAAATACTCGTACACAGTTTTTAGCGCAGCAAAGTGGGACTGATGCTAATGATTCTTTAGGAGTGGTCGCCCAGCCCAAAACGGATTATTATGCCTATGCCGGTGAAAAAGTAGTACCCTGGAGAGTGCAAAAGCGAACAAAATATGGAATAATCAAACAACCGATTTATCCGGTTAAAAACTACCAAATGAGGACAGCTCCGATGGAGAATGTGCTAGCTCCTGATCCTGTTACCAATAATTTTGTTGCTTCTGATTTCAGTGATTCCCTGGGAGTAGATTCGATATCCATTGCGATGGATTCTCTTTCAACAGATTCTGTGACGGCTCAGCCAGTGGCTGCTTTAAAGGAAAAACCAAAAACCAAGTATTTATATGGTTATGATCCAAAAGATAACTTCAATGTGGAGCAGGATTATTACAATAAATATTTTGGGGAGAAACTGATTGACAATCGTCCGGAACCTCCACCAGCACCACTGGATACGCTGGGCAATGTAATGCCTGACTCTGTGCAGACTAAAGAACCGTTCTTTAAAGGGCTTTTCAAAAAGAAGAATAAGCAGGAAAGTGATATTGCTCCGGAAGAACAACCGGAAACTCCTTTGGAAGAGTCCACTGGCGAGGCAACAGAAGAGGAAGAAGGAGGCAATGATTGATACACCATTGGTATCAGTCGTACTTCCATTTTACAATGCTCCATTCTTAAAAGAGGCTATTGAAAGTATCCTCAAACAATCCTACCAAAACTTCGAATTAATCATTGTCAATAATGCTTCCATTGATTCATCTTCGGAAGTAGCAAGATCGTACACTAATTACGATAAGGTTATACTCATCAATGAAGCAGAAAGGGGAGTTGTACACGCTGTAAATACTGGAATTCGTAATGCTAAAGGCACTTACATTGCTCGCATGGATGCAGATGATATAGCTGATCCAAATCGATTGAAATACCAGGTTGAAGCTATGTTAAATGACTCTTCTCTGGATGTTGTTTCCGGACTGGTTGAATATCTTGGTTCCAGCGAAAATGAAGGCTTCATTCATTATGTAGATTGGTTAAATACCATCCGTTCCAATGAGGAATTAAATCAGAATCAGTTTGTAGAGTTTCCTTTGGCCAATCCTTCGATGATGCTTAAAAGAGAACTGTTTGAGCAATTTGGATACTATAAGGATGGAAATTTTCCAGAAGATTACGAATTCTTTCTTCGACTTCAATCTCATGATGTGAAGATGGAAAAAGTCAATAAACCTGTGTTGAAATGGAGAGATTCCGAGACAAGGCTTACCCGAACAGATGAACGCTATTCTCAGGAGGCATTTTTTAAGATTAAAGCCAAATACCTTGCCAAATGGCTGAAAATGCATAACCCTTTTCATCCGGAAATATACATATGGGGTGCAGGCCGACTATCCCGAAGAAGAAGTGATCTTTTGTTAAAGGAAGGAATCAAAGTGGTTGAATACATAGATGTAAAGGCAGGGAATCAAGTGCTTCATTATGAAAACCTCCCTGAGAAAAAAAATACTTTCATTGTTTCATATGTTAGCAACAGGGGAGCTCGTGAGGAAATCCGCTCGTTTCTTATTCAAAAAGGCTATATCGAAGGTGTTAACTTTATTTTAGCAGCTTAGTTAAACACTTTTAATTAACCGTGACACCCACTCCCCTGCCTACCACAGGCAGGCTTGCGAGCGAATTACAGGTGAGACATGCGATTCTATAATTCCCACACAGATTAAAACTCTAAAAATTTTAGTATTTAATATTTTTTACTAAATTTAACATCAAATACTATGGCATGTTAGCAAAAGATTTGATATTGGATGATTATTACAAGTTAAAGATTTCTTCTAAGAAACTTAATTCAGGTCGTTATCAGGTTAAATTTTTTGCAACAATCAGAAGAGATAAGGAGCTTTACGGGTATGTGTTAGTAGAGGCAGATGAGACACTAAAGTCAGTTATCAAGAGGATAAGGAGAAGGCTGAAAGAGCTGGATAGTAGTGTGGAGTATCATCACTTTCATTTATATAATATTGGGCAGGAAACCCAACCTTCCAACGTAATCATCTTTGAATAATGGCACGAATACCGAATAACATCAAGTACCTGAGAAAGAAGAAAGGCTTTACACAAGAAACCTTTGCACAAGCCTTGGGCATCAACCGACCTTCCGTCGGCGCTTATGAAGAAGGAAGAGCAGATCCTCGTCTTACCACACTATCAAAGATGGCGGACCTTTTTGAGGTTTCTGTTGATGAGTTGATCAATGAAGATCTGACGAAAGAAAATCGAGTGCCGAAGCAAAATGTAAAAGTGCTGGCAGTTACAGTGGATGAGAATGCAGACGAAGAATACATCCAACTTGTACCAACTAAAGCTGCTGCCGGTTATACTAACGGTTATGCTGATCCTGAATACCTAACAGATTTACCAAGGTTTCATCTTCCGGTTTTACCAAAAGGAGGTACCTATCGTGCATTCGAGATTGCCGGTGATTCCATGCTGCCCATAGTTTCAGGCAGCATCATTATTGGAAAGTATATCGAGCAATTAAATCACATCAGAAATGGAAGTACATACGTACTTGTTACCCAATCAGAAGGAGTAGTTTACAAAAGGGTGTTCAATTACATCGAAGAAAAAGGTAAGCTATTCCTCGTTTCAGATAATAAGTCTTTCAGTGCCTATGAATTAGATCCAAGAGAAGTAATGGAAATATGGGAAGCGAAAGCCTACATCTCTGTTGAGTTCCCTGATCCAAACACTGCCAATGATTTATCCATGGATCAATTGATGGGGATGATTGGTAATCTGAGAAATGATGTGGAACGATTAAAGAAGACAACCGACTAGGTCTCAATTCCCCTTCTTTCAATTTAACTTTGGGTTCTCATGAGAGAATCAAAGTTGATCTTGTTATTAATCCTATTTTCTTGCACCTCCCCAAAGCAGGATAAAATAATTGTACCTGAGCTACATGCCGGCTTCTACAGTAATGCACTGGATCAAATCAATGACAAGCTTAAATCAGATCCAAACAATACTCGTTTGGTAGATCAAAAGCTATTTTATTGTGAACAGTTGGGTTGGCCTACAACCTGCATTTCAGCACTCGATACCTACAAGCAATTATATGGGATGACCAATCAGCTTGTGAAGCAATACATTACTTATTATCAGCGACATGAGCGTTACCAGCTTTTATTGGAGGTATTTGACAAGTGGAATGAGGAATATGGTTTAAAGAAGGAATACACTAAAACATATATTGATTGTCTTTCCAGAACAGGTAATCGAAAGCGAGCATTTAATGAGTTACGTCAATATTTAATTGATCATCAATCGACTGACGATTTTGTTTTTGCATCAACTCAATATTTACGACTTCAGGATACAGCACTTGCAGCATTGAACCTTTCAAAGCTCTATAAGAAGGGTACGCAAAATGAACTTATGTGGGAGTATGGAAATATTCTTTTTGAATTGGGATATCAGGAGTTCGGTTTTGAAGTGCTTGATGATTTTGTAAAGAGCAATCCTACAAATGAAAGTATGCAGCTGACTTATGCTCGCTTACTGGAAGAAGCGAACCGTAACCATGAGGCGAGAGCAGCTATAAAGCCATTTTCTGAGCGAGATACCATAGCTTATTTGCTGGCGGATTGGTATTTAAAGGATCAAATGTGGGATTCGGCTGGATTAATATTGGAGAAGGTGATTGAAAAGGATTCATCCAAAAGGAAGCCTATATGGAAGGCTGCACGACTGTATGAAGATCGAGGATGGTTTTCTTATTCGATGAGTTACTATGAACATCTCATAGAAATGAACCCCACAGACACATTAGCTGCACAAAGAATAGACCTTATACAGCGAAAAATTGCATATTTGCAGCGCTTAAAATTTGAGGAAAACAAGATTCCTACAATCGAATTACAACCTAAAAAAATCGAAAATTAATGAGTGATCAAATCACCATTACTCTGCCGGATGGATCCAAGCGAAACTATGCTAAAGATAGCACTGCGTTGGATATTGCAGCGAGTATCAGTGAAGGGCTGGCCAGGAATGTATTGGCAGCTAAAGTCAATGGAGAAGTGCGAGATTCATTTCGTCCGATCAATGAAGACGCTGAGCTACAATTACTTACATGGAATGATGATGAAGGTAAGTCAACCATGTGGCACTCTTCTGCCCACCTAATGGCAGAAGCCCTGGAGGCATTATACCCTGGTATTAAGCTCGGAATTGGCCCGCCCATTGATAATGGCTTTTATTATGATATAGACTTTGGTGATATCGAATTTGATGCTGAAAATCTGGAAGCCATTGAGAATAAAATGCTCGAGTTGGCTAGAGAGAAAAACGAATTCACGCGTAAGGAAATTTCCAAAGATGACGCCATTGCTTTTTACAAAGAGAAAGGCGATGAATATAAATTGGAGTTAATTGACGGGCTGGAGGATGGCAGCATTACCTTCTATAATCAGGGGAACTTCACTGACTTATGTCGAGGACCACATATTCCACATACCGGATATATCAAAGCGGTAAAAATTCTGAATGTGGCCGGAGCATATTGGAGAGGTGATGAGAAAAGAAAGCAGCTGACCAGACTTTATGCTATTTCATTTCCAAAGCAAAAGGAATTGAAAGAATACTTGGAGCTCCTTGAGCAAGCTAAGCTTCGTGATCACCGGAAAATAGGCAAGGAACTAGACCTGTTTACTTTCTCTGAGAAGGTAGGCAAAGGGCTGCCATTGTGGTTACCAAAAGGTGCTGTCTTAAGAGAGCGGCTGGAAAACTTCATGCGAAAAGCACAGCTTAAGGCAGGCTATGATCAAGTGGTATCTCCTCATATTGGCAGCAAGGAACTGTATGTTACTTCCGGCCACTATGCCAAGTATGGTGAAGATTCATTTCAGCCAATTAAGACTCCAGCAGAGGATGAGGAGTTCTTGCTGAAACCAATGAATTGCCCTCATCACTGTGAGATTTATAAATCACGTCCACGATCATACAAAGACCTTCCGATTCGGTATGCTGAGTTTGGTACTGTTTATCGCTATGAGCAAAGTGGTGAGCTACACGGTTTGACCAGGGTTCGTGGATTTACCCAGGATGATGCACATATCTTTTGCCGTCAGGATCAGGTGAAAGAAGAATTTGCAAAAGTTATTGACCTGGTACTTTATGTTTTTGGAGCACTTGGATTTGGTGACTTTACCGCACAGGTATCACTGAGAGATCCTGAAAATCCGGAGAAGTATATTGGAAAAGATGAAGACTGGGACAGGGCAGAGCTAGAAATCCAGGAAGTAGCAGATGAAAAAGGTCTGCAGACGGTCGTAGAATATGGTGAGGCGGCCTTCTATGGCCCTAAGCTGGATTTCATGGTGAAGGATGCATTGGGGAGGAAGTGGCAGCTTGGTACCATCCAGGTAGATTACAGCTTGCCGAACCGATTTGAATTGGAGTATGTTGGGAATGATAACCAAAAGCATAGACCAGTGATGATCCACCGTGCACCATTTGGATCGATGGAGCGTTTCATTGCCATTTTGATAGAAAATTGTGCCGGAGACTTTCCACTATGGTTAGCTCCTGAGCAGATAGCGATACTTCCTATTTCAGAAAAGTATCATGGTTATGCCAAGCAGATTTTTCTTGAAATGCAGGAGCAGGATATTCGAGGATTTGTGGATGAACGTGATGAAAAGATTGGTAAGAAAATCCGGGATGCGGAAGTGAAGAAGATTCCGTACATGTTGATAGTAGGGGAGAAAGAAACTGCTGATAGCGCTGTTTCAGTTAGACAGCATGGTGCTGGCGATATCGGATCTATGAAAAAAGACGAATTTGTGAGTTATTTCCATAATAAAGTGGCTGAACTTATCAATTGAGTTTTGTTAAGAGCAAATAATCGCGATATTTGCGTTTTGTTTTCAATGTTCAACTTAAAATAAAGGAGTACAATCGCTAAACTAAGAAGAAGAGGCCCTTCCAGAATCAGAAAGGAAGAGCCCTACAAGGTAAATGAGAAAATCACTGCGCGTAAGGTAAGAGTGGTTGGAGACAATGTGAAGGTTGATGTTTACCCAATAGATCAGGCCATAAAAATTGCTCAGGAGCAAAATCTGGATTTGGTGGAGATTTCACCAAACGCTGATCCGCCGGTTTGCAAGGTGATTGACTACTCAAAGTTCAAGTACGAACAAAAGAAAAAGCAAAAAGAGATTAAGGCTAAAGCGCAAAAGACCGTAATCAAGGAAATTCGCTTTGGACCTAATACTGATGATCATGACTTCAACTTTAAGTTGAATCATGCCATCAAATTTTTGAAGGACGGAGCAAAAGTGAAAGCATACGTGCACTTCTATGGAAGGACGATTGTTTTCAAGGATAGAGGGGAAATCCTGCTTTTGAAGTTTGCGCAAGCACTTGAAGAGTATGGGAAGGTAGAGCAGCTGCCAAAGATGGAGGGAAAGCGAATGATTTTGTTCGTGGCACCAAAGCAGGCTAAAAAGTAATTAAACGTAGAATAGAATAAAATAGAAATGCCGAAACTTAAAACAAACTCCAGTGCTAAGAAGCGATTTAAGCTAACAGGTACTGGAAAGATTAAAAGAAAGCATGCATTCAAAAACCACATTTTGACTAAGAAGGAGACCAAGCAAAAGCGAAATCTTCGATATATGTCGATTGTGGACAAGGCAGATGTACCAAACATTAAGCGTCTTTTGAATCTGTAATTTCGATTAATAAGATTCGTCAATGGGCGGATGGTTAAATGTAAAACCCGATTATTGGCTGAAGTTTCCGTGACAAGCGGAGCGCCAATCGTCAAAAACAAAACAAAATGAGATCAGTAAATCATGTAGCTTCAAGAGCTCGTCGTAAAAAGATGATGAAGCACGCCAAAGGATACTTTGGCAGAAGGAAAAACGTTTGGACCGTGTCCAAGAATGCCATTGAAAAAGGATGGCAGTACGCATATCGCGACAGAAAAGCTAAGAAAAGAGAATTCAGATCACTGTGGATTCAGCGTATCAACGCTGGAGCACGGGAGCATGGAATGTCTTACTCCGTATTCATGGGCAAATTAAATGCCGCTGGAATTGAGATCAACAGAAAAGCATTAGCTGATCTGGCTATGAATGAACCTAAGGCTTTTAAAGCTGTTGTTGATGCTGTGAAATAAGACTTCTTCAAAAATAGAATCGAAACCCTTGCAGAGATGTGAGGGTTTTTTTTAGCGTAAAATGTTAATATTTCTAAATTTTGTTTCTTCTAAACGTAGGTTATCCATTACTTTTTACCATTTGGTCTAAAGGTTTTGGAATTAATCGGAGAATATATATAAAGATAGTAATTTCGTGAGCGTAGTAAAAACCGTCAACTTTTCAAATGATAAAAAATAATAGTCGATTCATAGTATATGTGCTGTTATTCTTGTGCACATACATGACATACTCACAGTCAACTTTTACTTACTCGGGTGCTACGCCTGTGACTGTGGATGGAGGAACAGGAACACTAACTATTGATGTGCCTAATACCTCATTCGGATTTGGTGCGATCATAACTGATATCAATGTTACCCTGCACTATGATAAAACTGACGGCACCTGCGCAGCGCCGGGCACTGGTAACTCGTTTCATGATGAGCACGGCTTTGAAATTGAATCTCCGGATGGCGGCATTATAACTATTTTTTCTACAGGAACATTTGCCGGTGCTACAGATATTTCTCCAGGGATAATCCAAACATTTGATGATGAATCAAGTGCGCCTATACCCGGTGGAGTTCCTGCCAATGGTACATACATTCCTGAAAGTGCCCTTTCTGGTTTTGATGGCATTGATCCCGAAGGCACATGGACGATTAGAGCCACTGAAACGGCTGGTGGAGATCCACTCTGTGTTATTGGAGCAAGTATTGAAATTACTGTAGAAATCCCTACTTCTTCTCCTGGAGATGCTTCAGGCTTGGCACTTTGGTTAAAACCAGATAAAGGTTTGTCCATTTCCGGAACGAGTGTGCTCGCCTGGACAGATCAAGGAGGAAATGGGATTACAGGATCTCAAGGAACAGGTGCTAATCAGCCTACTGCCTCCGCAGATGCTATAAATGGTTACACTTCTTTATCTTTTGATGGTGGAGACTACTTGGACTTAGGAGATGTGCTTGATTTCGCTCCTGGTACAGATGCTTGGTCTTTCTTTTCTGTTGTAAATGTTGCCACTAACAATACGGGAACAATCATATCGCGAGCGGGAGCCAATCCTCAGAGTGGTAATCAGTGGCGTCACCACATTAGTAATAATCAATTCAGAAATCGTGTGGGAGGAACTGCAGTTAATGGAGCTGCCACTGCTACTGGCGCCTGGACAAGTGTTAATTCAGTCGTAAGTACAACTCAAATCGATTCTTGGGTTCAGGGAGCAAGCGATATAACTGGGGGAGCTATTGGAACGGCTACTGAAGCGCTAAATGTTTTAGTAGGTGCCAGAAATGCTGGGGCAAATAATCTATTGACAGGTGAAATCTCTGAGATAATCATGTTTGACAATGCCTTGTCAGCGGCAGCCAGAAGAGATGTTGAAACCTATTTGGCCATCAAATACGGCTTGACTTTAGACATCACTTCCGAAGCTTATACTGTGGGAGGCGTGACCATTTTCAATCTTTCAAGTTACTCAAATGATATTGCTGGAATTGGACAAGATGATTCACAAGGGTTATTGCAAAGCACATCAATAAGCACATCCGGAGATGTAGTCTCTATGGATAATGCCAGTGATTTGGCAGATGGAGAATTCCTAGTTTGGGGACATGACGGTGGCGCAACAACCACTACAACGGGAGATATACCTGCAGGAGTGACAAATAGACTTAATAGGATTTGGAGCGTCGAGGAGACTGGCGATGTTGGTTCCGTTGATATCTCATTCAATCTGACAACACTTGGTTTAACGCTAACAGGTCAAGATTTTGCTTTGATAACTGCAGCAAGTGGTTCCACCATGCCCACTGATCTAGCTACTGGCACTGTTGCATTAAATGGCACTATAACTCAAGATGCTACCGGCGATGACATTGTGACATTTGAGGATGTGACTATTGCCGATGGTGATTTCTTTACCCTGGCAACTCAGCCTGAAGTTGGCCCTGGTGATTTACCTACTAATCTGGTACTTTGGCTTGATCCTGATAAGGGCATTGCTTCATCCGGGACTAATGTTACCGATTGGGCAGACCAGAGTAATAGCGGTTTGAATGCCACACAAACTACAAGTACGGATCAGCCAATTTATAAAGCAAATGCACTGAACGGACATGCTGCTTTAGAATTTGATGGGGCCAATACATTCTTAACAATGGGTGATGTTTTGGATTATGTACCGGGCACTGACGCCATAACAGTCTTTGTGATGTTTAAATCACTTGAAACTGGTACTTTCATAGCGAGAGCAGGAGCTACCGCTGGTAACAGACAGTATCAATTTTTCACTACCGGTGGTAATTACAGTCAAATAATTGGCGGAACGCAGACCACAGGGGCCGCAACTGTAAATGATGACACTTGGAGAATAATGTCCTCAGTTGTTAGCACTACAGATGTAAACTCTTTCTTGGATGGCACCTCTGATATTACTGCTGGTGCAATAGGTACAAATAGTGAAACCACAAATGTTACGATTGGTGCTAGAACCGATGGCGGTGGATTCCTCTATGAAGGAGATTTGGCTGAAATTTTAATGTTTGATACAGATTTAACGTCCTCTCAGCGCAGAGACGTTGAAACATACCTGGCTCTGAAATATGCAATGACCTTAGATATTAGTGGTCAAAACTATACAATCGGAGGCTCTTCGGTTTATAATCATACTGGTTACTCTAATGACATTGCAGGTATAGTCATTGATAATTCCCAGGGATTATCTGAGACATCAGCAAAAAGCATCACTGGAAATGTTGTTGAAGTATCCAATGCTTCAGGCTTGGCAGATGGAGAATCATTTATTTGGGGTCATGATGGCGGATCAGTTGATGTCACTACAAGTGATGTTCCAGCTGGTACGACCAATAGACTAACACGCATATGGAGACTAGATGAAACTGGAGATGTAGGTACTACGGATATTTCTTTTGACCTAACTGCATTAGGTATAGATGGTTCCACCTCAACCCTTGCATTAATTATTTCAGGTAGTGGGGCCACCATGCCAACGGATCTTTCGTCAGCATCCGTTAATAGTTCTGGCTCGGTTTCTACTGTTAATGGAAGCGAGATAGTAACATTTACCGGAGTTGACTTTGCGGACGGTGAATATTTCACATTGGCCGGAAACTTGAATAAACCAGCACCTGGTGGAGTAAGTGCTGGACTCACACTCTGGTTGAGGGCTGACAAAGGAGTAGCTACAAGTGGATCGAATGTCACTGAATGGATCGACCAAAGTGGGAGCGTTAACAATGCTTCACAAAGTCAATCCAGCTCCCAGCCAGTATTAGAATCTGCGGCATTAAATTATAACGCTGGTCTCAATTTTGATGGCTCAAATACGATGACAGCACCAGGTGGTTTTAATTCAGCAGAATCATTTTTAGTTATTGACCCCAACGAAATATATAATAATGTCAATGCCGTAGGTCGAATAATTGGTTTCGAACAAGGAGATTTTACAAGTATTGCTCTTGGACCAACTACCGTTTTACAAGACGATGAAATCATTACATATGCCTTGGATGGAGCTGGCTATAGAGGGATGCAGGTAAGTACCACATCTAACTTTGGTGATCCAAGTATCATTAATCCACGACATAACGCTGGAGTAACGGGTGAGGATATTTATCGAAACGGTACCCAAATCGTTGACACAGAATTGAATATAGGAAGTTTTAATACGCGTGCAGATCAAGCATTTCAATTAGGTGAATCATACAATGCGGCGGTATCAGCTCCATTCAATGGAGTGATGACAGAAGTAATTAGCTACAGCACTACCTTATCAGAAGCTAACCGCCGTGATGTTGCCACTTATTTAGCGATCAAATACGGTATCACCTTGGACATTTCCAGTCTGGATTACACTGTTGGAGGGTCATCTATTTACAATTACACGGCTTACGCGGAAGATATTGCTGGTATTGGAAAGAATGAGATTACTCAGGCATTGAATCAAACAACTTCAATGAGTGTGAATGACGGAGCAATCGTTGAAGTTTCAACAGCTTCTGATCTGGACAATGGTGAGTATCTTGTCTGGGGTAATGATGGTGGAGCGAACACTTTTGTTACCAGTGACGTTCCTTCTGGAGCTACCGAGCGCTTAACGAAAATTTGGCGTGTTACTGAAACCGGAGATGTGGGCACAGTTACTATTGCCTTTGATATTACTCCTTTAGGAATTGATATCAATAATTCAACTATCAATCTTATTAAAGCTGTAAATACAGCTACCATGCCAACTGATTTAGCTACATCAACATTAATCACTGGTGGCATAGTGAATACCGTGAATGGACGTGATATTGTGACCTTTACTGATGTGGATTTCAGTTCTGGGGAGTATTTCACCATCGGTGGAGATATTCAAACATCAGCTCCCGGAGGTGTTTCTGCCGGGCTAACCCTTTGGCTCAGAGGAGATGATGGAATAACCGCTAGCGGGGGATTGGTTTCAGACTGGTCCGATAAAAGTGGAAATGACAATAATGCGTTTCAAGGAAATGCTGCTAGTCAACCATCCTTACTTTCTTCAAATCTAAATACGCACGATGTAGTCAATTTCAGCAATGATAATATGGGTGCTCTCGGAGGATTTAATAGTCAAGATTACTTTGTGGTAGCGGTTCCGGATGTGGCAGCAAATAACCTTACGAATCATGGATATATTATCTCATATTCAAATATTGACGGGAATGGACTGGCGCTTGGAACGGTGACAGGTAACTTGACTGATGAAGTAGTAACTCATATTGTAACGGATGGTGCTGCAAATGAATATGCCAGCGGACAGCTAAGTACAAGTGTAACATATGATTCTCCCACCTTATTCAACCCTAGGAATAATCCTGGAGCCACAGGACAAGAACTATATATCGATGGGGCTAGTACAACTGTGACTGAAGCTAATGCAGGAAATTTTACCAATAGTACAGATGCATCATACACAATAGGTCAGAATTCTATTCAGACGAATGACTTTGATGGATCTATTGCAGAAATAATCAGCTTTAGCTCAAGATTATCAGATGCGGATAGGAGAGATGTTGCATCATATTTAGCAATTAGATATGGTTTGACACTAGATATAAGCACAGTAGGATATACCGAAGGCGGAGTTACAATCTATAATGAAACGACATACAGCAATGATATTGCTGGCATTGGACAGAATTTAGATAATGCTTTGCAACAAACAACTAGTGGAAGTACTAATACCGGAGCTATAGTCAGCATGACCAATCCTTCCGACCTTGATAATGGTGAATACCTGATTTGGGGTAATGATGGTACTGATAAGACCACTATTCAGGCTACTGAGCTACCTGCAGCATTTGATGAGAGACTGGCTACAGAGTGGGTGAGTGTAGTTACTGGTAGCCCAGGAACTGTGGACATTAGAATTTATGTTGCGGATATTACAAACTATGCCACAAGGGGTCAAACTGCAGGACTATACAACCTGCTTTTAAATAGCTCATCTGATTTCTCAACTATTACCTCTTCAGTAACAGCTTCAAGTATCAGCGGAGACACGCTCACCTTCCAAAACGTTTCATTGAGTGGAACAACTTACTTCACTTTGGCAGTACCGCCGGTAGCTAGTCCGGGTGGTACAGGCAATACTTTGTGGTTAAAAGCAGATGCTGGTGTAACTGTGTCTGGAAGCGAGGTAACCGCCTGGGCTGATCAAAGTGGTAATGGAAATGATGCTGCACCGGTCACAACCGGTCCTACAAGACTCACAAGTCATTTTAATCTCAACCCTGCATTTGATTTTACTTCTGAATCATTAACTGGGGCTGCAGGTTTCAATACACAGGAATATTTCATTGTTTTAGCCCCAGACAATAGCCTCACCAGCGCATCAGATGATGAAATGCCCTTAGGTTTTGATACAGGCTCATCTGCTGGACTTGCTTTTGGTGCTCATGATGGGACACTTACTAACGAAGTAATAACTCATTCTACAAGCGGTGGATATGCTAGCGGTCAGGAAAGTGCAGTGACTACTTATAGTGACTTAATTGTGATCAATGCAAGAAACAATGCTGGAGCTACGGATCAGGATATTATTGTCAACGGAACAGCGTTAACAGTTAATACCAATGGCACATTCGCCAACTTCTCAGGAAATTACTCCATTGGTGATAACATCAATCGGGATGATGCATTTAATGGAAAAATTGCTGAAGTATTGAGTTTCAGTTCGAGACAAACTGCAGCAGACAGAAGAGACATTGAATCGTATCTGGCAATTAAGTATGGCATAACACTAGATATTTCATCTGAGAATTATACGGTTGGAGGCAGTGCAGTTTACAGCCTTACATCCTATGCAAATGACATTGCAGGTATTGGATCAGATAATGGATTAGGATTGGCTCAAACAAGTAGTACGAGCAATAATTCTGATGCGATCATCACTATGAGTGGAGCTACTTCCCAGTCTGACGGTGATTTTGTTATTTGGGGGAATGATAATGGGACTACTGCTACTACCACAGCAGGTGTGCCAACAGGAACCGGAATTACGGAAAGAATGACCCGAATTTGGGGTGTAACTGAGACAGGAGATCCCGGTACTGTTTCTGTTGCATTTGATCTGACTGGATTAGGGTTCGGTGCAAGCACAATTGATGACTTTTCTTTGATCGTAGACACCAACAATGATTTTACAGATGGAATATTGGCCACATATAGCGCCGCTTCATTTTCTTCAGATGTTCTAACATTTACGGGAGTAGACTTCACGACAGCAACTAATTTCGGTCTTGGAACAGCTTTAAATACCACGTTGGATACCGACACAGATGGAATACCGGATTACTTTGAAGCGGCCTATGGTACAGATGGAGCAGACGGTGACAGCCCTGTTGCAGGTGGATCGCCAAATACAGATGCCAGTACAACTAACGGGGTACTCAATGATGGAATCAGTGATGCTTTAGAAAGTATTTTAGTGACGAATGGAGCTACTGCTCCTGTGACTATATTCACTGATACAGATGGTGACGGAATACCTGATCATATCGAGGTAGATAATGGTACCAACCCATTTGCCGCTGGGTCTCCTACAACAAATGGAAGCAATGATACGGATAGTGATGGTATTCCTGATGGATTAGAGGCATTGATTGCAAGCGAAGGAGGAGCAGCCGACCCAGCATTAGATACGGATACTGATGCAGATGGTATACCTGATTATTATGAGGTGATCAATGGATCAGATCCAAACGATGTAAACAGTCCAACTGCTAGTGGTGGAACAGACAGTGATGCAGATGGTATATCAGATGCATTGGAAGATCAACTTGTGGCCGGTAGTGCTACGGCACCTATAGGTATCACAACAGATACAGATGGAGATGGAATCCCTGATTATATAGAAGCTCAAACCTTCTCAGATCCATTCAATGCTGCAAGTCCGGCGGCATCCGGAACACCTGGCATAAGATCTTTATTAGCTGATTATGTTGTTTCTGGAGGATCATGTATTAATGTGAGTGGATATCAGTGGATTGATGTGACTGATAATTTAGGAAATATCGTATTTTCCATTAATCCGGCAGGTAATGATTTAGGCAGCACTTGTTGGGGAGTACGTATTGTTAATCCAAATGATGATGATGTACGTGACAATTCAGTGGATTATGTCCTTGACAGGAACTGGTATATAACTCCAACGACACAGCCAGCTAATGGTAATAATGTTTATATACGATTCTATGCACTTGCTGAGGAGCATACCGATTTGAGTGATGAATTGCTTTCTGCAGAGTCTTTCGTTTTTGATGAAGAAGCACACTTAAGGGTAACTAAGATTACCGGAATTGCAAATAGCTTAGATCCGTTTATTACAGGTGGTACTCGGATAAACATTGATCCTGAGGTGCAAGATTATTCTACCAATGGGAAATCATTGACAATGGGAATCTCATCATTCTCTTCGTTTGCTCCTCATACCACACCTAGTGGGTTGAATGATCCTCTACCTATTGAATTGATTGAGTTTAAAGCTTCGATTAAAAATGAGAAAGTAGTCCTGGATTGGGCTACAGCAACGGAAACAAACAATGATTATTTCACCATTGAAAGAAGTAAGGATGGTGAGAATTTTGAAGCATTGGATAATCTAAATGGGGCAGGGGACAGTAACGAGAGACTCGATTATCGATACATTGATCAACAACCTTTATTGGGAGTGAACTATTACCGTCTAAAGCAAACAGATTTTGACGGTACTCAATCACACTCTAATGTAGTGATGGTGGTTTATGAAGGACAATCTAAATTGGTGATTAATGTATATCCTAATCCAACTCAGGATAAACTATTTATTTCATTCTCTTCAGAGTTTAATGTTGGTAGTCCTATTATTCGTTTGATTGATTTGAATGGACAAGAAGTTGCTTCTTGGAGTACGGAAGTCAATAATGATTTACTAGAGCTTGAATTAAATGAACATCCTGTGGGAATCTATCTACTTCAGATGGAGATCGGAAATAGGACATATAGCCATAAAGTGATCAAAAAATAGTGCTATCAAATGCTAGGTATCTAGTTAGTAAGACGGCATATATAGAATAATTAAAAAGAGGTTGTCTTCAAAAAGAGTGGCGTCATTGCGAACGAAGTGAAGCAATCTCGTTAAAAGTACCGTAAACGATATCAAGATCGCTTCGTTTCCTCGCGAAGACAAGTTTTTGATGCTTTTTAAACACCCTTTTTTTAGAAGCACATGTGATTTTAAACCTCCCTATTTTACCTTCTAAGTTCATTTTTATAGAAGCCTATTTAACGCGAGTTCGATGTAAGTATAAAAAAACCAACAAAAAACCGTCATCCAGAGGCTCTTTGGGCTGGAAGCCCTGCCTTTGTCGGCAGACAGGCGTGGAATCTCTTCGAATCGGAAAGACCTGTCCGTCCGGAAGGCGGGCTCCACGTCTTTTTCCCTCCCATTTTCCAACTGAAAAAGGCTCTGAGTGACATTAAGATAGGTTTTTTGTTGGTTTTTATCCCGAACTCATGTTATTTAGTAATGCGTTTTAGCGCTATGGACCATGGATTTCATTAGCTAATATTCTTTACGAAACACCTCGAATGGCTTAAATAATGACTTTAAAACGTTTAGTCATTATGATATCGTTGAGTAAAACGTTGAAGCACATGTAAATTTTTGTGCATATAGGTTACGCCTTTTATCAGAATATGAACATGGGGAAATATAAAAAGCACTTACTTTATACTGTAAGTGCTTGATTTTCAGATCAAAAACGCTTTTTTAAGCAAATGGAGAAAGTTCAAAAATCATGGTAATTCAGGATTTGCTTGAAACATGCTTGAAACTTTTTGAATGTTCATGCAAAGAGGTTCTTTCTCTATGAAATGTTCGATTCACTTAAGGGCTGCAAAAAGGCTCGAGATCATTTTTTGTTTCAGTGCGGTCGCTATTAATATCTCTATATGGTTAGTTATAAAATATGTCAATGGGAATGTAGGGGGTCTAATACTTAACTCCCTTAATCTTCTCCGGCTCCAAAATTGAAATAGCGCTTCCGTTTATCTCTATCCATTTATCCTTTTTAAACTCAGATAGTATTCTGATGACCGACTCTGTAGCTGTGCCAACCATTCCTGCCAGGTCTGCCCTCGAAACATCGACTGTTACACTTTTTTGGTCTCCTTGATATGTTTCGTATAGTTTCATTAGAGAATCAGCGGTGCGCTTACGAACCGTGTTGTAAGCCATTTCCATAAGCTCTTTTTCTCGTTGGGACAGGTTGTTTGAAAGCATCTTGATAAACTGACCCGATACCTCCCGGTTTTTGAAGATTAGCTCCTGAAAGTCATCTTTAGGGATCAGCATCATTTCCGTATCATCCAATGCTTCCGCGAATTCCGTTCTGGCAGTATCCTGTATGATGGATTGCTCCCCCAGAAAATCACCCTCTTTACGAAGGTCGTGGATGAACTCTTTACCATCTTTATTTATGTGATAGGTCTTAACCTTACCTTTTAATATTTTGTAAACGAAATTCCCATAATCTCCCTCACGATAGATAATCTCTTTCCTTTTGAAGGTCTGAACCTTTCGCTCTTTTTCCAGGTCTTGAATGTTTTGATACTTAGCTGCATGTTCAACCAACTGGTCCATACCAGAAATGCTGGAGAGTTCTTCATATTTCTTTAGCCTACGCTCAATGGCTCCTAAAAGCTCCATTTCTTCGAAGGGCTTAGTGATGTAATCATCAGCCCCCATATTCATTCCCTTTCTGAAGTCCGATTTCTCCGCCTTGGCAGTCAGGAAAATAAAAGGAAGGGAAGCCGTCTCCGGATTTTTGGAAAGGAGATACAATACCTCATAACCATCCATTTCCGGCATCATGATGTCACAGAGAATCAGGTCGGGGGGAGAAGCTAAAGCTGATTTTACGCCTTCTTTTCCATTTGGAGCAGAGTAAACAGTGTAATTGGAGAGTTCCAATAATTCTACAATATTCTCTCGGACATCATCCTGATCTTCGATTACTAGTATCCTGTGCTTGCTCATATTCTCCGGTTATTTCTGAACACCTCCAAATTACTAAAAGGCTGATGATAATCATCGGAAAGGCTAAGTTAACTCATGAGATACCGTTTTAATATCAGATTACTTTGGACGAAAAGATACAAAAATGAATTACTGGTTGTTTATTTCTTTAGTCGCAGCAGCAGTGGCTGTGTATGGTATGATTGATGTTCTAAGGGCACGTACCTCGAACAATAAAAAAATGTTATGGTTCGCTATAATCGTATTGCTTCCCCTGGTTGGACCATTAAGTTACTTCTTCAGGAAACGGTCTATTGTGGAAGTTGGTGGAAAGGAAGCGAAAGGGTAAATGTACTTCCTTCGCCTTCTGAACTTTTGAATGAAATTTGCCCATTTAACAGGTCCGTATATTTCTTTACAATGTTCAATCCAAGACCAGTACCCTGGATATTGGTTGCATTGGTAGCTCTGAAAAAGCGATCGAACATTTTTGACTGATCTGT
The DNA here is from genome assembly GCF_040220215.1 of Ekhidna sp. Taxonomy (GTDB): domain Bacteria; phylum Bacteroidota; class Bacteroidia; order Cytophagales; family Cyclobacteriaceae; genus Ekhidna. The sequence goes on from NZ_JAVJTR010000009.1 coordinate 148,434, forward strand.
TTCCGGAATACCAATGCCATGATCTATTATATGAACATTAAGTTGATCTCCTGACTCAATATTTACTTCAATTTCGTCTCCTTCATTGGAATACTTACTTGCATTGGAGATCAAGTTGAAAAGTATATTTTTTAATATGTGATCATCAGCTTGTATGCCTGGAGCTTCTCCGTTTAATATAATCTTTTGATCTTTTTTTAGGTTCTCACTCATTTCCTCAATCACTTCTTTGAGAAGTCCATCGACATCCACTTCGTGGAAAGAGGCTTTTTGCGCACCACTTTCCAGCTTTTCCAGCGAGAGGAAATCATTGAGGATGTTGGTCAGGTTTTGGACGCTTTTTCGTATGCGATTGATGTGTTTTTCCCTTGCTTCCTGCTGGTCCGATTCGGTGTATTTTGCAATCAGGTTGGCTGATGAAAGAACAGTTGTCAGAGGTGTTCGAAATTCATGGCTGGCCATTGATACAAAACGGGATTTTAGCTCACCCAGTTCTTTTTCTTTCTCAAGAGATTTTAAGATTTCCTGCTCCGCTTTTTTAAGGTCTTCCAGGCTTTGCTTCAAGGCTTCTTCAGCTAGCTTCCGTTCCTGAATCTGGCTTTGAAGTCCAAGGTTCATGTGTTCCAGCTCACTGGTTCTAGCCTTTACTTTCTGTTCAAGTTCGGAGGTGTATTCTTCCAGCTTTTTTCGTTGCTCCTCTAACTTCTTTTCGTTTTCTTTTCGAACTGATATATCGGTGATAAATGCAACAACAAGCTTCTCCTCTCCATACTGCATATAGCTGAGACTTATTTCCAAGGGAAACATGGTGCCATCTTTTCTAAGACCAGCCAGATCTCTCCCCACACCCATTCTGCGTGGTTCTGGGTGATCGATGTACTTTTTTCGGTCTTCAACGTGTTTTTTCTGTGAATTTCTGGGAACGAATTTTTCCACTTTTTGGCCTAGCACTTCTCCTTCATCATATCCGAACATCTCTCTTGCTCTCGGGTTAGCCATGACAACTTCTCCCTCTTGATTGAAAAGCATGATGCCTTCACCAGAACTCTCAAACAGGCTCTTGAGAAGCTCTAGTCCTTCATTTGAGACAATCTCCTGACTACCGAGTTTTATCTTATTCATTCCTGCTAAGTAAGCCTATCAGTAGCAATGTGACAAAATTCAATGTTAGCATTGACGAATATCAACTTCAAGGTTTTGTAAGCTCTCTAGTTTTGAATCTCAAATAAACTGCGAGTGATCACGAGTATATTAATCCCTACAGATTTTTCTCCTGCTTCCTGGAATGCTACACAGGTAGGAATAGAGCTATATCAGCATTACAAAGAAGCTTCCATTTCTTTCTTGCACGTTTATCCCGATTCCTCAAGGTACTCAGGAAAGGAATTACCAAATGTTACAGAAAGTCAGTTGCAACAGTTCAAAGAACGAATGAATCACCTATCTCAAAATTTGATTGACTTTTCTGATGACAAAATTCAGAATGTAGTGCTCACAGGAAATGTGGAGAAAACCATACTTCAGTTTATCAAAGATCACAAATTCGACTTGGTGATCGTTGGGATTAATAGCAACGGGTCAACAAATGAAATTGGCAGTCATACCGTCAAAGTCATCAGGGAAAGTGGTGTGCCGGTGATGATCGTACCTAATCGCACATCGCATGGAGCTATTGCAAGCTGAGGATATCAAGTGTGAACACTGTGGGGATCCGTGTGATGATTCAATACAAGCTAGTGATCATCATTTTTGCTGCTACGGCTGCAGGGCAGTGTATGAATTGCTGGATCAAAGCAACCTAAATCAGCACTATTCGGAAACGTCAAAGGAAAACAAATCATTATCTGAGCTAAAAGCCGAACGTAAATTCGCCTTTCTGGATAATGAGGATTTTAAAAGTCAGCTACTGAGATTCAAGAGTGATGAGGTATCAGTAGTGAAGTGGTTTCTTCCGGGCATCCATTGTAGCTCATGCATTTATTTGCTTGAGCATTTACCAAAACTGGATGGAGCAGTTGTGCGATCTGAAGTGAATTTTGTGAAACGAGAGGTAGTAATCACGTTTGATCATCATCAAAAGTCATTAAAGAACCTCGCAGTACTCCTTTCACAATTAGGCTATGCGCCTGGGATTACACTTGATAGTCTGGATAAGACCAAGAAACAGGTGATTAAGTCCAGCATCGGTACAAAGATCGCTGTAGCCGGATTCTGTTTTGGTAATGCCATGCTTATGAGCATGCCCGAATATCTGGATAGCAATTTTTTATTGACCAATGATTTTAAATCCGTTTTCAACTGGATCAATTTAGCACTTTCATTCCCTGTTCTATTATATTCAGCTAGCGACTATTTCAGCAAAGCATGGAAAGGAATTCGATTTGGGAATCTGAATATTGATGTGCCAATTGCATTGGGAATTCTTACACTCTTTGGGAGGAGTGCTTATGAAATTATATCCGGAATAGGTACAGGATATGTAGATTCATTGGCTGGTCTGGTGTTCTTTCTGTTGATAGGAAAATGGTATCAGGGAAAAACGTATCAGGCACTTTCCTTTGATCGTGATTTTACTTCTTATTTTCCGGTTTCAGTTACCTGTACGGTTGACGGAGAGGAGATACAACGATCATTGAAAGATTTGAAAAAAGGGGATGTAGTTGTCATTCATAATGATGAGTTGATCCCGGCTGATGGAATGATCAGGACTGGTAAAGGAAACATAGATTACAGTTTTGTGACAGGGGAGTCCCGACCGGAATTCAAGGAGCCTGGACAAAAGGTATTCGCCGGAGGAAGACAAAAGGGAGGTGAGCTGGTCATCGAGCTGAGAGAGACCGTCAATAACAGCGAATTGACCAGTGTTTGGAATACAAACGCTTCAAGTGAAAATGTGAAAGCCAACCTGCATAACTGGGTGGATAAAATCAGTAAGTACTTCACCATGACCATCATTTTGCTAGCTGTCTATACAGCAGTTTTTTGGTGGATTAATGATCCGACGCTCATCTGGAACTCGGTAACGGCTGTTTTGATTGTGGCATGCCCTTGTGCCCTTGCGCTTGTGTTGCCATTCTCATACGGTCATGCTATGCGCAAACTGGGAAAACTAGGACTATACCTTAGAAATGCAGAGGTGATTGAATCGATGGCAAAAGTAGATGCGATCGTTTTTGATAAGACTGGAACCCTTACGATGACAGAGGCAGGAATTGATTATTCGGGCGATGTGATTGATGGGAGAGAAATGGTTTGCCTTAAATCGGCAATCGCTAACTCGGCGCATCCATTGAGCAGAATCATTCATCGAGAATTGCCCCAAAGTGAGAAACGTCCAATCAGTCAATTTGAAGAAATAACTGGAAAAGGGTTTGTGGCGAATGTGGATGGGGTGATGGTCAAGGTTGGTTCGGCAGAGTTCCTGGATTTAGCTAGCAATGATTCCGGCATCAATGAGTCAAGAGTATATGTATTGGTGGGATGTAAAAAAGGTTTTTTCACCATAAGGTCAAATTATCGGAAAGGCGTTTTTGAAATGCTCAAAGACCTGAAAAACAAGTACCTGTTGAGTTTGTTATCCGGAGATAATTCAGCTGAGAAGGATCATCTTGAGCCATATTTTAATGATGTTTTTTTCAATCAAAAACCAATGGATAAGTTGGCATACCTGAAAAGGAGTGATAAGCATCAGCTGATGGTAGGAGACGGGCTAAATGATGCCGGAGCACTCAATGAGGCATCAGTTGGTATCGCCATTTCTGAAGATATTCACCAGTTTTCACCTGCTTGTGATGCCATTCTTGCTTCTGAGAAAGTGACCTCCATTCCGAATATTTTGAAATTTTCGAAGCAAGTCATAAATGTTGTATTCATCGCTTTTGCAATCTCATTTCTTTACAACATTGTCGGACTTTCTTTTGCTATGTCAGGGCATTTAACTCCACTGATTTCAGCAATCCTGATGCCTGTCAGTTCAGTCACAGTTGTTGGATTTGTAACACTTATGGTAGGTTGGATTGGAAGGAAGCTGACCTATTAAGCTGACTGATTGATTGCCTGCTCCAGCATATGTTTTGGGATGGCTCCAGACTGACGCCAAACTTGCTTTCCTTGTTTGAAGAGAATGAATGTAGGAACACCGCGCACGTTATATTTCTGAGCGGCTGCCTGATTCTTATCAATGTCCACCTTGATGATTCTGGCCTTACTCCCATTCTCAGATTTCAATTCTTCCAGGATAGGAGCCATTGTGTGACAGGGTCCGCACCAAGTGGCGTGAAAGTCAACCAGCACAGGTTGATCACCATTAATTAATTCATTGAATTTTGACATGGTTCATGATTTCATCTTTAAACATGATCATAGAGTGTAAAAGTTTCCAGATAGTCCGGAATGGTTACATTCCAGCCTTTCCCCTCAATACGTTGTTTCAGGATATAGGATTGTTCTTTTTCTCCGTGAATCAAAAAGGTCATTTTAGGAGCCTTCTTTATGTGCCCGGACCATTCCATTAATTCATCCTGATCTGCATGTGCCGACAGGCCATCCAACACATGAACCCTTGCTCTTACATCCACGTCTTCTCCAAATATTTTGACTTTAGGTTCTTCATTGGCAATGTCTTTTCCCCGGGTTCCTTCCGGCAAGAATCCGGTGAATAGTATCGTGTCCTGCTTATTTGGAAGCCGATGATATAAATGATGTAAGATGCGACCTCCGGTGGCCATCCCACTTGCTGAAATGATGATTGCCCGATCTTTAATGGTGTTCAAAACCTTGGATTTACTTTGCTCGGTTACATAGTGTACGAATGGTGCATCAAAAATGTGATGACCAAATTCACTATCGCTTTCCAGTCTATGATAGCTTGTGAACTGTTTATACAGGCGTGTCACACTGATTGCCATTGGACTATCCACATAAATCGGTCTTGACCTCATGTTCTGGAAGATTTTCCAGAGATAATACAAGACAAGCTGTGTTCTTCCTAGTGAGAATGCCGGGATGAGTATGCAGCCTCCAAGCTTATCACTCTCCATGATCAATTGCCGAAGTTCAGCTTCCAGGTTTTGATCTTTGTGATTCCGTGCCCCGTAGGTTGATTCCATGAACAATATATCGGCATCAGGTGGGTTTGAAGGTGCTACATGAAGCGGACTGTGCATAGGGCCTAGATCACCAGAGAAAACCAATTTTTTTGTTCCCTGACTCGTATAGATTTTGACCTCAATACTTGCTGCACCCAGTATATGGCCGGCATGGAAGAATCTTACTTCAATTTGATCATGAATTCGAAATGTCTTTTCAAAAGGATGTGATTTGAATGAATGCATGACATCCAGTGCATCCTCTACTTTGTAAAGAGGTTTGGCCGGATTGTGTTTACTGTATCCTTTTCTATTAGCAAACTCTGCTTCTTCTTCCTGAAGTTTGGCACTGTCCGTTAAAAGTATCTCTGCTAATTCCCTGGTGGGTTCGGTGCAATGAATTTTGCCTCCAAAACCATTTTTAAATAGAAGCGGAAGGTACCCTGAGTGGTCGATATGAGCGTGGGTCAGCAGGACTGTATCGATAGAGTCAGGATCGATCGGCAGATCATCCCAGTTTCTAAGCCTAAGCTCTTTTAGTCCCTGAAAAAGCCCACAATCAATCAGGAGGTTGAAATCATCAATCATCAAAAGGAACTTGGAACCGGTTACCGATCCGGCCCCACCCAGAAACTTTATGCGTATATCCACGGGATGAAGTTAGTGAATAATAACAGACTATTTTAGGAGATAAACATGATCATAATCCGCTTCTGAACTGACTAAAATCAGCCAAGATTCAGAGCAAATGAATGTGCTTTGTACATAAAAATTAAACCCTCTATTTTTATGGAATCTCATATATACAATGTGGATATCAATTGGAACGCTGACCGAAAAGGAGTGATGTGTTCGCCGGAGTTGAACAAGGATGCCAATAGCTGCATCGATGTAGCTACTCCGCCGGAGTTCCCGAAAGGGATACCTGGAATCTGGTCTCCTGAGCATCTATTTACAGCTTCTGTGAGTAGCTGTTTGATGACGACCTTCCTGGCAATTGCTGAAAATTCAAACCTGGAATTTGAAAGCTTTAACTGTAAGTCTAAAGGGAAGCTGGAAAAAGTGGATGGCCGTTACCTGATGACCCAAATTATCCTGGAACCTAAGGTGGTGATTTTGAATGAAAAAGATAGGGGTAGAGCAGAGCGGGTTTTGGAAAAATCAGAAAAAGCTTGTTTGATTTCTAATTCAATTAAATCCGAGGTGATCATGACACCAAATATTGAGGTGTTGGAAGTGGCTGAGTAGGGAAATGAGGGTTCATATAAGAGGAATCTTAGTTAGCCCTCATTCTTTGACTTATCTAATAAAGCCCAGGTAAATAAACACTAAGCCAAAAAGAACAATCGCAATGGTAAGTCCTTTCCCTTTACGTACTTGTAATATGCCTTTAAACATGTCAAGGAAGGTGGGGAACATGATTAGAATAACTCCTTTTATCAAAGCGATCCACCCTATGAGGGTTATAACCACTCGCCAATCATTGACCCAAAGATTGTGATAGGTGACCAGTGCCATTCCCCCAACAATTGCCATAAATCCTCCGAGTAGTGCATAACCGGGGCTCTCTAATATCTTTCTAAAAGCCAAAATGTAAGTCTCCCGAAAAAGAAAAAGCCCGATACCGACTGTGACATACATGACACCTAAGGTACGGGCTATAAAAATCGATAGTTCCATGATCATTTTATTTAGTTACTCTAAAGTGACCAAACTCAATGATCTAAAATATGAGCTCTGTCATGTGCTCACATGACCTTTCATTCTTTTACAACAACTCTTTTTCCAACGCGATAGCTTTTGGGAAAAGGATATTATTCTCAAGATGAATATGTCGATGTAAATCTTCTTCAAACTCTCGTAGCATGGCATAGCTCACACGATAGGTATTGCATGCATGTACGGGAGGTGCGTAGTTATTGCTCAACTCAGCAATTTCCCTAAATCGATCCCCTTCAGTCGCATGTTCATGACGCATCATGTTGATTGGGTTTTCAGCCGATCCAAAGTGTGGGGGATTCAGCCGCTCTCCGGTCTCTTTGGCTTTCATCATTTTCTTAATGAAGGGAAACAAGATCATCTCTTCCTTTTTCATGTGCATGGCCAATTCACCTGCTGACGCTTCGAATAGCTCGTGGATTTTCACTACTTCAGGATTGTGCTCTCCATGCACCACCGCCACTTTTTTAAGGTAGGTTTTGAGCTCAGGTAGTTTTTTCTCAACATAGGTATGATGTGTTTCCACAATGTAATCCGCCAGCTCATCAGGAGCCATATCCCTCGGGTGGTCTGTCGGGATGTCTTTGCCACGGGTCACTTCTTCAAGTGCTCCCAATACCTCATTCTCATCGATTTTCTTGAGTGCGCATGCTTCACCAATTGTGCGATCACCATTGCAGCAGAAGTCTATGTTTCTTTCTTTAAATACAGTGGCTGTGCGGTAATCTTCCGCTACCAACTCTCCGATAATTTGTTTAGCTGTTATTGACATATTGATTTGATTTATAAAGTTCTTGATCTAAAAAGCTGAAGTCCGTATGCAAACAATCCGCAAACTTTGATGACTTCTGCAACCACGTAGTAAACATGCAGATTAGACGACATGGGTGGGTGATTGAGCATGTATAATTCGGCTCTCGCATCCAGTGCCGGGAGCAGCCATACGGATTGGGTAAACAGGATAAGAAGTGGAAGCATCAAAATCTTAGAAGCGGTCGTCTTGATTTCCTCATCTGAAATGATACTAATCAGTAAAGAAAATGCGAACACAATCTCTACCTTATTGAGCGCTCCAAAAACCAGTCTCCCAATCCCCAATCCCAGCGATAATGTAATGCCGGGTGCCTGGAACTTCAGCCAGGCTTCCATGAAGCTGATGGCACAGACAAATCCAATCCAAAGGAATACGACACTGATCCGTAGCGGGCTCTTCACCACCGCCTCATTCATTGTGGTTGCTTTCATGCTGCAATGATCTGCAGGTAGGCAGAATCAAAGAATGAGCATCGTCTTATCGAAGCATGATATTAGTCAGGTTGAAGGAGGGCGAAGAGTTATTTGAAGGCTTTATCCAGTCATTTCGAATGAAGTGAGAATTTTTTAAAGGACTAAGGAGTTACTAAGAACTATCCTGGTAGTTCAATCTTCCCAGAAACCAGTTGCTTAATTATTTCCTTTTTTGCCTCGTGATAAAGTTCATGAAGTAACTTCAATCCATACTTCCTCGCTTTGGCGTAAACTTTTGACAAAGCTTCAACAACTTTTCTTTTAGTTAGCTTAGTTTGGTTTTCTTTAATATTTTTCAAATCACTTTTTATTAATTCAATTTCAGAATTACTTGGGTAAGATTCTAATAATTGAAGTGATTGCTCCAGATACTTATCAAGCCACATTTGTGTGTTAAGATCATAACTATTTTCATCAGCGTCAGGATCAATAATTTCAAAGTCGCTATAAAATTCCTTTTGATATTGATTTAATAACGGATCATCAAAAAAAGTCATTGACCGGTATCCATCCAGATTGCTAATCCATTTTTTAAAATAGTCTGCTATTTGAGTCACCTGCAAATCAGCACTCCATTCTGATGGGTCATTTTCACCTTTTGGTTTAATGTTAACCTGAAGGAGTAATGTGTTTCCGTTTTTTTTATGTGATTTTATCTCGAAGTGATGCTTTGGATCCTCATGGTTGTCTTCAAAACAAAATAGAAACCCATCCTTGTCTTTAATTCGAAATAGATCAGATTTCTTATTAGCTATTGGTTCAATAGCTTTCAGAATGGATAATGGCAAATCTCTTTTATCAATCGGCATCTTTAAACAGTTAATGTGAATTTAAATAAAATGGTTTTTTAAATGATAGGTTGCTTTAATTTCCATGTCCGGCTGATAAAAATCATATCCTTCACTAACACCCCTCATTAGCTACCCTGCATCACTCTGCTAATCTTGTCACTGGATTATGAGTGTCATATTTATTCTCATCGCATGTAGCCTGTTATTGGCAGGCAGCTTCCTCGGAGCATTCCTCTGGGCTTCCCGCTCAGGGCAGTTTGAGGATGACTATACACCCTCTGTCCGCATCCTTTTTGAGGATGAGGGACCTTCGGTCTCTTCCAAAAGTATTAGTAATAAACCTAGTGACCAATGTCAGAAAACAACCAAAAAGTAGGTCTGGAGACCTTCCATTATGACAACACCACGGTTCGAAACTTCCTAATTGCCACCACGGTATTCGGAATTATCGGTATGTCGGTGGGACTTCTTGTTGCATGCCAGTTTGTGTGGCCGGAAGCCAACTTCGGATTACAATATACCACCTTCGGGCGAGTAAGACCACTGCACACCAATGCGGTGATTTTTGCTTTTGTGGGGAACGGAATTTTTGCGGGCGTGTACTACTCCCTTCAGCGATTGTGCAAAGCACGGATGTATAGTGACCTGCTCAGCAAGATTCATTTCTGGGGCTGGCAGTTGATCATTCTTTCGGCAGCTATTACGCTTCCTTTGGGCTTTACTTCGGGAAAGGAATACGCAGAATTAGAATGGCCAATTGATATCGCATTTGCCTTGATTTGGGTGGTGTTCGGTCTCAATATGTTTATGACCATCGTCAAGCGAAGAGAACGTCACTTGTATGTAGCTATTTGGTTCTACATCGCCACTTTCGTAACGGTAGCCATGCTACACATTGTCAACTCATTTGAGTTGCCAATTGACTTCATGAAGAGTTACTCCTGGTATGCCGGAGTGCAGGATGCATTGGTGCAGTGGTGGTATGGCCATAATGCGGTTGCATTCTTCCTGACCACTCCATACCTGGGTTTGATGTATTACTTCATCCCGAAAGCATCCGGTCGTCCGATCTACTCATATCGTCTTTCAATCATTCACTTCTGGGCATTGATATTCATTTATATCTGGGCTGGTCCACACCACCTGTTATATAATGCTTTACCTGACTGGGCCCAGTCACTGGGTGTAGTTTTCTCAGTGATGTTAATCGCTCCATCCTGGGGTGGTATGCTGAATGGTCTCTTGACGCTAAGAGGAGCATGGGATAAAGTACGTGAAGATGCTATTCTGAAATTCATGGTGGTGGCAATTACCTGCTATGGTATGGCCACTTTCGAAGGGCCACTATTATCACTTAAGAACGTGAATGCCATCGGTCACTTTACGGACTGGATTGTCGCTCATGTGCACGTGGGTGGTCTAGGATGGAATGGATTTCTGACGTTCGCGATGCTTTATTACCTCATTCCGAAGCTATACGGAACCAAACTGCACTCACAGAAATTGGCAAATGTCCATTTCTGGATTGGGACCATGGGTATCTTATTCTATGCGATCCCAATGTACTGGGCAGGGTTCACACAAAGCTTGATGTGGAAACAGTTCAACCCGGATGGTACGCTTGTATACAGCAATTTCCTTGAAACTGTGACGCAGATCATCCCGATGTATGCGCTCAGAGCATTCGGCGGTTTGCTTTATCTCAGTGGTGTGTTTGTGATGGTGTTCAACCTTGTGAAAACAGCTCGCTCGGGCAAATTCCAGCCAAGCACCGAGGCACAGGCAGCTCCATTGATGAAAGACTACAAACCTGAAAAGAGTGAGCACTGGCACAGAAGGATATTTGAATGGAAGCCGGTAAGAATGCTTGTATGGAGTTTGATCCTGGTAGCCATTGGAGGGGTGATTGAAATCGTACCAACCTTTTTAATACAAAGCAATGTGCCCACTATTTCTACTGTGAAACCATACACTGCACTGGAATTGAATGGAAGAGACATATATGTCAGGGAAGGTTGCTATACCTGTCACTCCCAAATGATTCGCCCCTTCCGCTCGGAGGTGATGCGATATGACCCTGTGGATTTAGAATACTCTAAAGCGGGAGAGTTTGTCTATGATCACCCATTTCAATGGGGATCCAAGCGAACAGGACCGGACTTACATAGACTAGGAGGAAAATATCCGGATAGCTGGCACTTCTACCATATGCTGGACCCGACAAGCATGTCTCCGGGATCGATCATGCCACCATATCCATGGCTCTATGAACAGGAGTGGGATAAAGAACTAACACCGGCTAAGATTCGAGCCATGCAGACACTTGGAGTTCCGTATCCAGAGGGTTTTGATCAACAGGCGGTGGCAGATGCCGAAAATCAGGCTGCATTGATTTCCAAAGGACTGGAGCTGGAAGGAATAAAAATGAGCAGTGATGCTGAAATCATCGCACTGATTGCCTACCTGCAACGGTTGGGCACTGATATTAAGAATGTGGAAGGAGTAGCTGAAGGGAACTAAAAACGTACAACTATGCTGAAATTTATCAAACATCATATGGAGACCATCGCAGGGATAGAGATCTATCCCGTGATCTCCTTCGTCATCTTCTTTGTCTTTTTTATCGCATTGATAATTTATGTTTTGAAAGTAGACAAGAAGCTTTTCAATGACATTTCAAATATTCCTTTGGACTCAAACGATACCGATCATGAAGGTGCTTAAGTATTTACTTATGACTGTAATGGCAGCTCTGCCCGGTCTTTCTTTCGGACAGGATGCTGGGCAGCAAAGCTTTTTTGAGCTATATAAGTTGGAGATCATTCTTGCACTCATTGTCTTAATATGCGTAGTTGTGGTTTCAGCCATGTTCATCCTCCTGATGGCATTAAAGGCTGTACTTCGACTTAAACGTGCCGAAATGGGCATAGTGGAAGAGGAGAAGGAATTAATTCCGGCTAAAGAAGGGGAAGAACAGGTGGGTTTCTGGAGAAAGTTCTGGAATAGAATGAATGCCTCTGTGCCGGTCTCCAAAGAACACGAAGTGGCAACCAGCCATGAGTACGATGGCATTCGAGAATTGGATAATAAACTACCACCCTGGTGGTTGTATGGTTTTTACATCTCCATCGTTTTTGCGGTCGTTTATTTGATCAATTATGAAGTGCTGGGAACAGGACCTACTCAGGAGGAGGAATTTCAAACTGAAATGATTCAGGCCGAAGAGGACCTTAAAGCATATCTCGCTTCCCTTGACAATCTGGTTGATGAAAGCAACGTGACCCTTTCCATTGAATCAGCAGACCTGGATGCAGGTAAGGCTATTTACGAACAAAACTGTTCCGTCTGCCATGCGGCAGATGGTGGTGGTGGTGTTGGTCCCAACTTTACGGATAAATATTGGCTACATGGAGGGGATATGCCTTCAATCTTCAAAACTATCAAATACGGTGTTCCGTCCAAGGGCATGATTGCATGGGAGACGCAACTTTCTCCAAAGAAAATGCAACAAGTGGCCAGCTACATCTATATGATGGAAGGACAACCTGCCGATAATCCTAAAGAGCCTCAGGGTGAACTAATTGAACGAAGCAATGAAGGTTTGGAATCAGAAGGTGATCCGACTTCCAATCCGGATTATGTAGATGATAAAGCAGACCTGGAAGAAGGTGAGTGCTGTTGATGGACAATGTTAAAGACATATATCAGGAGCAGGAGAGCGCTGAGGAAACGTTTCGAGATCACCTATCCACGGTGGATAAAGAGGGGAAACGTGTGTGGGTGTACCCCAAAAAACCGCGGGGTAAGTTCACCAACTATCGATCGTTAGTCAGTTATCTCCTGCTATTGCTACTATTTGGTGCACCATTTATTAAAATAGATGGTCAGCCTTTTCTACTCTTTAATGTTTTTGAAAGAAAGTTCATCATTTTCGGACAGGTATTCTGGCCGCAGGATTTCTTTCTGTTTGTGATTGGCATGCTGGCCTCACTGGTATTTATCATTCTCTTCACTGTAGTATTCGGTCGTATTTTCTGTGGATGGATTTGTCCGCAGACCATTTTCATGGAGGGAGTTTTTCGAAAGATAGAGTACTGGATTGAGGGGGATTACATGGCTCAGCGAAAACTGGATAAACAACCATGGGATAGAGAGAAGCTTGTTAAAAAGTCAATAAAACACGCACTTTTCATCATGGTTAGTGTGCTGATTATGCACACCTTCATGGCCTATATGGTAGGAGTGGATGAGGTTTGGAACATTATCGATGAGGGACCTGCTGAGAACACTGCTGGCTTCATCGCAATGTTCGTATTTACGGGACTATTCTATGGTGTTTTTAGTCAGATGCGAGAGCAGGTTTGTACGACTATATGCCCATACGGAAGACTGCAGGGCGTATTGTTGGACAAGCAAAGTGTGGTAGTGGCCTATGACCATGTACGAGGTGAGCAGCGGGGTAAGTTTAGGAAAGGAGAAGACCGTGAGTCAGTTGATAAAGGTGATTGCATCGATTGCAATCAGTGTGAGTACGTATGCCCGACTGGCATTGATATTCGCAACGGCACACAGCTGGAATGCGTGAACTGTACGGCATGCATCGACGCATGTGATTCAATCATGGATCGAATAGGCAAGCCACGAGGGCTGGTTCGATACGCCTCTGAAGAAAACATAGTAGAGAAAAAGCCATTTCATTTCACAGCGCGGATGAAAGCCTATTCGGGAGTTCTTATCCTTTTGGTTGGTGTGCTGATTACATTATTGCTAGTGCGTTCTGATTTTGAAACAACCATTTTGAGAACCCCCGGAATCCTATACCAAGAAAGGGAAGACGGTATGATCACGAACCTGTACCAGGTGAAAATGGTGAACAAAACCAATGACGCTATGGATGTGCGCTTTGAGCTTATTGAACCAAATGGTAGAATAGAAATGATCGGAGGTGCTATCGATTTAGTAGAGCAGGGGATAGGTGAGGGCGCTTTTTTCATCATCATGGATCCGAAAGACATTGAGAAAATGAGCACTATGGCAACCATTGGGGTGTATTCAGGTGATGAGCTGGTGGAGACGGTTGAGACTAAATTTTTGGGACCAACGAACTAGACAATTGAGAATTGATAATGAATAATTGAGGATTTTGATCGGAACAATTCCCCCTTTGAAGCGGTTCGACGCTTCGACGGTCCGACGTTTCGGGGGTGCGCCGGGTGTGCTGAAGGAGGGGGATGTTTTGAACCAAAATTTCAAATACAAAAACCGAATCGTCACTCTGAGGGAACCGAAAGAGTCCCCTTGATCGGGGAGATTCTTTCGTCTCAGGAACCTGCGGTTCGTTGAGACTCAGAATGACGGTTTTTAAATAAGAAAATATGAACTGGGGAAATAAAATAGTAGTAGCGTTTGTGCTCTTTGCAGGGTTCATTGGCTACATGGTGGTCAAGGCATTTCAGGAGGACTTTGATCTGGTCGCCGAAGACTATTATGCACAGGAAATCAATTACCAGCAAAAACTAAACAGACTTTCCAATGCTTCTGAGGAAGGAAAGGAGGTATTGGTTAGCCAAAAAGGCGGAGAAGTACACCTGACTTTCCCTGATAAGGGGACAACAGGGACAATCCATTTCTATCACCCGTCGAGGAAGATGTTTGATCGTACGTTTGATATTGATTTATCAGACAGTCAGATACAAAAGATCGATCGGTCAGAATTGATAGCCGGTAGTTATCGAGTCAACATTACCTGGCAGACAGGAGAAGAAGATTTTTATCAGCAATCCAGCATTTACATCCAATGATTGGGGCATTCATCATCGGCTTGTTTGGGAGCTTGCACTGTGTGAGCATGTGTGGTCCGGTGATGATGGCCTTTATGGGCCCCAGGCAATCTAAGACAGGTTTTGTGATGTACCATTCGGGTAGAATTCTCACTTATGTTTTGATTGGCCTGATTTTAGGACTCATTGGAGCTACGGTAGCTCTTTTCCAGCTTCAGCAAATTTTAGCATTTGTTCTGGGCTTTGGCTTGATTGTCCTTTACGGAATTCCATCAATTCGGCATCAGCTGGAGCGCTTTTACTACGAGTCAAAATTTTATCATTTTTTGAAGTCATTCCTCTCGAAGAACCTTTCCATGCGAAAGCGTTGGTTTTTGAGTGGAATCGCCAATGGCTTTTTTCCTTGTGGATTGACTTATGTCGCTGCTGCGGGTGCAGTCGCTATAGGAAACCCTCTTGAAGGAGCTTCGTTCATGGTGCTATTCGGACTTGGAACACTACCTGCACTGATAACTCTTTCATTTGCTGGAAGTGTATTTTCGCGGCGATTGAATGCTCTAATACCTAGGGCCATACCTGTCATTGCCATCATCTCCGGATCTATCCTCATCATGAGAGGTCTCTTATCAACTTTCCCCCAGTTCAATCAAATGGTTCAAGCCAATGCAGCTGGATTAATTACGGTTTGTGGACTCTAATTCTCCTCTCTGAGAAGGGTTAGGGATGGGTCCTGATATAAATCATATTCGACCCTTCCATTCATCAAACCAAACCCTTTTTCACGTCTCTAGCTTTGGGTCAAATTTTGATTTATGCAAGACCTGAAGAAATATAACCAACCTGTTCCGAGATATACAAGCTACCCAACCGTGCCATTCTGGGAGCCGGATAGCTTCACGATTGAAGGCTATGAAAAGACCCTACAATCTGCGTTCTGGGAGAGTAGCAAAGAGGTGAGCATCTATATTCACTTGCCCTTTTGTGAGAGCTTGTGTACGTATTGTGCCTGCAATACCAGGATCACTAAAAACCATCAGGTAGAAGAACCATACATTGATCATTTATTGATGGAGTGGGAGTTGTATTTGGAAAGACTTCCTGAAAAACCATTGATTAGAGAAATTCATCTGGGTGGCGGGACACCAACTTTCTTCGCTCCGGAAAACCTCAATCGATTGCTTTCGGGAATCATTGAAAAGGCTACACTCTCCAAAGAATTTCAGATGTCGTTCGAAGGGCACCCGGCCAACACCACAGCCAAACATCTGGAGACCTTACATCAGCTTGGTTTTGATCGGGTGAGCTTTGGTATACAGGATTTTGACCTGAATGTACAGAAGCTAATCAACCGTATGCAGTCATTTGAGCAAGTAAAAGCGATCACTGAGAAGGCACGTGAGATAGGATATTCCTCAGTAAACTATGATGTGGTTTATGGTTTGCCTGGGCAGACCATTGAGTCCGTCCAAAATACATTGGATCAAATCATCGCATTGAAGCCGGAACGTATTGCCTATTACAGTTATGCGCATGTCCCCGCAATGCGACCCGCACAGAAATCGTATGAGCAGCATCTGCCCGACGAGGACAATAAGTGGAAATTTATGCTGCTTGGTAAGGAGGCTTTTACGAGAGCTGGCTATGAAGAAGTGGGCATGGATCACTATGTATTGCCCGGGGATGAGTTATTGGAGGCACGTAAAAACGGAGAACTTCATAGAAACTTCATGGGATACACGCCATTTACCAGCAAGTTGTTGATTGGATTAGGGGTGAGTTCCATCAGCGATAGCTGGTCTGGGTTTGCACAAAATGAAAAAAGCATTCCAAAGTATTACGAGCTATTGGAGAAGGGAGAGTTGCCGATCATCAAAGGCCACATTCATACGAAACAGGATCTCTTTTTCAGGAAGCATATACTTAACCTGATGTGTGATTTTGAAACTGCCTGGCATGAGTCTGAATTCATGGAATATTGCATCTCCTTAAACTACGATTTACTGGATCAATTGGAGGGTGAAGATTTAATTGAATATGGTGAAACAGGCATGAAGGTGCTGCCAATGGGGCGAGAAGTAATCCGGATAATTTGTAGTGCATTGGATGCCCGTTTATGTCGATCAAATCGTACTCCACAGTTCAGTAAGGCTGTTTAATGTTGTTAAAGCAACTATCAAAACAAAGATCATATTCAGAGCTGACACTAATCATACCACACAGTATCGACTCCTAATACCTTCGAATCAAATTTCAAACCAACAAGATTATGAAAGGTATATATGCAATCGCATTTCTGTCAGCCCTGATGTTCACTGCGTGTAGCGGTGGGGGAGGCGGAAAAAGCAAAATTGATCAGATCAAGGAGCAATCTAAAATGGAGCCTACTGAAGCTGAAAGTAATGTCCCGGCCAGTGAACGTATCACGCTAGATAACAAAGGGGTAGGGCCAATTAAGGATTTACCACTTCCGGAGACCATTGATCAGGAAATGGTTGAGAGAGGGAAAACACTTTTCAATACCAACTGCAGCGCCTGCCATAAGGTAGATAAGCGCTTTATTGGTCCTTCACCAAAAGGAATCATGCAACGAAGAAGTCCTGAATGGATCATGAATATGATCCTTGATCCTCAACTAATGGTGGAGCAGGACAGATGTGCCAAGGACCTTTTAGTCGAGTTTAATGGTGCTGCCATGGCTAATCAAAACATGACTGAAGAACAGGCTCGCGATATCCTGGAGTACTTCAGAACCTTATAACCAAACCTTTAATATTATGAAAGTTAAAATTTTAAACTCCTTGACCCTATTGGTGCTTTGTGCACTGATATGGTCATGTAATCCTCAGAAAGAGGGTGATTCTTCTTCGGAGGCTTCTACGGGGACCGATAGCCATCCGATGGGGCAAGCTTCTGTTGTAGACGAAGTATCAGATCCGAATATTCTGCAGGTAGCGATATCTTCAGAGCCTCACAGCACGTTAGTCGCGGCAGTTCAGGCTGCTCAAATTGAGCATGTGCTTGTCAATGCCGGACCACTAACCGTGTTTGCTCCTGTCAATGAAGCGTTCGACGCACTACCTGAAGGCACATTAGACAACCTTTTGAAGCCTGAAAACAAGGGAGATCTTGCTACGATAATCACTCGTCACGCTGCACCCGGTTCTTACGATATAGACGCTCTTAAAAGAGAAGCTAGGAAGGGAAGAAAGATTTATATGGCTACCGGTGATTATCTGGAGGTGACTGTTGATGGAGATGATGTGAGCGTTGGAGGTGCCAAAATAGTCGGGACGGTACCAGCATCAAATGGAATTATTCATGTCATCGAAAAAGTGATTTTACCTTAAACACCAACTAAAATGAAAAATACAATTATTAAAAATACATTATTCATAAGCGCTCTTGCCTTCTTGTTTTCTTGTGGTCAGGCAGGGGATAGAGGAGGTAATGGTGCGCTTCGCAGCAACATTGCTGAAAAAGTTTACGTGGCACCAGGTGAAAGAGATGAGCAGTATGCTTTCCTCTCTGGTGGTTACAGCGGTAACTTGACAGTTTATGGCCTTCCTTCTGGAAGATTATTTAAAGAGATACCTGTATTCTCTCAATTCCCAACGTCAGGTTATGGTTATTCGGAAGAAACCAAACCTATGTTAAATACTTCGTTTGGTTTCATTCCATGGGATGATCTTCACCACCCTGATATTTCCCAAACGAATGGTGAACTGGATGGAAGATGGATTTTTGCTAATGGAAATAATACTCCGCGTATTGCAAGAATCAGTTTGACCACCTTTGAGACAGAGGAGATCATCGAAGTACCTAACAGTGCCGGTAATCACAGTTCTTCTTTCATTACTGAAAACACTGAATATGTAGTAGCCGGAACACGCTTTTCCGTGCCTGTACCTCAAAAGGATATGCCAATCAGTGAATACAAGGCAAATTTCAAAGGAGCACTGACATTTATCGCAGTTGATCAAGAGCATGGACATATGGATATCAAGTTTCAGTTGTTGATGCCTGGTTTCAACTATGACCTGTCGCACCCTGGCAGAGGTAAATCACATGGTTGGTTCTTCTTCTCCACTTACAACACTGAAGAGGCAAATTCACTGCTTGAAGTCAATGCATCACAGAATGACAAGGACTTCATTGCTGCGATTAACTGGAAGAAAATCGAAGAATATGTGAACAATGGAGGTGGAACTAAAATGCCTGCCAAATTTGCCCACAATGTGTACGATGAATCTACGCATACAGCTACTTCTACGATGAAGAACGAGGTGCTTACAGTTAATCCTACTGATGTGCCAGGAGCTATATACTTCCTACCAACTCCTAAATCACCTCATGGATGTGATGTAGATCCAAATGGAGAGTATATTATTGGATCTGGCAAGCTTTCAGCAAACATTACGGTTCATTCATTTGACAAAATGTTGGCTGCTATTGATGCGGAGAAATTTGATGGCGATGCATATGGTATTCCGATTTTGAACTATGACGATGTATTGGCAGGTAGCGTACAGAGTGGTGGCTTAGGCCCATTGCACACCGAGTTTGATGGAAAAGGGAATGCATACACTACTTTCTTTATCTCCTCAGAGGTAGTAAAGTGGAAGCTTGGAACCTGGGAAGTAGTGGATAGAAAGCCAACTTATTACTCTGTAGGTCACTTGATGATCCCAGGCGGTAACTCAAGAAAACCGCATGGTAAGTACCTGGTAGCTATGAACAAGATCACGAAGGATCGCTATTTACCTACAGGTCCTGAAATGGAGCACTCAGCACAGATTTATGATATCTCAGGAGAGAAAATGGAGCTGCTTTACGATTTCCCTACGCACGGAGAGCCGCACTATGCTGCTGGATGTGATGCAGAACTTTTGGTTAAGAACTCTAAGAAAATCTACCGTATCGATGAGAACAATCACCCATATGCTATTAAGAGTCCGGCAGAAGCCAGGGTAGAGAGAGATGGTAAAGAAGTACATATCTATATGTCCACCATCAGAAGTCACTTTACGCCTGATAATATCGAAGGTATCAAAGTGGGTGACAAAGTGTACTTCCATATCACTAACCATGAGCAGGATTTCGATGTTCCCCATGGATTCTCCATGATTGGACAGAGGACATCTGAAATACTTGTAATGCCTGGTCAGACCAAAACTTCACTTTGGGAACCAGAAAGAGTTGGAGTGTGGCCATTCTACTGCACAGACTTCTGCTCTGCACTTCATCAGGAGATGCAAGGATACATTAGAGTATCACCTGCAAACTCAAACATCGAGTTGAGTTATACCCTGGACGGTGACGACATCTAAAATGAAAGCTGTAAGACTGATGATTGATTCAGTCTTACAGTTTTATTCAAATTTCTCATTTAAAACATGTTAAACAAATGAAACGCGCTGGTATTATAATGATCATAGGTAGCATAATGCTATTGGGATTATTTGTTTTCCCGATGTGGAACATCCGGCTTGGAGCTCCTCAATACCCTGAGCCACTTGGAATTGACATTCATGTAAATGGATTGAAGGGGGAGAGTGAGTTCGATATTCAAAACATTGATGGACTCAATCACTACATCGGCATGAAAACACTGCCAAAACCTGATGATATGTGGGAGTTCTCCGTGTTTCCGAAAGTAGTATGGTTAATGGCCGGTCTTGGGATCCTTATTGGCATCCTGGGTTTAATTGGAAAAATATCTCCGTTCTTGTTTCTAGTATGGTTTGTAATGATGAGCATACTTGGGGCACTTGGTATTTACGATTTTAATTTATGGTTGGTGGATTATGGAACCGATTTGGATCCAAATGCAATACTAAAACTTGTCAATCCGGATGGTACACCGATGCAGTATAACCCTCCACTACTGGGGCATAAAAAGCTATTAAATTTTGATGCCTTTTCATATCCACGGACAGGCGGCATATTACTAGGGCTTGGTATGTTCCTGAGTTTGGTATCTTTTTTCCTGGGTCGAAAAGCCAGATTAGTTTCTAAAACATGAGCACTATGAGATTAATAAATGCAATGCTGTTGTCACTCTTCATTATATCCTGTAGTACGGGTCCAAAACCCATAAATTATGGACAGGACGCATGTGTTTTCTGCAAAATGACCATTGTGGATAAGCAACATGCAGCACAATTGGTCACAAAAACCGGTAAGGCTTTTAAGTATGATGCCATTGAGTGCATGCTCAATGATCTGAAGGAATGGGAACATCCGGAGGTTCAACACTACCTCGTTGCTGATTATGCCAATCCCGGCGTATTGACAGATGCCTCGGGTGCTGCTTATTTAATATCTCAGGAAATCCCCAGTCCTATGGGTGAATTC
Organism: Ekhidna sp.; assembly: GCF_040220215.1. GTDB lineage: Bacteria > Bacteroidota > Bacteroidia > Cytophagales > Cyclobacteriaceae > Ekhidna. The sequence goes on from NZ_JAVJTR010000009.1 coordinate 169,452, forward strand.
CTAACGGCATTTGAAAGTGAGGATAAACGAAACAAGACGGTGCAGGATGTATCCGGGACCGCCCTGGATTGGAATTCTTTAAAAGTAGAATTTGAAGTTGATTGAGTTAGATGAGATTACTGCTTATTTTATTTTTTACTTTGATTTTTCTGCAGTCTAGCGGACAAACAATGGTTTGTCCGAGCTGCGATACCAATAATTTGCAACAAGCAGTAAACCTCGCTGAGCCACACGATACTCTAATAGTAAAAAGTGGTGTTTATCCGGTAATCGATCTTGAAATAACAAAGCCCTTAACCTTGATTGGTGAAAAGGGTGCCATATTGAATGGTCAGAGTAAAAGCTATGTATTGAAGTTACTAGCTGACAGCATAACCATTTCCGGGCTGAAAATTATCAATGCCGGTAAAAGCTACACGAAAGACTATGCTGCGATCTACGCTTACCGAGCCAATTCCTTTCTCATTGAAAATTGCACAGTAATCGATCCCTTTTTCGGATTGCTAATAGAGAAATCAAGTCTAGGTATTATCAGAAATAATCTGGTGTATGGAGAGAATGTGAAAGAGGATGAAGCAGGAAATGGCATTCACGCATGGCATTGCTCCAACCTTCAAATCCATAACAATGAAGTTTACAGAATGAGGGATGGCATTTACCTGGAGTTTGTGGATCAAAGCATTATTGAGGAAAACTACGCTCATGACAATGTTCGATATGGATTACACTTCATGTTTTCCAATAATGATGATTACATCAGCAATCGATTTGAACACAATGGAGCAGGGGTTGCAGTCATGTTTTCCAAGTTTATTATCATGAAAAGCAATGTCTTTATTAACAACTGGGGACCGGCGAGTTATGGACTGCTATTAAAAGAAATATACGATGCTGAAGTGCTGAATAATGAATTCACCGAAAACACGACGGCTGTTTTTATTGATGGTACCAGCCGGATTAATTATGTCGGTAATGTATTTAATAAAAATGGGTGGGCGATTAAGGTATCCGGAGGTTGCTACACCAATCGGATCACAGGAAATGATTTCAAAGGAAACTCTTTTGATGTTTCCTATAACTCTAAGATGAATGATAACACGTTTGATGGAAATTACTGGGGAGATTATACCGGATACGATCTAGATAAAGATGGTGTGGGAGATGTACCGTATCGACCGGTGAAGCTATTTTCTTACATTGTGAATAAAACCCCTGAAACCATCATTTTACTCAGAAGCCTTTTTGTAGATATCATGAATTTTTCCGAAAAGGTTTCACCTGTTTTTACCCCTGACAACCTGGTGGATCAAGTACCGGCAATGAAAGCATTCAAATGATTCAAGTAACAGATCTACATAAAAACTTTGGCAAATTAGAGGTATTGAAAGGTGTGGGCTTTTCAATCAATCGCCCAGGTGTTTTCGCGGTTCTTGGGCACAATGGATCCGGCAAGACCACTATGCTTAAAACCATATTAGGAATGGTGATACCAAACAGTGGAGAGCTGAAAGTAAATGATCAAACGATTTACAAAAGCTGGGAATACCGCAAAGACATTGCCTATCTACCACAGATTGCTCGTTTTCCGGAGAACCTGACGGTCAACGAACTTATCAAGATGATTTTGGATATACGAAATCGAAAGGGTAGAGAGGGAGAGTTAATTGAACGATTTGGTTTGGAGAAATTTCTGGATAAGAAACTGTCAGACCTTTCCGGGGGTACGAGACAGAAGGTGAATATTGTACTGGCTTTCATGTTCGATGCGAACATCTGCATCATGGATGAACCTACAGCCGGACTGGATCCGGTGGCCCTCATAGAGTTAAAGAAGCTGATTGAAGAAGAGCGAGAAAAAGGAAAAACGATACTAATCACTACGCACATCATGAGTTTGGTAGAGGAGGTGGCCGAAGAGATCATCTTTCTATTAGATGGGAAGATTCATTTTCAGGGAACTCTGAAAGAGATGCAGAAGCAGACGAATGAAAAAGATTTGGAACACGCAATCGCAGCAATGCTTGTGACTAATGGCACACATAATCATTAGAGAATTGAATGATAAAGAAATGGCTAGAACTAAATGCTATCCGTCTCGAGCTTAATACGAATACGATGATCAAAATATTAAAATACAGCTTTTACGATTTAATGCGGAGCAGGTGGAGCTACGTGTACCTGGCTTTTTACATGCTGTTGGGGTTCGTATTACTATTCCTTAATTCAGACCTGTCTAAAGCAACCATCACCTTGATGAATATCATTGTAGTGCTCACACCGATGATTGGAACCATTTTCGGTATTATGTATTTCTATAACTCCCGTGAGTTTACGGAGTTGCTGCTCTCACAACCCGTGAAGCGTTCCACCATTTTTCTTGGACAATACCTGGGCCTGTCACTCTCACTCTCCATGAGTTTAATTATCGGGCTAGGCATACCCTTTCTAATGTATGGGATCACTCAATCAGATGCGGTTGGCAACTTTATCACACTGCTTGCGTCTGGCACATTTCTCACGTTCATTTTCGTGGCTTTATCCCTGAATATAGGTTTAGGCAACTCCAACAAAATCAAAGGATTCGGCTATGCCATTTTGATGTGGCTGTTCTTTGCCGTGATCTATGATGGACTTTTCATGATCTCATTGATTGTCTTTGGGGATTATCCGCTAGATAAATTTGCATTGGGTGCATCACTTTTTAATCCGATTGATTTAAGTCGAATTATGATTTTACTCAAACTAGAGATCTCAGCACTTCTTGGATATACAGGCGCATTGTTTCAGAAGTTTTTTGGCACCAGCTCAGGAATGCTCATTTCAGTTGGTGTGCTGCTGCTTTGGGTATTTATTCCTGTGATGCTCATGCTTCGAAAATCGCTTAGAAAGGACTTTTGAGGCAAAAAAAGGAGACTGCTAAGCCTCCTGTCCAAGTAAATTGTAGTTCTTGTTTTCCCAGGTCTCCATCATGGTACTATTAGAACTCCCTTCGTCATACACATGCCACTCAGCGACTGGTTTACGATAGATGTTTAAGCTAACGGAACGGGCTTTGTTGGCATTGGAATACCGATGAATACCGATTTGATTCATGTATGAAAACTCATCGTTCCCCAAAAGCATATTACTTACTTTTTCCAGGCGATCGTCATCTACATTGATTTTGAATCGTTCTTCCCGAAGAACTCCTTCAATCGGATGAATCCATGCCTCCTGTGCATTGAAGTCATGAATAGGTGAGGACTGGCCTTTTTCCCAGCAGACCAGTAGCACCTCAAAATCATCATTTCGTGCCAGCACATTTCTTGCTTGTTTCTCGTCACTCCATGAATAGTATTTTTCAAACTCTGATCTGGGAATTTTCACATTGCTCATTACATCTAATATATAGCTGCCACTATCCTCACATGAGCTTAAAGCTTTTACAAGCTGTTCTACTGTTCTAATCGTTTCCATAATCTAACATTTTTTGATATAAAGCCAAGTTAGGCGTCAGTGCCACAAGGAATTGTGACAATTGCCATTCGGTGAGCTGAGATTCATCAGGCGGGTGACGTAAATCAGTGGAGAAGCTACTATTTGTCATTACCGCAGGTATTTCTCAGTCCTACTTTTGGCTTGTATTGGAACTTTAAAAAATACGACCATGAAAAAGATAGTAGTCCCCGTAGACTTTTCTGAGGTTAGCGGTTTTGCTGCAGAGTTTGCACTTCAGCTAGCTGAAAAAAATGATGCAGAAATCACTTTCCTCAACAGTGTTCATTTTGATTACCTCACAGATTATCAGTTCACGTCCTTTATCAGTACCCAGACCCTTATGGATGAGGTGTATGATGCAATGAGAGTGAAAATAGGTGAGTTTGTCAGAAAATTTGACACAAAACGAAGAATTAACACCAAGATCAGTGATACATCCCTGGTTCAGTCAATCAAAGACATGGTAGATCATGAGCACTATGATCTTGTGGTCATTGGAACAAAAGGTTCTTCCGGATTGGAGGAAGCCCTGATTGGATCTAATACTGAAAAGATTGTAAGACATGCTTCTTGTCCGGTAATATCCATCCCGGGTGTCGTTGATGCAACTAAAGTCAAAAGAATACTTGTGCCAGTTGACATCAGAGAAATTAAAGCTTCATTTTTAAATCAAGTAGCTTCTCTACAAGAGCAATTTGATGCGAAGCTTGAATTTTTATGGGTTAAAACGCCCCACAACATTGAAAATGAAGAAAGGGTTAGTCAGGAACTAGGAAGAGTAATTGAGGAGCATGGTATTTCAAACTTTGAATTTTCAACAGTGAGGAATGTGTTCCCTTCTGATGGCATACTTTGGCATGCAGACGATACTAATGCCGATATGATTGCTATGCCAACTCATGCAAGAAGAGGGATTTCACACTGGCTATCCGGTAGTCTCACAGAAGATACGGTTAATCACATCGATATCCCTGTTTGGTCCTTAAAGATGGATAAAAAAGAAAAATCCTTGAGCCTAAGAAGTATAAAAGAGGCTTATGGCAAGCCAGAATATAAGAAAATAGAAGTTTTAACTACAGATTAAATTTAAAATGAAAAAAATAATAGTACCAATAGACTTTTCCGAGGAAGCATCCCATGCGCTGAATTTTGCAATTGAGTTCAACGAACAGGTAAAAGGTGAGATTGTTCTCGTCCATGTAATAGAAATGCCGGTTGGACATTTAAGTTTTATGGGCGAAGTAAATACTTCCGGAATGGAATCCTTTTACACTGGTGAATACCTCAAAGCCACAAATGGCAAATTGGATGAATGGGCTAAGCGCCCCCGGGATGCAGGCCATAAAGTACATGTACACATGAAGTCAGGAAATGCCTTTACGAACATTAGTAAGTTGATTGCAGAAGAAAATGCGAACTGGATAATTATGGGCTCAAAGGGAGCTTCAGGTATTCGGGAAGTTTTCATTGGTTCAAATGCTGAGCGAATGATCCGACATGCAGAATGTCCCGTGATTATAATCAAAGGTGAAACTCATTTAAAGGGTATGAAAAGTATGGCTTTCGCTTCAGATCTGAGTACGGAGCAGGATTTAGTGGCTCATCATGCCAAAGACGTACAGGAGTTGCTGGGACTAAACATGCATTTGGTCAAGGTAAAAACACCTTACAATTGGCTGGAAGAGTCTCAGGCAAAGAAGCAACTTGAGGATTTTGCGAGTCGCAACTATTTAAAAGATTTTACACTGAATACAGTGGAGGCTGATTTTGCAGATACAGGAGCTGTGAAGTTTGCGGAAGAAGTAGGTGCTGGTCTTATTGTATTGGGGACGCATGGTAAGAAAGGAATAGCTCACTTGATTGGTGGATCTATTGCTGAGGATGTAGTGAATGAGTCTAAGATTCCAATTTTGGTTTATAAGATTCTTAAGTGAAATCAGTATTCTTATTGAGTTTATCTAAAATCTCGAAAAAGATTATCTAAAGTATCTTGAATATAGCTTAGCTTTATTAAGCCTATTATTTGCTTTAAATAGTTGATAATTAATATGTAAGATGGTGATCAAAATATATAAACCCTACCTCAAGAAGAGATGGGTTTGTGCTTTTAGCGGTCCGGACGGGACCGACACACGTATAGAGCGGCACGCGCAGAGTCGAACCCGCGATCTCCATATTTCTAAATAAAAAAACCCACCTCAAGAAGAGATGGGTTTGTGCTTTTAGCGGTCCGGACGGGACTCGAACCCGCGACCTCCTGCGTGACAGGCAGGCATTCTAACCAGCTGAACTACCGGACCGTGCTACAAAAGCGATGCAAAAGTAAGAGCTTATCTTTTCCTAAACAATACCTACTGCTTTATTTTTCTTTAGAAAATTTTGAACCCGTTTAGTCCTTTCACAGTAAGTTTGTTGTCGCAAATTCAATCCTATGTTATTAGACTTTGAAAAACCAATCTCTGAGCTAGAGTCCAAACTTACCGATATGAAAGAACTGGCTAAAACCAGTGACGTGGATGTGTCAGAAGCGGTAAATCAATTAGAAAAGAAAATATTGAAATTGAAAAAGGAGACGTTTAGCAACCTCACCAGGTGGCAGAGGGTACAACTCTCACGTCATCCAGAGCGCCCGTATACCCTCGATTACATCTATGAGATTACGAATGATTTTATTGAGCTTCACGGAGACAGAACAGTGAAGGACGATAAAGCCATGGTTGGTGGTTTTGGAACCATTGGTAGTGAGACAGTAATGTTCATCGGCCAACAAAAAGGCAGATCTACTAAACAGCGCCAAATGCGAAACTTCGGTATGGCGAATCCGGAAGGATATCGAAAGGCACTTCGGTTGATGAAGATGGCAGAAAAGTTTAATAAACCAGTTGTAACGCTTATTGATACTCCGGGAGCATTTCCAGGGCTAGAAGCAGAGGAGAGAGGGCAAGGAGAAGCTATTGCCAGAAATCTGAAAGAAATGACGATGCTCAAGGTGCCTGTGATTTGTATCATTATTGGAGAAGGAGCGTCAGGAGGTGCTTTGGGTATAGCAATTGGTGATAAGGTCTTCATGATGGAGAATACCTGGTACTCAGTGATCTCTCCGGAATCATGCTCTTCTATCCTTTGGAGAAGCTGGGATTATAAAGAACAGGCAGCAGAGGCATTGAAACTTACTGCTGATGATATGCTGAAGAATAAGCTGATTGATGGAATCATTAAGGAACCATTAGGAGGAGCACATACTGACTTAAATAAAACTTCGGCAGAACTGAAGAGGGTAATATTAAAAGAGATAAAGGCACTTTCTGCTAAGAAACCAGAAGAGCGAATTAATGATCGCATTGAGAAATTCTCTTCTATGGGTGCATACAATTAGAAATGAAACAAGTAAACTGGTTTGACCACCTATTCAATTTTCTTGCTGTCATTCTTGGCGTCTCATTGGCTTTTTACGTGAACAGCTCCGCAGAAAAGCGGAGACTAAATACCGAAACAACACAAATAATAAATTCTTTCTCTGAGGAGCTATCACGCGATCGTGGTGTATATGAGAGATATCAGCTAATTGAGAATAGAAAGCGTTTGGAGTACCTTGATCGCGTTATTAATCTAATTTCAAATAAAGAAACTGATAGTCTTGCGTATCTGGTGAGACAAGCCTTGCCATTCACCAATTATGCTCCACAGGCAGTCACTTTCAATTCAACATCTGCTACCGGAAAGTTTGATTTGTTGAGTGACTATGATTTAAGAATGAGTTTGGCGACATATTACACAGTAACAGCTAAAGAGGCCGAATATAGAGGGCGGGGACAAGTGGAGTTTTACAGTGATAGAATTCTTCCCTGGCTATTGGCCAACACAGACTTCATCGGTCAGGAACCCTCTTCATTATTAGATCGAGAGTTTTTAAACATGCTTATCATTTACCGCGATTTGATTTATAACAAGATCAGGCAATATGAGGCTTTGGCAGAGAGATCAATAATTTTAGAGGCAGAACTGGATACCTTGAAAAGGACGCTACAATGATTAGATGGATACTTTCCAGACTTTATAAGCTTTCAGGATGGAAGGTGCAGGGGGAAAAGCCTGATCTAAAAAAGTATGTGATCATTGTGGCACCTCACACAAGCAACTGGGATTTTTTTGTCGGGTGGGGAGCACGGAATGTCATAGGATTCTACCCTAATTTTCTGGCAAAGAAAGAGCTGTTTAAAATTCCATTGGTAGGATGGTTCCTTGCTTCGATTGGTGGTGTCGCGGTAGATAGGAAGAATAGGCGTAAAAGCATGCAGCTGGTGGATCAAGTTGTAAACCTATATAAGGATCGTGATGAATTCATGATGACCATTACACCAGAAGGAACCCGTAGCTACTCACCAAAATGGAAAACCGGATTTTATCGAATAGCTGTTCAGGCTGAAGTGCCTATTGTAAAAATTGGTTTCGATTATGCCACCAAAACTGTCTTTGTGGATGAGCCATTTTACCCATCTGGTGATATGGATAAGGAGATGGAAGAGATTAAGGACTATTTTCGACAGTTTACCGGTAAAAATCCGGAAGACGGAGTGAAATAAAAAAGGCCTCCAAACAATGGAAGCCTCTCAATCTTATTTACTGATTTAACTACTTTTTAGAAGTAGCTTTTTTTGTGGTTGTTTTTCGAGTTGTTCTTCTTTTCGGCTTCACTTCCTCCTCGATCACATCCTCTACATCAGAAAGAATTCTACCACAGTGCTCACACACGATAATCTTTTTCTTTTCCCTGATTTCAGCTTGCTTTTGAGGTGGAACTACATTGAAACAACCGCCACACGCACCTCTTTTCACAGGTACTACTGCCAGTCCATTTCGCATATTTCTTCTTACCTTGTCGTAAGATTTAATAAGCCTTTCCTCGACATTCTTAGCCGCTTTTTCTCGGTCTTTTTCAATTTTTTGTTCATCCGCCTCAGACTCCTTCACGATATTGGCAAGCTCTTCTTTTTTGCTCTTGAGATCTTTCTCACGCTCGCTCAGGATACCTTTTGTTTCCTCGATCTCTCCTTTCTTCGTCTCTATCTTTTCGTAAGCCTCTTTGATTCTTTTTTCTAGAATCTGAATCTCTAGCTGCTGGAGTTCCATCTCCTTGGTGATTGCATCGTACTCACGATTGTTTCGTACGTTCATCTGTTGCTCCTCGTATTTCTTAATCAGCTTTTCAGCATCCTTGATGGCAGTTTTATTGGCAGAGATCGCCTCTTCCATATCTTTCTGCTCTTCATTTTGCTTATCAATACGAGTTTGGTATCCTGCTATTTCATCTTCCAGATCCTGAACCTCTTCAGGGAGAGCTCCCCTTATTTTCTTTATCTCGTCAATTTTTGAGTCTAGTGCTTGTAGTTTTTCTAAAGCTTCCAGCTTTTTAGCTACTGTATTTTCCATTCAGTTTTCTATAGATATTTGATCGGATTCGTGTCTACCTTCGACAAACGGAACGCAAACTTAGTGAAATTTTTAGTTAAAGCATCTAGTATTAAATCTTTAGTAAATACTTCACTTTCATAGTGCCCAATGTCGGCAATAATTATCTCATTATTGGCTTCAAAAAAGTCATGATATTTAAAATCCCCGGTTATGAAAACATCTGCTCCCTTTGCTTTGGCCTGGTTCAGTAAAAAGCTTCCGGAACCCCCACAAATAGCCACTCTTTTTATGTTTTCATGAACTAATTCTGTATGCCGGATCATATTTAAATCCATCTGCTTTTTAAGAAATCCCATAAACTTATTTGCATCCATTACATCAATCAATTCGCCTATCATTCCCGACCCAACCTCTTGATTGATATTGGAGAGGGGATTAATGTAATGCGCTACCTCTTCATATGGATGTGCTTCTGTCATTGCGGAGATGACATTCTTTAAGCGATAATTTGGAACTAAAACCTCAAGACGGGTTTCTTGCACCGTTTCATCATTCCCCTGACTGCCAACCGTCGGGTTGCTGACTTCATTGCCACGAAAAGTACCTGTTCCTTCTACCTGAAAACTACAATGATCATAGTTGCCAATATTGCCGGCTCCAGCCTGATACATTGCAGTCAATACCTCATCTTTGTTTTCCGTGGGAACGAAGACTGTGAGTTTAGAAAGTGTTTCTTTTTTAGGCTGAAGGAAAGATAGCTTTGTCAGTTGTAGTTTTTCAGCGATCTTCTTATTTACGCCTGTATGAACATTATCAAGATTGGTATGAATAGCATAAATAGCAATATCGTGTTTGATTGCTTTCCGAATGCACCGATCGATCCAGTGAGAATTACCAATTCGCTTTATTCCCTTGAAAATGAATGGATGATGTGCTATGATGAAGTTTGACCTTGTTTCAATGGCTTCATCAATGACTGCTTCAGTGATGTCCAGTGTAATCAGCGCCTGGTGGACTTCATCTTCTTTTTCACCCAGCAATAATCCGGAGTTATCGTATGATTCCTGTAGGGAGGGTGGAGCCCATTTTTCAAGAAAATCTGTTATGCTTTTTACCAACACGTTGAGAGCTTTTCAATGTTTCTTCACTACAAGTATAGAATATCTAAGGCGCAGTTTTTGTTCAAAAACGTTTTATTACTCCCTGTTCGGAATGCTTTTTGTAAATGGTATCGAAATGCATCCAATCCATCAAAAGCAATCATTAAATTTGCCCGTGCGAATAATTTTATCATTAATAGCGGTTTTATTTATTTCTACTGCGATTGCTCAGATAGTGGATGATTCTACAAAACTGGTTTATGGTCCTACCACCACTGAATACACCAGGGAGGCTAATATTCTCAATAATATGGGGTCTTATCAGCCAGTAGATACTTCAATCTACTTTTTTGAAAGACAGTCTTATTATAACCGTTCCGGAAGAAGGTTTCAGGAATTAGGAAATTTTGGAACAGCACTGTTTCCGATTTTCTACCCACCTCAAGAAGAGTTTGGTCGCACTTCAGGATTCAATGCATACAGTCGATATGCCTACCTGCCTGAAGATGTGAAATACTACGATACAAAATCACCGTTTATCGAGATGCTGGTTTACCTCGGTGGGGGCAATCGCAACATTGTGGAAATCGGGTTTTCAAGAAATGTTAATAAAAACTGGAACATTGGTTTTGATATAAGAAAGATTACAGCAAATAAGCAGCTTGCACCTGAAAACCAGACGGACAGACAGGTGGTGGGTTCTACGTTTGTGGGGTACACGCACTATAAACATGCTAAGCTTCCTTATCAGGTACTAGCGAACTATTCAAGTATGGATCATAAAGTGGTGGAGCTGGGAGGGGCACGTCCAACCTTTGATTCACTACGAACTGATTTTTTCTTGTTTGATAATGCATTGGTTCGGCTTGAAGATGCTCAGGGAATTGTAAAGACGAACAGGTGGCATATTTATCAGGATTTTCAAATAGCCGAGCAGTTTCAGCTTTATCATGTCTTTGATTACAGAAAAGAAACGAATATTTATCAGGATAGTAGAGGGGGTACAGGTGCAGGTGAGTATGATTTATATGAGGACTTTTATCAGGATTTCTTAATTGATTCGGACTCTACCAATGAGCGATCCAGGTTCACAACTTTATCTAATGAAGCAGGTCTCAAAGGCGACCTTTCATCAGTCTTCTATCGGTTTTATGCCAGACTAAGGAAAGTAGATTGGAACTATTTATTATATAATCCCGGCGAAGAAACAGTAGAGAAATATTTAGGAGGCTATGTTCGGTTTGACTGGCGGGATAAATTTTCAGTAAAAGGGAATGCGGAATTTTTAGTTGGTGGTGAGTACAAGTTTGGCGGGAGCATTACCAGTGATTTGTTAAAAGTGAACTACACTTCTGTGAAGTCCAAAGTTCCATTTATCTACTCAGATTACTTTGGGAATCACCATGAATGGCATAATAACTTTTCCTCTGTATTTACCAATAAATTGGAAGGCCAGCTGAATTTAGATTTTAGCTTTATTGAAGTACGTCCTAAGCTGAGTTTTACAGCACACAATAATTTCATTTATTTCAATCAGGATATAGAACCAGTACAGTCTACAGATGTTGTGATCTCGTCGTTCGGAGGTGATTTTAATCTTAGATTTAAAAATGATAAAAAGGAGGGATGGCATCTTGAGAATGAGATTGTAGGATCAAATGTTTCTGGTGGTGCTTCTGCAGGTGTTCGGATTCCAGACCTTTTTTACAATGGAAGATATTTTTGGAGTGGCAATTGGTTTGATGACTTAGTACCGGTGGAAGTTGGGATAGATGCGCATGCCCGTTCTTCTTATTTCGCTAATGCCTATGCACCTGAAATTCAGCAATTTTATCTTCAGGACGATCAGGAAGTCTTTGGATATATAGCCACAGATCTTTTCGTAAATATGAAGGTGGATAAGTTTTTCTTTGCGCTGAAGTGGACACATTTTAATCAACCTCAGGATGATGGATATTTTGCTACTCCTAATTATCCTGGTCAGCGAAAAGTGATTGATTTAGTAATCAGATGGATGTTTTTTGATTGATGGAGCCCAATAAAACAACACTAGGACTAGAACTGCCCACAGATCCCCGATGGGTAAATATTGCTGAAAAGAATATTGAGGATATCCTGGTAGATCATGCCTACTGTGAGCAAAAGGCTGCCTCATCCTGCATCTCCTTGATTATCATGTTCCCTGAACGTGAAAGGCTTGTAGCTGTCTTAACACCTGTAGTCGCCGAAGAGTGGGCACATTTTGAAATGGTAATCGAGCACCTGAAAAAGCGCGGTTTCAAGTTGGGGAAAGCTCGAAAAGATGAATACGTTTCCCGATTGAATGGGATTATGAAAAAGGGCGGCACCAGAGATGAACAGTTGGTGGAACGCTTACTGATGAATGCCTTGATAGAAGCCCGTAGCTGCGAGCGTTTCAAACTCCTTTGGAAGAACATAGCGGACGAAGAGTTACAAAGGTTCTATTATGATCTTATGGTATCAGAAGCTGGTCATTATCACAACTTCATAGACTTGGCTAAAGAGTATTTACCTGAGAAGCAGGTCGAAGAGCGCTGGAAATACTTTCTGGCCAAAGAGGCGGAGATTATGAAAAACCTGGAACCACGAGCTGATCGGATGCACTAACCCTGTTAGGGTTTTAACCCTAACAGGGTTCGTTTAAGTCTTCTGCTTCTTCTTCTTTGCCGCCGGGAACAGAATGTTGTTCAAGATCAATCTATAACCAGGAGAATTTGGATGCAGGTTTAAGTCAGTTGGAGGTTCATTTACAAAATGTTGGTAGTCTTCCGGGTCGTGTCCTCCGTAGAATGTCCAGAAACCTCGACCTAAAACTCCATGCACATATTTGGCTTCATTAATGCTAGGCGTTTGTCCCATGATAATCACGTCACCTTTTACCATTTGTTTTTTGAACCCGGTGGTTTGCCCCATAAATCCATGAATGATTTGCTGATGATTTTGAGTAAGCATGGTAGGGATGGGATCCCATTTTGCAGAAAATTCAAAGAGGGTAAAATAGTCCGTTTTCTCAACCAATCCACGCTCATTGGCCTGATTGTCAATGTTGGAATACTCGTATCGCATCGGATCACGCTCTATGGTGAAATTCTCAAACGCCATGGTTTTAGAGAAGTCCAGTTTTGATTGCGCCCTAGGATCGGCAGGGTCTCCATCATAAATACTTTCCACAATGTCTAATCCCTCTGCTGCCAGTGCAATGTCGTAGGTATCTGTCGCTGAGCACATAGCAAAGAGAAAACCACCACTGGCTACATAGGATTTGATTTGTTGAACTGTGGCAAGTTTTAATTGAGAAACTTTATTGAATCCATGTTTCCTTGCGGACTCTTCATACTCGCGTTGTTGCTGCTGATACCAGGGGAAGTGATGATAGGCTCGATAGAATTTTCCATACTGTCCGGTAAAGTCCTCGTGGTGTAAGTGCAGCCAATCATATTTTGGAAGTTCATTGCCCATGATCTCATCGTCAAAAATGACATCATAGGGAATCTCGGCGTAAGTGAGGACGAGAGTCACAGCATCATCCCAGGGTTGCTTACTCTTTGGTGAATACACAGCTATTTTCGGAAACTTCTCCAGTTTCATTACATCCATATTGGATGAGGGACTGGCAATCACATTCAGGATATCATTTGCCTCTGCATCTGAGATGACCTGGTATGAAACGCCGCGGATAATACATTCATTTTCAAATGCTTGCAGGTGTTTAACCATGAAGCTTCCGCCTTTATAATTAAGCATCCAATCTACCTCCACATCCTTTGTCAATATCCAATAGGCTATACCATAAGCCTTCAGGTGGTTAGTCTGAGTCTCATCCATTGGGATAAGGATATATGCCGCCTGGCTGGCTATGCAGACATTTAAGAAAATTAGTAACAATATTCCCCTCATATGCATCACTTTTGTATATACAACGTTAATCAAAACCGTGTGTTTTACTAAAACCAATCGATGAACATTCGCGAAAACATCAAAGAAGGTATCAAGTCAATCAAAGCAAACAAGCTAAGGACATTTTTGACCGCCGCACTTATCTCCATTGGAATTACCTCATTGGTGGGTATACTTACCGCCATCGATGGGATTCAAAACTCAATTGACAAGAGTTTTTCCAGTTTAGGTGCCAATACTTTTGATATTGAAGATAGGAGGAGAGGGCGAGGATCATCGGATGGTAAAAAAGAAAAGTCATACCCGAAAGTTACTTATGATCAGCTTTTGACATTTAAAGAAAAATATGAAGGTCCGGGAACAGTCTCAATCTACACGGTTATAACTGCCCAAGCTGAGGTGAAGCATGGATCTAAAGTGACAAACCCGAATCAAATTGTTCGGGGTGGGGATGAAAACTACCTTACCGTTGATGGATATGACGTTGCTGAAGGCAGACCTTTTTCAGCCAATGAAAGTTTGAATGGTAGCTACGTTGCTTTGGTGGGGAGTGATGTGATAGATGAGTTGTTTGATGAGAATACAAGTCCTATAGGGAAGAAGATTAGCTTGATGGGCTCGAAGTTCCGAATCGTTGGAACAATTGCTGAGCAAGGCGGGGCAAGTGGAACCTCGAATATTGACAGGACGATTATCATCCCAATGCAGACGGCCAGAATAATCGCTCCTGAAAGAAATTTTGGTTACGAAATAGCCGTGTCGGTTCCCGATCCTACGCAAATGGAGAATGCTATGGCCATTGCAAGAGGATTGATGCGGAGAATCAGACAAGACAGACTTGGTGAGGAAGATTCATTTGAACTATCCGCCAGTAAATCATTGGCACAAAGAATTGGTTCTATTACAGGAGATCTTCGAATAGGTGGCTTTGTTGTTGGCTTTTTGACATTGTTAGGTGCTTCAATTGGCCTAATGAATATCATGATGGTTTCTGTAACTGAGAGAACAAGGGAGATCGGTGTTCGAAAAGCATTAGGAGCAACCCCTTTGAAGATTCGTCAGCAGTTTTTGATCGAGGCGATTGTAATTACCCAGATGGGTGGGATAGGAGGTATCATACTTGGTATGGGCATAGGCAACCTTACATCAACCGTGCTCTTTAATTCTGACTTCATCGTTCCCTGGTTGTGGATGTTTATAGCCGTAATGATTGGTATAGCGGTTGGGTTAATTTCCGGTTATATACCGGCTCACAAAGCATCTAAACTGGATCCGATAGACTCATTAAGATTTGAGTAATACAATTCCGAATCTGTAATAGCTATAAGGAAATGCTCACTCCAAAGTAAGGCATTACATACTTGGTTGCCTCATAGCCACCTTCAGCAGTTGGGGTAAACAACCAATAGTAATCCACACCTGTCGCAAGAAATTTATTCATATGATAGATGAATCGCATTTTGGCCAATGATCGTTCATCGAATTTAAATGCATCACCCAGATCATCCAGATCACCCTTTACATAGCTACCATGGAAGGAAAATTTATCTGCCAATCGTTCCATGTCTGCTGTCAATTCCACAAAAGCAGGAGAGGCGGCTGATATCTCATCCGGAATCATCAGGCTACCTCCTAGAGAAACCTTTTTAAGTACATGACCTCTTAAAGAACCATAAATTCCATTTTTACCTTCTGTCCCTATAAGTGATGCGATTCTGGCATCCTTATTAATCTCATAGGTAGCGTTGAAAAACTGAGGGATATAATGATCTGAGTTATTCAATCGTTCGATGCGGATGTCCGTGCTAAATACATCAGCGATGAAGTGCATTCTGAAATTCATTCCCACCGAAGCTCCTGATCCGGTTTTAAAATCAGTTTCCCCAAAAGCACCGGCAAGCTGAGTTAGCGAATCACTTGCAATGTTCAGCTTTGAATAAGAAGCGAACATGTCGATCTGAATGAAAGGTGTTGTCAGTAGGGTAATTCCCATATCCATACCAAATGCTTTGGCTCCAGGTTCTGTGAATGAATAAGTGGTGCTCGTGGAATCACTTGTGATGATATCGGTTTGATCTTTATCAATGATGTAAGAAGCTCCCAGCTCAAGTGTATTAATAATCTTAAGTGGAAATGCTGAAAGTGGGCGAACATATGGCCTTGCTCCAAATAGATTGAGTGATTGTGGATTCAGGTCACTATACATTAACTCCAAACCGACAAATCGATCATAGTTGAAATCAGCATGAATACCTATTTTGCTTTTTTCGTAGCTGGTGGAGTTGGTGTAATTGTTCATCAATCCTCCATATCCCAGCATAAGCCCTGTAAGCTCACCGGCTTTTACATAAACCGGATCTCGTCTTTGCACACCATATCTGACATATTTAATCAACCGAGCGAATCCGACTCCATCTTCAAATATTTCGGTTCGTATGGATTTATCATCGAGCCCATAAAGTATGGGGACATTTAATCCAACGCCTACTTTTCCAAATTTGAATTCAGGAGATAATACCATCCCGACGTATTCCTTTCCATCGATTTGAGTATAGGTCATGCCTCCATTGATGCTCCCATTCTCATTCGGAAGTACCATGGGTTCTCTGAAATCACTAATCGGAGGACGTTCTACGCGCTCTCGTTCCTTTTTAGGTTCTTCAATTGGTTCTTCTTGTAGAAGTGTATCCATCGGACTGATGTTTGTCGTATCAGGTTTTAGGGTATCGGGTTTTAGCGTATCAGTTTGGAGGATTAATGATAAACTATCAAACTTGAGTGAATCAACCAGAACAGGTTCTTCTTTCTTCTTTCTTTTTTTCTTCTTTTTCTTTTTGTCATCTTCCTCCCATAAATAGGAGTAGTCCGAATACTCCTCTGAGGTTTCTTGTGTATAGCCTGCAAAAGCAAAAGCGGTGAGTAAAATGAAGAATACAGCTGATCTAATGTTCATAAAACTTTAAGTAGTACTAACTTGATAGTCACAGATAAATAAAAATGCCCCTAAAAGGTGCAAAACTATTTCAAATAAACCTTTTCCTTCTTATTGAATTTATTTCTATACGCTAACCTAAAGCCATTTTTTCCCCACTTTGTAATCTTATAGATATAAGGAATTCTTCTTCGCTCTTCAGTAAACGAATCATAGGTCAGAATGAGCGTTTTCCCATCAAGTGTCCATTCACCACCAAGCTTTGCATAGTTATTCCGATCATGATAAAATTTCCTGTCGATCCTAATGGTAAATGTTTCACCTATTTCGAAGTATGGACGCTTGCTTTTCACATCTAAGACCGTCCATTTTTGTTTGGTGTGGAGCAGTTCTTCCATCTTAGACAATTTCTGAGCATCTGCTGAGATGCACAAACAAAGAATTATTAGGATTAAGGGTAGTTTTCTCATAGTCATTGAGTTTTTTAGCAGAGAAGTTTCAAATACTGTGCCTCAATTTTTCAACGAACTGCCTTTTGTAGATGGATTTACAGCAAAGAATTAAAGATACGATTCGAGATGTGCCGGATTTTCCTAAGCCCGGAATCGTGTTTAAGGACATTACTCCTTTGCTTCAGGATGTGAAACTTAGTGCAGATATCACTGAAGCTTTTGCGGATTACTGGAAGTCCTTTCCTATTGATGCAATTGTTGGAATTGAGTCGCGGGGGTTTATTTGGGGAAATGCAATGGCTCAAAAGCTAGGTGTCCCATTTGTGCCTGTAAGGAAAAAGGGAAAGTTGCCCGCCGATACTTTTTCATATAAATATGACCTGGAATATGGTTCAGCTGAAGTAGAGATTCATAAAGATGGAATCAAAGCTGGGCAAAAAGTGCTGGTGCACGATGACTTACTGGCTACAGGAGGAACGGCAGTAGCTGCGGCAGAATTGATAAAAAAAGCGGGAGGGGAAGTGGTAGGCTTTTCTTTTCTGGTGGAACTTGGTTTTCTAAATGGAATTGAGTCTTTAAAAGGATATAACTCAAAAGTACATTCTCTAATTACCTATTAAGTTGGTTCTCTTAGCATTACCTGCACCAGGTTAGCCCTGCCAATTGCATTAAATCTTATCGATAGGTATTGCACAGTTTCATACGCTCCACATTCATCCGGAGGGGTAAGGCGATAGTGGAAGAATTTTTGGTTGCGATTATAAAGTTCATGTTCACTCGGTTTGCCTAAAAGGCTCTCAATTTCATTTTGCGTTCCTTTCAGAATGACATCTTGTTGTTCAATGATTAAGTCAGAAATGTCCAGACGATAAGTGCTGCAATCCTCTTCATAAGTCACCCACTGCTCTTTATCAAACCCATCCATGGTTATTGATGAATAGCATGACGAAATGCTAATGATGAGAAGTATGAAGGTGATTTTTTTCATTTTTTTAGTCTTACGATTATGTAACAGATCGCGAAAATAACACCTGAAATGGTCACCATAGCACCGGCAATTGAGCCATCCAACAAATAGCTTAACCAATAACCGGCAAATGAACTTAGAATGCCGAATAGAGAGCTTAATAGTAGCATTGATTTGAGCTGGTTTGTAATGAGATAGGCTGAGGCGGCAGGGGCGATTAGTAATGCAACCACCAAAATGGCACCAACAGATTCAAAAGAAGCCACGGTAGTCAAAGAAACCAGTCCCATTAGCACGTAATGCCATTTAGAGGTGGAGATACCAATGGCACTCGCAAAAGATGGATCGAATGTCGTTATGAAAAGCTCTTTGTAAAAGAGAAATACAAATAGCAGAATGAGTGACAAAACAAAGGAGAGGATGATGACAGCCTTTGGCCCCAAAGGTGTTCCATCGGTACTATAAATCAGATCAATCGGGACATAAGCGATCTCACCATGTAAAATGCAATCCTGATCAATGTGGGCATTTCCGGCATAGTAAGTAACCAGAATCACACCTAAAGCGAAAAGCCAGGTAAATGTGACTCCAATGGACGCATCGGTTTGCAGCTTGCCTTTCTGATGAAAGAATTCGATCAGGAAGGTGGTAATAAGTCCTAAAATCCCGGCCCCAACCAACATCCAGACAGATTGCATACTACCTGCAATGAAAAAGGCAATAACTATCCCTGGAAGCACCGAATGTGAAATAGCATCACCAACCATGGACATTTTTCTAAGAATCAGAAATGATCCAAGGATAGCGCAACTTACCGCTACTAAAGAACCTGTCAATATGATCCAGAATGCGTCTGTCATTTCGGAATAGTTGATTCATGAGGATCCGATGTGGGATACTCCAAGAGTTTTTCAAGTCTCGCTTCCAGTTCTGGTGTGATAACGTGCTCAATGGTGTCTGCGTCTTCATGTACATGATCCGGAGCTATTCTCAGGTACTTGGTCAGATACAATTCCCATAACCGATGCAATCGTGTAATTCGTTTTCCTTTTTCAAAACCCTCGTTGGTCAAAAACCACGTTCCATTGTTTCGTTCTACATAGCCGTTTATGCGTAGTTTTCTTAACCCCTTCGCCAATTGGGCAGGAGAGAAATTTCGAACAAGCTGAATGTCATCAACGGCGACCTGACTAAAATGATCTCCACTATTTTCCCCGATTCTGTAAAACGCCTTTAACAGGTTTTCTTCAAGCAATTGTCTCCGAATGGAAAACCGTCTCCACTGCCGTATCACAATTCCTTTGCCAGGCGCAAAGAAGAAAGAAATGAGCGCGATGATCGACAATACCATCACCATCCATGGGCCAGTAGGCATGGAAGGAGCACTATATGAAATAAACGCCCCACTGATGCCCGAAAATGCCCCGAAAATAGATGCCAGCAAAATCATGTATGACAGTCTATTGGTCCAAAAACGAGCTGCGGCAGCTGGAGTAATTAGCATAGCGGCCATAAGCACCACACCAACTGCCTGAATCCCCGTGACCACCGCCAGAACTGTAATGGAGGTTAAAATCATCTCTAATCGCTTTATGGGTAAGCCGATTACTCTGGCAAACTGTGGGTCGAAGCTGATAAGCTTAAATTCTTTGTAAAAGAAAAAGACGGTTAGTAGTACGATGACAGCTATGATACTAAAGGCTAAGAGGTCTTTTCCTATCAGGGCTGCAGCTTTACCGAATAGAAAAGTATCCAAACCACTTTGGGATGCATTTCCGGAATGCTGAATGTAAGTCATGAGCAAGATTCCCACACCAAAAAAGACGGACAGGGATAATCCCGTCGCAGCATCTTCTTTGATTTTTGTGTTTTGTATGATGGCATCCATTACAAGAATCGAAACCCAGCCTGATATGAAAGCACCGATGATGAGAAGAAAAGGGTCTTTGCTTCCTGAGACCATGAATGAGATGCAAATTCCCGGAAGAACCGCATGAGAAATCACGTCTCCAACCAGCGATTTCTTTTTTATGAATGTGAAGCAGCCTACAACAGCAGAGCTGATGGATAGGAGGATGGTTCCAAACACCACGTATTTGATGTTTGGGTATTTGAAAGAAAAGAATTCTATCAAAGTTTCCATTATTGCTTCTCCCTTGCTTCGAATTCTCCTTTTTGAACCAGCTCACCAACCTCGGTAAGAAGTGTAAGCTTACCTCCGTAGGTTTCCTCCAGTAGCTGAGGTGTGAAGACGTCTTTTGTAGGCCCGGAAGCCACTAGTCTGAGGTTTAGCAAAATAACCCATTCAAAGTACGTTTCTACAGATTGCAGATCATGGTGAACTACTATAATGGTTTTACCCTCCTTTGAAAGGTTTTGAAGAATCTTAAAAATAGCTTTCTCCGTTGCTGCATCAACACCTGCAAAAGGCTCATCTAAAAAGTAGATATCAGCATTTTGTGTCAATGCCCTTGCAAGAAAAACCCTTTGTTGCTGTCCTCCTGATAGTTGGGAAATCTGACGCTTATAGTATTTATCCATTCCCACCATTTCCAGTGCCTTCATGGCAGCTTCTTTGTCTGCTTTTCTGGGTTTTCTAAATAGACCCAGACTAGCGTATCGTCCCATCATTACAACATCTAATACAGAGGCAGGAAAATCCCAATCTACTGATTCACGCTGCGGAACGTAGCTTACTCTCTTCCTTATATCATCAAGCGGTTGATCGAATAGTTTCACATACCCACTATTCATGTCAACCAGGTCCATGATAGCTTTTATAAGTGTGGATTTCCCGGCTCCATTTGGTCCTATGACCCCACATAGTGACCCTTGAGGGATAGAAAGATCTATTCCCCAAAGAACTGGTTTCTTGTCATAGCTGACTGTCAAATCATGTATCTCAAGAACCGGATTTTCTACCTGTTGTATCATTTCAATGCGTTCACTATGGTTTCAACATTCTTTCTAAACATCCCAATGTAGGTGCCTTCCTCAGTTCCAAATTCGCCCATAGCATCTGAATAGAGATATCCACCAATTTTCACATCATGTCCCTTTTCCTTGCATCCGGTTACAACCGCATTGATGGATTTGTCTGATACACTTGTTTCTACGAAAATGGCTTTAATCTTATTTTCGATAATCAGATCAATGATCTCGGCGATATCCTTCAGTCCAAAATCTGCAACAGTCGAGATACCTTGCAAGGCTTCTACCCGAATGTTATATGCATCACCGAAGTATACAAAAGCATCATGTGCTGTTACTAGTATTCGCTGACTTTCCGGAATCTCACTTATGCTGTTTTTAACATACTGGTCTAAACTATCAAGCCTCATGAGATAGGTCTTCGTGTTTTGCTTGTAAAACTCACTATTGGTTGAGTCTAGCTTGATCAAGGATTGGCTAATGGCTTTTACAGCAAACTTCCAGCGTTTCACATCGAACCAGATGTGAGGGTCAAAAGCATCCTCATAACCAATGGCAGATTTAAGCATCTCTTTTGGTACTGACTCAGCAGCAGCAACAACAGGCTTCTGCCTCCCAAGCTTTTTCAAAATATCACTCATTTTACCTTCCAGCAAAATGCCATTGTAAACGATAAGGTCAGCTTTGTTGAATTTTGCTAAATCTCCCTGAGTTGCCTTGTACAAGTGGGGATCCACCCCGGGTCCCATAATAGCTTCAGCTGTAATTTTGTCTCCGGCAATATTAATGACAGCATCGTACAACATTCCTGTTGTCACAACAACATGCGGAATATCATTGGCTTTTTCATTCTTAGTCTTACAACCAAGTAAGAAAACGAGTAGGATAACAATCGAAAATTTTATCCTCATTTTTTATCTGTTAAAGTGATCATTAAATTCTCAGCAACATCTTTTGATATAAATTGTTTTGGCCCGTCATCAATGGTGAGTGATACCGAGCCATCAAAATCCATTCGTTCAATCACGTGTATTCTGGAACCAAGCTTGATGCCTATAGAGTCGAGGTGTTGGAGGAGAAGTGTGTCGTCATTATTGACAGCTACAACAATACCTTTAGCGTTAACTGCTACGTTGGAAATGGAAGCCCTTACCGTTTCTTTCATTACACCGTCTTCATCAGGAATTGGATCACCATGTGGATCCATGGTAGGATAGCCCAAAAACTTGTCCAGCTTTTTTATAAGATTTGGTGATTTGATATGTTCTAATTGCTCAGCAATTTCATGGACTTCATCCCACTTGAATCCTAATTTTTCCACAAGGAAAACTTCCCACAGTCGATGCTTGCGAATGATGTTCAAGGCAACTTTCTTCCCTTTAGATAGGAGCGTTGCTCCCTTGTATTTTTGATATCCGATTAAATTCTTTTGTGCCAGCCTCTTCACCATGTCATTAGCAGAAGCAGGAGTGGTGCTCATGCTTTCAGCGAGTGAATTGGTATTTACATTTTCCATTCCTTCTGCTGAAAGATGGTAGATGGCCTTAAGGTAGTTTTCTTCAGTGAAACTAAGCTCTAAAATCATTTGGTAAAGCTAAAATATATTTAGGTTAATCTAAAAATAAATTTAGAAACACTGTTTTATTTAATTATAAATATCTTAAAATCAGCATACTTATAATTATCTACTTAAATTATTAAGTGATGTACTTACTTTAAGTGACTCAGATTCCCAGGTCGCTTCAATGGGATAGCTTTTTGGAAACAGATTCGATGGATTTTTGAGTATTTCCGATATCTCATTGACATTAATATCATCAAAATCAACTGGAATTGCGCCACCAAGTCGTTTCCCAATCTGACTCCAATGAGTGTCGGCCTGAACAAGGTATGGTAGTTTGTATCTGGAATATTCGTAAAGTTTGGTTGGGATTTTTTCTTCGTTTACCCGGTTAGGTTCGTAACCGATAATTCCCAAATTCGCATTTTCAATCGCTGCTAAAATCTCATTATAAGGGATTGGATTTAATGAAATATTCAGGTAAAGTGAAGGAAGACGTTTTGATTCAGACTCAAGCTTTGCTTTGAGTTTTAAGTCATGAATCTGCCCGATAATATTCATCGCCGAATGAGGTCTTATTTTTAGTATTTCCTTGTAAAAATCAATTGCTTTTTCCACACCTCCATATCGTGATATCGTACCCGAAAAGAGCACATTAATTTGATCAGTTTTGGATTTTTTTAGGGTGTGAGTAAATGCTTTGTTTTCTATTATAATATTCTTTCCTTGGGCAAAGTCTAACTGCCGTTCATAACATGCTTCCGCCAGCCAGTATTCAGCAATAAATGGTTGAGCTATTAATTCTTTTAGGCGAATGATAAATCCATATAAGATTTTGGCGGGATTTGGATTTATCCGTGTAGCATTTATATAATAATTCTCCTGAACGTCATAGATGATTCTGCAACCTGTCAACATTCTGGAAATAAGGGCTGCATTTAGTAACTCTGGTGTTGTGATTATTAAAATATCAGGTTTGATTTTCAGTATTTTCCAAAGGATTTCTTCTCTAACTATGATCCTTTTTATCCAGTTGGTTCTGAATAAGTCATGAGAGTGGAACATTATATTCTCATGACGAATTGCTTTTTTCGAAGTATTTCCTATGATATTAACTTCATATTTATTTGTTTTCGCTATTGATTGGGAAAGCTTCCAGTATGCCCGTACATCATCTATGGGTTTTAGAACCGAAGCAATCACAATTTTTTTCTTCATATCACTGTAAATATTGGGTATTACATGGAATTAAAAAACCTCATTGAGGCGGCATGGGAGAATCGCTCTCTTGTCAACAAGAAAGATGTTTCGGTTGCTATCAAGACAGTAATTGAAGAATTAGATAATGGTAAACGTCGGATTGCCGAACCTGATGGCGATGGTTGGAAGGTTAATGAATGGCTAAAAAAAGCGGTTATACTATACTTCCCATTAATGAAAATGCAACTTATCGAGGTTGGGCCATTCCAATTCCATGATAAAATCAAATTGAAATCAGGATATGATCAGCTTGGTGTTCGCGTGGTTCCACACGCCATTGCAAGATATGGGGCTTTCATTCAAAAGAATACGGTTTTAATGCCAAGCTATGTAAACATTGGAGCTTATGTGGATGAGGGCACTATGGTAGATACCTGGGCTACAGTAGGTAGTTGCGCACAGATTGGCAAAAATGTACACTTAAGCGGTGGAGTTGGAATCGGTGGAGTTTTAGAGCCGGTTCAAGCAGCACCTGTCATCATTGAGGATAATGCATTTATAGGATCCAGGTGTATTGTCGTAGAAGGAATTAGGATTGGTAAAGAGGCAGTGTTAGGAGCTAATGTAGTATTAACCGCCAGTTCTAAAATTATTGATGTAACAGGTTCTGAGCCCAAAGAATACAAAGGATTTGTTCCTCCGCGATCTGTCGTTATCCCTGGCACAATACCTAAAAAATTCGCGGCTGGTGAATATCAGGTACCATGTGCACTAATCATCGGACAAAGAAAGGCGAGCACCGATAAAAAAACCTCATTGAACGAAGCGCTGAGAGAAAATAGCGTATCGGTTTAATTATGGCATTCTAGTTGCAGGATGAAACGCATACCAACTTTTAGAGTCATGAAAACAGTTGCGCTAATCCTATTGGGTTTGATTACCAATGCACAAAGCATGGTGAAGGAAAAGCCTGTGAACACCGGTGAAGAACTTCAATTTAAATTATCCTATGGCTGGTTTACAATTGGCAGAGGTACTTTTAAGATTTCAGATGATTATGTTTTGAGAGATGGTAAGGAATGCATTGAAATAAATGTTTCCGGCCGGACTGCCGGGTTGGCTGGTGTTCTTTCGAAAGTGGATGATCAATGGGGAGCTGTTGTTGACAAGGATAATTTCTTACCCTATTATTCATATAGAGATCTTTCTGAAGGTGACTATGATCTGGAAGAGCATGTCTATTTTGACTATGACTCTATGCGGGTAAAAGTAGAAAGCTCCTCGGCCAATGAAGAAGAGCCGCGACCAACAAGGTTTTATGACTTAGAAAAAACCAATGTTTTCGATATGATGGGTGGCTTAATGTATGCGAGAAGTATTGATTACAGGAAATTGAAAAATGGAGATACGGTACAGCTTGATGCATTTTTTGATAAAAAATTCTATGACTTTGAAATGATTTATCATGGAATTGAAATGATCAAGACTAAGGTTGGGGAAATCTATTGCCATAAAGTAGTTCCGATAATGCAAAAGAACAGCGTTTTTAAAGGAGAAGATGCTGTTACATTCTGGGTTTCTGCAGATGCTAACAGATTGCCGCTCAAAGTTGAGGCCGATATGAATTTCGGAACTGCTTATTGTGAACTTACCGCGTATAAAAACGTAAAAAGTGGCATTGATTTTAATTAATCAGTCTACTTTTGCCGACTTTAATAAAATTCATGAAGTACGCAATACAAGCATTTATCCTAGTCTTAGCAATTGGGTGTAACACGCAAGACTCCATTAGTGGGGATGATTTTTTTGACGATGAAGAGTATGCTCAGGCGATTGAAGCATACAGCTCCTATCTATCAACACATCCAACACATGTAAAAAGCCTTTACAATAGGGGGAGATCCTATGAAGAAGTAGGTGAATCTAAAAAAGCCATTCAGGACTTTGAAAAGATAATAGAACTTGACCCTAAGCATGTAAGTGCTTATTTAAGTCTTGCTAAAATTTCCTACAATAATTCCGAATTCAACAAGGTATTGGTCTATACAGGCTCAGCACTTGATTTAAACGAAAACTCAGCACAGGCGCATTACTTGGCTGGAAGAGCATCTCATCAATTGGGCTATCTTGATCAGGCGATCGAATCTTATAACAATGCGATCACCATAAATAGGGATTTTGGTGAAGCATACCTTTACCGTGGAGCAGTGAAGGTTGGTAAAGATCGCATGCGATCCGCATGCGAAGATTTCAAATTTGCAAAATCCCTTGACGTTCCTGAAGCTGATGGCGCTATCAAGGAATATTGCAAATAATCCCTAAAAGATAAATCCTGAAATTAGATAGCAGATCACTGCTAATCCACCCGTAAATAACGCATAGGGCAGCTGAGTTCTTACATGATCAATATGATCACATCCGGAGGCCACTGAGGCTATAAGTGTGGTGTCTGAGATCGGAGAACAATGATCTCCGAAAACACCACCACCCAAAACTGCTGATATTACTAAGTAAAGATTTGCATCCACTGCAAAGCTTAGTGGAACACCAATGGATATCATGATGGCGAAAGTTCCCCAGGATGTACCGGTTGCAAAAGCAATGAAACTACTGATAATGAAAATCAAAGCTGGTGCTACTTCCGGAATTAACCAGGATGAAGTAACTCTGGAAACATAGATTCCTGTTCCTAACTCATTACAAAGGTTTCCAATCGCAAAAGCAAGTACCATCAAAACAGCCATTACAACCATATCATTCATCCCTTTGAATGACTGATCGATAAAGGTTTTGATGGTTATCATTTTTTGAAAACCATACATGGCCGCTGCAGTCAAAAAGCCGGCAAAGCAGGCATTTAAGACTGCCTCAGAGCCTGATCCATTGCTTATACTGTACCAAACCTTGTCTAAAAAGCCTCCTTCAGCTGTTACATCCCAACCACCATAGATTAGAAAAAATGGCATAGATAATACCATCATCAAAATGGGTATAACCATATTTAATGGCGATGTGGTCTTATCCTCACGTTTAGCTTCTATTTTATCATCTTCATTTAAATCCCTTTCCATCACTTTTTTCATCTCACCAAATTCTTTCCCTGAAAGCGAAAGCCAAAAGACAAAAACCAGCGTAAGGATGGCGTAGAAATTAAATGGAATGGAATAAAGGAGTGTGGTGAACGGATCTACATTTGGAAAAGCCAATAACAACCCCATTATGTAAGCACCCCATGCATTAAGAGGAAATAAAACACAGGACGGTGCAGAACTTGAATCTGCCAGGTAGGCCAGTTTTTCTCGTGGAATTTTATGTTTATCAAAGAGCGGTCTGAAAATTGTTCCTACAGTTAAAATTGAGATATTGGATTCCACGAAAATCAAGAAACCGGTAAGGGCTGAAGTAGCCTGAATCTTACCCCTAAAATTCTTTTGACCTGATAACCTGTTTTGAACCCAGTCTATGAACCCGTTGATTCCTCCGGAGTATTTGATAAGCTGAATGAGCGCACCGATAATCAATGTTAGGATGATGGTTCTGGTGTTTCCTTTGCTTTGGAATACATTCACAAAAGCGGTGATTGTGGAAAGGAGTCCCTCAAAAATGTCCCAATCCTGAATAATCAAATATCCCACAAATATTCCAAGTGAAAGTGAGAATACAACCTGCTTTGTTTTGATGGCCAGGCCAATTGCTAGTAGTGGTGGTATCAATGACCAAAAACCATAGTCTGTCATTTCTTCTTTTTCTTTTCAAAGGTTTTTAAAGACTCATCTACCTGATTGGAGTTTGCCTTATAAGGATAGGTTGTAAAGATGTATCCGATTGCTTTTTCGATCGCTCTGGATACCCTTTTTTCTTTTTTTTCTTGTCTCAGATCGTAGCTTCCCTGCCAAACCAGCTTTTTATTGCTATCAAAAAGCTCTAGTAAAATGATCGATTCATAAATGGTTCTGGAGGTGATTTGATATGGTTGAAAATAGAATGGATTGTTCTGAGTATTGTTGCTTTCCACACGGGTACTGGATGTAACCTCGTATCTTAAAGTAAGGTCTGGGGAGACGTTCGATTGCTCATAATCTCTTGCCCTCATTTGATTGTGAATGTGTTCCTTTATTAAGTCAAAGACCAGCGTATTTTCAGGTGTGATATTTTTAGAGTCGGCCTTTGCGGTCACCACCCGATAGGTTTCATACTGTTTGAATGGAGCCTTTGTGTTTAGGTATGAAACCACTTTTGGGCTACAGCTCGATAGTAGGATGATGGAAACAAGTAACCATTTATTCATGAGCGGCTAATTTATCAATTTACAGGGATTAAAATTCCTGTCTATTCGTACATTATTCCATTAGCAAACGAAATGCCTAATTCTGACAAATCTATTCTTACAGGGTGATTCTTTTTAAAGATGTAAAAATGGAAATATGAATAAAAAATATTCGGATGATACAAGTAACTAAATATTTCACTAGGTTATTACGTGTACTCATCGAAATAATTGATACTTTTCGTGTCATTAGCATCATGTTTGGAGTATCAAAGCCAAATTTCTAAAATGAATAAACGAGAGTGTTTATTTACACTTATACTATTGGTGTCTGGTACCATTTTCTCTCAGGTTGCTCCGAAAGTTGAAACTAACCTGGCGGGTGTTTTCCAGGGAAAGACTCTATTTATTCAAAATCCATTCGATAGGACAGTCCGGGAGTTTTGTGTTGAGAAGGTATATATCAATGAAAGGGAAGTTAATATAAACTATAAGATGAGTGCTATTAAGCTAGATTTTGCAGGCTATGATCTCAATACTCCGGTAAAAATTCGACTCGTTCACAAAGACACACTATGTACTCCAACGATTATTAATCCGGAGGCAATCCTCTTCCACACCATTTTTAGATTTGATGATGTCTCACTCACGGACAGTGCTTTGGTGTGGCGCACAAGGGGCGAGACAGGAAGAGGTGAATTTGAAATTGAAAAGCTTATGAACGGAATTTGGGTTGACCAGGATGTGCGTGAGGCTTTAGGAAGATACGAAGGTGCAGAGTATACTTATTATCCGAACCTTGAAGAAGGTGCTAATAAATATCGTGTAAGGTATAATTTCCCGAGAGGGAGCAGGGCATCTCACCTTTATTCTTGGGAAGTAGATTATGATTATTATCCGGTTCCTGTGGAATTTAATCCTAAGTCAGCTAAAACAAAGCTTTACCTGTCCCGATCTACCCACTATGAAATATACAATGACGGTCAAAAACTGGTTTTGGAAGGGCAAGGCAAGGTCGTTGATGTAACTGTCCTTCGCCAAGGACGGTACATTATCTATTTCAATGGAAAAGATCCGGGAACTTTTATAAAGGAATAACTAGAAGAAATTCACTCCGAAGAACCTACCCAGGAACGTAAATATGAATACCAGCGTGAGTAGGATCGGGCAGAGGTAACTAACAGCAAAATCAATATATTTTTCTTTCCAGGTTCCTGCCAGTTTTGGGTTCCCAATTCTAAGCTCTTCAATCAGGTTATGTTTCTTCCAAACATAAGCAGCAAAAATGGTTATCAACACTCCTCCAAGTGGCAACAAAGTATCTGACCCAACATGTTCAACAAAAGTCATAAAATTGGTAGGGGTTGAAGCTCCAATGTACGTGATGAAATTAGAGAATAGCTCTGAGTATCCATTGGAGATTAAAGATGGAACACCCAGAAGGAAAATAAGCGTAGCAATTACCCATACAGACGTTTTTCTGCTGGCCTTAAACTCATCTACTACATAGGTAACTGGTACCTCAAGTAGCGAAACTGTGGAAGTAAGTGCTGCAAATGATAATAGCAGGAAGAACAGAGCTCCTACTACCATCCCTAGGGTCGAT
Source organism: Ekhidna sp. (assembly GCF_040220215.1). Classification (GTDB taxonomy): domain Bacteria; phylum Bacteroidota; class Bacteroidia; order Cytophagales; family Cyclobacteriaceae; genus Ekhidna. Next base: position 199,275 of record NZ_JAVJTR010000009.1, read on the forward strand.
CCAAGAGATTCGAAAACCCCCGGCAGAGTTATGAAAATCAATCCCGGGCCTCCTGTGAAGCCTTCCATGGTTCCGTCAGTTAAATAGGCTACAAATGGGAACATCATAAGCCCGGCAAGGAATGCAATTCCAACATCAGTTAATGTGATGTATGCAGCAGAAGAAACGATGTTGTCTTCTTTAGAGATATAACTACCATATGTGATCAAAGCTCCCATTCCCAATGAAAGTGAAAAGAAAGCCTGTCCAAGTGCATTGTAGATTACTTCCGGGGTTACCTCACTAAATTCCGGAATCAAATAATAAGAAATGCCTTTCATCGCATTCGGCAATGAGGACGCATAAAAGGTCAAAAGTAGGATCATTATTACCAATGATGGCATTAGGAACTTTGCGGCTTTTTCAATACCTCCAGAGATTCCTTTTGATACGATAAAAGCAGTAACGCCCATGAACACAAGACCGTATAATCCCACGTTTATAACGTCATTTGTGAATTGGGAGAAGTTTTGACCAATTCCAAAATTTCCCTTTACCATCTCAAGGAAATACCCAAAGGCCCAGCCAGCTACTACATTGTAGAAGGAGAGGATTAGCACTCCGCTCAAAATCCCCATTAGCCCCAAAAACTTCCAGTTCTTAAATCCCAGCGAAGCATATGCACCTACGGGGTTTTTTTGTGTTTTTCGGCCTATGGCAATTTCAGTCACCATTACCGGGAAGCATAGAATGAAAGCAAAGGCTAAATATATCAGTACGAATGCAGCACCACCACCATCGGCCACTTCAAAGGGAAATTTCCAAATATTACCAAGTCCGACAGCTGATCCGGCGGCTGCCAAAATGAAACCAAGTTTACTGGAAAAGTTTCCCCGAGCGCTCATATACTATGTTTTTAGATTTGGTTAAAGCGCCAAATATAGCAAAAGGAGGGTACCCGCAAAGTCTTTTTTCATTAGTGGTTAAGACATGTCTTCTTCGTCCAATTCTATTTCATAAGGATAGTTGAACAAGTGATTGGCTTTGATCGCTTCCGACACGCGGTTTGGAACCATTTCTTCCCATCCCTCTTTGTCTTCCTGGATCATATCCAGTACCTGGTCCGAGATGATATGAAGGTTATCCGTTTTGGCATCCGGAATACTTAGAATTTTATGATTTTCAATGAAGTAATAAAATAGGCTCTGTAGGTGCCTGTCTGGCTCAAAGTCATTTCCGGTTCTTATCTCACCGGTCTTTGAGTCTATAATAGGATAGACAAACAATTTCACATTGCTACCAAATAGCCTTGCGAAGGATTCCAAAATACCTCCATCCAGGTTTTGGTAATATTTTTCATCAAAAATCTGAGCCAGGTTATTAAGACCTATGATAATTCCCAGCGTCTTATCCTTGATAAACTGCGACAAGTAGCTGGCCAGCTTGTAGTGTTCCTGGTAATTTGAGATCATCACATTTTGTCCCAAAGAGCACAGTAAGTCTACCCGGTCTAAGTAATCTTGTTCATCCAATTCGCCTGCAAGTGTCAGGTCTTTCAGTGTAATCTCGACCACTGATAGAATATCTTTTGCATGCCCAAGCTCTTTCTTAAAAGCTCTCATGCCAGTTATCATCATGTCCACATTCACATGGGTAACGGGGCGAAAGCGTCCTCTTAGAACAAGCGCATTTTTCCTATAGATGATATCAGAAGGAAGAATCACGTTTTTATCCGGACCAAACATGGCCACCTTAGTCAAGCCATTCTTAACAAGCTTTAGTGTCATCAACCGATTGTCTACATGATGAAAATCAGGACCTGATATACTAAACATATCAATCTCTAATCGATCTTTTCTGACATTGTCAACCAATGAATCAATGATTTCTTCGGGAGTGTTTAGGGTATAGCACGAATGGATCAGGTTAACCCCGACGATACCCAAAACCTGTTGTTGCCATTCTGCATCCCGGTCCTTAAGCGTTACATGAATGATGCATTCATTGGGATCTGTACCTGAATGACGTTGAAAACGAATACCAAGCCAGCCATGACCAACGTTGCTTCGGTTGTAGTTGATAGTCTCTACTGTATTAGAAAAGGCGAAGAAGGTGCTTTTTTTGGCCCTTTGTGTAAGTCGTTGATCCAACAGGGAGTACTCCCTGTCCAGCATTCGCAGCAACTTCTCTTTCGAGACATACCGATCGCACTTGCCATAAATAGCATCACTAAACGTCATGTCATAAGCAGACATGGTTTTTGCAATGGTGCCAGATGCTGCTCCGGCTTTAAAAAAGTATGCGGCTACTTCCTGTCCTCCACCAATTTCGGCAACTGTCCCGTAAATTCGCGTATCGAGATTCAGCTGTAAAGCCTTCTCTTTGGTTGTTAATTTCTTGTTAAATTCTTCCATCCTCCGGATGCTCTGCGTCCATCACAAAGCTATTTTGAATTATCTCCAAAACAAACTGTATACAAAAAAACCGACCAATGGCCGGTTTTGTTCTGTACGTAATGTGTATGGCTTAGTTATATAATGAGTAAGGAAATTTATTCTCCTTAATCATTACATCTGCTACTTCCTGCCTTAGTACTTTGGTATTTATCGGATCCATTTTAGTGAATCGCTTCATTCCCATCAGCATTACACGAAGTTCATCTCCTTCGGCAAAGCACGCCACTGCTTCGTCACCAGCATTTTTGATTTTTGTTACTGCTTCATAGAGATAAAGCTTTGCCATGTTTTGATACAGTGTACTTCCCTCTTCACCATACAAACTCATGAGCTTCTCTGTTCTCAATAGAGTAGACTCTGCTACGTACACCTCGATCAACATATCAGCAAGGCTCATCAGCACTTCCTGTTCGTGATCCAGCTTCGGCCCAAATTTTTCTGCTGCTTTTCCGGATGCCATTAACACAGCTTTCTTAAGGTTCTTAATTACTTCTTTCTCTTTAGCCAAAGGCGCTGAAAGATCCGGGCTGTCAAATGATGGTACACCGGTTAATTCTTTGCCTACTTCCATTGCAGGTCCAAGAAGGTCAATTTCTCCCTTCATAGCTTTCTTGAACATCATGCCTACGATGAGCATTCTATTAATTTCATTCGTGCCCTCATAGATTCTAGTAATACGTGCGTCTCTGTAAGCCCTGGCCATAGGTGCTTCTTCGGAGAACCCCATACCTCCATACACCTGAACACCCTCATCGACGCAGAAGTCAAGAACCTCAGATCCGTGAATCTTAATCATAGCGCACTCTATTGCATACTGCTCTACGCCTTTAAGTTTTGCATCAGAAGGGGAGAGCCCGTCAGATTCCAATTTGGCAATTAAGTCCTCAATGTCTTGACCCGCTCGGTAGGAAGCTGATTCTGTAGCGTAAGTTTTGGTAGCCATCTTTGCTAACTTTTGCTTAATAGCACCAAAGCTGGATATGGAAACACCGAATTGCTTACGCTCATTGGCGTATTGAGTAGATTTTGAAGCCACGTCTTTACATCCATTGATGCATCCGGCTCCTAATTTGATTCTTCCAACATTTAAAACATTAACAGCGATTTTAAAGCCATTTTCTCTTTCTGAGAGCAGGTTTTCAGCAGGAACCTTCAGATCATTGAAAAACACCTGTCGTGTAGATGAACCTTTAATGCCAAGTTTCTTTTCTTCGTCATTCATGGTAATGCCATCCCATGTGCGTTCCGCAATGAAAGCTGAAAGTTTTTTGTCATCATCAATTTTAGCGAAGATGATTAGTAAGTCAGCAAATCCTGCATTTGAGATCCACATCTTTTGTCCATTGATGACATAGTGTTTGCCATCATCCGTAAGTTTCGCTTTAGTTTTCCCCGAATTAGCATCGGATCCGGCATCAGGCTCAGTCAAACAGTAACACGCTTTCCATTCACCGCTAGCTAGTTTAGGTAAGTATTTTTTCTTTTGCTCTTCCGTTCCGTAATAAAGAATCGGAAGGGTACCAATGCCGGTGTGAGCACCATAAGCTGTAGAGAACGAGCCTGCTGAAGCCATCATATCCGCAATCAGCATTCCTGTATTGAAGCTCATACCAAGTCCTCCGTACTCTTCAGGTACGTTTACACCTAAAAGACCAAGCTCGCCAGCCTTATCCATAAGGCCTGACATCACACCTTCTTCCATACTTTCAATACGTTCCGTAATTGGATTAATCTCCATGTTAATGAAATCCAATGTGGCTGCTGCCATCATTTTTTGTTCTTCGGAAAATTCTTCAGGAATGAAAATGTTCTCTGCCTGAGTTTCTTTGATTAGGAATTCTCCGCCTTTTAATGCGGTCTTTTCAGCTACTGCTTCCATTTTTTATTTATCTGTTTCTTATTTGAGGTAAAATATACTCTGCATGCATAACAAATATACGAGAATATACTCTGCATGCATAACATTTTTAAAATAAATTTATCGAGTGATTGGCTAATATTGCCTACGTCACAGTTCAACCTTAAAATCTGACGATTCAGCCTCATTTTGTTGAAGCATGGTTACTTCAAAATCATCTTTGAGAAAAAAACAATTATGAAAAAATTAATGTTCGTTTTCGGAATCCTGATTGGGATTCATCAGATATTTTCTCAGGAGAATCCATGTGAGCTAAGTGTTAAGGTTGAAAACATTAAATCAATAAAAGGATCTTTGAAGGTTGCTATTTACAATCATGAGGATCACTTTTTATCAAAAGAGGTGATGAGTGATGGTCGGGCAATTGATGCGAATAGCATGGAATTCTCGTTCAAAGGTTTAGGTAAGGGTGTTTATGCTATTTCCATTTATCAGGATGAAAATGACAATGGTAAGCTGGATTCTAATTTTATGGGCATACCTTCCGAGCCATACGCTTTTTCGAACAATGCTAAAGGAATGTTTGGACCTCCAAGTTTTGAAGACTGCCAGTTTGAAATAAAGGAAGGGACACAAGAAATAGTGATTAGCCTTTAATATAGAAATGGGAGTAAGATCAAAAGTACAATTTCTGCCTCGCGAGTTTAGCTGGAAGAAAGAACTAAAAGAAGCTGCGCTTATTTACATATTTGGTGGGGCTATTCAACTGGTGCTATGGAGTGATTATTCAAGAATTAATCTTGAAAACTTTGTAATCAGCTTTACATACAGTGGATTCTTTTGGGTAATGCTTTGGAAGGGGAGTGAGCACCTTGTAGAGTTTTTGGATTCTTTTTATAGTTGGTTTGAACATCCTGTAAAAAGGCTTTTGTCCAGCTTGGTGTGTATTACCATTTTAACCGTCTTCGTAGTTTACTTTCTGGATTTAATGTACGATGTGTTTTATTTCAAAAAAGGATTTACTGAAGCCATTACTGACCTTAACGGAGCTCCCTTGTTTACAACTTTAATGGTGAACTTAGGAATCAACACCTTTATGCATGGAAGAGGTTTTTTGCTGGAATGGAGACAGGTTTCTATTGACAATGAAAAACTAAAAACCGAGCAGGTTGCTTCGCAATATAATAGTCTTAAGAATCAGGTTAACCCGCATTTTCTATTTAACTCGCTAAACGCCCTTAGCTCATTGGTTTATGAAGATCAGGCAAAAGCAGTGGAATTTATTCGTAAGCTTTCGCAAGTCTATAGGTATGTACTCGAGAGTAAAGACGAAGAGGTAATCCCCTTAGAGGATGAGATGGCATTCGTAGAGAATTTCGTGTTTCTCCAAAAAATCAGATTCGGAGAAAATCTCAACGTCAAGCTATCTCCATCTAATGGGCAATTTTTTGTCCCACCTCTGGCTATTCAGATCTTAGTTGAAAATGCCATAAAGCATAATGTTGTGAGTGAAAAAGATCCCCTTTCAATCGACATTGAATTTCAAGATGATCGATGTGTAGTTCGTAACAATATCAAAGAAAAGAGGGTGAAAGATTCGACAGGTATTGGGCTCAATAATTTGATAGGTAGGTATAGTTATTTAACTGACCATGAGGTGATTGTAAATAATAACTCAGGGATATTTGAAGTTCAACTCCCATTATTAAAAATGAAATAATGAGATACATTGTAATTGAAGATGAGCAGCTAGCCTCTAAGAGGCTGAGAGGATTGGTTGATGATTTAAGACCAAATTATGAGTTCGTGGCAAAATTTGACTCTGTAGAGTCAGCCTCAATTTCATTGCCGGCGCTCAAATACGACTTATTGTTTATGGATATCCAGCTGGCCGATGGTCTTTCGTTTGATATTTTTGATCAGATCACGGTAGACAAACCAATCATTTTCACCACGGCGTATGATGAGTTTGCACTTAAAGCATTTAAGACTAATAGTGTCGATTATCTTCTAAAACCAATTGATGAAAATGAGCTTTTGACAGCAATTAAGAAATACGAAGCAAACTTCAATTCAAAAGCCAATGAGCCTGTTGTTGGTGATTTAGATAAGCTGATGAAGGCCTTACAGCCATCGGGTAAAGAGCGTTTTGTTGTAAAAGTAGGGGAGCACCTAAAAACCATTGAAACAAAAGACATTCAGCTTATTTACAGTCAGGACAAAGGCACTTATTTATTTACGACAAGTGGGAAAAGGTTTCTGGTGGACTTTACCCTGGACAAGGTTGAAGAGCTACTGAATGCAAATGATTTCTATCGAATTTCTCGTAAATTCATCGTAAATATTGCTTTTATTAAAGATATCATAGCGTTTACAAATTCACGCCTGGAAATAGTAATAGATCACTTTGAGGATGAGCAGATCATTGTAGCAAGAGAAAGAGTCGGTGACTTTAAAACCTGGCTCGACAGATAAAATCAGCCATTGGTCAAAAATATTCGGTTTCTAATGCTCTTGTGGGTATCTTTACGGTTATTATTTTTAATACCAGTATATGTCTGTTACAACGATGAGCCGTAAAATTGTCAGATTTAAAAACTCATTACACGAAGAGTTTAATAAAACACTCAATCAACGCGTCAATCAATATTTTAAGAATTCCAAGTATGGTAGATATGCCAATATGGAAATGGTTATTAAAACCATTTTTATGTTTTGCCTATACTTGGTTCCATACTTTATGTTTCTTTTGGGAATCGTCCAAAATATTTGGGTATTCTATCTAATGGCCTTTTTGATGGGGCTTGGAAAAGCCGGAATTGGTCTTTCTGTTATGCACGATGCGAATCATGGAGCCTATTCTAAGAAGAAATGGGTCAATGATTTAGTTGGGTATTCATTAAACCTTGTTGGTGCCAATGCCACTAACTGGAAGATTCAGCATAATGTGAAGCACCACACCTACACTAATGTTTCCGGAATGGATGAAGACATTTCCCCTAAGGGTGGAATTTTACGTTTTGATCCTAATACGCCAGTAAAGCCGTTTCACAAATGGCAACATATTTATGCATGGTTCCTCTATGGCTTAATGACCATGAGTTGGATCATAGTCAAAGACTTTAGCCAATTAGCTGAATATACCAGAGATGGCCATTTAAAGAAGCAAACTAAAAGCATCACCAAAGCGTGGGTATGGTTGGTTTTAACTAAAGTATTTTACTACTCATATATTCTTGCCCTCCCAATTCTATTTACTTCTTTGCCTTGGTATCATATCCTATTAGGCTTTATTCTTATGCACTATGTAGCAGGATTTAGCCTGGCATGTATATTCCAGCCAGCACATGTAATGGAAGATCACACGTTTGAAAGTGTTGAAAATAAGGAAGTTATTGATGAGAATTGGGCAGTACACCAGTTGAAAACCACATGCAACTTTGCGCAAAAGAATAAGGTTCTTTCCTGGTTTGCTGGAGGTCTTAATTATCAAATTGAGCATCACTTATTCCCTAATGTTTGCCATGTTCATCACAGGAAAATCTCTAAAATTGTGAAGAAAACGGCGGAAGAATACAATATTCCATATCGATCGTACCCGACTTTTATATCAGCATTGGTTTCGCACGGAAAGATGCTGCATTCATTAGGTCGATAAAATGAGATGAAAGATTTGCTGAAAGAAATAAAGAGTTGCACAGTGTGTAACTCTTTTTTTTTGCATGACCCGAGACCGGTAGTTAGCGCATCAGCGCAATCAAAGATTTTAATAATAGGACAGGCCCCAGGCCGGAAAGTGCATGAATCCGGAGTTCCCTGGGATGATCCCAGCGGAAATAATCTTCGGGAATGGACTGGTCTTTCGAATGAAGTATTTTACGATTCTAAAATTGTTGCGCTGGTTCCGATGGGGTTTTGTTACCCTGGTTCCGGAAAATCCGGAGACCTGCCTCCCAGGCCGGAATGTGCTCCTCTGTGGCATGAGAAACTGCTTGCTCAATGTAAATCCATACAACTGACCCTTTTAATTGGTCAATACGCACAAAAGTATTACCTCGGGAAAAACGCAAAAAAGACTCTGACAGAAACCGTCAGAAGCTTTAAGGATTACTTACCTAACTATATGCCGCTTCCTCATCCTTCACCCAGAAATCGAATTTGGATGAAGAAAAACCCATGGTTTGAAGAAGATTTAATTCCAGAATTAAAGACGCTGATCAGGAAAAATCGGTAGGATAAAATACCCAAAAATGGGTATTGATTATCACTCCATTAGCCATGAAATTAGCGTTATCTAATTACAAGGCTATGAATGTATCAATAATATCAACATACGGAAAAAGAAGATCTACTGAGTTTGGGGCGAAAAAGATATCCAAAATTCTCCTTGAACTGGCAGAAGAGCACCTTCAATCACCTGAAAACAGTCATTACATATCGGTTGATGGCATTGAGAAGCTGAAAAAGAAACTAGCTTCTTAAAAAAAATAAAGGCCTGAATTTTCAGGCCTTTATTTTTATCCTGGAAAATCATCGTTGTTCATTATTTCCCGGATTTGATCTGTATGTCGCTGTGTATGTCCTGACATAAAAAGAATTCCTTGATACGTATCGATTAACCCAAATGGAAATTGCATATAGTGATTTCGCAAGTCAGCATCTGTTGACTTTACAAACTTAATGTTTGATTCTCTTCTTTCTTTGAAGGCTCTAACTGTGCCATCAAAATCTCCGAAACTGTTGGTAGGTTCAAACTCTTTTCTGGTTTTAACCTTTTGCTCTCTGCTAGTTATTAAGCCAATAATCTGGTCATCGGTCATTGCAACTTCACCTCTTTTAGAAGGGTCACTTTCTTCTTTCAGGCTCATCTGAACCATTCCGATCAGATTCTTTTCAGAGATAGCAATGTGCTCCATGCATTCAGCAATGGACCAGGAGTCTTCGCCTTGTTTGAAATTGATTTGTTCGGCGTTTAAGTCATTTACCAAATCGATCAAGTCCGATTGAGATTTTTTCAAATGCTCTAGAGCCTTTTTTCGCTCATCTTTATCGATGGTAGTTTGTGCTGTAGCAAGAAGCGCAATAAAAATTGTCGCTAGTGTAGTCGTTAATCTTTTCATAATTATGTGTTTATAATTATGACGAAGCTAAGAGGCAAAAAAGGACTGGTGCTGTTATTTTTTTAAACTTATCAGGTAGCCAATGGAGAAATTCGATTTACTATCGAAAATATAAGAGTAGGTTGGCTCCAGATATAATGCATTGTAAATCACATAAGCTGCTTTAAGCTTTTCATTATCTATCGGATAGGCATCCGGTGGATCCAGCACAAAATATCTTTTTTCACTACTGTTTATCTCATCTTTCACAAATTCATAAATCATACCGCCCAATACGAAACATAAGTTTCTATTTTGAGTGGGTACTTCCAATATAGCATCTCTCACTTCCCTAAACACGGTAGTATCTTGGACATCACTTAAAAAATATTTGGAGCCATGTATTTCAATACTAAGTGTATCTGTATCCTGTACCCATGAAATTTTGGTATTGCCAGAGCCAATGTCCACAAGAAAGGATTCTTCAATGAATTCTCGTGGTATAGTAGCCATTAGTGCATATTGGGCCTCCATATCTGCATTAATGCTTTTAATCTTTAGATTAAGGCTTTTTAGTTTTTCATTGAGGACTGAGACTTGATCGGTCTTCACGACACTGGAGCTGGCAAGTAAATGAATGTCCTTTCCTGCAACGCCGAAATTTATAATTTCATTCTTAAATTCATTGATTTTAGCAGTTATTTCAGCAGTGCTATTGACCCCATAAATGAGATTGCTTCTGCCGTACTTGGCCTTTTTGAGGTCCCATCTGCCCTGAGCATCTATGCTAATGATGAAATAGTTGAGTCCAAGAGCTCCTAGTTCGATGACAGCATTAAGTTTCCCTTTTTGGGGCTTTTCAGGCTCATAATTAAAAGCTTTATCAACTTCTTGCTGTTCAACTGCTGGTCCAGAAGCTCTTTTCTCCTTGGTAGATTGATTGGTGCCACAGCTACAGACAATGATGAAAATAATGCAGGAATGGTATAAAAGCTTCATTCTGTTTTTAACCGATTAAGCTAGTTCACGCAAATCTACAGGAACAACTTTAGAAACACCCTGTTCTTGCATGGTGACACCATAAATAACATCCGTACTCGACATTGTTCGCTTATTATGGGTGACAATGATGAATTGTGATTCTTTTGAAAATTTACGAATGATCTCATTAAACTTATCAATATTGGCATCATCAAGCGGAGCATCTACCTCGTCAAAAATACAGAATGGTGCAGGTTTTAATAAATATATTGAAAACAAAAGAGAAGTGGCAGTCAGTGTTTTTTCACCTCCCGATAATTGATTGATGGTGAGTGGTCGCTTGCCCTTTGGCTTGGCTATGATATCAATTGAGCTTTCAAGAGGCTGTTCCGGGTTGGTCAAAATTAAGTCACAATCGTCCTCTTCAGTAAAGAGTGTTCTAAACACTTTGATGAAATTGTCCTTGATGTGCTGAAAAGCTTCCATAAAGGTTTCCTTGGCTACTTCGTCAATCTCTCCGATGGTCGTCAGCAAAGATTCTTTTGCATTGATAAGGTCTTCTTTTTGATCTGTGATAAACGTATGTCGCTCTTGTATTTCTTCAAAAGCTTCCATGGCCATTGGGTTGATTGGCCCCATGTTATCCAAACGATTTCTAAGTTTGTCAACTTTATCCCTAAGCTCTTCCTCTGTAAATTTTTTATAGTCTGCAATTTCTTCTTCCTTGATCTTTTGCAGGTCAATGTTAAACTCCACAGATAGACGGTCTTTCACCGAGTTGAGACCCATTTTTGCATCGTTGAGCTTGTTTTGCCACTCCATCAAGGCGTGATCTATACCTTCTCTTTTCCGTTGTGTTTCCCTTAAGTTTTTTTCTTCTTCATCAATGATGCCCCTGGCCTCATAGTATTCTTTCTCAGCTTCATTTACCCCCGACTCCAGCGATTCCTTTTCTTCATACATGGCCACAAGTTCATCATCACTTGCAGTACTTTTCCTGACTAATTCATTGAGGTTAGTTGTAGCCCCTTCTAGTTCTTCACGATTTTTCTCAATACGTTCAAGGGAGTTTTGATAAGACTCTTCTTTGAAAGATATTTCTTGCAAAATGCTATTGAGCTTATTTTGCTTTTGGTGAAACACAACATTCTCCTCGTTATAGGCCGAAGACTTTTGATCTAATACTTCCTGAAGCGTGAGGGCTTCTTCTTTTTTTGCTTCAACCTTTCCTTCTAACTCCAGAAGCTCATTACGTTCCTTTTCTGCTTGCGGTTTGAGAGACTCCAGCGCTTTTTCGAGTCCTACTATTTGTTGCTGAATATCTTCTCTTCGGTTCTTATTGGAAGTGAGTAGCTCGATGAACTGATCTTGCTTGGTCTGTACGGAAACCTCTACTTCTTTTATTCTTGAAAGTTCCTCTTTCACCTCTTCCAGATGTGGTGCTTTGGAAGAACGTTTAAGTTCTTCTAGCTGAGACTGGTACTTGGAAATGCTTTGCTCGTATGTTCCTTGCTTCTTTTTTAAATCTTTTATTTCAACTTCAAGCTTTTCCAGATTTTTCGCCCGTCCTATTCGCTTTCCTTCAAAGAGTCCTATTGAACCTCCCGAAATGCTATATCTCCTGAAAGTGACCTTTCCTTCTTTATCCAACAGCACCACATTTCCTTCACCCGCTCGTTTAGGATTATCTGCTATGTATACATTCCAAAGAAGATGTTTGATCAGATTTTCATACTTATCATCATAATCTATCAATTCTAGTGCTGACTTACTTCCGAAAGGAGCTGGAATGCTTTCGGATTTAAACTGTTTCAGGTTCTCAAGGATGAAGAAATTCGCTTTCCCCCGGGTGGACTCGCTCAATAGATTCACCGCTTTCAAAGCATCATCATGGGAATCTACGATATAATAGTTCATGAATGGCTCCAGGAAGTTCTCAATGGATATACGGTACTCTTCCGGACAACTGAGAACATCTGATAGGAGAGGTGCATCTTTCCATTGTGGGTTCTTTTTCAGAAACTTGATTGCTTCCGGGAACCCCTCCAGATTGTCTACCAATGATTTAGTCAGGTTAAACTCATTCTGACGAGCATCAAGTGTTCTGTTGATTTTGGTTAATTCCTCTCTTGCAGCCGATATTCTTTCTTCCGCGTCGGTGATCTGTTCTTTTAAGCTCTCTTCGCTTGCTTTTAACTGATCATATACAGATTGTTTCTCTATTTTTTCTTTTGAAATCTCAGCGAGGCGATTTTTAAACTCCTCAATGTTGGCACTCTTTTCACTGGTGTCTTCACTGGTTTTATTGAGTTCACTCAGCATGGACTTCAACTGAATATCCTTGATTTCAATTTCTTTACTAAGCTGAAACTGATGATCTTTTTTCTCTGAGTAATAAGTGTTCAGGGAGTTAAGCTTTTCCTGTGCTTCAGTCGTTAGGTTTTTTTGAGACTCATAATCTGCTTTTAAAGCTTCGACTTTAGAAAGAATAGCCGTTACATCCTTTTCTGCTTCGCGAGCTTCATTTCTTAACCCCTCCAGTGAAACAGCAGCTCGTTCGCTACTTTGCTTATCATGACTGATCTGTTCTTTGAGCGTCTCTATTTTATCATTTAAGAACTTCTGACGCTCGTTCTTAATCTTCTTGTCACTCTCGTATTGTCTTATTGTGCTTACGTGCTCATTCAGTGATTTTTGGCGGGAGGATAGGAGTTTCTCTTTATTTATAAGGTCAGCTTTTGCCTTTTCAATAGCGGCTTCTTTTTCATTTACCAATGCATTTAAGGCAAGTTTTTTATCATTTTCCTCCTGAATGGACTCCTGGATAGTATCGAAATGCTCCTGTTGATTATTCATGGCTTTTTTCGCCATGGCAATGCTGGAGTTTTTGTAATCATCCTTTAGCTCATAATACTTCTTTGCTTGTGATGCTTGTTTTTCAAGTGATTTGAGGTTTTTCTCTATCTCAAAAAGCAGATCTTCTACACGTTCCAGATCAGCATCTGTATCGCTTAGTTTTTTAAGTGTTTCCTTCTTTCTGATCTTAAATTTTGAGATACCTGCAGCTTCCTCAAAGAGTGCTCTTCGTGAGTTGTCTTTATCGTTCAGGATGTCATCAACCATTTTAAGTTCGATGATGGCATAACTGTTCGAGGCAATGCCCGTATCCAGGAAAAGGTTTGTTATGTCCTTGAGTCTGCACGTAATACCATTCAATAAGTATTCACTCTCTCCTGAGCGATAGTACCGGCGAGTGATTGTTACATTCGTGTACTCTGTTGGAATTAGGTTTTTGGTGTTATTGAAGGTCAGTGAAACTTCAGCAAGTTGTGTGGGCTTGCGTGCTTTCGTGCCATTGAAAATAACATTCTCCATTTTATCAGATCGAAGCACCCGGGATTTTTGTTCCCCCAAGACCCACCTTATCGAATCCACTACATTGGATTTACCACACCCATTCGGACCTACGATCCCTGTTATCCCCTCATCAAAGTTGATGACCACACGGTCAGCAAAACTTTTGAAGCCCTTTATTTCTAACTTTGTTAATTGCATTTAAAGTACATTCATTCCTTTCGGGTGAAGCGGACAAAAATATAAGATTCGACGGCAACTGGAGGATTAGATTCTGAAATTGTTTGGGTGAATTATCCACCATTTTTCCCCAGTTTCGTATTAAATAGTCAAAGATTAATTATTCATGTAATTATTTAAAAGTTTAATCGAATGATTGCAGACTATTTCAAATCTTAGTTGCATTATTGTAGTACACACAAAGCAATTATTACTTTAGCTTAACTTTTTGATAAAAGTCACTTATTTTTATTTGACCAGATAGCAAGGAAATATTTAATATGGAGAAACCGACCATTCTTTACGTAGACGATGATCAGTTCAATATCACCTTATTTGAATTCAACTTTAAGAATGAGTTTGAAATCCTAAATGCTACTTCTGGTTCAGAAGCACTAGATTTGATTAAAAATCATGATGAAATCCGTGCAATTGTTAGTGATGTGAGAATGCCGGAAATGGACGGAATAGAGTTCATCACCAAAGTGAAGGAAACCAGAGAAAGCCTTCCATGCTTTCTTTTGACCGGATATGGGGGAGCGCAAGAAGTTGTTGATGCAATAGATCAAAACCTCATTGTTGGTTACTTCAGCAAACCGTTCGACAAAGAGAACATAATCACTACATTGAAATCTACTATCAACGAATAAGTCCTGTTGGATAGCACAAATCCTGTCATATTCTATAATTTAGCTAAATGGATGATTTTAGTTTCTGGTGGTACATTATAGCGGCAGTTATTTATTTTCTCACTCGGGGAAAGAAGAAGAAAGAGCAGCCCAATTCTCGTCCCGGATCTGAAAACAATCCACCTAAAACTCAACCTAAGTCTTTTGAAGATCTTCTAAGGGAGATAACTGAAGGAAGACAAGAAGAACCTGAACCGGTTAAGCAAGAACCTGTTGAAATAAAAGATGTTTCGGAGGAAGAGGAAGATAGCCGTAGGCTAGAAGGTGAACGGAGGGTTTTTGCCGATGCTGAAAGTAGGAAAGTCTACGAGGAGTCTATAAAAATGGCAGAAGGTGCTGAGTTAGAATTTGAACCGGATGAACACTATAAAACCCCTAGGCTCTTTAAAGGACTGGATAAAGAAACAGAAGAGAAAGAATGGTCAATTGCAGACGAAATTCGAGATGGGTTAAATACGTCTGAGGCGAAGAAAGCTGTCATTTACAGCGAAATCTTGACCAGGAAGTATTAATAATTAGTCGTTCGCTCAAAATTACGGTCGTTCACTCATTTTCTTTTTAAGGGCGCATTTAATTGTTGAAATTAGAATAATCCTAATTGTTCTAGTTTTTATTAAATGCTGCTATCATGAGACACATATTATCACTTCTTCTTACATTTTGCTGTATAGTTTTATTTGCCCAGGATTATTACTGGGTAGGTGGTTCAGGCAACTGGTCTGACTATGCAAATCATTGGGCTACCACATCTGGAGGATCCACTTTTCATACCTCAGTTCCAACAAGCTCCAATGATGTTTATTTCGATGTGAATTCGTTTTCATCATCAGGTCAAATTGTGACATTAGATGAAGAAGCCAATTGCTTATCCATGGACTGGTCAGGCGTAACCAATTTCCCATCTATTACAAGCGATAATATCGACTTAAACATATATGGTTCACTACTTCTTGCTAGTGACATGACGGCCGATTTAAGCGATGTTGAATTTGAATCAACCACAAGTGGAAATACGATTACTTCCAACGGAGTAGATTTTGGATCAGGTTCCACCGTTCGATTTAACGGAATTGGGGGAGAATGGACATTGCAAGACAATCTTGAAACAAACAATCTTTACGTTGTTGCCGGAACACTAACTACAAACAATCATAGAATTGATGCTGGTGCCAGATTCAATACAAGTGGCTCATCAAGCAAGGTAATTAACCTGGGATCTTCTGAAATAATAGCGGAGAGGTGGTGGGTTCAGGGAACCAATCAAACCATAAATGCAGGTACGTCCACAATTGTTGTTTCATCATTTTATGGAGATACCAATGGTGATGGACCTTATAACTATTATGACGTGGTATTTGATAATTATGGAGACCTGCGAAATACTGCTTCGTTCAATAAAATAACTATTCCTGAAGGACTGTCAATTAGCCTGGAAAGCGGGAGCACCTTTACAGTAAATGAAATTGAGGCAATAGGAACTAAGCATTCTTTTATTGAGGTTGAAGCGGGTACGGAAGGTGTGGCAGCCATTATAAGTCAATCTTCAGGCTCAGTTGATTGGTCTTATGTAAAGCTGAAAGATATTTCAGCAACAGGAGGTGCTACATTCTCAGCGAATAACTCAATTGATAATGGAAACAATACCGGATGGACAATAAATGAATATGCAGGCCAGGATTATTATTGGGTTGGCGATGGCGGTAATTGGTCAGATTACGAGAATCACTGGGCTACAACATCTGGAGGATCAACCATGCACACGGATTATCCAAATAGTCTGGATGATGTATATTTTGACGAGAACTCATTTACTATAGAAGGACAAACCGTAATTCAAGATATAGAAGGTGGAACTTCATTTGGTAATATGGACTGGACCGGAGCACTCAACAGCCCGTCACTAAGTTCTTCCTACAGTTTTAACCTAAAAGCGCATGGTTCGGTAATATTCATTGATGGTATGTCAAGGGATTTATACGGGTTCGATGTTTTGGGAAATGAAACAGGACAATTGTTAGATATGTCCGGATCCGGAAGTATCACCTTTCTATCCATTCAGGGCGAGGGTGAATATGATTTGTTATCTGATATAAGTGTGGGTGTTTTTACTCAAAGAAGCGGTACTGTTAATTATAATGGAGTTTCCATTGATTGTTCCATTGATTTTGATTTAGGACACAATGAACTCGTTGCAAATTTTGGTAGTGCAACCATTACCTGTCGCGACTTCACGCATAATAGCTCTTCGTCTACTATTACTGGTACACCAAGTTTAACAGTTGAAAGAAACTTTGAAGGCAATGGAGTTCAATTTTATGAAGTAACCCTATCTGGAAGTGGTAATGTACTAGGATCAAATACTTTTGAAATCCTTCAAATTCAGCCTGGAGTTAACACCATTTTAGATGCAGGTGAGACTCAAACAATTAATCAGACACTAACCTTACAGGGGACGAAATCAAGTCCAATTAGTCTGTCCTCTGACGAAGCTGGAACACAATCATCAATATCAGTTTCCAGCGGCACAATTGATGCTATTTACCTGACATTGAAAGATATAAACGCTACTGGTGGTGCGACATTCAATGCAACTCAAACGCTTGACAATGGAAACAATACAGGATGGAATATAACAGGACTTACAGCGCTCGATTACTATTGGGTAGGAGATGGAGGAAGTTGGTCTGATTTTGAGAATCATTGGGCAACAACATCAGGTGGAAGCACGATGCATACCGATGCGCCTGGGGTTTTGGACAAAGTGTATTTTGATGCTAATTCATTTACGCTTACCGATCAGACGGTAACTGTTGATGGTGGCGATATCAGTTTTCATGATATGGATTGGACGGGCGTTACCAATAATCCTTCATTTGATTCTGACGGAAACGGCTTAAACGTGTATGGATCGATGGATTTTGATCCTAGCGTATCTATCCAACTCAACGACGTGTATTTTGTATCCACAGAAGCAGAAACTATTACACTGCAAGATGATGAACCTGGAACGAGTGCATATTTTTATTTCACCGGAAGTGGAAGCTGGACATTTAACAGTGGATTTACTGTTCGTGAATTACATCAGTACAGCGGAGATATTGACATCAATGGAAATAAAGTACTTGTAGATTTCCGAACTGACTTTTTTGGAGAGGATGCAAAAACGATGACACTAGGTGCTTCCGATTTCTTCACCAGATCATTGAGCATCGGAAGTGCTAGCAACTTGACTTTTGACGGAAGCAACTCATTTATAAGCAGCAGCTCTTCTTTCTCCACATTAGGAGGTAGTGATAATACTTTTTCTTTTAATGAATTTACATTCACTCGCTACAATTCAACCGATGAAGGAATCCTTAGTGCAGATATGACATTCAATAAACTGACTTTTGAAGCAAACACAGACATTGAGTTAAGAGCAGGGATTACAATTACCACCAATGAATTAATAGCAGTAGGAACTGCAGATGATCCAATAACCATCATTTCACAAACTGAAGGAACGACAGCTACAATTTCACAGGCTTCAGGAACGGTAGATGCTTATTACCTTGAGCTCCAGGATATAACAGCAACCGGAGGTGCCACTTTTAATGCGTTTAGCTCAATAGATAATGGGAATGTTTCAGGTTGGACATTCAATCGCTTAAGTCAAACAATCGACTTTACTGATATTCCTGATATGCCGCTAGATGCCCCGGATTTTGAGTTGGAAGCGACTGCAACTTCAGGTCTCCCGGTTTCATTTGAGGTCATTTCCGGAAATGTTGAATTGGTAGGTGATGGCTCCACCGTTTCAATTCTTGGAGGTGGACCTGTTCAAATCCAGGCTAGACAAGCGGGAAACATTGATTATGATCCAGCACCTTCGGTTGTTAAATCGTTTACTGTCACAAAACTAGGGCAGACCATTGTATTTGAGGAGCTCGCCAGCAAAACAGTTTTGGATGAAGATTTTGAGTTAGAGGCTACTGGAGGAGGTTCAGGGAATCCGGTGACATTCACTTCTTCTAATTTAGATGTCGCAACAGTTACCGGCTCACTGGTATCTATTATTGGTGAAGGATCAACCACTATTACTGCATCACAAGCAGGCAATGATGATTATGATGCCGCTGCGGATGTTGAGCAAGTTTTGACGGTAACCAAGCCTTTGCAGGTAATTGTTTTTGGTGAAATACCTGATAGGAAGCTTACAGATCCAGATTTTGAATTAAGTGCCACCGGAGGAGACTCTGGCAATCCTGTCACTTTCTCATCTTCTGACATCACTATAGCTGAAATAGATGGAAACACTGTGTCAATCCTTGGGGCTGGAACCGTAACGATTACTGCTTCACAAGCAGGAAACGAGAATTATGAACCCGCAGAAGATGTTGAAAGAACCTTTACTGTATATGATCCCTCGCAAAGTATTGAATTCGGAGAACTGGAATCTGTAAGTTATGGTGATGCAGCTTTCAATCTGACGGCAACTGCTTCGTCCGAATTGGAGGTCATGTATTTAAGCTCTGATGAGGATGTGGCTCAGGTATCAGGAAGTTTGGTTACCATTGTAGGTGTTGGAACTACAACGATCACCGCATATCAGGATGGTGATGAAATTTTTGATCCGGCAGATGAAGTGACACAAGATTTAGTAGTCAATCCGGCAATACTTTCGGTAACCGCAGAAGATAAAACTAAAGTTTATGGTGATGCCAACCCAACATTAACGGTGGTTTATGATGGTTTTGTAAATAACGAAGATGAATCTGTTTTAAATACGGAACCTACTGTGAACACAGAAGCAGATGCAACCTCAGTGGTAGGTGAGTATTCAATCACATTACAGGGGGGGTCGGCAGACAATTATGAACTAGAAAGGATTGAGGGTGTTTTGGAGGTGACCAAAAGAGACCTCACTGCTGTTGCAGACGATCAGTTTATGAGGGAGGGCGATTTCGTTCCGGAATTAACAATCAGCTATGTTGGGTTAGTAAATAATGACAGTGGTTCTGATATAGACATTCCTCCTGCGATTTCTACAACTGCGAGCTCTGCAAGTCCTATTGGAGAATATCCAATTACATTGGCTGGAGGAGAGGATAACAACTACTTAATCGTTGAAAGAATTGAAGGCACCCTGATTGTAGACAAGGCGTTAGGAACTGATATTAACGAATTGTTAGAGGTTTCTTTTTATCCTAATCCTGTGTCGGGGTTCTTAACTGTTCAATCAGATGGAAAAATGAGAAATTTAGAAATTCGTTCACTAGATGGGAGGTTGATTGGTAATTATACAATAAATCAAAACAAAAAAATTGATCTGAGAGAATCTTCTAAAGGAATATACCTTCTTATCCTAAAAGATGGAGATGTGACTATCGGTACTAGCCGTCTGATCGTAGAGTAGTTTACTTTGCGAATAGGCAGCAAGAGGCTCTCCATAGTGGAGGGCCTTATTTTTTGTTTTTAAACTCAAAAGCACCTGGCAACAAATCGTTAATGGAATGATGAAATACTTCTTCTGAATCACAATAACTAATAGTCGTTGTGTTCTTGGCAAATTCATATATGACTTGTCTGCATGCTCCGCATGGCGGGGTAGGTGTTGGTGTAGATGTGTAAACAACAATGCTCAGGATCCCAATAGCACCCTCGGAATTGACCGCATTTGCAATGGCGTTTCTTTCGGCGCAGGTGGTTAAGCCAAATGACGCATTTTCCACATTGCATCCGGTATAAATATTACCTGAAGTGGTTAATAATGCACAGCCCACTTTAAACTTACTGTATGGCGCATATGCTTTGGTTGCTGCCTCAATAGCCATTTCTTTGAGTTTGTTTTCTGACATACTTCAATGTTAATGAAATCTTAATTAACGATCCTATCAATTTTTAGCTGCGTATTTTTTGTAGTTTACAGTATAATTTAAACCAGAGCGTATGAAATATTTTTTGATGTTAACATTTGCAGCGGTACTAATCGGCTGCACCACTCCGGCAACCAATCCTACTGTCCTTACAAACGAAGACGAAGCTGCCCTTCGTGAATTTAAGACTGTGCTATGGCCCAAAGCTTATGCAGATCAGGATACTGCATTATTAAACCGGATGTTACATGAAGACTTTGAAATGGTGGATGATAATGGGGACAAGTACACCAAGGCGGATGAGTTGGAGTACATTTCTAAATATGGTCCTACTTATGATGAATTTAATTTTGAGATAACCCGTCTCGATATCTTTGATAATGGGACGGCAGTGATCTCAGGCACAGGTACCATGAAAGGTGTTGATGGGGGAGAAGCGTACATCACCACATATAAGTCTAGTAATGTAGTGATCAAAGTGGATGGTGCTTGGAAAGCGATTAATAGTCACGTGAGTGGCGTAAAGGAAGAACGATTCCCAATGGCTGGCGAAGAATCAGCTGAGTAGAAACAAAAAACCCTGATCAATCAGATGACGGATCAGGGTTTGTTATGTTTTTAATTGATTTTATCTTTTGCCTAAATCAACGTAATCCCTTTCGTTTTTACCTGTGTAAACCTGTCTTGGTCTTCCAATAGGTTCACCCATTTCTCTCATTTCTTTCCACTGTGCAATCCATCCCGGTAGTCTTCCAAGGGCAAACATCACTGTAAACATATCAGTTGGGATTCCCAATGCCCTATAAATGATACCTGAATAAAAGTCAACGTTAGGGTATAGTTTTCTTTCCACGAAATAATCATCTCTCAACGCTTCTTCTTCAAGCCCTTTTGCAATGTCTAATACCGGATCGGTGACACCAAGTTTTTCCAATACATCGTCTGCAGCTTTCTTGATGATTCGTGCTCTTGGATCAAAGTTCTTGTAAACCCTGTGTCCAAAGCCCATCAGCCTGAATGGATCATCTTTGTCTTTGGCTTTAGCCATCCACTTCTTCGTATCCCCACCATCATTTTTGATGTTTTCCAGCATTTCAATCACAGCCTGATTAGCTCCACCATGAAGTGGTCCCCAAAGTGCATTGATGCCGGCAGAAATAGAAGCCCAAAGACTAGCCTGGCTTGACCCAACAATTCTCACTGTAGAAGCTGAACAGTTTTGCTCATGATCTGCATGGAGAATCAATAACTTGTCCAGTGCGTTGGCTACCACCGGATCAACCTCATATTCCTCAGCAGGCAGGGCAAACATCATGTTTAGGAAGTTGCCACAATAATCCATTTTGTTGTTCGGATAGATTACCGGGTGACCAACCTTTTTCTTGAATGCCCACGCAGCAAAAGTTGGCATTTTTGCCAAAAGTCGAATGATGCTAAGCTCGGTCTCTTCCTTAGATCTGTTTGGATCAAGGCTGTTAGGGTAGAAGGCAGTCTGTGCTGTAATCAAAGAAGATAGAACACCCATTGGATGTGCAGCAGATGGGAAACCGTCTAGGATTTTCTTTATATCCTCATTCACAAGTGTGTGATGAGTAATATCACCAGCAAATTTGTCAAGTGTTTGTTTACTTGGCAGATCACCATAGATCAGCAAATAAGCCACTTCCAAAAACGTTGAATTATCCGCCAATTGCTCGATCGGGTATCCTCGATATCGAAGAATTCCTTTCTCACCATCAAGAAAAGTGATTGCACTTTCGCATGAACCAGTGTTTTTGAAGCCTCTGTCTAATGTGATTACACCAGACTGGCCTCTGAAAGCACTGATATCAATGGCCTTTTCCTGCTCCGATCCTTCAACAACCGGAAGTTCGTAGGTTTGACCGTCAATGGTTATTTGGGCGGTTTTTGACATGTTGTATATTCTTCTTTTGCTGATTTAAAATTTCCTCGAAATTAATGATTATAATCTAGATTTTGAAGGGTTAGTTCCCATTCAGGATAAGCGGCAGGCCTCCATCTGCCCCACCAATTACAATCACTTTCGAATTGGGTGAGTTAGCAATGTTCATGGTAGCTTCGATTCCTCTCATTTTCAATAGTTCGTCCGTTAAACTACTGTTAATGATCTTGTTGGCTGCTGCTTCACCTTCAGCTGCAATTCGCTTTCTTTCTGCTTCACTTTTTTCCCGATCCAATCTGAATTCATAAGCCAATGCTTCTTGTTCTTGCTTCAATTTGTTTTCGATGGCAGTTTTAATTTGTTCTGGTAGTTTGATTGAGCGGATCAGCATGCTTTTCATTTCTACCTCATTCCCCGGAGCACCAAGCACCATTTTGGTTTCATCTTTTATTGCCGATTCTACTTCCGGTCTTTTTGTGGAGTAGATTTCTTCAGCTGTGTATCTTCCCATTACCTGACGGACAGTAGATCGAGCTTCCGGTATCACCAGGCGCTGAATATAGTCACCTCTGAAATTTTCCTGAATGGTACCGATAGCATCAAATTTTGGATGAAAGCGGACTGTCACATCCACGCTGATGCTCAAACCATTTTTGTCAAGCACATCCATGGTTTCTTCGATTTTACTTTCAGAAACTTCATAGATGTAGACGTCATTCCAAGGTGCTTTCACATGCCAACCTGGCCCAATGATATTTTCCTTTTCCAAAGTTCCACTTAGTGATCTAAATAGTACTGCTCTTTCTGATGCCTCTATCCGATAAAATATTCTATTAAAGGCTGATAGTAGCACTATAAACGCTACAATTCCAATAATGATAAACGGTAAAAACTTTCTGTTGTCCATGACTTTAGATTAAAGTTGTTTTGATTTTGCGTAAAGGTAACATGTCAGGATGACCTCAGGGTTCACTCTAATGGTTTAAGCACAAGTTTATTTTCAGATCGCTTGATTTGATCATGGTTCATAAGCATTTGTCTGAATTTACCTTCTGCATACATCTCAGCCTGATCATTATAATGTGGACTGAAGTAATTGCCGGATTGACCCGTAGGGAGTATGCTCCAGCTATTATTTCTCACATCTGAAAAATCAACGATTCTTCGGGTGGACGGGCCAAAACTGATGGATTGATTTTTAGCATCTTGATATGTATAACCCATGTTGGTTAACACCTCATTAGCTCCGGATACCGGAAAGTCTCCTACATTTAAAAAGCTAATAACATCACCCATGGCATGTTTGTGTCTTAGCAGGTGGGCATTTCCCCATTTCCATTTGGTGTAATCCTCACCCCAATATTGTGAGAGTGAATTAATTGTTGTCTCGAAGGCGATTATTATAATATCGCCTCTTGTTTCCACCTTTTCAGTGTTAATATCATCCCACCAGCGGGTATTTTCATTCTTAATCAAATGCTCAGCTGCCACTTTGTATGTGTGAGTTCGCTTGTACATACCCCATAAACCTTCGCCAATTTCATCCTTTTGAGCAGCCTTTAGAATTTCGTTTACCCACCTCTGAAAAATCAAGGGTTCAAAGTCATCTTTCTGAAAAGTACCATCCCATTCACTCAATGATTTCATAAGCTCAGTTTTATCTGTTTCCCGAACGGCACTTAGCAATATCTCTTTAGTTGCCACATGCATCATTGATTTATTGTCAAGTAGCATTTGCTTAATGTCTTCTACCGAGACAGAAGGGTTGGCATTCAGGATTTCAGTTATTCGTTCTCCACGATCATCCGGAAGGTAATAACCAGCATAGAGGACGCCATCTACGGTATCAGGCTGATTGTTGGCACTGTGAACAAAACCCCAGGGAGGGTTTATTGCATGTGGATTTCTGCTGAATGAATAGGAGCTGTCCGCATCATCAAGACCGGTTGATCCGTCATAGAATGTTTTGCTCGTTCGTTCATCTCTTCGTTTGATCAGCTTTCCTACTGCCCACCAGGCTACATTACCGGACGAATCCCCATACATGATGTTTAGGCCCGGGCCATGGATCATCGATGCAGCCTTTTCGATATCTGACATCTCATCAGCCTGAATAAATCCATATACCGCCTCTATCATATGATTTGGATTGCTTGAGGTGACCCAATACATCGAAACGATATCTTCCAGTGACTCTTCTTTTAGAATGTCTGAAACGATAGGGCCATGAACAGTTGATCGGATGTTAAAAGAAACAGATTCTTCACCTTTCACCTTTATGACTTCATTTTTTAGTGCTATGTCTTTCCATTCACCCCGGTGCATGTATTTCATGGAATCTTCCGGGTGAATTTCTTCCACATAGAAATCCATATCGTCATTTTCGAACATGGTTATCCCTATCGCTTGCCGGTCTGAATGCATGAGTAGGGGGAAGGGAGCTCCGGGAATATGATAGCCATAGTATTCATTTTCCGGGCTAATTAAGTGTGACTCATACCATACTGAAGGCTGTGAAAATGCAATGTGAGGATCATTAGACAGAATAACCTTTCCGTTTTCAGTCTTTTGAGGAGAAAGTACCCAACTGTTACTGCCAATGAATTCAGGTACACCAATGCTGTTTAGAACAGCTATTGTCTTCTTAGCCTGCTCACTGTAGCGATCGTCGTACGAGGGTAAGGTAGATTCTCCTTTATAGTGATAGATGTTTAAATCATTTAAATAGCCAGAATCCAGTTTTTGAGAAAGCTCTGTTAACACAGGGTCCGTAATGTGGGCATTCGAAAAGCTGAATGACATGTATGTGAGCGTTTCAAATACATTTTGAATTTCAAAGGGCTCCACATCAAGACCTAAAATGGTATACTCTATTGGTTTAGGGTTGTTTTGGATGTAATCATTAATCCCATCAACGTAGGCCTGAACGAGCGGAAGGCTTTCATGATTTCTTTGAATGTAATCCTTAGCTGACTGCTTTGCATAAGAGCTTAGCCCCATCGTTCTCAGGAACTCATCATTTCCAATCATATCCGGTCCAAACAGCTCCGACAGTCGCCCACTACCAACATGCCTCAGTAGGTCCATCTGCCATAACCTTTCTTTAGCATGGATGTAGCCAAGTGTCTTATAAGAATCAACTTCTGTGTTTGCGTAGATGTGCGGAATACCAAACTCAGTGAAATAGACATCCACCTGTTCTGATAAACCGGAAAGATCGATTTGACCTGAATAGGAGGGCGTCAGGCTGTTTTTAAGGGAGAAAAAATAAGCAGCAATTCCTATGATAAGGATAAGAATGAGTGCTCCAAGAATTTTGAGGATTTTCATTGAGTCTAATTTGGAGCAAAATAAAAAAGCCGCCTCACAATGAGACGGCCTTTCTGTTACTATTCTTTTATTTCTTCATAGTCTTTAAAAGGGGAGGTGTCCAGTCCCTCAACCGCTGACCTGAACTCCGGCCAATTCTTGGAATAAAATCCGTTAACCATTTCCATCGCTTCTTTCAGATCTTTCTCAAACTTGTCAATCAGTTTTTGCTCTGTTGCACCAGGTGCATGAAGGGCATTCGATGTATATCTGGATGCAGCAAAATATGAGTTATTTACACTATTCGGCGTTCCTCGGGTGATTCCCTGTCTGTCATCTTCCTCGCCTAAGAATACATCAAGCATGCTATTCAGCGTGTCAATGGTTGTTTTGCACAATTCGATCTGCTCTTTGTATCCTTCCTTGTCCTTCTCTTTCAAATCACCTTGGATGCCTTTAGCAATATCGATGCTTTCTTTTAGTCGATCCACTGCTTTGACTCCCATTGCATACTTAGATTCTAAATCTTTGAGTGCATTGTATTGTGCTCTGATAGCGGCATCAGATATTTCAATTCTAGGGTCGTATCTAACTTCCACGTTAGTTGAGTCTTTCTGATCACCGAAAGTGAACCTGACCTTATAAGAACCCGGCAAAACGGTAACACCACCCGACTCACGATTTCCTCTTCGATCTCTTCTGCTCATTCGATCGGTACCTTTTTCATCCATATACCAGAAGGTTCTATGGATGCCATTTTTTTCTGGTGCTTTGGATTTTAACGTTCGGATCACCTCGTCACCATTGATAATTTCAACGGTAAGGGAATCAAAAGAAACCTTGTCTTCATCTTCCTTATCTTCTTCTTCCGGTTCTTCGCTTTTCTTTTTCTTCTTGCCATTATCAGCTTCTTCTTTTTTCTCTTTTTCCGGACGATTGATCGAATAAGAAAGCATAGCACCATATGGTCTGTTTTCCCCGTTGTATAGGGCATCACCACCAAACCTTGATCCTTTTGGTTGCTGGTTCGATGCTACATAGGCAACCGGAGGATCATAAACATTCAATGTTTTAGTCAATGTAGACGAGCCATTTCTAGCTATTTCTCTTAATGGACGTATATCATCCATGACCCAAATGGATCTTCCAAATGTTCCAATGACCAAATCATGCTCCTCCGGGTGAATGACCAGGTCATAAGCATTGGTAGTAGGGAAGCCTTCAGCATCCCATTTAGTCCAGTTCGTACCTGCATCGATAGAAACATAAAGTCCGTCATCCGTTCCAAGGAAAAGCAACCTTGACTCTTCAGGATCTTCTACAATGGAAAGCGCATAGCTAACCACATCATTGCTGTCTACGATTCGTTCCCAGGTTTGACCATAGTCTTTTGTTCTATAGGCATAAGGCGTATAATTAAATCTTCTGTAATCGTTGGCGACTAAAAGTGCCTCGCCTTCATTTTTGTTTGAAGCTTTGATTTGGGTGATCCAGGTTCCTTTTGGTAGTCCCGGTAGATTATTCCCGATGCTACTCCAGCTATCACCGCCATTTCTGGAAAGCTGAACATTCCCGTCATCCGTTCCAACCCAAAGTAAATCTGAATTCAATGGGGATGGCTCAATTACGATGACCGTGCAGTAGTTTTCTGCTCCGGTTGCATCCATCGTCAACCCGCCACTTTCTCCCTGCTTCTGTTTTTCAGGATCATTGGTGGTTAAATCCGGAGAAATGATCTCCCAGTTTTGACCACCATCAGTACTTCTATGCACAAACTGACTTCCAAAATAGACGGTACCAGGATTTTGAGGATCACGCGCCATCGCTGCATTCCAGTTAAACCTTAGCTCAACGTCACCTTCAGGATAGGTTGGTCGTACTGTTTCATTGTAGCCGGTCTTACGATCGTAGATCGAAGCGAAACCTTGCTGAGAAGTAGAGATACCATATCGGCTATCTCTTGGATCGGGAAGTACATCAAACCCGTCACCAAAGGAAATTTCCTGCCAATAGTGATTTCTGATTCCTTGCGCTTTCCAAACGTATGCCGGACCAGCCCAGGAGCCATTGTCTTGCATTCCTCCATATACATTATAAGGTGTTTCATTATCAACATTGATATGATAGAATTGACCTACAGGCAGGTTTTCAATAAATCTCCAGGTTTCTCCACGATCTCTTGTGATGTTCAGGCCACCGTCGTTACCATCCATCATGAAATTGGGATCATTTGGATGAATGTACCATGCGTGGTGATCGGGGTGAACACCATTGTCTACGCCGTATGCAGGCATGAGTTGCGTGAAGGATTTACCTCCATCTACAGATACATTCACATAAGTGAATATGCTGTAAACCCGGTTTTCATTTACCGGATCAACATAGATCTCAAAATAGTAAAAAGGTCTGTTTCCGATATCGTCACCATCATTGATTTTATTCCATTTGAATCCACCGTCATCTGAGCGATACAGGGCATTCTTTTTAGACTCCACTATTGCATAAACCACATTAGGTCGGGAAGGGGCAATTGCTAAGCCTATTCTTCCAAGTTCTCCTTTTGGTAGTCCATCTTCATCCGTTCTTTGCTCCCAGGTTTCACCACCATCGAACGTCACATATAGACCGGATCCCGGCCCACCTGATTTGAAGAACCAGGGATCTCTTTTGTGTTCCCACATGGCGGCAATAAGCTTGTTGGGATTTGTTGGGTCCATGATCAGTTCAGCTGCACCCGTGCGGATGTTGGTAAACAAGATCCGATTCCAGGTTTTACCACCGTCAGTGGTTTTATAAACACCTCGTTCTTCATGCTCGCCCCATGGAGAACCAATTGCCGCTACATAAATTGTATTTGGATCATTCGGGTGAATGATAATCCGGTGAATGTGACGGGTCTTTTCCAATCCCATCTTTTTCCAGGTCTTTCCTCCATCCAGCGTTCGGTAGATGCCGTCTCCGCCGTTCAGTGAGTTTCTTGGGTTTCCTTCGCCGGTTCCTACCCATACAACCGATGGATTGGATTGCTGAATAGCCACTGCCCCAATAGATGCCGTGGTTTGATCATTAAAGATGGGTTTCCAGTCAATTCCGCCGCTGGTAGATTTCCACACCCCACCGGATGCAGAGCCGACATACATAACGTCCGGTTCATCAGTTACAACATCTATGGCCGTAATCCTGCCAGACATTCCTGCAGGACCGATGTTTCGGGGAGCCATGTTTTTAAGTGCTTCCATATCTACTTTCTGGGCGAATGCCATTGAGCAGATGGTTAAAAGCATAGTGAGTAATTTGTACTTCATATCTTTTAGGTTTTCTGTTAAAGAGTTGCGGTAATTTAAAAATTAAGAGGGAGACGAATAGCGTGAATATTGATGAATGGTTGAATGGAAAGATGGATGCCCGAAACAAGCATACCGTATCTCCGTTAATTTTATGACGTGCGTTTCCTAACGATCATATTATTGGTATTTTCCGGCACATTAAGCTATGCGCAGGATGAGCCTCATGCCTATATACTTAAGAGTATTTATTTTGGTGGTGGGAGCTATTATGTAGATGAGTATCAGTATGAAGAGCTGAAGCATCTTATTGATTCGGTAAAGGATATCCGCGATTACACAATCACAATTCACAGCCATACGGATAATATCGGAGGGGCTGCCTATAATGAATGGCTGTCGCAGATGAGGGGTGATGCCGTAATTGAGAAATTGCTTTTTCTTGAATTCAAGTCCAATCAAATTGAAAAGCGTGATTTTGGACAGTTCAATCCTGTCTATGATAACAACACCTGGGAGGGCAGGCGCAGAAATCGTAGAGTAGATATTATTTTCTGGCCAGTTGTTATGTGAGTTTATTTCTTCGGCGGATTAATCATGATATGCGCTCTGTGTGTTCCGGGATCCATAATCCATGGTGCTCCGGGAGCTGGTGGACTAAGTGGCATGCCTGTACTTTCTTCAGTAGCATATGGGATGTAAATCACATAGCGGGTATATAAGTTGTCAATCTCACCAGTTTCTTCATTAGGATCACCTGTAGTTACATAAAGAGTTGCTTTGTCAGGCATTTCCAATGTGCCTGCTTTTACTTCTTCTTCTCGTTTATCAAATACCTGTTTGAAATCTAGCCCTTGCGCTTTCAGCTCTCTGCCTCTGGTCATAAATGGCTCCAAACTTTTGTGATAGGCAGCTACACTAAAACCATCTTTCGACGGGTCATCTGCAATGCAAACAAAATCGTTGGTTCCTTCCCGTAGTGATACCAGCTCACCATCTTTGTTAAAACCTAAAACAGCTGCTTCTGCTCTTTGATGCTCTGGAGCTGCAAGAACTGCCGTCTTTAGCTGATATTCTTTGTTAGGAATTTCCTGACCGGTGCAGCTTAACAATAGCAAAAACAAAAGGGATAGTGAAGTGAGATTTTTCATGTTTTGACTTTTTGAATCTTTCTTAAAGATAGCCGTTTCCTGCAGTAATTCAATTATTTTGCGATCATGAGTTCACCAACAGACATGGAACGATCACTTCGACACATTAAGATTATCCTCATGATTTTCTTAGGTATTGCTACGCTTTACCTGATGAGGGAGCTTGCGAACTTGTTGGTTCCGCTGTTTTTCGCCTTGTTTTTCGCTATTCTTTTTCAACCTGTTGTGCATTTATTGCAAAGATTCTTTTCAATAAATGTCAGCATCGCCATTACCACACTTTTGACGATGACCATCTTTTTCTTCATTGGCGTTGGAATTTTTAATGTAATTCAAGCGCTTATTGAAAACAGTGAAACCATTCTAAACAGTATTTCCACTGAATTAAGACCTTTCATCAACAACTACACGGTTTATTTCGGTGTAACCTTTCAAGAGGGCGAACTAAGGGAGTTGGTAGTGGAAATGTTGCAAACCGGTCAGTTCTGGTCGGCATCAGGATCATTTATCAATAGTCTCAGCGGTATGGCAGCAGAGCTGTTGATGACCATTCTATATTTCGCTGGCTTATTAGGAGCGATTACACAATATGATAGTACCATATCATATTTAATTGGTGCTTCAAGCAGGGACAAAGAGAAGTCTCTGAAAACCTTCAAGCGTGTAAGGGATTCAGTGGGATCGTACATCAAAGTAAAGACGCTGGTGAGTGTGATGACAGGTATCGCCATTGGTTTGCTGTGCTGGTTTTTTGGAATTGACTATGCGCTTTTATGGGGCTTTTTAGCACTTGTCCTTAACTACATTCCCTACATAGGATCTTTGATTGCCATCATTCCTCCGTTGGTACTCGGAATTATCGATTCCAGTTCGGTTTCACAGGTGCTGGTCATATTTGTTTGTTTGGAAGGGGTTCAGCTCATTATGGGAAACATCGTGGAGCCAAAACTGATGGGAGACTCTTTCTCGATGAACACGGTTTCCGTGCTGTTTGGATTTGTATTCTGGGCGTTTCTTTGGGGAACTGCCGGAATGCTGCTGGCGGTTCCGCTCACCTTTCTCTTTAAGGTGATTTTAGAGAATATGTCTGACGCGGGGGTGCTCGTTCGGTTGATGGAGAAGAAGCAATTGGTGAAGAAGGAGAGGGTTTAGTTTACTGTTTTCATTGGCTCGTTATTCCTACAGTAATAAATACAACGCTAAGATATATCCATGCACAGGTGAATATGACGTGCACAAATGTTTCGAACTTCTTCCCCTTCCAGAGGTGAACAGAATATACAAATAGTTGAATAAGAAGTCTGAAACTCCAAAAAACTCCAAAACCAAATGAGACTCTTTTACCCAGTGTTGTTTTCACAAGTTCATTGGTAGAAGTAAGACAAAGCAATCCCATTAAGATGACAGTTAAAGCAATGAAAAAAGTATGCACCATCATTACTTGCCTGTTAATCAATGAAAGAGACTGAAGTTCAGCTTTCCAATTAAAGTATTTTGGGAATATTATATGAATTAAGCCCAGGACAATCAGGAGGACTCCAATAATCTTAATGTGAAGTTCCATTATTTGGAGTTAGAATAAATGTTGTCACGAAAGGAGTGGTTTTCTGTTCTCCAATCAAATTTAGATTTGAACCATAAAAAACGTTTATCCACGAAGCTCGAGAATAGAAATGCAAGAAACCAATAGTGTAGGCAAAGAAGTTATTTACGTCTCTTAAATGTTCAGTCACAAAGATTTTTCCATTTGACTTAGTTACCCTTCTGAGCTCTTTAAAAAGTTGTTTTCGTTCTTTTAAGTTTCTAATCTCATGTGCTGCAAACGTCACACAGACCAGTTCAAATTGACTATCTGAATACGGTAAAGATCCTGTTTTTACTATCACAGTCTTTGGGTGAGGAGGGTATGCTTTTCTTGCTCGTTTAATAGATATTTCAGTATGTTGTTTTGGATCATAAAAATCACAAATATGTAGTTCTGATTCTTTAAATTTTTTTGCAATGATTAAACTGGTTTCATCAAAACCTGCATTTATGTTTAGTATTTTCTTATCACCTTTATCTGACAATCCGTCGAGCCATTTTAACTCATAGAGTTTTGATTGATCATATACATAATAGGTTGTCACAATTGAAATTAGTGTGGTTATTAGTATTGTGAGCGCAAGGCCTACTAAAATCCATTTCCAATAATTATACAAATTGGTTGATATGAAAAGAAAAATCACAATTCCAAATGCTGCAATGGCATAAAAATGCCAGTTAAAACGTAGAACGTTTGCTAATCCTTGAAATGGTCGTCTTTCTATCCCCACCTTTCAAGTTTTCCTTTCTTCCAATAATATGGAATATTCTTAACCTCAAAAGCACTTGCAAGCTTATAGGTTTTTAACTCAAGCCGTTCTAAGAAGCCAATATGATAGTCAGTTACATGAACAGGTTCAGGCTTCCAGTTGTTACGAACTCCCTCAATGATTATCACAGTTCTTTCCTGTTCGTTGCAAGTGAAGGTGAAAGGAAGCGGACCAGCGAACCTTCTGGCTTCCTTCCATGAATCGAAGGGACTAGAGTCAGGTAGAGTCAAGTCTTGTCTTTCAATGTTCAGGTTCACTTCGAAGTTCGAACGATTGGATTGGATGGTTTCTGATTGACCTTGATTGCTAATATGAATATCAGTTGTTGTGTAATTGTAATGAGTGAAAATATTCCCCAGATATTGCATTTTCTTTTTGTCTGTTTCAGACTTTAAGATGAATAGTCCTCTAAGGTTTTTGTTAGCTAGGTTACGATATCGAACAAATACTCGGTAACCAATAAGAAAAAAGTTATTACCGAGAACACTAGGAAAATCTTTTGGTCTTAGATTATTGGTTTGAACCATAGCAACAGCAATAAATGCCCACTCATTTTGAAAGGTGTCTAGAGTTAGCGGACAAGGGATCAATGGCTCAATTTGTTCTTTTGGAACAGCAAAAGTTAATACCAGAGATCTTTCAAAAAATGCTTCGACAGGAAAAGGATGGTTTTTAAGGTAACTAAGCACTCTTCTTTAGTTTGAATTCATTATAGTAAATCAAGGCAATAAACATTAAAGCGAAAATGATATTCAATCTTCCCCACATTAGTAAATTAGGTACTAGAAGGAACTCTAGAATATTCATGGCTCCAATAACTACAATCTGAGTTGCAGCATTTAATTTCGGTCTGTAGTTACTAAGAATCC
The DNA here is from genome assembly GCF_040220215.1 of Ekhidna sp. GTDB lineage: Bacteria > Bacteroidota > Bacteroidia > Cytophagales > Cyclobacteriaceae > Ekhidna. The sequence goes on from NZ_JAVJTR010000009.1 coordinate 232,635, forward strand.
AAATTGTCATTACAATTTCCGTAGTTCCAATAAGAATTGTCAATATTCTTGAATAATCAGTAGCTAAAATTTGCTCAACAATTTGTTGATGTCTTGGTTCAAGATTCAAAATTTTGCAAAATAATCCATTGACTAGCCAAATGCAGGCAATCAGCACTTTTATGATTCGATGCATTCGACTGGGATTTTTCAAATTGAATCAATAAGAGAACGTTTATCTCGAAGCAAAGAATAATACAAGAATCTTCACTCAGCCTCAGACCACCTTAATCAAATAATAATTCTTCTTTCCGCGCTGCGCCAGCAGATATTTATCTTGTAGCAAGCTGAAATTCACTTCCTGATCGTGTGCTTCAACTTTGGTTTTATTGATGCTTACACCACCACCCTGGATCATTTTTCTAGCTTCCCCTTTTGATTTGAATATAACATTCTGAGTAGTCTCGCTGAGGAAAGTAGTCACATCATTTCCACCAAGATCGCTTTTGCTTACCTCCGTTTGTGGAACTCCCTCAAAAACCTGAAGCAGTGTCTTCTCATCCAGGCTCTCCAAATCTTCAGTTGTTGATTTCCCGAAAAGGATAGCACTCGCCTTAATAGCTGTTTCCAAATCCGTTTTTGAATGCACCCGTTCGGTTAGCTCCTCGGCAAGGGTTCGTTGCAACAATCGCTGGTGAGGTGCTTCTCTGTGCTCAGCAATTAACCCTTCAATCTCTTCACGATCTTTCAGGCTGAATATTTTAATGTATTTCTCCACATCCTCATCAGAAGAGTTGATCCAATACTGGTAGAACTTATAAGGAGAAGTTTTCTCGGCATCCAGCCAGATGTTGCCGCCTTCTGATTTACCAAACTTGGAACCGTCCGCTTTGGTAATGAGCGGGGTGGTCATGGCGAAAGCTGTGCCTTGCTCTTTCCGTCTGATGAGCTCTGTACCCGTAACAATGTTTCCCCATTGGTCTGAGCCTCCGAGCTGCAGTTTGGCATTCTTGTGCTTCCACAGGTAGTAGAAATCATACCCCTGAACCAGCTGATAAGAGAACTCAGTAAAAGACAGCCCTGTTTCTAATCGGGACTTAACAGAGTCCTTCGCCATCATATAATTGATGGTGATATGCTTGCCCACATCCCGGATGAATTCAAGAAAACCAAACTCCTTAAACCAATCATAGTTGTTCACCACTTCAGCCGCATTTTCTCCTTCGAAGGACAGGAAGCTCTCCAGCTGTTTCTTCACGCATGAAAGATTGTGATTTAGGGTTTTCTCATCAAGCAGGTTTCTTTCTGCAGATTTCCCGGAAGGATCGCCCACCATTCCTGTAGCTCCACCCACCAATGCCAAAGGCTTGTGTCCACATCTTTGAAAGTGGACCAATGTCATAATCTGAACCATGTTTCCGATATGAAGAGAATCTGCCGTCGGATCAAAACCAATATACGCAGCTGTCATGCCTTTATTGAGCTCCTCCTGAGTCCCCGGCATCATGTCATGCACCATTCCGCGCCACTGCAGTTCTTCTACAAAATCCTTCATTGTGTTCAGTTAAAATGAGCTGGCAAAAATAGGAGGGTTATCTGTTCAGGTCAACAAAATCAACGCATATATGTGATAAAGTAAATCTTGTTGGTGATTTATTTAATTAACTTTCAATACTACCGTCAACATTTGTGGCTAATCCTATATTTGTTGCCTTAAATAATCAGCCCACAAAAAGAGGGCATCATCAATAGAAGCCAAAGAAATGCGCATAGCCGTACTATCCAGAAACCCAAAATTGTATTCAACTAAAAGACTTGTTGAAGCAGGAGAAAAGAAAGGTCATGAAATGTTGATCATTGACCACACACGATGCAATATTGAAATCGAAAAAAAGAAACCAAAGATCTATTATAAAGGTGAACAGGTTACCGGTGTACATGCCATCATACCACGTATTGGAGCGTCTGTTACCTTTTTCGGTACGGCTGTCGTTCGTCAATTTGAAATGATGAATGTATTCTCAACCACTGAATCTGTGGCATTGGTGAGGTCCAGAGATAAACTAAGAAGTTTACAAATTCTGTCGCGGGCAGGTTTAGGCCTTCCCAAGACCGTATTCACGAATTACTCTAAAGATGTAGAGACACCTATTGCTGCAGTGGGTGGAGCACCTTGCGTCATAAAGTTGCTGGAAGGAACTCAAGGTTTGGGCGTTGTATTAGCGGAGACCAAGAAAGCGGCAGAATCAGTATTGGAGGCTTTCAATGGGTTGCAGGCCAGAGTAATTGTGCAAGAGTTTATCAAGGAAGCTGGCGGTGCTGATCTTCGAGTGTTTGTTATTGGAGACAGAATAGTAGGCGCCATGAAACGACAGGGCAAAGAAGGTGAGTTTCGATCCAACCTTCATCGTGGGGGATCAGCTGAGATTGTTGAGTTGTCAGACGTGGAAGAGCGGACTGCACTTAAGGCAGCAAAAGCAATGGGACTAGGGGTGGCCGGAGTGGACATGCTGCAATCATCCAGGGGGCCACTTATTCTGGAAGTGAATTCTTCGCCAGGATTGGAAGGAATTGAAGCGGCAACCGGAAAAAATATAGCAGGGGAGATCATCAAGTACATCGAGCGTAATGCTGACTATGATGATTGATAAATTATTGATTATCAGTAGCTTGAATTTGAAATAGTTCAGACAGAACTTTCTTTGGTATCGAGGTTTATGTTTTTATAAAAAATTAATAATCAATTAGTTAACAAGCTTTACTTGTATTAAAGATTAAAGATTTTTAAATTTCTACCTAATTCAGTAAATTCATACGTATGCGGGCAATCTGGAAAGGACATATTCGATTTTCAATGGTGACGATTCCGATCAGAATTTATAATGCCATTGACACGGCTCAAAAGGTGCAATTCAATCTCCTTTCGAAGGAGACTAACAATCCTGTTAAATACGAAAAAAGAGATAAGGTTACAGGAGATGTGCTTCGCCAGGAGGATATCGTGAAAGGCTACCAGTATGAGCCGGGTCAGTTTGTGATTGTAGAGCCGGAAGACTTTGAGAAAGTAAAGTTGAAAAGTACCAAGGTGATTGAGATTGAAGGGTTTGTGGATGCTACTGAAGTTCATGAGACACTTTATGATTCACCGTACTTTGCAGGACCGGATGGAGATGTAGCGAGTAAGACATACGCGCTATTGAGTCAGGCTTTGCGTGAATCAGGAAAAGTTGCTGTAGGTAAAGTGGTTTTGAGAGATCGTGAAAGTGCGGTGCTACTCAGCCCTCATGATCGTGGTATTATGATCTATAAGCTGCGATATCCGAATGAGGTAAGAAGCATCAAGGATGTTCCAAATGTGCGCATTGAAGAGGATGCGGATGAAGAGCAACTGAAACTTGCCAACATGCTGATCAAATCCATGACCAAGAAGTTTAAAAAGATTGAGCTGGAAGATAAGTACAATGAAGCGCTGAGGGAGATGATTGACAGCAAGATTCAGGGCAATGAGATTGTGTCATACGTAGAAGAAGAGCCAGAAGTGGTGGATATCATGACGGCATTGAAAGCCAGCATCGATCAGGCAAAAGAAGCTAAGAAGCCAATGAAAAAGGCTGATAAGAAGGAGAAGGATGAGGAGAAAGATATGAAACGAAAAGCAAGCTAAAATAGATGACTAAGGTAGTTCAATTTCCGGTTAATCCTCCCGAAAAACTCGGACCGAAGAAGGTTCGCAGGAGAAGAAAACCTAATCCGGAAGATTATGGACAGCTCAACATGTTTGATCAATTACCGGACAATACGCCTGTGGTTTCTCTTCCCAAAGCGGGATCTTTTTTTGAGGAAGCACTTCAATTGGATGAGGATGGGAAATCTGAAGCTGAGAAATACTATTTATTAGCCATTGAAAATGATCAGTCCATCGAGGATGCTTATTGCAATCTGGGTATTTTAAAATCCGGTCAGGGCGACCTGAGTAAGGCAATCGATTACTTAACACAATGCCTGAAGAAGAACCCCAGACACTTTGAGGCGCATTATAATCTGGGCAATGTTTATTCGGATTTAGGCAACCTGGAACTTGCAAAAGTTCATTATGAACTCTCCACCCAGATTGAGCCTGAATACCCAAATAGTTATTACAACCTTGGATTGGTATTGATCTCATTAAAAAAATACAAAGATGCCATCCAAAGCATCAATAAATTCGTTGAATTAGCTCCAAGCACAGAGCATAAGGTAGCTAATGAATTAATTAAAACTCTAAACTCCATAGCCACATGACCCAAGACAAACACCCAGTACTCAGTGAGCATTTTGAGCGATTAAAGGAGCTTATGCCCGATGTTTATGCCAAGCATTTTCGGGAGGAGCGGGAAACCAAGAATCAAAAGCTATTTCGAATGTTGAAACATTCACTGGGTGTAATAGAAGCTGTATACCTTCAAAACAGTGACAATTTTTCCTTGTCAAAAGCTGAGGAATACAGCAAGATCATTGAAGAGCTAAAAGTGCTAGGCTATAGCTATTCCGGCCAACCGGAGTTGCTGAACAAAGCAGCCAAGTTTATGATTATGAAGGCGAAGAAGCCTATGGAGAAAGCAAAAGGAGCCATTCAGAAAGAGAACAAGGGTCGTCAGGCTATGTGATTTTTCAGGAATAGAAATACATACTTCAGGTTTTCTTCGTAAATAGCTGAAAAGCTACATTCATTGGTCATTAGCATCATCATACCTACCCTCAACGAAGAAAATTACATCGGCACGTTGTTAACGTTTCTTTCTTCTCATCCTCTCAAAGATCAATTTGAAATAATTGTGGTTGATGGTGGAAGTACTGATGCCACAGCCACAATTGTTAAAGAATATGATTGTAGACTTACTTCCACAACTATACAATCCCGCGCTCATCAGATGAATGAAGGAGCGAAACTGGCGAAGGGTGACGTGCTTTATTTTGTTCATGCGGACACACAACTAATTCCCAGTTTTGTAGATGATATTGAGACAGCCATACAAGCAGGAGCTAATTCCGGCTGTTATCGTTTCAAATTTTATAAGCCAAAAAATCCCTTACTTCATATCAATGGCTACTTTACCCGCTTTCCGTTTAAATGGTGCAGGGGAGGAGACCAAACTTTGTTTATCAAAAAGGATTTGTTTGGATCATTAGGAGGCTTTGATGAGCATTACGTAATCATGGAAGATTACGAGCTTCTTGATCGATTAGAGCGGCAAAACGTTCCTTTCATGGTGTTACCAAAAAGTGTAAAAGTATCCGCCAGAAAATATGAGAAGAACTCATACCTTAAAGTGCAACTTACCAATCTAAAAGCTATGCGGATGTATAGGAATGGAGTTAGTCCAGTTGAGATCAAGAATTTTTACTGCGCTACGTTGAATGGTTAGTTTAAAATGGATGGATTAAATTTAGGTAACCTGATTACCTATGAGCGACACTCCAAAGACTCAAATTGAAAGCTGGCTGAAAAAGTTGGAGCGCGAAAGCTGGCAGCTAGAATTACTTGTTTCAGCATTTACCATATTCCTTTTACTTGGAGCCAACACTGCCTTTGATGAGTTTCTATTAGGCCTAAACTTCAAGTACAACATGTCTGGGGTTCTGAGTATAGTTGGTTTATTTCTGTTGATAATCAAAAACTCTATTCAAGCGCTGATTATTTCTCTGGTTATTCACCTTATGCTTCGTGGCTTTTGGATTGGAACCATTGGTTTAAGGTCTGTCCAATCTTCTGTTGATTTTGAAAAACTAAAGTATAATGAGTTTTTTACAGATAAGTTGAGAAAGAACGGAGTGATAAGTTTGGATCGAATGGTGGTTAAACTGGACGAAATATGTAGTGTCATTTTCGCATTTTCCTTTCTCATTGTTTCCGTACTCATAGCATTTGGAATGTACCTAATCAGTTTTGGATTATTAGGATTTATCCTTACTCAGGTGGTGGGATTACTGCCGGATGCTATCACGATGGTTGGAGTTGTTTTCGCTGCTGTAGTCGCTTTGGTTTATCTTATCATGGGTATTATCTACATGATCGATTACCTCACACTCGGTTTCTTCAAAAAGCTAAAATGGATGATTCGAATCTATTATCCGTTTTACAGATTGTTTAACGCCATCACTTTATCACGTCTTAGTAAAAGCATTTATTATTATCTAATCAGCAAATTTTCAAAGAACAGAATTCGAATAGTGTTTTCGACCTTAGGGGGGATTGTATTGTGCTTGTTCTTATTCGATTTTGATCAGCATCAGTATTTCCCTGAATTTGACAATGAATTCATCGCGCCCTCAAATGCCTATAATGACGAGCGACCGGATGAGGATTATATAGAAAAGATAAGTATCCCTTCAAAATACATTGATAAGCCATTCTTTCCCCTATTCCTCCGATATAGTCCGGCGGATAATCCATTGATTCGATCCAGCTGCCCTGGTTTTCAGCCACTTAAAGATGATGGTATAAACTCACGAATGGGCATAATATCAGGTGATGGAAATTTTCATATAAGAGATAAAGATTATTCCAATGAAGATTTTGCCATGCTTCTTAGATGTCATTCTTCGATTTATCAAATTTCTATAAATGACTCAATTTACTCCGATCTCACTTTCAGATTTTACATCCACCCACACAAAAAGCAAAAAGGTTTATTGACAGTGGTTTCAACAGATCATTTCATAATTGGTGAAAATCAGCTTGACATCAAAAAAGTCCGAATAGACTCTGCTGGAGTAAGAAACTTATCCGATTTTGTGCAGGTTCCGTTTTGGTACAACCCAAACTAATCGATCCGTTCTTTGATCCACTTTGCAGTGGTCGAGGTTAGGAGCTCCAATACTTCATCTTTCGTTTTGCCACTTTTCTTGGGCACGTTAAATGAGTGATCGGCATCCTCAATTTCCAATAGTGTAGGTTTCGGTAGCTCAGTTAACACTTCTTTGATCAAGTGAATGTTTGCGAGTTTGTCATTGCTTCCTTGGAGAAATAACTGTGGAAGAGCCAGTTCTTTAAGGTGAACGGCCCGGTCTTTTGAATCTCTTCCCGGAGCATGGAGTGGGAAACCAAAATAGATTAGGCCTTTAACACTTGGGTGAGGTTCTTCCGCCATCAGGTGAGAAGCCATTCTCCCACCATAAGATTTACCTGAGATGAAAATTGGTAAGCCCGGAAACTGTGTGTGTATGTGATCAATCACCAGTTTCCATGTTTCAATATTTGCTTTAGGTGATCCCGGAGATCTTCGTCCTTGCTCCATGTATGGAAAATTGAATCGAACTACGGTTACTCCTTGTTCTGAGATGTTTCTTGCAACCCCATTCATAAAGGGGTGACGCATACCCGCACCTGCCCCGTGAGCAAGGATTAGGATGGCCTGAGCTTTTGCAGCTTCATCTATTTCCGCAGTGATTTTTCCAAGTTTGTCATTTAAGAATAGCTCCATAGGGTAAATTTACAAGGTGCCATAAAAAGAATCGAATTTAAAATGGAATTGACTGTACTTGGCTGTGGAGATGCTTTTGGGAATGGGGGTAGAAATAACACTTCATTCCTTGTGACTGATCAGAATGAGAGCGTTTTGCTGGATTGCGGGGCTAGTACACTCATTCGTCTGAAATATGAAGGGATCGATTTAGAATCAATTTCTACGATAATCATTTCTCATTTTCATGGGGATCATTTTGGAGGCATCCCTTTCTTTTTAATCAGCAGCATGTTTGAAAAGCCACGAAAAAAGCCATTAGCTATCGTTGGACCTGTTGGAGTAGCTAAACGTGTCTATGACCTTTTGGAAGCCATGTATGCCGGTACAGCTGCTAAGACTCTGGAGATGGATTTGACTTATTACGAGTATGAGCAAGGGAAACCAATTGTCATTGGAGATAAGGTGATTCATGCCTGGGAAGTTGACCACAGCCTGCCTTCGATCCCTCATGCTTTTCGTCTAGAATGGAGGGGGAAGTGTATTGCTTTCTCCGGAGACACTTCATGGACTGATAATCTAATTCCTCTCTCAAAAGGAACGGACCTCTTTATATGCGAATGCAATTTTTTAGAAAAGGTTAGCTTCGGGCATTTGGGCTACTCTGAACTATTGGAGAAGCGTTCATTGTTCGACACCAAACAACTTTGGCTTACTCACATGGCAGATGAGGTAATAGATGCCAAAGACCTTAAAATCAATCGATTATCTGATGGTCAAAAACTTTCAATCTAGTGTTAAATAACAAATTCATTTGGTTTGTCCCAGCTGGAATGGTTGCATTAGGTATTCTGCTCCTATCTACAGTATTGGCTATTCCAATTCAGATAGAAGGAGTGAGCCATATTGATAAATGGGAGCACTGTTTTGCCTACTTAGTTTTGGTGGTTAGCTTTTTGATTGCTTTCCGTAAAACAGAAATACTAAGTAAAAAATCATCTCTTGTACTGGTAATAGTAACAAGTGCGTATGGTTTTGCATTGGAGCTGGTGCAGTACTTGTTCTTTGAATTTCGGGTTTTTGAGTGGGTCGATGCGTTAGCAAATATGCTGGGTGTTTTGATTGGTTATGGACTTTTTAAACTCTTTGTGCGTGGCTAAAAAGAAACTCTATTTCATTATCCATAAGCCGTTTAAAGTATTGAGTCAATTCTCAAATGAAGGTGATAATATTGGTTTAGGAGAAGTTTATAAAGACCTTCCAAAAGATGTCTATCCAGTAGGCCGGCTGGATCTGGATAGTGAGGGACTTTTGATATTGACCAATGATAAAGCATTGAATAATAAGCTTCTGAACCCAAATCATGGACACAAAAGAACCTATTGGGTAGAGGTAGATGGAAAACCGGATAGAAAAGCCATTCAACTACTCGAAGAAGGTGTTGAGATCAATGTGAGTGGAAAGAAACATCGTACTAAGCCTGCGAAGATTAAGATTGTAACACCTGATATACCAGAGCGAAATCCTCCTGTCAATTATCAAAAGCATCCGGAAAGAACATGGCTGCAGATTTCGCTTACTGAAGGAAAAAACCGACAAGTCAGACGGATGACGGCAAAAGTCGGTCATCCTACATTAAGGCTGCTTCGGGTCGCAATCGAGGATTTAAGATTAGAACCTTTAATGTCCGGAGAGATCACGCAGATCAGCGAAAAAGTGGTATATAAAAGGTTAAACCTTCTTTAATCGCCAGTCAAGAGAATACTTCCCGCTTCCTAGTAAGAATATAGCTACAAACCCCAGGCAGTAAACAAGCGGAAATTCTTGTCTCCTGAAAGGATCATCTGCATGAACGATAAGTGCAGCAACCAACATGGTGATCGCAGGTGGAATGGCAGCCAGCCTTGATTTAAATCCTAAGATCAAAAGAATAGGGCATACAAATTCGCCAATGACTGCCAGGAAAAGACTTGGACCCTCACCAATTCCAATTGGGTTAGAGAATGATAAATTCCCTGAGATGAGTTTGTTGAATTTTCCCAAACCATGTGTTAACATCATGGAACTGAGTCCTAATCGTAGAATAAGTGATGCAAGATTTGAATAAATCATTCCGAACCTGTAGACTTTTTTATTTTAAGTGCTCTTCTGTAAACCTTAGGTGAACTTATGATGATAAGGAAGGTATCCCAAAATCTCACCCAATTATTTGGCTTGCTTTCATCTTTTTCCCGTGCCTCAAAGAATTTAATAATCTTCTTGAGTGTATTATCAAGTAAAGTCAAATAAAGTAAAATGGTCATGAACCAAATGAAAGCAATATTGAAATAGAAGGTTGGCACCTCATAGCTTCCAAAAATTTTAAAAGGAGCATAGAAGTGAGCCCTTCCAATGTGGGAGTAAGGCCTCATATAGATTGGGTCCTTTTTTTGAATCAGCTGATCCTCACCGCGATAAACCATATCCAGATGAGCCCGATTCATGAGTAAATCGGCTAGAAACTGGTTGTGATATTTTTGTTCAAGTTCAGCAAATCCCTCACGACCTAATTCGGTCACCAGCTCTTCATATAATTCATCTCTGGCGGATTGCGCTTCCAGGTATTCTTTGGCAAAGTGGTCTTTGGCATTGAGAAGATAATTATCCAATCTTTTTGCGATGGATGTGCTATAATATTCAGGATCGATCTGTTCCAGATATGGAAACTGTCTTAACCCGTGAACCGCACTCAGGCTATTTACCTCATTTCTTAATATTCTAAACGATCGCTGTTTATCACTCCAATCCGCACTATCCCGTAGAATCTCTCTATTGATATTCATCATTTCAGGGACCATGAATGAACGGTAAACTGAGTTTGTGCTTATCTCTTTATTTACATCGAAGAAATGTTTTTCGTATTCATTGTACCTAAACTGTGCAACAGTCAATGCTTCATAAGCCCATCGAGATGCCATCATATCACCTACAATTGGAACATTCTTCTGGTTGTTAATTGAATGATGAAGTTCATCAAACTTGATCATTGCACCACCCAAAAGCAGCTGTGGAACAAGGATGAAAGGGATCAGAATATAGATATTAATAACAGAGTTAAGCGCGGAAGAAATATTCAAACCAATGAGGTTTGCAAAGCAGGAAATGGTAAATAGAACTGCCCAATAATAAAGGGTCATTCCATGGATTTCCAGAATGTAATTGCCAATCAATACAAACGAAAGCGTCTGAATGGCCGAAAGGATGAAGAGGTAAACCACTTTCGAATTGATATAACTCATCCTTGATAAATTCAGAAACGATTCACGCTCCAATATTTGCCGATCCTTGTAAATCTCCTGAGCACTGACCGTCAAGCCCATGAATAAGGAGACCACTATGGACATAAACAGATATACAGGTAGGTTTATGTTTTCAGAAAAGGCATAAACCTTTTCCGGCGAGTATTTTGAAAAGTACCCCAGTATAAACGCAAGTAACGGAGCTTCCAGCATGTTAATAAGCACATACTGGCGGTTGGAAATTTTTGAGAGAAGGTTTCTTTTGCTGAATATCTTGAACTGATTCCAACTATCCGGAATACGGAAGTTGGTAGGAGGCAGAACAGACTCATATTTTAGCCGAACCAATTTGGGCAAAATATTTTCCTTGTATTTTGAATACCAAACCGAAGGGTTTACTCGCCTTTTTTTGGTAGATCTTCCTCGATCATCGATTTCCCTGGCTTCAATTATTTGAAGAATTTGTTCAGGAATTACATTGCCACATCTGGGACATTCGCTTTCCGCCGCATTTACTTGTGTGTTCATTGTTTTGAAGTACACGACAGCATCAATAGGGTTTCCGTTATAGATCGGGTATCCCCCCTTATCTAATATCCAGAGCCGATCAAAAAGTTTGAATATCTCAGAGGATGGCTGATGAATAATAGCTACCACCAATTTCCCCTTCCGGGTTAATTCTTTTAGAAGCATCATCATCTTTTCTGAGTCCATGGAGGAAAGTCCGGAGGTTGGCTCATCAACAAATAGGACAGAAGGCTCACGCATGAGCTCTAAAGCAATGTTTAGCCGTTTTCTTTGTCCGCCAGAGATGGTTTTGTTGAGCGGGTCGCCAACTTTTAGATCTTTAATATCTTCAAGATCCAGATCTTCAAGCACTTTATACACCGTTCGATCGATTAGCTCATCTGAAAAATCACTAAAGCAGGTTTTAGCGTTGAAGTACAGGTTTTGATATACTGTCAATTCCTCAAATAAGAGATCATCTTGAGGTACGTAACCAATGACCCCTTCCGTAGTTGCTTGTTCCAGCGAAAATCCATTTATATGCAGCCTGCCAGCATCTAAGGGAATTTTTCCATTAAGGATATTCATCAAAGTGGTCTTGCCTGTTCCACTACCTCCCATGATACCCACAAGTCTTCCTGAATCTTCAGAAAATGAAAACGCTTTTAACCCGTTGCTGCTGTTTTTGAATTTAAACTCAATATTATCTCCAGCCAACACCACTCTGGTGCTTGATTCATCCTGAATGAATTTGCGGGTAACCTCTGATTCGTAGATAGAAGAAATATTCGGGCCTTTGATGATTGACCCTGGTTTGAGGATGTAAGATTTTGCAGGTATGATCTTAATTCCTTCAAGAAATAGGTTCAGTGGCCCATCGTATCTAAAAACAAAAGTGTCTACACTCTTCAGGTAAAGTACCGTTATTTTTCCGAAGAGGTTTTGAACAAACAGATGTTTGGTTTCCTGAGTCTTCTTTTTACGAATGATCCAGGCCATTTCCTCGGGCCATTCCGTCTGTTTGTTATCAATGATCAGGATTTTATCCTTGTTGATCTCTTTTTCATCAGGTTTTAAAATGAGGTTTTTAAGGTTTAAAACATCCTCCTGATCGAGATTGAAATTCAGAGCGACGAGTGCGGCAAACTCTTCTTCTTTTGCAGTCACTTTCTCATCTGCACGGATGAGTTCCATCAGTTGCATAAATACAATGAGGCGTTCAGACCGGAGCAGTTCCTTATTTAACTGGTTGCAGATTTTTGCAATTTGCAAAATACTTGTACTATCAATAGTTAGTCCCTGAGCATCTTTGGCTTGCGGCTGTTCCTTGTAAAAATTGAGGTAATCGTAAAAAAGCTTGATGTATTCCGCCGTTAACGCATCATTATTCAGATTTTTTTGCAGGTAGGGACGAATGACCAACTCGCCGGAATCAACAACACCAGTATCTTCCTTCGCGCTTTCGATGATAGCAAAAAGGTGTACTAATGCATTAATGATTGATTCGGTCATATTTTATTGTGAAGATAAAAAAAGCCCCAACGAAGGTTGAGGCTCTAAAAATATATGTTCAAATGTGATTATCCAACGATGTGATCCCTCATCTCTTTCACGCTATTCGCAATATCGTTGAATTGCCCTTCTGTCATTTCTGTCCCTTCGCCAAGTTGGTCGTAAACCAGGCTGATATATCGGAGGTTAGGAAGCACTTTGCTTACATTTTCATCATCCTGATGATTTTCCATAAGCTCTACAAGTTTTACTACTTGTGCTTTCTGGTTAGCTAAAACGGCCATCAGTTCGCCCTTGTTTTCACTCATTTTTACAAGTTCGCAGGTGATGTGAAGGCCTTCGATGACACTACCTGCAATAACCAGAATTGAAGTTTTCTCTTCGCCATTCTGATTTAGATAGTTGTATGTATCATAAAATGATTCTGTTACAATAAAAATCAGTGAGTCAATATTATCCATGTTATTCTCAATTCTTTGAGCCATGGATTCATTGAATGCCGAAGTTATATTCAAGTCGTCAATTAACTTTTTTGAAACATCAAGAAAATCAATTGTTTCCTGAGTTTTATCAAAAGTAGCAGCATAGCTTAGATCAGCTCCATAAACGCCAAGGTTTGCCGCTTTTTGCCATGTAGCAACATATTGATCTGCCTTGGATGGATCATTTACAATTTCTTTTGAAAATGAAGTGTTGGCATTGCCCAGCATTTGCGAAACCTCAAACGCCGTAGGTAGCGGATAAGTAAATTCTTTTTCAACAAAGCTTTCAATTTCTTCTTTCTTCTCAGTGTTGGACTCTTCAGCCTTCTTTCCACCACTACAGGAGATTAAAAAGAATGTTGAAAAAATTAATGAAAGGTGTATGAAATTCTTTTTCATGAGATTGGTATGTTTATCGTCAATTCAGATTCAAGATTAATCTATTAATTACATTCATCAAACTCTTATTACGCCAATTTCCCTTATTAAGATTTATTTAAGGCCAAATTTTGATGCATGCCATGCTCTTTCATGCAAATAGTAGAAGAGCATTTTTAGAACACTTTCAACAAGGGCAATACCGGTTGCTTTTTCCATTGCACTTGGATCTTCCCTAAAGATGGTATATGCAATGATAAAAGTTGTTACGGAGGCTGTAACCCTCCAGGTAATTGTTTTGAACAAATGACGTACAGTACTTTTCATTTTCGTACTGTAACTAAACCAAATCCTTTCATGGTAATAGTACAGCGCCATTTTAAAAATAGTCTCAATCAGAGCAACCCAGCTCGCCTTCTCAGTAGCGTTGGGATCCTCACGAAAGAAGAACATGGTTAGTATGAAAGTTGTACCCGTCGCTACTATTCTCCATGTTATGGTCTTGGCTATGTGTCTTTTCCTAGTATCCATATGTTATTAAGTCGGCGGCAAAAATATGTTTGGATTGTTACCTGTACTATTTTTTCGATCAAAACCTCATGGTTGAACACATATAATCTTTTTTTCTTGCCAAGAATCTTCACTATTCGAGTAACTTTGCGCAAATTTTAAAACACGCTCTTTGAATAAATTTCAATCCCTGGGGCTTTCACAGTCAATTACTGATGTCCTGGAAAAAATGGGATTTACAACCCCAACCCCTGTACAAGAACAATCAATTCCATTATTACTTACAGAAAATCCCACTGACTTTATTGGTCTGGCACAGACCGGAACAGGCAAAACAGCAGCTTTTGGGCTTCCTTTGATAGATTTAATTGATTCCGGAAGTAGTCATACACAAGCGCTTATAATGGCACCAACCAGAGAGTTGGGTCAGCAAACTGCCAAACAATTAAAAGACTTTGCATCAAGTGACCGAAGGTTAAATGTAGAAGTGGTATACGGAGGTGCAGCTATTGTAAATCAGATTAAAGCACTGAAGAAGCCTACCCAAATCGTGGTAGCTACACCGGGAAGACTACTTGACCTTATTAAAAGGAAGGCAATTAAACTTGATCAGGTTAGATATGTCGTTCTCGACGAAGCTGATGAAATGCTCAATATGGGATTTCAGGAAGCCATTGATGATATTTTATCCCATACTCCACCGGAGAGGGTTACATGGCTTTTTTCAGCGACTATGCCTGCTGAGATCAGAAGAATTGTTAAGAAATACATGACCTCCCCTAAAGAGGTATCAGTTAATTCTGCTGAAAAGAGCAATAAAGACATTGCTCACAAGTTTGTCATCACTAAAGTGAAAAATAAACTTCCTGCCCTTAAGAGGTTTCTTGATAGGGAACCTGAGATGAGAGGCATCATGTTTTGCAGGACAAAAAGGGAAACGCAGGAAATTTCAGATGAGCTCAGTAACATAGGTTATGGTGTGGAGGCATTACATGGTGATTTATCTCAGGCTCAGCGAGATGCGGTCATGAAGCGTTTTAAAGCGAAATCAATGCAATTGTTAATTGCAACTGATGTTGCAGCAAGGGGAATAGATGTAAATGACCTGACTTATGTCATTCATCATACTCTTCCAGATCAACTGGAAAGCTATACACATAGAAGTGGTAGAACCGGTCGCGCGGGTAATAAAGGCATTTCATTGGCATTTATTAACCCCAGGGAGTCTCGCAAAATATCTGAGATAGAGCGAAAGATCAATGTGAAATTTGATCAGCTAGAGGTGCCAAGCATTGATGAAATGCAATCTTCTCGAATCAAAAATTGGGCAGATCAACTATCAGCTATTAAGATTGAAAAGTCTGCAGACGAACTTTACGCACAAGTCGCTCAATCTTTTGATGAGTTCAGTAAAGAGGATATCCTTAAAAAACTGATAAGTGCTCAATTTGCCAATGTCAATTCGAGATCCGAAGAGGAAAGCGACTTAAATGAAACTGCAGGAGGAGGTTCTTCAGAAAGAAGGGATAGCAGGGATAATAGTCAATACAGGAAATATTTTATCAATATTGGCTCGGTAGATGGTTTTACAAAAAGCGATATGATCCACCTGCTTGCAGATCTTTCGGCAGTAGATAAACAGCATTTTGGTAACATTAAGATTCTAAACAATCGATCATATATTGAAGTGGATAAGGCCCACGATACAGGGTTTAGTACAAAGTTTGAAGGAGTGGAGTTGGAAGGACGTAGTGTTAGGGTACATCCTGATAATGGACCAGGTGGAGGATCTGATAAAAAAGCTTCATTTCATAAAAAGAAATCTAGTAGGCATGAGAGGCCTTCTGGCAGAAGAGACGCCAGAAAATCCGGTAGAAGAAAAAGAAGGTAGTTGATTTTGCCTAACTTCGAAATTTAGAGGCGAATTGCCGATCGTCTATTTTTTAAATCTAAAAGCAATACATGTCAAGTTCACAAAACAAATTCATCAAAAACCAAAAGGAAAAGAGGAAGCAGCAAAAGAAGAAAGAGAAGGAAGAGCGTAAAAAAGAGCGCCAGGAAAATAATGCAAAAGGAGGGGATCTTTCTGACATGATAGCCTACGTTGATGAGTTTGGAAATATTGTGGATGAAAAGCCTGAAGAGCCTAAGGATCCAAAAAATTCAAAGAAGTGATAATTAATCCTGAATACGTTCAGGGATTGACTCATCATTTTACTGAGTCATTTTTAAGTAAAATTCATTTGTATTTAGTTTCTTAGATCACTCATTTTTACATGTACATAGAGTGATGGCATTAGGAAAGAACCTTACCAAGCATAAAACGAAAGAGAATGATCCCGATTCTGAAGTGAAAACATCAGACAAGGGACATGTTGGTGATGTGGATAGCTCTAAAAAAACTCATGAAGACACCCCACTACTGTCAGTTGCGGCTCAAGGTATTGATGAGACTAAAGAAGCAGCAGTTTTTGAGCAATTTTGTGTTTTCAAGTCGAGCAATGAAGAGTATGCTATTCCTATCCATCTTGTAAAAGAAGTTGTTCCATATCCTGAAGTCGCCAAGGTACCTCAGATGCCCCCATATCTGTTGGGTATGTCTAATGTCAGAGGAAATATCTATGGTGTTCTAGATCTTAATCTATTTTTTAATTCTAAGCTGGAATCGGGGAGTCTCGAGAAGAAATATTTTATGGTTTTAGATCATGATATATTCCAAATGGGAATCGCAATTCCCGAAGTTCCAAATACACTTCTCGTAAGTGAAGAAATGATTGAAAAACTATCTACCTCTCGACTCAAGTCGACAATTGGTCAGAAGTACTTAAAAGGAATTATTAAAAAAGATCGCCGTATGATCATCCTATTCGATATATTAGGAATGATTTCCAGCGATAAATTCACCGTAAAAAGCTAAATGCTTTGTTATCAGAATAGTTAACCAATACCAAGATGCTTAAAAACTTTACTATACGCAGAAAAATGATGCTGTTCATACTTGGACTGACGGTCATTATCTACGTGATCACACTTGGATACATAAGCTACAACCTTCGCAATAATGCAATTTCAGAGGCTGAAAAGCTTGCAGACTCATATGCCACACAGAAGGCCAATGAGATAAAAACCATTATTGATGAAGATTTGGCTGTTGCTCGGATCATGGCAGAAGCAGTGGAAGAATATACTTACATGCCGGATGCACAGCGAAATGAGCTTCGAAAAACCTTCTTAGAAAAGGTATTAATGCTTTATCCAAAATATGATGCGACATGGATGAGCTGGCAGCTTGAATTCATTGATCCTACCTGGGATAAAAGCTACGGAAGGGAACGATTCAACTCATACATGGATGGGAATGAAATCAAATCTTCTTTGGAATTAGCAGAACTTGACGGAAGGAAAGCAAGTGCAATTTATGAAGAGTTCAAGGCAGATGACAACATGGAAGAGTTGCTCAGTGAACCCTACTGGTATCTTGATTATGACTACTCTTCTAATACACGTGATTCACTGCTGGGAATCTCACCCACAGTTCGTCTTGAAGTAGATGGAAAGTTTGCAGGAGTAATTGGTACAGATATGTCGGTTGACGATTTTCAGGGTATTTCTGAGGTTGATTTTTACAAAAATGCTTATGCCTTACTGATTTCCAGCGGAGGAGTTATTACAGCTCATAAGAACGCAGGACTATTCAATCAACCCATGGATACATTGAATATTATAAAGGATAGTCCATTCGACGTTGCTGCCAGGATGAATATTGGCGAGCCGTTTTCATACAGGGCTTTTGACAGATCCCTTAATGATGATGTTTATGTATCCTTTGCAAGTATTCCTATAGGAAGGACCAAACATTCCTGGTGGGCAGTTTTTGTAGTTCCTGTTTCTGAAATCACTGCAACATTTAATTCGACATTCAGATACACCCTCCTTATTGGTTTAATAGGTTTGGTTCTTCTAACCTATACGATATGGAAGTTGGCAAATAGAATCACTGACTCTCTGGATGAATCCAATTCGCTATTGAAAAACCTTGCTAAAGGTGTTCTGGATAACTCATTAGTCATCAAAAAAATATCAAGTGATGAATTAGGCGAAATAGCTCAATCTGTTAATATACTTTTAGAAGAGCTGCGCAAGAAAGCGGAGTTCTCAAGGCAAGTTGGTGAAGGAAACTTAAATGCTGATTTTGAAATATCCGGCGAAAATGATATTCTAGGTGCCTCTTTAATTATGATGAGGAACAATCTGAGGTCCGTGATCGATGAAACCAAAGGTGTGGTAAAACTTGCCGAAAGTGAAGGGGATCTTAATTCAAGAATGAATCCAGCCGATAAGTCAGGTGCCTGGAAAGAGCTGAGTGAGTCCATTAACAACTTGCTGGAATCTGTATCCAAACCATTTGCGGTTTTAAATGAAATGGCAAATAGAATGGCAGAAGGTGATCTCACCGTACGATACACTGCCGAGGCAAAAGGAGATATCCTAAATCTGGCTGAAAACTTAAACAAGGCTTTACAGAACCTGGATGAGTTGCTTGACGGTATCGTAAAAAATGCCAATATCATCGGTGATGCCTCTATGGAGATGCTATCCGCGAGTGAGGAAATGAATACGAACACAGGTGAGATTGCTTCAGCTATCGCAGAGATGAGCAGTGGTGCTCAAACACAGGTGAGTAAAGTTGACGAATCTTCAAATCTGGTTGAAAATATTCAGCGTGCGGCAAACAGCATGAGTAGTCAGGCAGAGGGCATCAATGCGGCTGCACATAAAGTTTCAGAAAGTTCAGAGACAGGCTTGAAAATGGTGAACAAGGTTGGTTTCAGCATGAAAGATATTAAGGCGTTTGCCAATGACACCAATCAATCCATTCAGGTGTTGACTGAGCGATCCAAGGAAATCACCCGCGTACTTGGAATTATTACCGATATCGCGTCACAGACAAACTTACTCGCTCTGAATGCAGCGATTGAGGCAGCTCAGGCAGGAGATGCTGGAAGAGGATTTGCTGTCGTAGCAGAAGAAATACGCAAACTGGCAGAAGATTCCAGGACTTCAGCAAGAGAAATAGAGAAACTGATTACGGATGTTCAGAATGATACTGCAGCAGCTGCTAAAGTCATTGAAGTAATGAATGAAAGCATATTAGGAGGAGAAAGTGCTTCCAATGATGCATCGGAGGCATTTAGGGAAATCGCTTCTTCATCCAATCAAAACCTGGAAATTTCCAAGCAAATCCTGGAAGCCACCAAGGATCAAATGGATAGCATTCGAAATGTGGTGAGCATCACAGAAGGCATTGTCGTAATTGCTGAAGAAACTGCCGCTGGTACAGAACAGGTGGCCAGCTCAGCTACAGAATTGTCGGCTGGAATGGAAAGCTACACCCAGCGATCGGAAGAGGTTACTGAGATCGCAAGGATGCTCAAAGAGAAGGTTGGAATGTTTAAGTTGTCAAAGAAAGGTGATGAATAATGGTCGTTTATTCCATTATAAACCAAAAAGGAGGAACAGGCAAAACCACCACAGCAATCAATCTGGGTGCTGCATTAAATAGACGTGCTAAAAACGTATTACTAATTGATCTGGACGCTCAGGGAAATTTGAGTTATTCGTTGGGGATAAATGATTTTGACCAGTCAATGGCAGATGCCCTTCTGGGCGAGTGTACTATCAATGACATTTTGCAGGAAAGAGAATCACTAACCGTGGCTCCATCTGACAATCAATTGGCAGACACAGAGCTGTCACTTGCCAGAAGCGAGGGACAAGAAAAAGCGCTGGCTAACTTAGTCAAGTCTCTTTCTGGTTTTGATTACATCCTGATTGATTGCCCGCCATCACTATCAATGCTCACCATTAATGCACTTTTAGCCTCAGACCGGGTGATAATACCGATGCAAATGGAGGTGTTGAGTCTTCAGGGACTTGATCAGATCGTTCAGACTATTGAAAAGGTAAAGAAGACATTTTCAAAAAAGATAACTATTGATGGGGTTTTGCCGGTTATGGTAGATAAGAGACGAAAGCTGAGTCAGGAGGTAAAGGAATATATCCAGAATAACTATGACCTCAGAATCTTTGATTCACTGATTCGGAGCAATGTTAAAGCCTCCGAAGCTCCGTCATTTGGCAAAAGTGTAATTAATTACAAGCCTACATCTAATAGTGCAGTTGATTATATGCGGTTTGCGGACGAAGTTTTAGAGCTAAATAGGTAAGCGATGGCATTGGGGAAAAACTTAAAAAAGCAGCAACTAATCTCGGGAGAGAAAAAGAAGAAAGCCACCAAAAAGGTGGTAAAGAAGAAGCTTATCACAAGTGAGAAGAAAAAGAGGAAACCATCCAGGGAAGAGGAAGTAGTCAATTATATCACGGAGAAGGAACAAGAGCGTAAGAAGAAACTTCGGGAAACTCATGTAAAAGAAATAGCCGCTTTTTCCGGTCGGCAAGTACAATTCGTTATCATCACAATTGGTTCTGAAGAATATGCTTTAGATATCTCGGCGATTCGGGAGGTTGTAGTGGTGCCTAAGCTTTCCGAGGCTCCAAGTACAGAAACACCGGCACACATAAAAGGAATTGCATCAGTTAGGGAAAAGACTTTTCTTGCCATGGACCTGGCCACAAAGTTTAACAAAAGCCTTAGAACCGAGGCTAAATATCTACTTACCCTGAACAACACAGGAAACTCTGTAGGATTTTTACTCAAGAGCCTTCCGGTCACATTAAAAGTTAGTGGTGATGATGTATCTTCAGACCTTACAATGCTGGACACAGCAACAAAAAATCTAAGCTATATAAAAGGGATTATTCAACTTGATGAAAGACTTATCTTCTACTTAGACCTCAATGAGCTAATAGCAAGTGATAAAGCCATCGTAGTACCTGATGAACTATTAAATTGATGGCAGCAAAACTCAAAATATTGGTAGTTGATGATTCCGCTTTTATGCGGTTGCTCATTACTGATTTACTATCAGAAGATTCTCAAATTGAAGTTATCGGGACCGCAACTAATGGACTTGAAGCAATCGACCAGGTGAAAGAGCTTCATCCTGATGTTGTTCTTTTAGACTTGAACATGGCAGAATATGATGGTCTTTATGCTGTAAAAGGCATCATGGATGAACGCCCCACACCGATACTGATCCTTAGTTCTGTTGGGAATACAGATTTACAACCCATTTTTGAAGCGCTTAAGAACGGAGCTGTTGACTATATTAATAAGCCGGACAGGAACAAATCAAAAATGCGCGAGCTTCAAAAAGAGCTCATTCAAAAAATAAAAAGTGCCTCACGTGCCAAGCCTAAAAAAGCTGTCATCAAGTCTAAGGTCAAGGTGGTCACTCCAAAAACCAAACGTAAGTCATCGAGTTATGACCTGATCGCAATTGGAGCTTCTACCGGTGGGCCAACCGCCATAGAGCGCGTGATATGTTCACTACCTCGGGATTTTGACATTCCCATCATCGTTTGCCAACATATGCCAGCGACTTTCATACCTCAATTTGTTCAAAGGCTAGGAGCACTGACGGAACTTGAGGTGGTCTCAGCCACACATGGAATGGAACCAACTCCAGGAGTCGTTATATTTTGCCCGGGCCATGCCAACCTGATTTTGGTCAAAGGTTCTGATAAAGCGGTAGTCGATTTTACTGATGAGGTATATCAGGAATATAACAATCCATCCATCAATGCAATGATGCTAAGTGCAGCAAAAGTGTATGGGAAAAAAATGGTTGGAGTGCTGCTGACAGGAATGGGTAAGGATGGTGTGAAGGGAATGATGGCTATTCACAAAGTGGGTGGTAAGACCATAGCGCAGGATAAAGAAAGTAGTGTGATATACGGCATGCCGAAAGCAGCATATGAGGCAGGCGCAGTGGACGAAGTGATTGACATAAAAGACATTGGAAACTATTTGGTTAACGATTTATAAGTGGCATCAAAAGAAGAAGAATATCGCCAATTATTCCTGACGGAAGCCCTCGAGAACTTCGAAGAGCTCAACCGGCTATTTGTGGAGCTAGAAAAAGACCACTCCAGCAGGAAAGCAATTGCCAATATATTCAGGATTGTTCACACCCTTAAGGGCAATGCCATGGGGATGGGGTACGATAAAATTGCCGATTTAGCCCATACCGTTGAAGATATTTTTGGAGCCATTAAGAATGGAGAAGTTCCTTTAGATAGTGAACTGGTTGATGGACTTTTTAGGGCCAATGACAAACTAGGTGGACTAATAAATGCTGTAACTACAGGTGAAAAGGTCAGCTACCTGGGTATTAAAACAAAGCTTGCTGTTTATCTTAAAAATGCCAGGGAAGAGAATGCTGACAAACCTGACTCTAAACCGGAAGACGTTTCTTTAGACCAGGAACTCCCAGTCCCTGAACAAGAAGTAGAAGAAAGCGGGACTAATATTCAATTTGCTGATGTAGTTCAGATTCCTGTAAAGAAAATGGATGACTTGCTCAACATGGTCGGCGAGCTGGTTATCGAAAGAGACAGGCTAATTGCCCTGTTTGGGTCGGAGGGAAGAAGTACGCTTGAGTTCGAGCGAATAAAACGTATCTCATCAAATCTGCATTATGGGATAATGAACGTTCGAATGGTTCAGATGGGCTTCCTTTTTAATAAATTTCATCGAATCTTACGTGACGCTGCTTCTACTGAAAAGAAAAAAGTGGAGTTGGTCCTTCAGGGAACTGAGGTTGAAATCGATAGAAATATCCTCAAAATTATTAGTGATTCCATGGTTCACCTGGTTAGGAATGCTGTCGGTCACGGAATTGAATCAGCACCGGAAAGGAGAGATTCAGGAAAACCACCCACTGCAAAAGTCACCCTTTCAGCAAACCTGGAAAAGGATAGTGTTGTAATAACTATTTCAGATGACGGAAAAGGCATAGACACTGTCAAGATTAAAGAAAAGATTGTGCGACAAAAAATGGTCAGTCAAGACGTTGCAGACCGTCTGTCAGAAACAGAAATCATAAGGTATATATTCGAACCCGGTTTCTCAAGTGCCGAAAAGGTAACGGAGATTTCAGGAAGGGGAGTTGGAATGGATGTGGTGAAAAAGGCAGTTGAATCTATTGGGGGACAAGTTCTGGTAGATACGGAGTTGGGAATGGGAACATCCATTCATCTGGTATTGCCATCATCATTGGCTCTTAAAGGTGCTTTACTATTCGAAGTAGATAACCAGGAATATGCTATTCCATTAGCATATATTGATTCGGTGGCTTACTTAAAGAAAGAAGAAATTCATCAGGTAGGAGATAGTTTGATGGTTGACTACCAGGAGCATTCACTCCCAATCATTTTTCTTAAAGGTCTTCTTGACACACCGGATACTTCCAACATAGATCAAATGGAAATTGGTCAGAACTACTTACAAAATATTGGAAATCAAGACCAGATAAATGTAATCGTAACCACTCATTCAGGCAGGCTTTTAGGCCTTGTGGTGGATAAGCTGCAAAGACAAAAAGAGATCATCGAGAAAAAACTCCCTAAACCACTGGATAGCAGCAAGTTGTTGAGTGGAACAACGATTTTGGGTTCAGGAAATGTATGTCCAGTACTAGATGTGGCCTCAATTATGGATATCTTGTTTCAATCAGCAACTAAAACCTTAGAGTCATAGCAACCATAACAACCGATATGATCAGCGATGAAGAGCTAACCGCTCTCATGCAAGCAATAAACAATCGTTATGGGCTGGATTTCACCAACTATGAACGAACATCCTTAAAAAGAGGAATCGTTCGCTTGATGATGAAGCATAATATGGAATCTATCATTGAGCTGTGGTCATTGATCTTGAAAGACAATGAATTCTTCCTGAATGCCATAGATGATCTATTGGTAAACCTAACAGAGCTTTTTCGAAATCCCGATGTTTGGATTCAACTGAGAGATAAAATCATACCTGAGATTTCAAATAAGTCAATGAAAATCTGGCATGCGGGGTGCTCAACCGGTGAAGAGGTTTACACCATGAATATTGTATTGGAAACGCTCAATATGCTTAGCAGGGCTAAGCTTGTTGCTACTGATTTGAGTAAAACAGCACTGAATAAAGCCAAAAAGGGACACTATTCACTAGCTACACTTAAACAATACATTGTTCCCTTTTTGAAGTTCTTCCCGGACAAGGATATGAAAGATTACTTTGATTTTCATGACAAGCATGCGAACATAAAATCAAAGTACCAGACCAATGTGAGTTTCAAAATCCACAACCTGGTGATGGATAAGATGGAAGACAAGTTTGACATCATTTTTTGTCGAAATGTGATGATTTATTTTGATGAAACGCTAAAACACAGGGTTTTAGACCTATTGCACAGCTGCCTGAAAGATGACGGGTATCTGATTATTGGCTACTATGATATAATGCCTGAGTATGGTAAATCAAAGTTTGCTATTCACAATGTGAAGACACGTATTTATAAGAAAAAATAATGATATTCTAAATAATTTGCTTATGCGGGTATTAATAGTAGATGATTCAACATATATCAGATCCAGTCTAAAGTCGCTGTTGGAGGAGCATGGGTATGATGTAGTAGGAGAGGCTAAAAATGGTGAAATGGCCATCGATCTCGCGCTGGAACTAAGACCGGATGTAATAACGCTCGACAATATTTTACCTGACATGACCGGATTGGATGTGTTGAAAACAATAAATGATGACCAATTCGAATCAACAGTGATAATGATAAGTGCCGTGGGGCAACAGTCTGCTATCGTTGATGCAATGTCTAATGGAGCGAAACATTATCTGGTAAAGCCGTTTGACAATTCAGAGTTAATCGCTATTTTGAAGGAACTCGATGAAGAATCCTGATGGTTCGCCTAAAACTTTAATAAGATTAAGAATATTGGACTATTTTGACCAAAAAACCGTACAACCTACTTTATAGAAAAATATGATTGCAGATTTGAATGATAGTGAAATGAAGGTGGCTACCAAGCTTATTTTCGATGGGCTTTCGATGGCCAAGTCATCTATGGAGCAGATTCTTCAAAGTCCGATATCCATTGAGCAAATTGATTACGTAAGTGCAGAACTTGATATGGAGCGTTTTGGAGGTCCAAATCAGGATGTTCACCTAATCAAAACAGAGTTGATGGGTGAACTGAAGGGAACCAGCCATCTAATCTTCTCTGAAAATGAAGTAGCCAAGCTTTATGAAGCATGCCTACCTGAAAAAATCGCCAAAGACGATTCCAAGGAAAGTAAGATCATGAAAATGGGGTTTCTGACTGAAATAGATAATATGGTATCTGCTGCAGTTATAACGGAGTTCTCTAATAAATTAGATGTTGAGATATATGGAAATGTTCCATCTTTAAAAGTATTAAAAGCAACTGAATTGAATGATTTCATTGTTAAAGAATCCAGCGAATTTGAATCAATTATTCATTTCAAGGCAGTTTTTCATGGAAAAGAACTAGATATTTGTCCGGATTTTATTTGGGTGTTCCACAATAAATTCGTGGATAAAATAAAGAATCTGGTTTAGTTACTCATTATCACCCTATGTACCATGAAAGTGGTACTCAATCGTTTAAATAAAGTGATAAAACAGTAATAAAAAGTAAAATGAGCAAGACAGTTTTAATTGTAGATGATTCAATCTACATGCGATCATTGATAAAAACTGCAATGGAAGGTGCAGGTTTTGAGGTAGTGGGTGAAGCCCAAAATGGCGAAAGTGCCATCGACCTGGCAGTTCAATTACAGCCGGACTTAATAACATTGGATAATATTCTTCCTGATATGATGGGATTTGAGATCCTGAAAGTGCTAAAAGATGAAGAAGTACCGTCCAAGGTGATTATGGTAAGTGCTGTAGGACAGCAGACAGTTGTAAATAAAGGGCTATCCTTAGGTGCATCTGAATATATTGTTAAACCATTTACCGAAGAGGATTTACTCAAGGTAGTAGAAAAAGTACTTGCATAGTATACATATGCACGCTTCATGATAAAAAGACTAACCAACCTACCCATACGCCAAAAATTTGCGGTTATTATTATCCCGCTTATAGTTATCATTTTGGCTTTCGATTACCTGCAGGTGAGGTATCACTACCTGGATTATTCAGATAGTGTACGCTTAAATAAGGCGATTACCGTAGGGATTGAAATTAATCACGTTGTACACGAGATTCAGAAGGAGAGAAGCATCTCCTCTGGTTTTTTGGCGAATGAAGGCGAGAGCTTTGGTGTAAAGCTTAATCAACAGCGTCAGCGAACTGATAGTACGCTGCAGCAGTATTACAATGAAATAACCAGCGAAGATCTGGAAGATTTGATGGCCCTTCATCGCACGGATTTAGATGAATTGAACGGATATTTTGATAAGCTTAGTTCACTACGCAAGAGCATTGACCAACATAGGATTTCTTCGGAAGCGTCAATCGATCGTTTTTCTGAGATCAACGACATGGGATTGAATACTGTAATAAAGTTGATTGATGAGACAAGGGATAAAGAAATAGCTCAACAAATCCATGCGATCATCTACTTCCTGAAATCTAAAGAATACGCAAGCATTGAGCGAGCCATAGGAACTCAGGCGTTCACCCACAATCATATTGGATTTGATCTATATAATCGATTTACAACGCTTGTTGCCAGGCAAAACTCCTATCTGGATGCCTTCAAAATCATTGCAAATGAAGAGTCAATCGAATACTATAATACGATTGTAAAAGGTGATGAGGTTGATGAGGTAGAGCGCATGAGAGAAGTTGTTTTTGAAAATGATACGTTGACTGAAAACCCGGATCGATGGTACGAAGTAGCTACCACCAAAATCAACTTGCTGAAAAGGGTGGAAGATTACATGTCGGATAATATCCAGAAAAGGACAGAAGTAATTGCCAGCAACTCTGTTCGCAATTTTTGGACGTTTTTAATTCTTGACATAACAATAGGCATTATCGCATTTTGGCTAATGACCACTCTGGTGACTAACCTTTTAAAGAATGTGAGTATACTAGAGGCATTCACACGTAGAATTTCTGCAGGTGATCTTTCAAAAAAGGTGGTTATTCCTACAAAAGATGAGCTAGGTCAATATGCAAACACCTTTAATAAGATGGTGTTAGAGATACGTAAATCTCAATTTGAATTAAGAAAGCAACGGGATAAAGCAAAGTTCCTATACAAGAATATTTATGGTGTTTCGCTAGTAGTTTTTGAAAACATTGAACAAGGTATTTTTCTGTTAGATAAGGAATTTAAAATCTCTAAATTTCATTCTAAGGCCATGAAGGAAATCTTCAGCAATGATCGAATTGCCGGAGAAAACTTCACCAATTTCATGCGTCCGCTGATACTTCCAAGGGAACTTGAGGCTTTGGAAATGTTCATGCGACACCTCTTTAATGAGGATATGGACGAAGAAGTGGTAAATCAGCTCAACCCGATTGATCAGGTAAAGATTCATACCGAGCAAAATGGCATTGTGGCCACAAAGTACATTCGGGTAGAATTCACACGTATTTTCAGGAAAGAAAAGATTCAAAACATCATGGTAACTGTATCTGATGAAACCGAGTCTATCTTACTGCAGCAGCACTTAAGTGAAGCAGAGAAGAAGAAACAGCAGGAAACCGAAAGAGTACTTAGTATATTGAAAATTGATCCTTCTATTCTTAGAGGATTCCTTCATAATTCTCGTAAAATGCTGAAAAGCATATCGGAGCGCTATGAAAAGAATGACGATGATGAATACTCTGATCTTTTAAGCTTCACATTCGATGTGATTCACAATCTCAAAGGAAATGCGGTAGTGATTGGTATGGAGCTAATGGCGAATAAATTCCATGAGATAGAGGATGCGATTACCGCATTACAGGCAAAAGAAGTAAGAGGAAAAGACTTTTTAGCTATCCTTTATGAGGTTGACGAAGCTGATCGGATGATTGCAGAAATCGCCGAAATGCTATTTAAGATCATCAATATTTACAAGAAGTTCCCGGCCGAGGGCGATTCAGTTTCCAATATCATGGTTATTGATTCCCTTGAACGCGGTGCTGAGCTAATCGCAAAAGAAGTTGGCAAATCAGTAAATCTGACATTTGACAACATTGAAAATGTAGTACTACCTGAGACCTATATCAATCCTTTCAAGGATATGATGATCCAGCTGATCCGAAATTCGATAGTACATGGTATTGAGGCACCAAGTGTGCGGATGAATAACGGAAAAGTCATTATGGGAGAAATCCTCATTGAGTTGTCTAAAAGTGATGATGAAGTTTTCATCAGGTATAAAGATGACGGAAGAGGTTTAGATCTGGAACAGATTAAGATCAAAGCTGTTGAACATGGTGTTGTGACGGAGACAAAACTGAAAGGGATGGAAGACTTTGAAATACAGGAATTGATTTTCCACGAGGGGTTTTCCACGGCGGATAAATCTGACAGCCATGCCGGAAGGGGGCAAGGCATGCATCTGGTAAAATCCATTCTGAAAGATTTCAAAGGAGCACACGAAATAAATTCAACCCCGGGAAAATCATTTGAAATGATAATAAAGCTCCCGATTCTTAATCAGGAAAAAGAGGCTGAGCAATGAAAAAGAGACTGTTGATCGTAGACGATTCTTCTGTGATGAGGCGCACGATAGAGAAGAACCTGGCAGATTATGATTTAGAAATAATTGGGCAGGCAGCCAATGGAGTTCAAGCGGTTCAGATGGTAATGGAAAAAAAACCTGATGTGGTTACACTGGACATCACCATGCCTGAAATGGATGGAATTGCGTGCCTGGAGGAGATCATGAAGATAAACCCGGAAACCAAGGTGATGATTATAACGGCATTAGCAGACAAGCTAACTGGTCTCATTGCCCTGGATAAGGGCGCCAGGGGTTTTATGTATAAGCCAGTGAATGCGAACGATCTTTCGAGGGCATTTGATAAACTACTGAAAAGGGATGGAGAGTAGGAAAGAAGAATTTGAGGCAACCTGTAACCTGTTCATTAATTCGGTGAGCAATTACTTTAAGCACCTAACGGAAATTGACTCAGATATGAAGGTGCCATACCTGAAAGAGTCAGACGGTTTGGTGCTAAAGGATTTTACCGGAATGATCGGGATATCCGGCAGCAGGCAAGGTTTCGTATATATATCCGCAAACAGGGAAATGTTCGCTGATCTCATCAATCTTTTTATTGGGATAGAAGATCCATCAGAAGAGGATATTCTCGACATGGCAGGTGAAATTTCCAACGTGGTGGCTGGGAATGTAAGAGCAAATCTTGGAGCCAATTTTATGATTTCAGTTCCAACAGTATTCGAAGGGATGCCGGAAGAATTACATATTCCTGAGGATGTTTCCATGTATGTGATTCCCATAAAGTGGAATAACCATGAAGCATTTGTTGTTTTAGGTTTAGATTGATAGTGATGAGCGACTCGAGAAAAAAGACAGATAATAAATCAAACTGGATCATCAATTTTGATAAAATTGAAGACAGTACGAGAAGAAACTATTTTTCTGTTCTTCCTCAAGAGAATCGATTAATGGAGTTTTTCTCAGAGGCATTCGTTATCAACAAACCCAAAGGCAGTGTAGGAGGTGATGGATTTTGGTTACACAATCATGGTGATGATGTGTATCTGGCATTATTCACTTGCGTAGGAGAAGGGCACCTCGCCAGCATGATGATCCGTATCTACATGAATGCACTTAAGAAGATGGTAGAGGGCTATTCCATTGATTTCACAGGATCTATTTTGCAATTTCTGCATCGGGAAGTCCAGGCCAGGTTCAAGGATAAGAACAACATTCTTTTAAATACCAATGCCAACGTTGGCATTGTCAAATTAAACACGAAGACTAAGGAAATGGAGTTTGCGGGTGCCAATATGGATTTATTGCAAGTGCATCGACGTGGAATCAAAATAGTGAAGGGAGAAGAAATGCAAGTGGGAGAGAAACGCGAGCTGCGATCCAATTACACCTCGATTTCCCTGGAAGATGCTGCAGACTCAAGTTTTTATTTATGCAGTACCGGGGTTTTCAATTTGATTGGCGGTCCTAACTTCAAGAAGCTTTCCAAGGAGCAGCTGGCAGAATATTTAAGGGAACACAGAAAAGATACTTTGTTGGATCAAAAACGATTGACAGAGGATTATCTCGCCACATGGACAGGTGCCAACCGTCAAAATGATGATATAATGGTCATCGGTTTCAAAGCTTAGAAATTGTTCTTTTTGTTCATATTTTGATTAGATTCTGTTGATCTAACTTAAAATTATGAATATGAGAAAGAGATTAATTCAATTAGTGATGAGCCGAATTCGGTTCGTTTACATTTCAATCATGATGTTTGGAGCCTTTTTCGGTCACTCCCAAGAGTCTAAAACTATAAGTGGAAAAATAGTTGATGATGAATCCGGAGAGGTAATTATTGGAGCAACGGTGGTAGTTCAAGGTACCACTACGGGTGATGTTACCGGTGTTGATGGTCGATTCTCATTGATTGCTAGACCTGGTGACAAAATAGCAGTGAGCTATGTAGGATATGAGCGAGTTGTTTTTGATGTGATTGAAGCACAAAGCAATTATGATATCTCATTAGTTCCCTCTGCAGAGCAGCTTTCTGAAATTGTAGTTGTTGGAAGTAGGAATCAGAACAGAACGGTAATTGATTCTCCTGTGCCAATTGATGTCATAGATGTGGCGGATGTTGCTGCAACCAATGGTAAGGTAGAAATCAATCAGATTTTACAGTATGCTGCTCCATCATTTAATGCTACCAAGCAATCCGGATCAGATGGTGCTGACCACATTGACCCGGCATCACTTAGAGGCTTAGGACCTGATCAAACCCTGGTTTTGATTAATGGTAAACGAAGACATCAATCTTCATTGGTGAATGTCTTTGGTACTAGAGGAAGAGGAAACTCAGGCACTGACCTGAATGCGATTCCGGCCTCAGCGATTAAACGAATTGAAATTCTAAGGGATGGAGCTTCAGCTCAGTATGGCTCAGATGCTATTGCAGGTGTTATCAACATTGTTTTAAGAAATGATGAAGGTGTTTCCGGTGGTGTAACCTACGGAGCTTATAGTACAGCCATTGGAGAAGGATGGGAAGAGGAAACGGGAGAAACGCTGTATAATGTTGAAGGAAAAAACAGATTAGATGGCGAAGATAAAAGCTTTGACGGAAACACTTACAAGCTGGATTTCAACTATGGATTGCCCATTGGTGAGAAGGGAGGGTTTGCCAACATTACCACCGAGTTTCTTTCTAAAGATCGCACCCTAAGGCCAGGTTTTTCCTGGAGAAAAGGATATGGAACGGCAGCAGTGGATGGCTTCAATTTCATGATAAACTCAGAGGTTCCTATTTCAGAACAAACCAGTTTTTATGCCTTTGGTGGCAGAAGCTTCAGACATACAGATGCTTACGCATTTTCACGTGATGCCTATGTTGATGGAGATCCGGACGCTAGCGATAATAGAAGTGTTCCTAGCCTTTATCCTAATGGGTTTACACCGCATATCACATCAGACATTACCGATGTATCTGCTTCAGCAGGTTTTAGACATAAAATGGATAATGGATGGAATGTGGATTTCAGTAACACTTATGGGAAAAATAATTTTCACTATTACATCACAAACACAAATAATGCTTCGCTAAAGGCTGCATCTCCAACAGATTTTGATGCTGGTGGTCATAACCTTTCTCAGAATGTAACCAATCTTGATTTTAATAAATTCTATAAGAGCATAGCTGCAGGTTTCAACCTGGCGTACGGTATGGAGTATAGAACGGAAAGGTTTACAATCTTTGCAGGAGAGGAAGGATCATACGCCCTTTACGATAATAATGGAGTTGCTATACGAAATCCGGCGGACCAATCCCCTGCAACTGATAGCAACGGTGAAGAACTTCCGGGAGGTTCCCAGGGATTTCCGGGATACAGCCCAGACAATGTTGTAGATAGAGGCCGAACAAACCTTGGGCTTTATTTAGATAGTGAGATTAATCTTTCAGATGATTTTCTGATAGGTGGTGCTGTTAGATTTGAAAAATATAGTGACTTTGGAGAAACATTTAATTTTAAACTGGCAACAAGATATAATGTAAATGAGAGTTTAGCTGTTAGAGGTTCGGTTTCATCGGGATTTCGAGCACCTTCTTTGGCACAGATTCACTACAATTTAATATTTAACAATATTGTTGCAGGTGCATCTGTTCCATCCTTACTTTCAGCAAATACAAGTACTGTGACCAAGGCATTTGGAATTGGGCCGCTTCAGGAGGAAACTGCAACAAACACCTCAATTGGTTTTACCTATAATGCCGGAGGATTTAATCTTACAGTGGATGCTTATTCAATTTCAGTTGAAGATAGAATCGTCCTTACAGACAATTTTGATGCTTCAGGCCTTGGATTGGGAGTAGATGCTGCGCAGTTCTTTGCTAATGGTGTGGACACCAACACAAAGGGGATTGATGTGGTTCTTGGTTACAAGTATGAATTAGCTTCAAACAGCAATTTAAATATTAGCGTTTCTGGTAACTTCAATGAGTTAACTATTGATAAGATCAAGAATGGTAGTCTGAATCAGTTCACGTTCTTTGGGCCGTTCTCACAAGCTTATCTAAAAGCAGCAGCACCTGATTATAAGGTGGGGGCCAGTGTTGGATATACGCTTGACAAGTTCAGTGCAAATCTTTTTGTCACACGGTTTAGTGAGGTTATCCTGCAAGATTTTCAGTGGGTAGATTCACCTGCTACGACTCAAGCAGAAGCTAATGCACTATTTCCTGTAGCTACCGACGTTTACGAAGCAACTACCACAGTGGATTTAAGTCTGTCTTACTCATTTTCTGATAGCTTTCGGTTCACCCTGGGAGGCAATAATATCTTCAATACGTACCCGACACCACAGTTTGATGCTTGGACTGATCAGGGAGGACTGTCTGACTCAGTTCAGATGGGTTCAGATGGAGCCTATTTCTTTGGTCGAATTGGTTTCAACTTCTAAAAAATCATCCTATCAAAAAAGCCGATCCTAAATTTAAGATCGGCTTTTATTATGCCATTTCTAAAGCTTTCTTTTTCTCGAGGTACTCATCGTAAGTACTCAGAGTGTCTAAGTACCCATCAGGTCTCAATTCCAATATTCTATTCGCCACTGTTTGGGTAAATGTGTGGTCATGAGAAGTGAATAGAATGGTGCCAGGAAAGTCTTTTAATGAATTGTTCAGTGCCGTAATTGATTCGAGATCAAGATGGTTTGTCGGTTCATCAAGAATTAAAAGATTAGCTCCCTGAAGCATCATTCTGGAAAGCATACACCTCACTTTTTCACCCCCAGAAAGCACACTGCATTTCTTCAATGTCTCCTGTCCTGAAAACAACATTTTACCCAGAAATCCTCTTATATACACCTCGTCTTTATCTTCATCATCCGCAGTATATTGTCTCAACCAGTCAATGAGATTATCATCTGACTGGAAATATTTGGAGTTATCATTAGGTAGGTACGCATGTGTAATGGTCTGTCCAAACTTGAATGTCCCTGAGGTTGCCTTTTGCTCTTCCATCAAAATTTGAAAGAAAGTAGTGATGGCCGTACTTTCATCACCAACCACCGCAATTTTATCCCCTCTATTCACAAACAGATCCAGATCCTTAAAAAGGAACTCTCCATCTACCTCTTTGCTGAGTCCTTTCGTTTCCAATATTTGATCACCCGCCTGCCTGCTTTGGTTAAAAATGATGGCCGGGTATTTTCTATTTGAAGGCTGGATGTCCTCAACATTGATTTTGTCAAGTAGTTTTTTTCTACTGGTTGCTTGCTTTGATTTGGATGCATTAGCACTAAAACGTGCAATAAATTCCTGTAGCTCTTTTTTCTTTTCTTCAGCCTTTTTGTTGGCAGATGAACGCTGACTTAGCGCAAGCTGGCTAGACTCATACCAGAATGAATAGTTTCCGGTATAAAGCTTTATCTGACCGAAATCAATATCAGCGATATGGGTACATACTGTGTCCAGGAAGTGCCTGTCGTGTGATACTACGATCAGTGTGTTATTGAATTCAAGCAAGTGATCTTCCAGCCAGGAAATGGTATTGATATCCAGGTCGTTTGTTGGTTCATCCAGGATAAGAATGTCCGGATTACCAAATAATGCCTGGGCCAGAAGAACTCGTACTTTTTCGGTTCCATTGAGTTCCTTTACCAACCGATAATGATCTGCCTCGCTAATCCCAAGTCCGCTGAGGAGTGCTGCAGCGTCAGATTCAGCATTCCAGCCATCCATATCTGCAAATTTGGCTTCCAGCTCTGAAGCCCGGTTTCCATCTGCTTCTGAGAAATCCGGTTTAGCATAAATGGCATCCTTTTCTTTCATGATGCTCCACAGCTCTTTATGGCCCATCATCACTGTGTCCAATACAGGAACATCGTCATATTCATGATGATTCTGTTTAAGCACTGCCATTCGTTTTCCGGGCTCTATTTTCACCGATCCGGAGTTAGCAGCTATCTCGCCAGAAAGTATCTTTAGAAAAGTGGATTTGCCAGCACCATTGGCTCCAATAATGCCATAGCAATTGCCAGGTGTAAAATTGATGTTCACCTCATCAAAAAGTACCCTTTTTCCGTATTGTAGAGAGATGTTTTCAGTTGAAATCATGTGCCACTTTAATTAAGCCGCGAAGTTAGAAAGAATTATTGCCATGTTAAAGAATTCATCCTTAATTGACGTAATTAATGATAATTTATAGCTAAATTATAAAAGGTTAAATTCCTTGTCTTAAGAGCATGTACCTACATCTAATGAACACTTTGGTCTGTCGAAAGGGACGCTTTATAGGATTGAGATAATTTAACTTACCATCCGAACCAACATAGGAAATAGGATACTCGCATTATTATTGATCCCGGATGGAAGAACAGGCAGGTTTTTTAAATGAGCTAAATATTCGAAAGCTCTTCTCTCGCATAGTACTCGTGTTTCTGGCGGGGGTTACTTCCGTTCTGATCATTGCCTACATTTCCAATAAAAAGGTAAAACAATATGCTGAAATAAATACTACACTCAATGAGATCCTTAATACTTGTAGTGAGCAACAAACCTTAAGCCAATTCCTGTCAAAAAATGTTTTGCTGTTGGCGAATGATTCAGGTAAGAGCCGGTCGTCCATTTCCATGTTGGATTCAGCGTTGTTTATTTTCAATCGAAATCACAAATCATTGGAACAAGCCAACGCTAGGTTAAGCCTTTCCAAACATTTGGATATAGCTGTTATTGATAGCCTGTACGCTTTGATCACACCATCACTTTCCTCCATGATCAGAAGCAGTTATGGAATTCAGGAAAGTAACAACACTCAAATTTTCAAGAGTAGAATATTAAGCCAAGAAGAGTCATTTCTTCCAATGATGAATCATATGATTGCAGCATATCAGGACATGGTTTTTGTTGTTAATCGAGAGTTGGAGGAAACTATTTCCCGACAGTATTGGCAAATTGGGTTTACAGTGGTGATAGCGGCGCTACTGGTTTTGTTTTTTACGCTCAAATTGGTTCGAGTAAGAATTAACGCAAATAAGATATATTTCAATGACTTGTTTGATTCCAATGCACAATATGAAAGCTTGATAAAAAGCACACAAGAAATTGTATATCAATTAAACGGAAATGGGGAATACATCTATACCAATCCAGCTTTCAAAAAGTTAACCGGACTTTCATTAAAGCAGGCAAACGAAAGAACTTGGCCTGGACTTATTTCCGAAACACAAAGAAAAAAAATAGTTGATTTCTATCAGGAAATGTACCAAAATAGGACAAAATCTACCTATAAGGAATTTCCAATAACCACTAGTTTAGGCGAGGAACGATGGATAGGACAAAGTTCTGACTTTAGCTATGATAAGAATGGAAAGGTGAGCAAGGTGTACAACATTGCTCGGGATATCACCAGCATGATAGAAGCGGCCAAAAAAGAAGAGAAGTACAAAGAGGGGTTGCGTCTACTTAATGAATTGAATGCGAAATCTGAACTTTCAATAAACAATAGGCTGAAATATGGCTTAAAGCTTTGTTGCGAATTTTTGGGCTTGGAAGTTGGTATAGTTAGTAAAACGTGGATGGATGAATACAATGTTGCTGTCTTTTGGCCCGAAGACTGTGGACTTGAGGAAAATCAAAAGTTTGTTTTGGGACACACCTACTGTGATATAACCTTGAGACAAAAGGGTAAGGTACTGGGGATCGACGATATGGCTAGTTCAGAGTATAAAGAACATCCCTGCTTCAAGAGCTTCCAATTGGCATCATACATTGGGGCTGCATATCGTGTAAATGGAAAAGTAGCGGGAACCGTGAATTTTACAAGCAAAAAAGCCAGAAGTGAACCATTCTCAGCTTATGAAATTGACTTTATAACATTGGTAGCCAGATGGGTTGGCACCTTAATGGAATTGAAGGAAAGCCGTAATAAGCTGCTAGAAGAACAAAACCTGCTAAAAACATTTGTTTCCAGAGCCCCGGCAGCCATTGCAATGCTGGATAAGCATATGAATTACATTTCGGCAAGTGAAAAATGGGTTGTAGATCAAAACATAGTCGGTGATATCATAGGCAAATC
This sequence comes from Ekhidna sp., assembly GCF_040220215.1. Classification (GTDB taxonomy): domain Bacteria; phylum Bacteroidota; class Bacteroidia; order Cytophagales; family Cyclobacteriaceae; genus Ekhidna. Next base: position 269,391 of record NZ_JAVJTR010000009.1, read on the forward strand.
GCATTACAAAGTATTTCCTGAGATTCCAAAAAAATGGAAAGAGATGCATAAAAGAGCACTTTCCGGCGAGATAGTCAAGCCTGGTATTGAGAAGTTTGAGCGTAAAGATGGAACAGTACAATGGTTACAGGGAGAAATTCACCCATGGTATACATCCAAGGAGAAAATCGGAGGAATAATCATATTTACCAACGACCTCACCGGTATGAAAAAACAAGAACTGGAGCTTAGGAAAGCAAAAGAAGAGGCAGAGGCTGCAGGTAAGATTAAGGAGCAGTTTTTGTCTACCATGAGCCATGAAATAAGGACGCCACTCAATGCTATTATTGGCACTACTCATTTATTGGAAATGGAGCATCCGGAACTCCAGGATAATGATCGCTTGAACATGTTAAAATTTGGCAGCAGCAACTTGCTCTCATTGATTAATGACATTCTGGATTTTCAAAAAATAGAATCTGGAAACCTTGATATTGTCGAAGAAGATTTAAACCTCCGTGAACTTATTGGAAATATCATCGATACCTGGAGAGCTGTTCCACAATCAGGAAAAGTGGAGTTGAGTTGTCACTTCTCTGATAAACTTTCAGATTATTATAGAGGTGATGAAGTACGGTTGACGCAGATCTTGAACAATTTGTTAAGTAACGCATTAAAATTTACCGAAAAAGGTACAGTGCAATTGGAAGTACAACCAGCCAATGGTGGAAAAATACATTTCTCAGTTAAGGATTCCGGTATCGGTATTCCTGAGGATAACCTTGAAACTATTTTTGAAAGTTTCAAACAAATAAATAATGCGCACACTCAAAAAGCCGGTGGCACGGGCTTAGGTTTATCGATCTGTAAAAAATTGGTTGATATCATGGGAGGAGAGCTTAAGGTGGATTCTAAAGTTGGTACTGGTACTAATTTTCATTTTACAGTCAAACTAGGAAAATCACAAGTGACTAGCACACCTGTAAAAGTGAGAAAAGTAGCAAAAGCCTCTCTTAATTTAAAAGTGCTTTTGGTTGAAGATAATCAAGCAAATCAAGAAATTGCCAAGGGGTTTTTGAATCGATGGGGAGTTGAAGTAGACGTAGCAAATAACGGAGAAGTTGCGATTGAAAAGATCAAGTCAAAAGTTTATCACCTGATGCTTATCGATGTACGGATGCCTGTGATGGATGGATATGAGGCCACCAAAAGAATAAGGGCAATGAAAGATCACTATTTTAAAGAGATACCCATCATAGCGCTAACAGCCAGTACCCTTGCGGAATCACGATATAAGATGGAAAAGTCTGGAATGGATGAGATAGTCTCCAAACCATTCGATCCGGATGACTTATTCGAAAAGGTAAGTAGACTTGGACGAAAATCAGTAAAGAAAAAGAAAGTGAAAGTGGCCGAAATGGAAGAATCAAAAGGTTCCTATTTTAAATTTCTGACGGAAGTTTTAGGCGATGACAATGACAAGGTAATGATGATTGCTACAATGGCCATCAAATCTATCAATGATGATTTGAGAGGAAGTAGAGATAGCCTGCCTGCCCAGGATAGGGAAAAGACCTATAACTATTTACATAAGATGAAATCCAATTTGGCGAATGTCGATCAAAAAGATCTGGCTGGTAGAATGCCAGATTATAAGTCGGAAGACTTTTGGGAAAAGTTACCTTCATTTTTGGATGAAGTTGAAGAAGAGATTGAAAAACTTCAAATCCATCTGGTATAGAAGAATTCAATAATCCAACCACTTAATTAAATAAACCTGAGTTCGACGTAATAGAGCCCCTTTATCAGATTGAACCTACTTTATCAGGATTTTTAGATTAACTTATTGAATTAAATTACGAACGGTTGAAATCCGTATCAGAAATAAGGTCCTTGAGAAGAATATTTTTTCTTCTCGTGATAAGTATGACCACCCTAGCTGGAGCCGCCTTTCTTTATATCCTTGAGGACGCCAAAAGGGATAGGATAAATGATTTAGCTAATACAGCCAAGGTGATTGAGAGCTACTATGAGCTCAGTTTTCACCAGTGGGAGTTGAGTTTGCTTAGTTTAGGTATCCGGCTTGTCGAAATTGAAGACCCACAAGAACGACTGGATTATGCTAATCGCGCACTTGAGGTATATAAAAAGGAGCTTTTAGCTTTTGGTCTGGCTGATCCCGACGGTCAGGTAATCACATTTACAGGTAGGCTGGTGAACGATTCACTTCCAAATTTATCACTATCTGAAAGGACAAGAAGATCGTTTGAATCTTCCTTAAAAAAAGGCGGGCTTACGCTTGGAGAATGTTACTATTTTCAGAATGTTTCAGATTGGATATTGCCGATTAGAGTACCGATTAGGGATAAAAATGGTGAAATAGTGGCGGTCAATACTTCGGCCATTGATTATAGCACCATGATTGAGGAGCTGGATCGGTTTGTGGCCGGCACAAAATATAAAGTTCATCTGATCAACAATGAATTCAAAACAACTCAAATCCTTTACCCAATGGATCAGACTGACTATGATGGAGTGTTGGGTTCTGACAAACTTATATACACTAAAGTAGATACACTTGAAGTGTTGGAAGATGCATACGTCACATCAGCAATAGACCCAATTTCAGGCACAGACATAATCTGTGTTTCCATATTAATAGACAATGTTGATCATTCTTTGACTATCTCTATTGATAAATCGGTTTTAATCTATGAAGTGTTGGATAGATTTAAATTCGTATTTATTGTCTATTTACTCTTGGTTATTGCTTCAATTTTGCTTTATAGATATCTCAAACGCAATCTTGAATCTTCGATATTAACGCTGCGAAAGGAGAGAGCTAATTTTAAATCAATAATTGAAAGCACATCGGACCTTGTTGGCCTCTTTGATACTCAAAAAAGGTTGGTGGAGTTTAATCGAGCTTTCTTTTTGTCAGCCAAGTTGACTGATGATCTGACTTTGGAAAAAGGAATGAACTTACTTTCAGAGATAAGGCATCAAAGTCAAATAGATTATTTTAAAAAGGTCTTTAATAGAGCTCTTTCGGGAGAAAAATTTCAAACCGAGATTGCATATCCAGGCCCAAAAGGTGACATAATATTTAAATCCACTTACAATCCGGTTTATGATAATGATAAGGTTGTCGGGTTCACCCTGTTTGCAGAAGACATCTCAGAAATAAGGAGCTATCAAAAACAATTGGAGCTCCTGAATAAGGATTTGGAAAACAAAGTTCAAGATCGGACCAGGGAACTTAAAGAAAAAAATAGCGAATTGAAGGAGGGGTATGAAAAGCTAAAATCCACGCAACAGCAGTTAATTCGGGCAGAAAAAATGGCATCTCTCGGGATATTATCAGCTGGAATCGGCCATGAGATAAACAATCCTTTGAATTTCATTAAACATGGGGCAATTGCACTAAAGGAAAAACTACATGAAAGCAGTGATTTGGAAGGATATGATCAGTATTTCAATGCCATAGAAGAGGGGGTTAGGAGGGCCGTCCAGATTGTAAATGGGCTATCTCACTTTAGCCGGACTGGTGACACGATGGATGAGACATGCAATATTCATGAGGTACTGCAAAACAGCCTCACACTCTTAACAAATAGGTTTCGTAAAAAGAAAATTGAAATTAAAACACAATACCTTGCTCATAAATCTACAGTAAAAGGCAATGAAGGAAAGCTTCACCAGGTTTTCACCAATATTATTACCAATGCTGAGCAGGCAATTGAAGAAGAGGGGATCATTGAGATAACCACTAAAAATATTGATCAATCAGTTTGCGTTCAGGTTTCTGATTCAGGAGTAGGGATGAGTAAAAAAGAAGTTGAAAAAATGACTGATCCATTCTATACAACTAAGGATCCCGGAGAGGGAACAGGATTGGGCCTTTTCATCACACAGATGATCATTGATGAACATAAGGGCATGATGGATGTAGAATCAATAAAAGGAGAAGGAACCACTTTTACCATCACACTGAATTGTAAGTAATTTTAATCTACCTGGTACCAACCTGAACCTTATAAAAGAAGAAAAACCAGTTAACTTAGATGTCCCATCGAAAAGCTGAATAAGAAACTAGGCCTGTGGTATCAGACAATTTAAAAATCAATAATTCATGAAGAAAATACTTGTTCCTATCGATTTTTCTGAAATGGCATCCCATGCGCTCAATTTTGCTATGGAGTTTAGTGAAAAAGTTAATGGTGAGATTGTGCTTGTTCATGTGATAGAAATACCTGTGGGGCATTTGAGCTTTACTGGGGAAGTAAGTACTTCAGGAATGGAGGCCTTTTATACCGGTGAGTTTATAAAGGGAACACACAACAAACTGGATGAGTGGGCCAAACGCGTGCAGGATATGGGCCAGAAAGTGTCCGTACATATGAATTTTGGAAATGCATTCACCAATATCAGCAAATTGATTTCTGAAGAAAAAGCCGACTGGATTGTGATGGGGTCTAAAGGAGCCTCCGGTTTAAAAGAGGTTTTCATTGGGTCAAATGCTGAGCGGATGATCAGGCATGCACATTGCCCTGTTCTCATCATCAAAGGAGAAACACATCTCAAAGACATCAAGAGCATGGCATTTGCTTCAGACCTAAGCAAAGAACAAGATCTGGTCGCGAATCATGCCAAAGACATACAAGAAATGTTAAACCTGAAAATGCACCTGGTTAAAGTAAAGACGCCTTACAATTGGCTGGATGAATCCCAAGCTAAAAAGCAGCTCGAGCATTTTGCAGAAAGAAACCATCTTAAAGATTTTACCCTTCACTCAATAGAAGCTGACTATGCAGACCAGGGTGCCGTAAAGTTTGCAGAAGAGGAAGAAGCAGGAATGATCGTATTAGGAACACATGGTAAGAAAGGGATCGACCACATAATAGGAGGGTCAATTGCCGAAGATGTGGTGAACGAATCAAAGATTCCGATCCTGGTTTACAAAATCCTTGATCAATAAAGTACTATTTGACTGATTTGCTGTTTTTAGTTCATTACATCTTATTTTAGATTGTTAAAATGAAGAGGAATTTTTACATCGCAGTTATCCTGGCTGTTTTAGGGTGTAAAACGTCTAGATATGAGGGCGCCTCTATAATTACCCTTAACTTCGAAGATTGCGGGCCTGATTTAGGCTATTCGAAAATTGAGCTATCTGTCCCTAAAAAGTATACACTTAGTAAGACCGTAGATGATCATGGCTTTTGTGAATATCGCTTCACCTCCCCAAAAGGTGCTATTCTATACATTTCTTCCAATGTTTATTACGGGTCAGCCCTAAACTATGAAAACAGGTTTGGAGCGGATGTAATTACCTATTCTGGAAATCGCAGCTTAGATGATTCGATAACTAATGGAGGAATGCAAGATAATGGTCAATATTGGCTGGAATGGGTTAAGGGAAACTATGTACTTGGCTATGTCAATCAACCAGACTCTATTAATCCGCAAGATATTTTTCTGGATGTAATACTGCTAGATTAGTAACGGGCAGGTATTGGCAGAGGGTAGGTGTAAGGCATTCGATTCACGACAAGAGCCTTACTATCATTAGCTTCTAATCGTAAGGGCCTTTTTAAATCTTTTCTGATCATGTTTTCATGATATAACGCCCGAATTTCTCTGGCAGGAATGATCAATCCGTATGCCTGCATCAGTCGATCATCCATGAGACCAAAATTGGCATCAAATGCATGACCCAACTCATGGGCTAGCTTAATCTTCTTATGCTTAGGTCCCCATCTTATTTCCGCTCCACTACCAATTTGATTGAATGGTGAATAATCCACTATCTGCATATCACTTTCCAATATCTGGAAGGCGTACGCATTGTTGTTCAGTACTCCAAATCGTTCTTTTGAAATGGGCACCAGCATATAGCTTTGGATACATTTTACAATCGATATTGTGAATTTATTCTCAGAATTCTGAAGTGTTTGAATGAGATTCCGGGCATACGATGATTTTTTAAAGAGGGAGTTAAGCGCTTTCACTGTTTTATTAAGCTGCTTGCTGTACTTCCGTGGAGTCACTTCTTCGTATTCACATTTCAGTTCCTCGAACGTAAAAATCTTCCTATCCCGGTACAAAAATTCCTGGTCATTTAATTTGATCCAGAGTCCTTTTTCATTTAAACCAACGGACTTTCCTTTGTAGGATTCGGCATGTAGCTGCCGTGCCCTGGGCCCAAGCGGATTAAAGGAATCTATTTTTCTGTCTTCCATTACAGAAACAGGTTCATCTATTGGAACGAATAGTGAGCTTAACTGACCTTTGTATTGGGCAAATGAGTTGAACGTTATGCAAAACACAACTACCGGAAAATATTTACAAAGATGAGTGTGAGCCATTACATCAATAGTCCAGGTTAATTGAGTTAGATGTATCGTACGTGTAAAGTGGGAATGAAGTCTCTTCAGATAGGATAAAATATGGCCTATTTGTAAAAAAGAAGATGATAATTGGCTGTTTGAAATATTCACCGATCAAAATGTGGTGTTCATCAAAATACCCGATTTATGGTATTTCAAATAGCGGATCAATACACTATCTTCCTATAGCATTAAGAACAATTTGAACAATATCACTAACTCACACATTTATGAATGCTCAACAGGTTATTACCAAACTACTGGTTCAGATGATTCTCCAGGAAGCGCTTAAAAACAGAGAAGAGACAAAGATTTTTATGCCTTCTTCTTTTGCCCATCGTTTGGAAAAAGATTTAGGTATTAAAACTTATAAGGATATTCAGTTTGGCGGCTATCGTGTAGTGTGTGGGCCTTTTCATGAGATCGCGGCTTACAACAAGGTCAGGAATGTTCAGTTAGTGATGAACACAATGGGAGAGATATTAGAATGTCCGAAGTGATAAGAGCCTGTCAGGCAGTTTTTTGCTCGTCAGGATGATACTCAATGAATCTGAATGGAAGATCCAGTAGGTCACTGTAATCTTCTCCAGCTTCTAGCATGTCTTCATCATCTTCATCATAATACCAACGCACCATCACTTCCTTTCCTTTTTTCTCAAGAATTTTTATTTCTTTCAGTATGTCATAAATACATTTAGAACTACTGGTATTGAAGTACTCCATCTTAATCCGAACGTCCACCCTGGGAACATTCATTTTATTGGACAATGCATCTAATATCGGTTCGTAGAACTGAACGGAATTCTCAGGACTTGATCTGCCATACATTCTAAATATGCCTCTTGAAGGGTCAAGAATTACGGCGGGGGTTATTCGGGTGGGATGAATTTTGATTGGCTCCATTGGTGACATTCTCTAACAGCTTTAAAAAGACTAAAAATTCCTTAAAGTATTTAATTTTTTAGTTGGATAAGGGAATTTGATCGTTTAGTTATCCTTCTATTATGATAAATGATTTGTCACTGAATTCCTAGTTAGCCAGGATAGAATATAGATTTGCCTGATAAGGAAAATAGTAGGTCAGAGAGGTGTCGGTTTCTAACCCATTAATAATCAATAAACTGATCAGTAATATCCTTGTAAGTACAAAAGACGTGAGCGATCGTACTGTTCGAATTTAGAATTGGGTGTGTATTTACCTCCAACCACACCTTATCATTTAGCAATGGTCTGGATACCCCCATAATCACTCCCAACTTTGGCTTGTAGTTAGTAATGACTTCTATTATCGGAAAATCATAAATTTCAAACTTACTTCCATCTGCATGTGTTACTTTCCAATAGGGATCCATTGCGGTGTTGCCCATAAATTGCTCCTTTGAGAGTCCTAACAAATTGTATGCAGCAGAATTACAGGCAATTGGTGAGGCATTTGAATTATATACACCCACACCAATATCAAGTGGCTCTACAAATCCCTGATAACTTTCCTCATCTTCGAGGTATGCATCATTTAATTTATCAATATCTAGATGAGCGTCCATGATCAGCTAATGATTATTAAAGGTATAGATATCCTTAGGAATACTGATAATCAAAAATTGAAAGTATTTCTACTTCTGCTTCATGCTAATGCTGAAAGCTTCACCAGGAAATGTCCCATATCTAAATTGAACCATAGAAAATCTATCCTTAATGCTATCTGTAAAGCTTTGGTAGAGTTGTATTTTGTCCACACATCTGACATGCATAGGGAAGAAGAATCGGGGTTTTAGCTTATTAAGAGTGTAAACAACCCCTTCGGTTAAATCAGTAGTTACATCCCCGCATGTACCTCTGGAAATAGGCATAAACGCCAAGTCAATTTTAGTATCATACTCTGCGACTTTATCAACCTCGGATCGGAATTGCATTTTATACTCACTTGCCCATTGGGCATGATCTCCACTATGAAAAATAACAACATCATCAACAGTAATTAGAAACCCAGACCCCAGATCGGTCGCTGGGATTGATCTTATTATTTTTAAAGACCCGACAGTGACATTTTGGCTGTCAGGAGGTGCTGAAATATATGAATCAAGTTCAGAATTATAGTCCCACCCGTATACATATTGAACTCGATCCAGATCTTTCCATTGATATATTTCGTTTGAGTAATGATCCTTATGTTCGTGACTGATGATAAATAATACATGCTTATTTGCACCCTCAATCATCTGGCTCAATAAGCTACTGACAGCCTCTTTGTTTTCCTGATTAAGCTCGTCAGGAAAGTAATCGAATATCAGTAGGTGGTTATCAGTCTCTACCATCCATCCACTATGGTGTAGGTACCAAACATTTAATGATCTCTGGTCTGGAGGAATAAGTGTAAGAAAGAGCGCAAAGAAAAGCATAAAGGAGAGCCCCCTTACTCAAATGAAGCAATGTTAATCAAGATCTAAATGGTGAATGTGTTCATCAATAAGATCAATTCTCTGGGTGATACTGCCTACATATTTTACGAGTTCCTTTTCAAGCTTCTCCACATCCTTGGCATACGAACCACCTTCGTTACGTTTTTCCTCAATTTCAGCAAATTTTTCACATTCTTCAGAGAGAAATGCTTTGAAGTTTGCCGTGGTATATTCCGCTTCCAACTCTATGATATCTTTTAGTGTAGCTTCAGCTTCTTTGTCTTTAGTATCAGCGTACTTCCTTGTCACTATGCCGTACAGCAATGTATCATAATGATGAATGTCATCAAGTAGGTCAATTGTTTCATTACGGTATTTATCAGCCGTGCAGTAATATTTCATTCCCATGTAGGTTTCCAGGTCTGACGCACGCTTATCCCATTTGATGGTGAGGGCATCTACAATTTTGACTATGTCCACATCTTGGGCGGATGAGCAAAAAATGCATAAAAGGAGTAAAGAGGACGTAAAAAATTTCATAAAAATTGACGATTTGGTTATTTATGAAATTACATCAAATAGTGTACAATCGAAGACTTTTGGTCGCTTGAATGAACAGATTTGCCGAAATATTCATTGAAGCGATACGACTAGTACTGTAGGCTGGCTTTAAATTATTTTATATTCAATAAAAGAACTATATTTGCACTGCTCAATCAAAGAATTGAGCCAATAATTTAGTAAGTACGCTGTTCCTAACAGTAGGTAGTATCCGTTTAAGTAGTATTTTCCTTTAAGAATTTCCTCCCAACGTATCCACTCAAATTGATAAGACGCAGGTCCTAATCGATCGTTTTTTCTTCATTATTGCGATGGATACCAATATTTTGATTTTGACAGAAAGAGGTAACTATCAACCAGGATAGAATACATTAACAATACAATAAACAATAATGCAAGAAGGAAAAGTAAAGTTTTTCAACAGTGAAAAGGGGTTTGGATTCATCACCCCAAGTAATAACGGTAAGGACATCTTTGTTCATACCAGCGGCCTTATCCATGAGATCATGGAAAATGATATGGTTGCTTTTGAAGTAGAAGAAGGAAAAAAAGGCTTAAACGCCGTGAATGTAGAGCGAATAGATTAAGCACTACTCAATAACAATAAATAATAATACAATGCAAGAAGGAACTGTTAAGTTTTTCAACAACGAAAAAGGATTTGGATTCATCAAACCAGATAATTCAAACGAAGACATATTTGTACACGTAAATGGTCTGATTGACGAAATCAGAGAAAATGACAAAGTACAATTCGAAACCGAAAGAGGTAAGAAAGGAATGAATGCGATCAACGTAGAGTTGGTTAATGATTAATATTTAATCATTGCACACTTTGTGCGAATAAAGAAAGGTGATTTTGCATGGCAAGGTTACCTTTTTTTATTGCCGGATTTGATATGATCAACGTTAAAAACATAGCTTGTTTGAAATGATCAATTTTGTCTTACGCTTATTGGAAAATCCTGACCGGTACTAAAACCAGTTGGAAACTGTGCGGATCCACCATATTTTTTTGAGAGTTCAGGGATGTGATCTTCCAGGTATGCTTTAAGTTCATTCACAGTTATTTTCCCATCTTTGTTACCACCATCTGCATCACCATTCAGACCCTGCAATAGGGCATACGTGAAGACTCCATGTCCTAACTCATCAAACTCAGTAGCAAATTGCTGAGTACCACTTGCGGAGAGTAAAACCGTGCCAGAGCTTCGTGCCAATTGGACAATAGCTTTTTCTTGAGGGCTGGCTCTCATGGCAAAAAGTTCTACAGCTCCACCAGAATGGCAAGCGTCTAAAAGAATAAGCTGCTTCTGTGCACTCACTTCTGATAACATTTTTTTAAGTTCCTGTGCAGATATTGCCTGCTTTTTAAGCATATCATTATTTCCATAAAGCTGAGTGACATCATATGGTACCAAGTAGTAATCATTGAATTCGCTTTCCAGGTCAACTGTTCCATGACCTGCGTAATAAAATATGAATAAATCCTGAGGTTTTGCTTTAGCTATCACTTCTTGAAACTTCGCAATCACATTAGCTTTGGTGACCTCCTCATTGTACATTGAATACGCATAAACCTTCTCAAAAATATTACCCGATTGATCCTGAACTTTCTCAAGGAAAGCTTTAGCATCAGGTTCAGCATAATTGAGGTTGTATGAGGTGTTTTTGTATTTATTCACACCAATATTGAAGACATGCAAATCGCCAGTAGCAATTGCACTACCAGTATAGTTCACTGAAAGTTGATCTGGGCGGGATTCAATTCCCTGAAAATTGATTGCTATTACTGAAAACTTATTGATGCCGGGGAGAAGACTTGCTTCATATTCCAAATTCAATGTTCTTTCATCGGAAGATACTTGATGACTTTTAATTAATTTTTGATTTTGATAGACTGCTACTTCTTTGATCCCAGAACCACCATCGATTGCTTTTACAGGAAGGGTGATTTTTGCGGCATCCGATTGATACACTTCGCCATTAGAAATCAAGTAAAAACTCCGATTATTTTCATCTATTGAAAAAGGGTGCTCGAGGAGTGCCACCGCAGGCCTCTGAATGTTATTTATTGAAAAAATGCGATCTCCTTGAGCTTTCAATATATTTTCCACTGATATTCCTTGTTCCAGGGAGAGCTGTACTTCCTCAGGACGAAAGAGTATTGAAAAGAATTGGCTTCCATTAAAGAAGGTTTGAAAATCATTAGATGAAGGCTTGAGCCAACCAAAATGATCAGCACCCTGACCCGCAGAAGCGAAATAACCATCTGCACTCCATAGCACCCATTCATTATCATCTTTTATATACAGACTAGCAAAGGGTCCATCTTCATACTTTTCTTTTAACCAGAAATGAATGACCTCATCTTCACCACCTGTAATCCAGTACTTTTCATTTGATGTAATTGATCGAACGCCACCTGTGTGACCTATAAGAGAGCCCACATACCCACCATTTTTATCGTAGTGGCTAAGCGTAAAATCACTACCAACAAGAATGCTTTCATCAGCAGTTGAGTAATAGCTTAAAATGCGGCCATCGATATCCTTATCATTCTTAATATTTATTGACCCTTTCTTTAATAAATAGGGGGTGAGTTGTTTTATGCTTCCATTATTATTTTTTGAAATCACATTATCAGGATTGGGTGTAATTACCAAATCTGTTAGATCAAAACTATACTGATATTGTTGTCGGTTAGATGTTTGATTAATGAGTAGTTTGTTATCAACAAGTTCTAAATTGTGTACAGCCGCACTTCCATTGCCTATTTTTCCACTCAATGTTCCATTGATAGGATTCCAAATCAATATTTCATTTTCGAGACCCCCAGCTGAAGCTACCAGGTAATTATTGTTTTCAACCTTTAGAAACACAGCATCATAAACGGTATTGCTGTGACCGTTAAATTCTGCGATGGGAATGCCTTCAGGAAGTGTATAACTTCTGCCCATACCGCTAACCTTTGTCATCGCTATTACCATTTCAGAATCATCTGAGATGGCTAGACTCGTAATCTCATGACCAAGTCCGCTTATTTTTTTTAGTACCTTTCCTTCCGGACTAAATATGATGACATAGCCATCTTGTCCACCTGAAATCAAGTACCTCCCATTGGATGAAAATGAAACCCTATTAACCCCAAGGAAATGGCCGGATATTGTTTTATTGCTTTTTAGTTTTTTGCTTGTGAGGTCATATTCAATAATTTCAATAAGCTTTGTATCTGTTGCCACAGCTATCATATTTTGCGATGGATGAAATGAGATTTCATTAATCTTGTCTGAGAGATTTATGGTATTGATTTCTGTTGGGGAGAGAATATCTGAAACATCCCACAAAACTAATTTTCCAGATTCGTCTCCACTCATAAGCAGTGGATCGGTAGGATGAAAGTCTATCGCAACAATATTATTTTGGTGAACATTTAAGGTTTTGGTTATTGATTTATTGCTATTGTTTATGATAGTTACAGGTGCATAATCTTTTAATGGGTTATAGGCAGATCCCACTGCAACCAGATTTAAATTTTCATTAATTGCAATGGCATAATTGGAGCCAGATACCTCAATGATATCAGGTAGGTATTTTTTTTCTTTAAGCGACATTTCTTCGATATTCCACCATCTCAGGCTTTTATCTTCACTGACACTCACTAGCTCGTTAGTGCCGTATATAAAACCCAGATCTCTGATTTTACCTGTGTGACCGGTAGAACTTAAGAGGATTGATGTTTCATTTTGCGCAATGGCAAAATAGCAAAATAATATGGCGGTAAAGCAAAGTATATATCTCTTCATCTTTGGTGGTTTGTCGAATTGTCGAATGAAAAGTTAGAAAATATTCTTAATATTATAGTTTTAACCGCCAAGCCATTGAAACTTACAAGATCCTGCCTGATACTATTTTTTGTACTTTCAATTCAATTTTCGTACGCTCAATTCACTGATATAACCACTGCAGAAATCCCACAAGTAGCTGGTGATGTAGCTTTCATAGACTTTGACTCTGATGGGGACCTAGATCTACTTGTTACAGGTTTTGATAATAATGAACCTGTTTGTCGAATTAGTGTCAATGATGGAGCTGGGAATTTTAAGCCAGCCTTCAACCTTGGATTGGAAGGCTTATCTTCCATACCATCACTCGCAGTTGGTGACTACAACTCAGATGCCCTGGTGGATTTTGCAGTAACGGGACTAACCAAAGATTTAGATGCGAGTGGTAATAGAAAAATTAAGCTAATCATTTATAAGAACACAGGTGAAGGTTTCGTGGCAGTGAACGATGAAAATATTGGTATGGACCGAGGGAACCTGGAGTTTGGTGACTATGATAACGACGGTGATCTTGATTTACTTGGGATGGGAGTTGCCAGTTATGAAGAAGGGCTGGTGCAAACAAGATTGTTCAGAAATGATGGTAATGATGTCTTTACACCTATTGAATTCACAGATAACCTTTATAATGGAGATGCCAAATTTGTAGATGTAGATATAGATGGAGACTTAGATATTTCCATTTTTGGCCAAACTGCCTTTGGTGAATTAGTGGCCAAACTCTTGATAAATGATGACGGTGTGTTTCATGAAGCATATGAATTCACAACTTTGTTCTTGCCCGCCACAGAATGGGGTGATTTTGATAATGATGGTGATCAAGATTTACTAGCCTCTGGATATGATTTTGATGCTGAGTCTGATGGAGTTTATATCTATGAGAATAACTTTAATAGTTCCGGAGATTTTAACCTGATTGATACAATAGGAAACTCATATTGGGGAGACATTGAAGCAGCTGATTTTAACAATGATAACTTATTAGATTTTGTTATTACAGGGCTTAATGAAGCCGCAGGCGATGAGCCAGAAGCAATGGTTTATCAAAACACTGGTGATTTCACTTTTAATGTAGCAGAATTGTTACCTAAGGTACGCTTTGCTGCGGCCTGGGGAGATATTGACGGAGATAACAATGTGGATTTGGCTGTGTGCGGATCGCTGGACAATGACTATTACTCAACAAGAATACTTCGTAATGATGGCGGGTACCCATCCTTTACACCTGCAGTTCCTGCATCACTTACATCTGAGGTTGACAATAATGATGTAACGCTTATGTGGAGCTACCCAAATGACACGTCACATGCATACAACATTTCGCTTATTGGGCCCACGGGATATGTTATTCAACCATCCGTCAATTTTACTGATAACACCTCCCAAGTGAGTTGGCCGGGATTTAAAAGCGACACGATTGTGAAGGTGAAGCAACTTCCTGCTGGCGAGTACTTTTGGTCTGTTCAGGCCTTTAAAGCAAATGGGCAATTATCGGACTTTAGTACTGAAAAAACCTTCGAGATTGTTTCGGAGCTTCCTGTAAAGCTAAGTCCATATGAAATTTCAGTTTTATCCATTGAGGACGAGAATATTAGGTTTAAGAAAGACGTTGCTGTCGGTGATTTTAATAATGACCGAGATCCCGACTTATTAGTTATCAGTGATTTACGAAATGCCAATGGGTTAAATAATGAACGGGCATTTGTATTTAGAGATGGAAAATATGAAGAAACATCTTATACTGAGGATCGGGCTTTACTTATCTCAAAAATTGTTGAAACATCCAACGATGAGCTCTTGGATATTGTGAATGAGCAAGGTGTTTATATTAATGACGATGGACAGAATTTCTTTGAGCAAGAAGTAGATGTTTCTTATGAGTTCTTACTAGGAATGGATGTTTTCGATTTTAACCTCGACGGGATTAATGACCTTTTTCCAATGGGGCAGGATCAATACTTTCAGGGTGTTATCAGAAATGAAATATCCGAACCGAAAGACTATCTAACCCATACTAAAGGATCTTCCTTCTTTTCAGAATATGTTGCGTTTGGAGATTTGAATATGGATGGTATTAATGATATGTATCATTTGCTAAATGGCGATTTATTATATCAAAGACAAGAAGAAAATTTTAATCCCGTTAGTACAGGATTCCAAATACCTGAATTAGCACCTGATGTTTTTAGAGAATCTTATGAACATTTATTGACCGACTTTAACAATGATGGTGATGTGGACATGATTCTACTCAGCAGGGTTTATGCACCCATTGATATCGAGCAAGGGGTATACACTTTAGATCTTTTGGTTGAATATTTTGAGAATGAAAATAATCAATTTGAAAAAGTATCAGAAGCCATTCTCTCTTCGCCATTTGTCGATGATAATTCAGGTTATCATGTGAGTGATTTTTATATGGAACTGGGTGATGTGGATCACGATAACTTCACTGACGTCATAGCAGGATATCGAATTCTGCTATTCGGTGAAGAGGCCTTTAAACAATCATATCTGATTAAAAATGATTCCGCAAACGCTTTGGAAATCATTCAACAGTTTGAATCAAGTGTTATCCGCTTTGCAGATTTGGATCAAGATCTGGATCTTGATTTGGTTGCAATTAATGGAAATGCTAAATACCTAAATACAAGTAATCCTGCTACAGATGTGAGTTCACCATATAATGAGAGCTCATTTATGCAATCTGACACACTCATATTGACCTGGGATTATGACTTACCTTTTGACTCTTATAATGTCGAGGTATTGTATGCCCCCCTTTATGATTCTTTGAATCAGTCGACATTAATACACCCTATGGCTTTTGATGATGGTTTCAGAAAAGTTTGGAGGTCTGGAAATTCAGCAACTTCAAATATTCACCAATTATCTAACCTAAAAGAAGGATATTATGTCTGGCGGGTGCAGGCAATCAATAAAGCCCTGGCAGGTAGTGAATTTTCAGAATGGAACGCTTATAAGCATGAAAAATATACTTATGATTTCGTTATAAACTCCAATGATTACATAGAACTCAGCAACATCTTAGGAGCAGATCTTGATAATGACAATGACATGGATTTATTGCAGGTTGTGGATGGGCAACTAAGTCTGTTAAATAACATAAATGGGTCGCTTAACTTAGAGTCTTCTGTACTAGAAGTAGATGGGAGTATCAGCTTTATAATCGGTTTGTCTGATATTAATCATGATGGACACTTAGATATCATCTATCAAGATTTTTCCGCAACAGAGAATCAACAACGAATAGCGCTATGGGAAAGTGAAAACTCCTATAAGTACGACTTGATATACTCGAATGGAATTCAAAATGTTTCAACACGTTTTCTGGTTGACATTGACAGAGATGGAGACATTGATTTAGTTGATGACGCTTTTGGAGAATCAGGTATAATGATTATGACACATCACAACGATGGAGAAAAATTTGTCAAATATGATTCCATTCCCATTGAAGGATTTTTAAGAAAAGTTGGTGATTACAATAATGATGGTTGGTTGGATGCTTTTGCCTTTGATGACATTAATGATGCCTATATAATTTATTATGGGAGTAAAGATGGATTTGATCCAGATAATTTCTCAAAAACGAGTCTTAGATCCGGAACGATTCCAGTGGATGAGTTCATTGATTATAACAATGATGAGTATATCGATATGGTTGGAGAGGGGTACATATCTATAAACGATGAAGGATCACTAACTGAACCATTTTATATTAGTCAACAGGGTGGGTCTTTATCAATCATCGATTTGAATGTTGATGGTAGGTCAGATTTAATTAATCCTGAGGGTAATTACTTTCCACAATCTCCCAATGGAGAATACTACAATTCGGGTCATCTGGGCAGGTTAGAGTATTACAGTGCGTGGAGTGTCTATTATGATATTGATGGAGATGGTAAAATCAATCATTTGC
Source organism: Ekhidna sp. (assembly GCF_040220215.1). Taxonomy (GTDB): domain Bacteria; phylum Bacteroidota; class Bacteroidia; order Cytophagales; family Cyclobacteriaceae; genus Ekhidna. The sequence goes on from NZ_JAVJTR010000009.1 coordinate 286,507, forward strand.
TTTCAGGAAATGGAGGATTTAACGGAGATGATTCATGGTTTATGGCAGATATTGAAGAAATCGATGGTCAAATCAATACCGCACCTTCTGCTCCAAGCAATCTTTTTTCAATCGTTGAGTTTGATGAAGCAACAATTTATTGGGATAAGGCATTTGATGCCGAAACACATGAAAATGGTTTATTCTATAATGTTTATGTACGCTCTGAAAGTGATACCATTGTTTATCCGTATTCCCATCCGGATGGATCGCGAAAGCTGATTGATCAGGGAAATGCTGGTCATGTAGAACAGTTTATCATTACCAATCTTGAAAACGGTACTTATTACTGGGCTGTACAAACAATCGATAATAGCTATGCTACAAGCCCATTTAGTGAGGAGCTCAGTTTTGAGGTCGAAACTTTTGAACGAAAGACAAACCCATTTGATGGAATCTTTATGGATGCCCAGAGTGGGGCAGATTTCGATTCAAATGGCCAATATGACATGTTGGTAAAAGAGGCTAACGGTTACGCCCTTTATAATCAGAGTGCGGATGAGTTTGTTCGGAATGCATATGATTTTACAAGTGTGACATATGCCGGGTGGGAAGACTTGAATAATGACGGATCAATGGATATTCTATTAGCTACTCCTTCCACAGTTGAGGTGATTTATGATTTCAATACTACGGAAAGCAGCAGAGAAATATTGATTACAGGCATCAATGCGAGTAGGGTAGAAGCAGTAGATATGGGATTAGATGGTGTCAAAGAATTAATCATAGCAGAACCATCAACATTCATCGTCTGGATGTATGAAACTGTAAATGGTGCATATGACTACTTTGATGCATATCCGGGATTAGATTTCAAATTAATGGATGCAAATAATGATGGAAAACACGATGTATTTATATCCGAGGATACTCAGATCAATATTTATGAAAATTTATGTGTCGGGAATGATAATGCAGTTCTTTATAATCGGTCTTTGTTAGAAACGTCCTTTTCGCAAGCGCATCTCGGTGATATTAATGCAGATGGAAACATGGATTTCATGGCACTAAATTTAGATACCCAGGCAACTTTGTATGTAAATAGGTCCAATTTCATTTTCGATGTTTTTCCACTAGCCATAGGTGCAACCAGCACAGATATGGGAGACTTGGATAGCGATGGTGATTTGGATATTATGATAAGTTATCCAGACTATACAGAGATTTTAATAAACAATGATCTTCAATTTGATGACTTCCCGATCCAGTATGAAGGCATAAGTTTTGGAGCTGTCCATTGGATCGATGTGAATGGAGATACCAATTTAGAAATTGTAATTAGTGGTTTGGATGCGGTGGGTGATACGGTTTCTTACATTCATTATAATAACCTGCCGTACCCCAATGAGTTTCCTACAATTCCACAAAACCTGGCCAATACGGTTACAAATGATCAGGTTAAATTGACGTGGGATCGTGCACTGGATACAGAAACTGCTCGAGATGGATTGTACTACACTTTCTCTTTGATAAAAGATGGTCAGGACTTAATCCCACTCGGAACTAGAATTGATGAAGTTATTTCAACCACCGAAGTTGTACTTGATTCTTTAGCGGACGGAAGTTACGAATGGTCAGTGCAATCGTTTGATAGTCAACTGGCTACAATGGGCCCTTCACAGTCAGCATCTTTTGAAATAAATGTAGATCCAAAAATTGAGCAACAAATTTTCGAAATTTGTCAGGGTGAATCATCAACCCACCTTGTAAGCCCAAGTCGTTTTGCAGGGAATTATGAATGGACTGTTTCAGGAGGAGAACTTGTTGCAGATAATGATGAAGTAACTATTACATGGACGGAATCAGGGTCTCACTGGTTATGGGTTACAAATACAATATATGATAGGACGGATAGCATTGAAATGAATGTTCTCAGTAGCCCTGAAGCATCCTTTTTTATGGATGAAAACCCAGGAACTGGCGCTTTGATTCAATTTTATGATAGCTCATCAAAATCTGTGACCACATGGAATTGGGATTTTGGAGATGGCAATACCTCTTCAGAGTCAAATCCTACAAATATCTTTTCCCAGGCTGGTGCTTTTGAGGTGAGGCTTACTGTTTCCAATGATAATGGTTGCACAGATAGCATAGTAAAGGATATTGTTGTTACAACCAATGTTCCTGTCAAAATCGCCAATGTCATTACTCCAAACAACGATGGAATGAATGATTACCTCTACATCGAAAATATTGAGAGGTATCCGGAAAATAGTGTTAAGATTTACTCAGCGGCTGGGGAATTAATTTTTAGCAGAAAAGGGTATGCCAATGACTGGTTTGCAACCTATGGAGGTAAAACGCTTTCCGCAGGCACCTACCTATGTGTGTTAAAGGTAGATGAGCAATCAACTGTAATTAAGCAGCCAATAACCATCATAACCAGATGAAAAAGCTATTATTATACATCCATCTAATAGGCATATTTATTTATTCTACTAAAGCTCAGCAAATACCTAATTTTCAGCAAGTTATGACAGATGGATTTAGCTTAAATCCAGCATTTACCGGATTTTCAGGTGGTTCCGTTTCATTTACCTACAGGCAAGCCTGGACGGGACTAGAAAGCAGTCAATCAATGTCATATTTATCAGGTCATACCTTATTGAGGGGTGATCGCTTTGGCGTTGGTGGTAATGTCTACTATGAGCAGTTTGATGTTTTTAAGAATTACAGAGCCGTGACTTCAGGTGCCTATCATATGAGTTTGAATGAATCATTCCGTATTTCATTCGGACTTATGGCTGAATGGTTTCAGGTTCGCTTGGACAGGGAGAATATTTTCGTCCAAAACATGAACGATCCTTTATTGAATTCAGAATCGGATAATAGTTGGGATGTCAGCTCTGGGTTTATTGTGGCACATCAATACGGGGACATAGGTGTTGCATATCATCATTTAAACAGCACTTGGGGTAATAAAAGTAGTAGGCTAGAAGGGGTTTTAACTGCAACACTCAATGGCCGTGTACCTGTCAGATATGGATATGACCTGGTAGAACCAAGATTAATTTATCAGCGATTTGGCGATGGAAGAGATATACTTTCTGCTGCAATTTTTTATTCTTATGAGAATCAGGTGGTTAGTGGGCTTACCTATCGATCAGGGTCCATTGCAGGAGCGTCAATTGGATTTAGAGTGGATAATAGGTATCTCATTGGCTATTCAATAGAGCGTGTATTTGGTAATGAAGGAAACGATTTGGGATCAGCACATGAAATAACATTTCGTTATGATTTAAATAAGCAGTATTACCAAAGAGTTAACCCTGCTGAAAACACACCTTTGAATAGTACCACCTTTAAGAAAAAACGTATTGAATAATTAAACAAAAGTTTGTTCCAAAGACGAATCAGTTTCCAGCTAATATTTGACTCCTCTCATATATCTATGGGTTAACTCAGGTATTATGATAAATTCTCAGAGCCCCTAATAGGTGACTCTGAGGGGATATAGTATTTATCCTTGCGGAAATTATCATGTTAAAACTTCCCCTCTTGAATTGGAATGGGGACTAATACTTGAGATAGGTCATTCCTAGCCGCGGGGTAAGTTCACCCCATTCCTTTCTTTAAAATACATCTCTTGAAATAATTATAGAAGACTAAACTAAAGGCCGTGGTGGCCCTTCATTTTTGGTT
>NZ_JAVJTR010000010.1:0-266626 GCF_040220215.1 Ekhidna sp.
GTGGTGGGACGACTGAGATCGAAGAAGGAATAAGGCACAAAAAAGCCGCCCCGAAAAATCGGAGCGGCCTACAAATTGATCTAATTAATTAAAACTAGATTGTTAGCTTAAAGTTAACAGGAACTGCGATTAATCCAACAACCGACTGTCCTGCTGAGTTTTTTGCAGGCTCAAAGTTAAGATCTGATAATTTTGCTTTTACGGCATCTCTAAGATCAGAACATGGGTATTCTTCAAATCTGTGATTAATAACTTTTCCTTCTTTATCGATTTTCAAAGTCACAATTACCTTTCCTTCAATACCTTTTTCCTTGCATACCTGAGGATATTCAATGGTTGAAATTACTTCCTGGTAATTAGTAGGCTTTGGATTTTCAGCTTTTCCATTTCCATTATTTGCCTGCACCCCCAGAACGCATAGCACCATTGTCAGTATCAGTAATTGCTTTCTCATAATCTCTATCTCTTTTAATATTTCCTGAATGTTAAGTGATTAACACTTTAATGTTACCTCAAGTTTACATAAAATCAAAATTTGCCTAACATTTTGTTAACATTAAGGTAACATTGATAACTTTCTTCGATGAAAAAGCCCATTTAAATGTTGAATTCATCATTTTGTGGATAACTAATTTGTGGTTTCAAACGCCTAATCTCAGCTTACTGCTATTTTCGTAACATGTCTCTCACCATCTATCGATCGTCCGCAGGTTCAGGCAAAACTTACACCTTAGCCAAAGAGTATTTGAAGCTTGCGCTCAGATCGAAAGACTATTATCAGAAAATTCTTGCGGTTACATTCACCAATAGAGCTGCTGAGGAAATGAAGGAGCGGGTGTTGGAGTTTCTTATTGATATAGCCAAAGGAAAGCATGAATTGATTCCTGTTTTCGAAAAGGATTTAGGTAAAACAAGAGATCAGATTATTGAATCTGCTAATGACGCTCTGACGCATTTATTACATCATTATGGCTACTTCAATATCACAACAATTGATACCTTTTTCCATAGGGTCATCCGATCTTTCTCAAGGGAAATAGGCCTTCAGGGGAGTTTTGGAATTGAGTTAGATGTTGATAAAGTGGCAGAGTTCATCACTTCGAATGTATATGAAGGAGTTGAGACCAATAAGCAACTTCGGGATTGGTTGGTTGAGTTCTCAATGGAAGGTCTTGCAGAAGGTGAAGGGTATGAGACAAAAAATCAGGTGAGCAAGTTGGCCAAACAGCTTTTTCAAGAAGAGTTTAAAAAGCTTCCACAGGGTCAGTTCGCTGACGAGCATGTTAAAGAAAAGATCAAGAACCTGAAAGGTGAATTGGTAAAGACAAAGAAAGTTTTTGAAAATCACTTGATTAAAATTGCAGATCAGTTTGAGGAGGCAATGCAAACCGCCGACTTATCCCTTGATGATCTGAATTATAAAGCTTCCGGACCCGGAGGTTTCTTCCCTAAGCTAAAGCGAAAGGAGTATGATAGCCTGCTCACCAAGCGTGTTGAAGCAGCCAGAGATCAATCTGAGGCATGGACCTCTAAATCGAGTAAGCTGAAAGACCAAATTATCCAGCAGGCTGAGTCTTCATTCATGCCTTTAATGAATGAAGCCCTCGAGTATATAGAACAGCATCGGCAGGATTATTATACTGCTAACGCAGTGCTCAAACACTTGTATACACTTGGATTGATGACAGATCTGGCTCAGAAGCTTCAGGAATATAAGCGAGAAGAGGAGGTAATTATGATCTCTGACCTTCCGGACTTTCTTTCCCAGATCATTGATGATACAGGTTCACCGTTCATTTATGAAAAAGTCGGTACCTGGTATTCGCATTTTCTGATTGATGAATTTCAGGATACGTCCCAGTTTCAGTGGAACAACTTTCGTCCGCTTTTGGAAGAAAGTCTGGCCAATGGAAACGAAAACATCCTAGTAGGTGATGCGAAACAATCCATTTATGGGTGGAGGGGAGGTGACCCCACTTTACTATTGGATACAGTGGAGAAGGAAATCCCTCAAACGACTGTCGATCCAACCAGAAGTACCAATTACCGCAGTGCAAAAAACATTGTTTCTTTCAACAATCAGATTTTCTCTACTCTTCCCCAAATAATGGTTGAAGAAATGAGTGATACCATCTCAACTGAAGAGGGTCGGATGATAATGAAAACATACGAAGGGTCGGAGCAACAGGTGGCTGAGAAAAATCTGGGTGTAGAAGGGTTCGTTCATCTGGAATTTTTGGAATCGGAGAAAAACGAATGGAAGCAGCGATCCATGGAGCGCACGATTGAGACGATGGAGTCATTACTCAAAGACGGTCATTTGCTTAATGACATGGCCATCCTTGTGAGAACTAATAAAGAGGCCACCGATATTGTGAATTATGTACTGGACTATCGAAGGACCCACAATACCGAAATTGAAGTTATCTCTGCTGAAGGGATGTTGCTGGAAAATGCTGCTGTTGTTCAGTTATTACTTTCTGCTTTTAATCATCTCATCAACCCTAATGATGTAAGCATTCTGGCTGATCTTACATACAGATATCAAAAGTCAGTGAAGAAGAAAAATTTCGAGGGACATGCTGATTTTTCTAAGCTGGGTCAAGCAGGGTTGCCGGGTACATTCACCAAATACAAGCAACACTTACTTCATCTCCCAATTTTGGAATTGGTAGAGGTACTCATTCGGACGTTCGAGCTAAGCAAGTTAGCGTCAGAGTTTGTGTATTTGCAGGCATTTCAGGATGCTGTATTGGAGTTCACCAAAAACAATCGATCAGATATTCGGCTGTTCATCGAGTGGTGGGAGGACAATGGAAAGAAGCGATCCGTGCAGCTTACCGGGGCTTTGGATGCGGTTGAGGTGATTACTTCGCATAAATCTAAGGGTCTTCAGTACCCAATTGTGTTTGTTCCTTTTTGCAATTTTGATATGAACAGCCGCTCCAAACCTGTTTGGTACCAGTCGCCATATCAGGAAGGAGAAAACCTCCCGGTGGACTATAAATCGGAGCTTGAGAATACTCGCTTTGTCGAGAGCTATCAGAAAGAATTCGCCAAGTGGCACCTGGAAAGTTTGAATGTTTTGTACGTGGCATTCACACGTGCGGAGAATGCGCTCTTTGTTCACTGCGAGCCACCGCCGGGTAAGAAAGAGAAAATGTACAGCACCGCAAGTAAGTTGCTATGGGCATTTTTTGAACGACAATCGATGGAAGGATGGAATCCTGGTAGTAACGTTTTCAAAATGGGAAATATTCCTGTAAAGCACAGGGAGTCCGATGATGAAATGATCAAACTAGACCGGTACACTTCTAATAAATGGAGCGGCAAATTGCAAGTCCGGAAAACCGGAAAAGCATACTACGACGATGAAGTAGAAAAGAGCCGGAACGAAGGAATATTGCTTCACCAGATTTTGTCTGAAATCATTCATTACGAAGATACCATTGATGTGCTGGAGCGCTATGAGCGTGCTATGCAAATCACCAAAGAAGATCGTCAGTGGTATCAAAAACTGATTAATAACTTGTGGAAGGATGAGCAGATCAAATCATGGTTTAGCGGAGAAGGAGAGGTTAAGACCGAAGTGGTGGTGCTACCTAAAGATGGGGAGACTAAGCGTATGGATCGGGTGGTAATTAATGGAAAGAATGCCAAGGTGATTGATTTTAAAAGTGGCTTTCCAAAACCTGAAGATAACCGTCAACTAAAAGAGTATGCTTCGCTGCTTTCCGAAATGGGTTATGAAGTTGAAGGATATCTGTTGTATTTAAAGAGCGGTGAGATTAGAAGAATTTAGTTTATAGTTTGATGCTTTAATCAGCGTACTTAATGTGAAAGGTATAAAAAAGTCGGAGGTTTAGTCCGACTTTAAGAATTTTATTGAATGATTATTCCATCGCTTTATAAGTTTCCACAACATCACATCCATCAAACGGGAAAGTGAACATAATTGTCAGGATATTGGCCTGAATCGAATATGTAACATCGAATTCAGTAGTTACTCCTTCTTCCTCGAACGTTATGGTGACGATATTTCCCGATATGGTATACATAGCAGTTGTTATTTCTGACACCCCAGCCTCCTTATCTACAATGGTAATAATTCCATTATTCAGGCTTATGGTTTCACAATCGCTTTCAGTGCACGAGGCGTTGGTTAAAGTCTCATTATCATCAGGATTATCACAACCAGAAGCAATACGATCTGTAAAGATCCATAAGGTGCCTTCAAGTGTAAATTCAAGATCAGTTCCATCGTCATTTTCATCACTATTACAGGAGATAAATGAAGCAATGAGTACTCCAAAAAGGGGGAATAGAATTAACTTTTTCATAATAGTAGGGGTTTTAAGGCTCTATTAAAGATCGTTAATTTTCAGATAGATGTCAATAGGAAGAGTTTCGCAACTATCCTGATAGAATTTACTTAATATAGATTCGATTAAAACAATTATATGTTGAGTCTAGCTTTTGGTAATTATTTTGTCCGTGGCATATTCATCAATGATTTTTTGCACCTTTTCTGCTTCTTCAGTTTTATCCAATGCTTTCAAAGCAGCTAATTTTCCCCTCAATGCTTTGTTTCTGTTAGTACGATAATAAAGTGACTGATTGAATTGTTCCAACGCCTCTTCATAGCGTTCTTGTTGCAACAACCAATCACCATATTGCTCAAAGGATGGATATGCAATAAATGGAGGACCGGCATCATAGCTGCTTTCACCTTCCAATTTAGTTGCAGCAACAAGATGTTGTTCGGCCAACACTTTATTGTTTTTTAGCTGTGCAAGCAATGATTCCATTTGATAGATGACCACTTGAGTTTTTTTCATACTTTCTTCTGAAGGAGCATATCGGGTGGGTCCTGCACTGCACAAAGCTATCCCCTGATCATTTACAAGTAAACCTGCTCTGTTTAGATGATCTTTCAATATGGATATTTCATTTTCTATGACTGAAGGTTGATTTTCATCAAAAGCAATCAGACTATTTAAAAAGTGCATAGCAGACTTATCCGCTAGTCCGAGTTTAGTATAATCCACTTGTATGGGTTCAAGATCTTCAGGCCAGGTACCGGCTTCAATTCGCTGCTGATTTTGCATGGTGATCAGGTAACTCAAGGATGCGGTAGAATCCTGGTAATACTGCATCATTTCGCGCAGTAGGTCTGCTGCTTCATCATAAGCTCCTAATTGGAGGTATCCATATTGTAGCCAGGCCATGGAGTGATATCCTCTGTCTTTGCCACTAAGGCCTTTCCTTTCAACTCTTTTTAAACTGGCCTGATAGGATGCGGTATTAGAGCTAACCACTTCTTTCCACATCCCCAGTGCAACATAAATGTGTGAAGGCATGTGTAGCGCATGTGTAGCATCAGGTGCCACTTTTGCATACTTGTTTGCGGCATTGAGTGCTATTTGCGCATAAGCAGGATCGTCATTTGCGTGGATCATGTAATGCAATGCACCTGGATGCGTTGGATTTTCTTCAATGATTCCAGCGGCTACTTCCGCTGAGCGGTTGAGGTATTCCTGTTCATAATACCCAGCCCACATAAGTCCCAGTGAAAAGAAAGCAGCCACTTCCTGATTGCCCGGATTTTCATCATAGACCTTAGCCATGTGCTCTACGTAAGCTTGATTACGTTCATCTAACTCTCCTTCTCCATAAAGAATTTCAACACCCAACCAGAAATCTTGTTCCAATTGATTTTCCGCTTTTGCCAACCGATCTGCTTGGGTATCTCCGACTACATTTAATACCTTTCTGCCAGCTTCAACATCTTGTAAACCCCAGAGCGCTTTATAGTGTGTCATGGCTAAACCCCAATGAGCCATTAATTCATTGGAATCCGCTTCTGCAGACTTTTGAAATGCTTCTCTGGCATCTTCGTATTCGAAACTGTGAAGCAGCAATAGCCCCTCATCAAAAGCCGGACGAGCAACTTCAGAAATGGAAAACGTATGTTGAAGGTCGCCTAATTGAGTTTCTTCTGTGGTTGGTTTTGAGGGAGTGCATCCTATTAATAATGAAACTGCCAGTATGCAAATTGAGATTTTCATGGTGAGGGTCGTTTAGTCGAAGATACTGAAAATGACTCAATGCAGATGTATTCTAAAACCTTTGATTGAGCCGAATCCCTACATATTTATGGTAGGTGGCTTCTGTAGTTTCTTTGGTCCTGCGATAGTAGATTAATGAAAAGTCAAACTTGGTCCAGCTCATCATCATCCCTCCACGCATTTGAAATACCCATGGTTCTCGGGTTTCTGTATAAATGGATTCTTTACCAAGCCAGCTCCCCTCAATTGTGGCATTGTGGGCTACATATTCGATACCAGGGCTAAAGAAAAAGTAAACCTCATGCGTATCTGGGCCTCTATTTTCAATTCCAAGGAGGCCATTGTATTGTGCAGAGTTTTGGATAGGTTTCAAATCTCCAAAACGAACTAAGACTTCCTGTCTGATATTTGAGAAAGAGGTACCCAAGGCAAGGTTAGATTCTGAGATAAAATCAATGTGTTTTGATTCCAGAAGCGTTTTGGCATATGTTCCATAAACGTTGATGATGGGGGCATTGTTGATTTCATAGTGCCAGCCAAAAGGTAGCTGCATCCCGAACAATTTATGCCATTCATATTGTAAGTCGCCAGTTCGCAATGCAGGCCCCATCCACCCAAGTTCAAGTTTCAACTTGAGGTAAGCTTGAGTTTTGTAATAATATTCATTAGATGCTGCCAGTGAAATTTGTCCGGCATAGGGTCTGTCCATATCTGCGGAATCTTCCCAAAAAAGATGTCTGGGACTATAGATTCTGTGATTCAGATCGTATGAACGAATAACTTTCTCATGGTTACTATTCCATTTTGAAGAATCAGATAACCTTCTGTATCGAATAGCAACACCATTACTGTAGTATTGATCCCTGTTAAAGTTTAGTGTATAGGCATCATTTTCATTCTCTACCTGGAGTTCCTGGATGAGATACTTCTTCTGGCTATATCCAAGAATTGATATAAAAAGTAGAATGACAAAGGGAATGAATTTCATTGATACGAAATTAACACGGATCGCACTCTTCGTTTTCAGTTTCAAACTCAATGGTCGTGTGGTTGATGCCTAGCTTAGAAACTCGAAGCTTTGTCTCTTTTTTAATGTTTTCCAATTCTGATAAGGGAAGGTCATCTTTAATGACCAAATGAATTGACAAAATATGATATTCACCATCCATTGACCAGGTGTGACAGTCGTGAACGCCTAATACTTTAGGAATGTCTAATATGGTTTTATGGATCTTATTAATGTTAATATCATGCGGTGTTCCCTGCAGGATGATTCGAAAACTTTCTTTTAAATTTTTGAAAACATTGTAAAGAATAAAGACTGCAATTAGAATGGAAAGGATGGGGTCTAGGATGGGTAAATCCCAGAAATTCATCACTATTGCGCCTATCAAAACAGCCATCCAACCAAGGATATCTTCAAGAAGATGGGTGTAAACAGCCTTTTCATTTAAACTATGGCCTTTGCTCAGCCTGAAAGCCGCTGCACCATTTACAATAACTCCACCAATAGCGAGGTAGATCATGCCTTCAGTATTTGGGTTTACAGGATCAAATAAGCGAGGTATTGCTTCGATGACAATGAAAATAGAGCCTGTGACCAGAACAATAGAATTGATAAGAGCGCCTAAAACAGAGAATCTCTTGTATCCATACGAATACTTTTGATTTCTATCTTTCTTAGCCACCTTGGCGAAGTACCAGGAAACGCCAAGCGTGAGACTGTCGCCGAGATCATGAAGTGCATCAGAAAGGATGGCCACACTATTGGTCCATAGTCCACCAATCAGCTCAATTATTGCAAAACTGAGATTAAGAAAGAAGGCAACTTTGATGTTGCCTTCTGAATGATCGTGATGGTGGTGCGAGTGCCCCACTAGGTTTTATTAAATGCCTCTGTTTATGTCGTATTCTTCCAGGTAGTCTGCTACTTTTCGTACAAACATACCACCAAGCGCTCCGTCTACAACTCTGTGATCGTAGCTGTGAGAAAGGAACATCTTGCTTCGAATTCCAATCATGTCTCCTTCTGGTGTTTCTACAACCGATGGTTTTTTCTGGATTGCTCCCAGTGCCATAATTGCAACTTGAGGCTGCATGATGATTGGTGTCCCCATTACGTTCCCAAATGAACCAACATTGGAGACCGTGTAGGTTCCGCCTTGAAGTTCATCCGGCTTCAGCTTGTTTTCTCTAGCTCTTTTAGCCAGATCGTTCACTTTTTTGGTAATTCCTACAAGGCTCAGTTGATCTGCATTGTGAATTACCGGTACGATCAGATTTCCTGTCGGAAGAGCAGTAGCCATCCCGATATGGATTCCTTTTTTCTTCACAATGTTATTGCCATCAACCTGTACATTAATCATTGGGAAGTCTTTGATCGCACGTACAATTGCTTCAATAAGGATAGGAGTGAAGGTTAGTTTTTCTCCTTCTCGGTTTTGGAATTCGTTTTTTACTTTATCTCTCCAGGCAACCACCTTGGTCACATCTGCTTCAACGAATGACGTGACGTGAGGGGAAATGTGCTTGGATGCCACCATTCGTTCAGCGATCATCTTTCGCATTCTGTCCATTTCGATGATCTCGTCACCACCATCCACGGCAACTGGCATAGGCTGATGTGAGGCTGATGGCATAGTAGCTATTGCAGGTTGAGCTGCTGGAGTTGGGGCACTTCCTGATTTTCTGGTTTCCAGATAACTCAAAATATCGTTTTTGGTAACTCTGCCTTCCTTTCCAGTGCCATTAATTGATTCCAGTTCGGCAACTGAGATTCCTTCTTCTTTGGCAATACTTCTAACAAGTGGAGAAAAGAATTTTCCGGATTCTGAGGTTCGCGGAACAACTGATCCATTGCTTGAAGAAGCTGTGGTCATTGCGGTCTCAACCATAGCTTCTGCTTTAGCAACCGGTGTTTCTTCTTTTGGTGCTTCGGTAGGGGCAGGAGCTGAACCACCTGCTTCACCATCAATTTCAATGATGGCAATCGGTTTACCCACCTCGATTACATCACCCTCTCCGGCAAGTACTTCTTTTAAAATGCCAGCGTGAGTGGCAGGTATTTCTGTATCAACCTTGTCTGTAGCTACTTCCAGGATCGATTCGTCTTCTTCTATGGTGTCACCTACATTCTTCAACCATGCAAGCACAGTCCCTTCCATCACACTTTCGCCCATTTTAGGCATTACCATTTCTACAGTTGCCATATTATATTCTGTTTTAGGTTGTTTATTTCGCTCTCAAAGATAATAATTTTGTCAATCCTTATCTAGGTTTATTCTAATCATGTTTAATGCAGCTAGTGCACTGTATTGAATGTTGATGCCTCTGTCTTTGGTAAACTGGAATTTCTTGGCAACAGTTTTCTTTTTGTCAGAATACCCAATCCATACGGTTCCAACAGGTTTTTCTTTTGTTCCACCACCCGGTCCGGCTACCCCGCTTATAGAAACCCCAACATCAGACATAAACTCTTCTCTTACATTTTTTGCCAAAGCTAAAACAACAGGCTCACTGACAGCCCCATGTTCAAGAATGATTTTCTCATCTACCTTTAATTGTTGGTTTTTTAGTTTATTGGAATAAGGGACAAACGCCCCATTAAACCACCCGGAGCTACCAGGTATTGAAGTGATTTTGTGGGATAAATAGCCTCCGGTACAGCTTTCTGCTACTGCCAGTGTGAGACCACTATTCTTAAGGGCTCTTCCTATAACTTCTTCAATTTCATCATCATCAAATCCATAAACATACTTTTCTATGGTTGGTAACACCTTGTCTATTTGATCTTGCACTTCTTGCTTAATAGCCTTTGTTTCTTCCGAAGTGGTTAATCTTAGTTTCACACTTCCCATTGTGGGCAGGTAAGCAAGTTTTATATGTTTAGGAAGGCTGTCTTCCCAGTCTTTAATTTTCTGGGCAAGAACAGATTCCGGAATTCCGATGGTACGAATCATACGATGGTATATTCCATCTTCGATAAACATTTCTTTCAGCTTAGGAAGGATGGTATCCTTCATCATCCTTTTCATCTCATAAGGAACGCCTGGCATTGAAACGATTACTTTCCCGTTCCTTTCAAACCACATACCGGGTGCCGTGCCAATGACATTGGCAATGGGAGTGCAGTTGGCAGGCATATCTGCCTGCTTCTCATTCAGTTCAGACATTTCTCGGCCAGCTTTCTCAAATAGCTTTTGGATATTTTCCAGCATGCTTTTATTCTGCACGAGATGAGTATCAAAGTATTCCACGAGGCAGGGCTTGGTTAGGTCATCGTTTGTCGGTCCCAAGCCTCCGGTAATTAGGACCATTTCTGCAAGCTTTTCAGATTCTGCCAGGCAACTAAGAATTTCTTCTTTGGTATCTCCGATTGTGACCTTTTTCATCACCCGAATCCCAAGGCTGTCCAATTCACCACTAATCCAATGAGAATTGGTATCCAATGTTTGGCCGTAAAGAATTTCATCACCGATGGAAATTAGAATGGCTTTTGCGGGCATAAATTATTAGTTGTTGGCAAGGAAAAGTTCACAAGTTTTTTAAAGCCCCAAAAATACGATTTAGGTCATAACTCGATGGGTAATTGACAACCTTTATTCATATATATCATCAGTAAACTCACTAACCACACGTTTGTAATGTTATTGAGTTATTTATAGGTTTAACTATTTTCGCTAGAACAACACCTGCTAATTATGCTCACTGAACTACAAATTAACAAGCTGGAAAGATTTTTCTATATCCTTGACTATGATCGAAATGGGGTCATCGAAAAAGAGGATTTTATGGGAATAGCCGAAAACCTTTGTATTCTTTGGAGGATCAAAGAAGGAGATACTAAATATGAAGAGATCAAAAAGAAATTTGAGGCAGGCTGGAATCACTTCAATTTGTTTGTAAACAATAATGATGGGAAAGCAAACTGGGAGCACTGGATACGATTTGCAGAGCAAATTATTGTAAAAGGTGACGAGTCAATTTTTACCGAATACGTAGATGAATTTGTTGGGGAGCTATTTGATAATTTCGATACCGACAATGATGGATACATTGATTTGGATGAATATATCGACCTCCTTGTTGGTTATAGGATAGAGGTGCGATTCGCTGCAAAGTCTTTCAGAAAACTGGATCGTAATCATGATGATCTTATCAGCCGAGGAGAGTTGATAAATGCCGTGAAAGAGTTTTTTCGAAGTGATGACCCGGATGCTCCGGGCAATTGGCTATTCGGCATGGGCATCCTTTCTGACTAATGGTATTTCTTTTTTCTTAATTTTTACTTTTCCATGAGTCATTAGTTCGCGCAATAATCTTTCGAGTGGGAAGATCATAAAAGCGATGGAGGCATCCAGTAAGAAATCGACTACCGGCGTACTCTTGAAGCTGAATAGCGAACCAATTGCACTTTGCAGAAACTCAATAATTAGAACTAATGTCAGTAGAGTAAGCCCTCCTCTAAGCAATCTGTTCTTTGAGCTATCCTGATTAAGCCTGGTCGAGAAATAGACTAAACCTCCGAAAAAGATAATCTGAATGGCGTAGAACCAGGGAGTCTGCCAATATGGTGGCTTTACAATGAAGGACAAAACCTCACCCTCTTCCACTCTGCCAAAAGCATCTCTTGCACGTACAAAGAGCTTGTAGTCTCCTTCAGGCAGAAAGCTGAAATCAATTGATTTGCTTCTCGTCCATTCCGACCAGTCATTGTGCAAGCCTTCCAGCTTGTATTGAAATTCAGGGTTCAAGAGACCTAAAAAATCAGGCTTTGATAGCTCGATGCTCAGAAAATTTTCATCATAACTGAGGGTGAACTTTTTCGATTGATCGATTACACCTTTTTCATTGGATACTTTTTTTAGGAAAAAGGTAATACTTTCCATTCCGCCTTTTTTGGATGGATCGTATTTCAGGATGTCGTTTGCCTGTGTAATGAGCCAGAGCTGATCCGATTCCTGATCTATAGAGATAGCCCTCAAGTCAGGAAACAGGCCCA
Organism: Ekhidna sp.; assembly: GCF_040220215.1. Lineage (GTDB taxonomy): Bacteria > Bacteroidota > Bacteroidia > Cytophagales > Cyclobacteriaceae > Ekhidna. Next base: position 12,070 of record NZ_JAVJTR010000010.1, read on the forward strand.
GGTATTCCAGCGTTTCAATCTCTCCGTTCTCTTTTAGATGATGCCATACTTTGCCGTTGAAGACCCAAACTCCTTTTTCTACAGGGTCAAATAGGTGATGTATGGGCTGGCCGATTTCTGCTTTTAGCGCTACATCTTCAACTACTTTGTTGGCCGATTCGTCGTAGTAAAAGTAGCCTTGAGAGTTTACGAAATAGAGCGTGTCTCCTCTGTTGAGAATATTGACTTCATCCAAAAAAATATTGTTGAGGGCTAGTTTCTGGTTTACCGTGAAAGTTGAATCCGTAGATGACGTTTTATAGATTGTTGCCGACCCGGCCATCCACATATTTCCCTGATCATCTTCACGCATACTTACGATAATGTCGTTCATAGAACTACTTACCTGCTCTACCCATACGTTTCCACTCAACTTGTAAATCTTAAGCTCAAGTTCTGATGTGCTTATCACGAGCTGACCATTACTATTGACCATAAATGATCGCACATTCTCCGGTATGATGATCTCTGCACCTTTTTTGGATACTTCGTAAACGCCACTCGTACTAACGGCCAAGAGTTTGTTTTTGTATGGTAGCACAGAAAGAAACTTACCATTTGCACCATCTACATGCTTAAATGTATAGTTGATATCTACAGGTAGTTTTCTCACTTTTCTTACATACTTGGTATTCTTATCCAGTTTGCCCTTTACTTTTTCAACATTATTGTCATTGTCAAAAATGTTCGCAATGGAGCTGAATAAGCCCTTTTTCTCTTCTTTCTGGTTAGAGCTTTCTGCCCTGTTCTTTTTCCCGAAAAGCCTTTTTAAAATTGGCTTTTCATCTTCCTTTTTTGCGGTGGACTGAGTTGGACGAGATTGTGACTTCCTGCTTTTTCGCTGTACTTCATAGTATACCTTGTTTTCAAATACAGTATCCCGATCAAAATAATAAAGGCCCAAGCTGGTGGTCACCCATAGGTCTTTTGCATAATTAGAAACACTGGTCAGATTGCCATTGAGGCCTAGAAAATGAGAGTAGCTGTATGCAGGAAACAATGGTGCGATGTGAGTAATACCGAACTGGTGTGCTGCCCAAATTCCGTTTGAGTTGTCTGTGTGAATCGTATAGACTTCATTATCCGGCAGTCCTGAATGATAGTCAGTCACTATGGCATATTCAGGGTCTTTCATGTTGTATAAAACTAGCCCGCGCTCATAGGTTGTACACACAAAGAGGGAGTCATTCAACCATTGAATTTCCTTTGCCATAAACCCCTCTTTTTCAAGGTGTTTGTTTTGCAGAAGAGGACTAAATTCATAGCTCTCATAAGTGTAAATGGAATTGTCAAATCCAATGACCAGATTTGGTCTGTCTTTTCTTTTACTGCTGTAAGCGACTTTTTGAGCCGGAACAATCTGACTTAATGAGTCATTGATTAAGTACGTTTTATTGGCTGTATTGACGAACATTTCTGCATCCAACTCATAAATGTTAATGAAATTGCCTTTATGATGCTTCACTTCTTTAGATGCAATATCATAGACGATGAGATTCTCACTTCCCATAAAGTACACTTTGCCTCCGAAGTGATGAGTCTCAAGAAACAAATCATTGATGGTATCTTTCTTTAGTATAGGATTGTATCTGATGCTCCGACCTTGAAAATCAATCATACCAATACTACCAATACATCCCACATAGACAATATCGGTAGTGTCTACTGCAATGGATAGTGCTGCTGAAGGGGTTTGATAGAAATCCCACGCTTCTCCATCATATTTTAATACGCCGGAACGGTTGGCTATGCATAACCTTCCGTGACTATCATTAGTGATTTCAAAATTTGAATTATCTATATTAGAATGTCGGGGAAAATGATTGGTGAGTAGGAAGTCTCCTTTTTGAGCAGCGGATGCCCAAAAGATAAGGCAAAAAGTAACCAGGATTAAATTTCTCATATCCCGAAATTAATAGATGTAGATTGAAAAAAATCACGAACCAAATTATCAAATCTGTCGCTGGCTTTGTTTTGCTATTCAATATCCTGACCTTATTGTGGGTAGTTGTTTATTCGTTTATACCGATTCCAATCACTAAACTGATGTTGATAGAAGGGCTAGAAAAGGAAATAAAATATGAATGGAGGGAATTGGAGGATATTTCAGGGCGCCTACAGTTGGCCGTCATGTGTGCGGAAGACCAACATTTTTTACTTCATGAGGGGCTCGACTTTCGGTCAATCAAGAAAGCCGAGGAGGTAAATAAGCGTGGTGGAAATATGCGTGGGGCCAGCACAATTACTCAGCAGGTTGCTAAGAATGTTTTTTTATGGCCGGATAGAACCTATACAAGAAAAGCAGCAGAATTATATTTTTCATTGTTGATAGAAATGATCTGGAGTAAAGAGCGCATCATGGAAGTTTATTTGAATGTTGCGGAGTTCGGAGATGGCATTTTTGGTGCGGAAGCTGCTTCACAAGCTTATTTTAAACGATCTGCAGACGGAATCAGTATAACCCAGGCTGCAAGATTGGCCGCTATATTACCGAGCCCCAAACGATATTCAGCAGTCAACCCCAGTCCGTATGTTCAGCAACGGGTGGATTGGATAAAAAAGCAAATGTGGTATTGGGGGTATGAAATGACCTATGATAGATCGTTCGTTGAAAAAATGATCAAATAAGGTGAGTTTGTGGTAATGATCATAACAAAACACTCCTAAAACCTCCTCAAGGGGATCGATTTTCTTTATGCAACTAGCATGCTATAGCTATCTTAATAGCAAATTCCCTTCATAAATTTTGGTACCCTTGGTGATTTTCACCACATACATCCCATCTTTCAAGTCACTCAAATCAATTATTCCCTGAGGTTTTTCATTACTCCAGACAATCTTGCCGTTCAGGCTATAAATAGAAACCTGATCAATATTTTTTGATTCTGCCAAATGTATAACACCAGTTGAAGGATTTGGATATACCAGAGCTTCACTGATCATGTCCAGACCTAGGGGAGGTGTGAAATCCAGATTTAGGGTATCTGATGCGGTGCATCCGGAGTAGCTTTCCACTTGCAAAACAATTTCATAGGAAGTGTTGTCGAATGAAAAAGTAGGATTTTCAATCGTTTCACTGAGGTCTCCATTAATGAACCATTGGAAGGCGTCTATTTCATTTACTGATAAGGGAGCAAAGCCAACTCTGTGTTTGCCTCCAACCATTTCAGCTTCATAGGAAATCTCCACTTCCAAAAGCTCTTCAATAATATTTACTTCTATTGGGGTGCCGGGTAATCCATCATCAAGGCCAACCACATAGACTTTTTCATAATTGTTTGTCTTTAAGCTTGTTCCTTTCTTTATAAATTCTGTCAATTCAGGGTCTGCGTAAAATCCAAAGTATGTCCCGTTTTCAGGTGCTATTACAACAGAATCTCCCGAGCATGAAGTCACATCTTCCTGAATGGCAAACGTTGAAGTGCTTATCAGAATATCTTTCTCTATGGATCTAATACAATTATCCGCACTTGTAATCTCCAGTATAACATTAATTTCTCCTGGATCAGCAACCTCAGTGACTTGTAGGTCTGAACCGGCCAGCTCATTATCAATGAACCACCTTATAGTAGAACCCTCATCCAATTGAGTTGCAGAGAAAAGCATTTGATGTGCAGCGGACGCGGTATCAGGTGCTACAATGAACGAGCCTACAACCTCCATAACGTCTATTTGAAGAGGGATTCTATCACTTTCAAATGATCCATAAACTCCGCTTACATAAATAGTCGTATCATATTTAATAGGGCCAATTTCTATATTCAGACCACTTATGTTGGGCTCTGTTTGATTTGCAAATGCAAATAAGTGTAGTTTTTCTGCTGTGGGATCGTGTATAGTAGCATGTTCGTCAGGGCAAAGCACTATGTCTGCAATCTCCGGCGAATCAGGACGACTAGCTACTACCAGCTGCTTGATAATGGTATCATCACAACCTTGTTCATTTTCAATGGATAGTGAAATACTGTAAGTGCCAGCCTCTGAAAATGAAAGCATTGGGTTTTGAATACTTGAAGCTGTACCCTGTCCAAAATTCCATGCCCAGGAAATTGCGTCTAAACTCAAGTCCGTGAATTGTACCACATTAGTTGTCGGGTGGTCGAGATAAAGGGTGTCTGTCGACATACTAAAATCTGCGATTTCATTTAGCAGTTTCAGTTTCACTTCGAAAATATCTGATGGGTAGTTTTTGTCCCTATTTTTTACATAGAAAGAGGTGTCGGTGGTGATAGATGTCACATTTAAGCTGGTGCCTGATGAAATATAATCCTGAGCCAAAGGGTCTTCATAAAAATCAAAGTTCTCACCGTAGGCGGGATTAATCTGAAATGAAGCTCCGTCGCATGTATAAAAGGTCTCGAGTACTCGTGGTTTGAGTAGAAAACCATTGAGTCGATCTTCTGCGGTTTGAAATTCAGTTTCAAGATTGGCTTGTGTATTTGCTACTGCATAAATCACATTTATAAATGTTTCACCATAGGCAGGAATCTGGTTGATAGTTGTTCCATTGATCGTTGCAACATCATTGCCCGCACCCATACCACCGGCAGACAACTTATCCTGATTGATCAGGTAATCATATTTGGATGCATCATTAAATACATCATCAATATCCTGTGAATTTCCATTAAATAAACCCATATCCATTGCACTGAATTCAGGTATATCACCTCCAATGACATTCACACCAGCATACAAATCACCCGTAGAGTTTCTTACATATATGTAATCATTTGTGGTATTGTATTCTGCATAATTTTGCGTTTTGTCCCCCAAGTCCCAATCAGCAAAAATTCCAACTGACAGATCGTTTAGAGCAGCTACAGAGTTGTTGATCAGCCGATATCTGATAATCATGAAATCTTCATCCGTCCAGGTAACATTGGATTGTTCTATGATAACCGGGTGGCTGGAATCTGTGAATTCCGAATAACCAAAATTGTCGGCACCTTGGTGGTGATAAAGCTTGTAAAATTTTTGAACCTGAAAATCTTCATTTCGTGTTTCGGTGACATAGTTTGAAACGATGTTATCTGAAACGGAAGTGGAATTGGTAGCAATCATCAGGCCTGTATAGGTCATAAGTGTGTCCAATTGGTATTGAAACCCGGAACCTTCATGGTTAGGCCCGTATTCATTGAATCCTAAATTTCCATCCCCACTAATGGTCATACTGATTTTATTGTTTCCGAAATCGGTGTAATCCGGAGAGGTAGTTATCTCCAGAAACTGAAAGTCATTATAACCGGTGGCATTGTAATCTAAACGCAGATCTACTGTGCTTTCTGGAGCTATATCATCATTAAGGATCACTTCAAACTCAATTTCTTTGGTATCATTAGTTCCTAAATATCCGGGCATGAAACTCCCACTGGAAACAGAAAAATTCCCTTCAGGAGAGGAAATAGTTATTAATGGGTTGTTGACCGGTGACAAGAAATTAGTTACTGTCGCTGTTATAGTCACGGTATCTCCGAAAAAAACAGCTCCTGAGTTTGACGTTATCATTGGATTGGTGGCACGGATCGATTTTACACTTGATTCGCTTACCGCTCTTAAGACATTTAATCGACCTTTACCAAGCTTTCCATCATAAGAGGAGTTATTACCAACATCATAGATATCATCTGATGTGGATCTCAGCCGTTCCATTATTTGAATGGCCGATAGTTGTGGAAATTTATCTTTTACCAAAGCTGCTGCAGCGGCAACCTGAGGAGAAGCATATGAGGTGCCGGGCCCACCATTTCCATATCCATTGTTATTGAAAGTAGAGTACATGGAAACGCCAGGTGCTACTAGATCTACTGAATAATTAAAAGTCGATCCCGATGATTTGTTATCATTTCCATCGGTTGCACCCACTGATAATACATTGTCATAACTGGCAGGATACCATTTCTCTTCTTCTGTAGATTTTCCACCTTCATTGCCGGCTGCAGCCACCACCACCATATCATAATTTAAGACTGCATCATTTATAATGTCTTGTTCGGATTGAAGTGGTGCGCCCATTCGACCCCATGACAAATTCACCACATCCATTCCGTTTGCTCCGGCATAAGTGATGGCCTCATATAAACCACCGCTGGTGCCATTGGATGATTTAAAACCTTTAAGCGCCGCGATTTTAGTATTGTAGCCTACTCCTGCAATTCCCTTACTGTTGTTGGTAGTAGCTCCTGCAATTCCTCCGACAATCATTCCATGATTTCCATTCTCGATGGTGGGATCATTATCTTCATCGGCAAAATCATATCCGTAATAATCATCGATGTACCCGTTTTCATCATTGTCAATTCCATCGATGGGATCGGCAGTATTGAGCCATAGGTTGTTGACCAAGTCTTCATGGTCAAGGTCTAACCCCGAATCGATGATTCCAACAGTAATGTCATCATCTCCCTTGGTTATTTCCCAAGCTTCCTCAGCTTGGATGAGGTCAAGGTAATATTGATTAGAAATTAAAGGATCGGAGGGAGGTGCTAAAAGTTGATATTGAACAATGGGATCAGCATAAACGTAATTGTCGGAAAGTCGCAACTGATTGCAAAAAGTAACAGGATTCTGCCCGGCGGGCACTTTCATTTTCACCAGGTTTTTCATCGGGCGTAATGTATTGGAGCGTAACTCTAGTGCGGATGGGTCCTTTATTTTATCTGTTTTGAGTTTTACATAAACCCATTGCTCGTCTATCCTTTGTTCAGCAAAATCTTTCGGCGATAGCAGTTTCTTGTCCTGACTAAAAAGAGAGGAGGTAAGGCAAATAAATAATATGAAGAACCATTGCTTCATTAAGTTACTCTTAGCTTTCTGATCGCTTTTGCAGCAGCTTTTGGCCAGAATCGTTTTAGGTAGATTCCCATTTTTTCCTTCAATCCACCTACGTAAACTTCCTGTTTATTAGCTTCAATTGCTTTGATAATCAATCGTGCACATTTCTCCGGAGACATTCCTTTTGCCTGACCGGGATCCATCTTGTTTTGCTGACTGCCATCACCTATAAGTGCATTGTATGAAATATTGGTTTTGATATAGCCTGGAAGAACTATCGTAACACGAACATTATCATCGTGATGTTCTGCCCTGAGTGCATCATAAAAACCATGCAACGCATGTTTGGATGCTCCATATCCTGAACGATAAGGCGTATTTACGATACCGACTGTTGAGGTGACAATGACATGGTGTCCATTTTTTCGTTTCACCATGTCTGGAAGAAGAAGCTTAGAGAGCGTAACAGCTCCAAAATAATTCACCTCCATGAGTTTTCGATCTACTTCCAGGCTGGTATTCAGTATCGTATCTCTCTGGCTAATGCCACCGTTATTGATCAAAATATCCACATCCCCGAAGATGGTGCCTGATTCTTTTGCACGTTGTTTTAAGGAAAAGCTATCCTCGAGATCAAGTGTCAGTATTTCTACCGTTTCGGATTTGCAATTGGCTTTAACTCTTTCAAGTTCTTCCTTTCTTCTGGCAGAAATAATCAATCTAGCTCCCTTTTCAGCCAGCTGGTAAGCCAGGTGCTCACCAATTCCTGAACTCGCTCCGGTCAACCAAACAACACTATCCTTGATCTTGGTCATTCTTTTGTTTGTTGTTCTCTACAAACACGTAAATACTGTAAACGCCTACTGCCGTTCCAAAAGGAAAACTGAAAATAGATATACAGCCTGCAATCAAAGCAATGACTATTCCCCAATTTTTCTTCTGAAGCAATCCTATACCTGCAATGATTGAAGGCAATGCGGAAAAGATTAAGAGCAAAATGAAGATTGTTCGAACAATAGAGCTTACCATGAAAAGGATTTCATCAGCATCATTTCCTACATCTTTAGCTATTTCATCAGCTATAAATGGAAACAAAATAGATACAAAACTGCCGATGAAAATGAAGATGATGGCAATTAAAGATCCATAAACAATGTGTATGATGCCAAGGGTTCTTTTGTGTGATTGGATGTCCATAAGTGTTTTATTTTTTTGAATAAATAACGAAATCGAATGCGTATTTGTGGCGATCATCAGCAGGATGATGCTCTCTTGATTCTTCTTTCCAGATAGATTGATCAAATTCAGGAAATGTTACCGGCCCATCAAATTCACCATTTATCTCTGTTAGATAAATGCGATCAGCAATTTCGAGTCCCATTCGATAGATTTCTCCACCTCCAATGATAAATGCTTCCGGTTCATTTTTTTGTCTCGCCGTGTCAATGGCTGCTTCCAGGGAACTCACTACCTCACCACCTTCTGCCTTATAATTTTTCTGCCGTGTTATCACAATGTTTGGCCTGTCCGGAAGAGGCTGAAATGAGGGAGGAAGCGATTCCCAGTTTTTTCTGCCCATGATCACATGATGACCTTTTGTGGTATTCTTGAAATACTTAAAATCATCAGGTAAATGCCATGGGATATCATTATCCTTCCCAATTACCCGATTGCTGCCCATCGCCGCTATCATTGATATGATCATAAATCTTTTGTGTCTCCTTTTTCCGTAATTGGATTAAAATTAACCACGACTATGTACATAGTGATAACTCTTTTCATATTCATTTCCATCAATTGGAAACATTCTGATCTCTGTAATGAAGAAGAATGATTATCGTGATTGGATTAGCTGGTCCATATTGATTGGTCCTTTAAGCTGGCCAATACAGTGGCATAGCGAAAAAAGAGTCAACTAATCATTAAAAGAATAGCCTCGCAAGAAGTCCTGAACATTCATTCGTTTTTTTCCTTCCAGTTGTAGATCCAGAACATTCAATGTTCCGTCTTTGGTATTTACTCGGATATAGTTTTTCCCATCAGAATAGAACCCTCCAATTGGTTTATTCGTCCCCTGATTTGCTTTTGTTGCTTCATAGATTTTCAAGACTTTACCATGCAGCATTGACCAAGCAGCAGGGTAGGGAGCTAGTCCTCGAATGAAATTTCGGATGGTTTCAGATGGCTGTTCCCAATCTATTTTGCAATCTTCTTTAAAAATTTTAGGGGCTGATTTAAGTTGCTGATCAGTATTCTGAGGGATTTGGGGATAGTCTTCTGCCTCAATTGCACGAACAGTTTTCACCACGAGATCAGCACCTTTTTCCATCAATCTTTGGTAGAGATCACCAACGTTATCTTCAGGTTTAATTGCTTCACGTTCCTGAAAAATGATTTCACCGGTATCAATTTCGTGCTTTAAAAAGAAGGTAGTCACTCCTGTTTCAGTTTCGCCGTTGATGATAGCCCAGTTGATAGGGGCTGCACCTCTGTACTGGGGGAGCAGTGAAGCATGAAGGTTGAAGGTTCCCATTGGTGGCATATCCCAAACTGCCGCCGGAAGCATGCGAAAAGCTACCACGATTTGCAAATCCGCGTTGTAGCCTTTAAGTGTTTCCAGAAATTCTAAAGATTTCAGATTGGTGGGTTGTAAAACAGGCAATCCGGCCTCTAAAGCGTACTCTTTAACTGCAGACATACCCAATTTTTTCCCACGACCTTTAGGTTTGTCTGGTGCTGTAATAACAGCCACTACGTTTACATTATTTTCAACAAGCTTTTTAAGGCTTGCTGCCGCAAAATCAGGTGTCCCTAGAAATACAATCCGAAGTTCGCCCATGCTGCAAAGAAACCAAACCTGAGCTTAATAGATCAAGGATCTCAACTCAATTGAAACAGTTTTTTGGGTACCTCCCTGATCAACAACTAATTCAACAGTTTCACCTTCTTGCTTGAGCATCTTTTTCACATCTGCAAGGTTTACTTCCATCATGGTTTTTCCATTGATTTTAATCAACTCATCATTTTCATTGATACCGGCCTCTGCTGCCGGGCTATCTTCGAAAACCTGGTGAATCAGTACACGCTTCTTGTCTTTAGAGAGCTGAACATCAATGCCGCTGCAATTGACTTTGAAATTGGCATCATAGGTGTGGTCTTTTTCAAGATAGAGCATCTTGGTGCCGTAATCCAATGTGAAGTTGTACATTCTCAAAATTTGTGATCCGATAATACCTGCGACTTTTTTATCAGCCTGGATGCCTGATTTTGCAGCACTTATTCCGATAGGGAGATCTTCTATTGTTTGGTTTCCGAAACTGAATGATTTTACATGACCTTCATAATGTAGCGTTTCTTCCTCAGAAAGTCCTTTTACCAAGTAAGAATAGTGTTTTCCGGTCTTGTTAATCACATCCCACTCTTCAGCGTAAGGAGAGTTGAAGTCCAGTGTGGTGCCAGCTCCTGTCATTACGAAAAAGGTCCCGTCATGGGGTTCGTCATTGTTTAATACCACCGAGCCTTCTATTACAGGTATCGATACATGCAAAGTAAATGGAATTGCATCACCACGTTTTGGAGAGTTACTGTGATCATAAATATTCATCACTTTCGTATCAAAGTTGACATATACGGAGTGATGTCTGAGAAGGTCATATCCAATTATTCCATCCAGATCCATACCTAAACTTATCTCCAGGTGATCCAGGTCTGTAGAATACACTTTTGTGTTTTTCTCCATCAAAAAGTGATTGATAGCAATAGTGTTATGTTTAATCAAATGCCAGGAGGATGAAGCCTGATTCATTTCAATTTTTTTCCCGCTTAGGTTTAGTTCTTCAGCAACATCATTATCAATCACAGTATAACCAGATCCTGTATCAAAAATGAAGTCCAGGGGCTCTGAATCGTCCACGCTCACCTGTATAATTATGTGATCCCCAAATAATTCGAATGGGATACTGGTGATTGGAGCCTGAGCAAATGAAACGAAAGCAAAAACTAGTGATAGTAAGTAAGTAAGTTTCTTCATGGTAATGGGTTATTTGAAAATGACAGGATGAAGTTAAATAGTTTCAGGCATTAGATCACAATTTGCTCAAATAAAGATAAGTTAACACACATATAATTTTGGGTTGATCTTTCTGATTTTTCTCCGTTCTACTTTCGCCTGATACAACCAGCGGGCAATGAAATATTTATTTTTATTTATCATTTTATGTTTTTCATGTGATGCGATTAAGCAAGCAAAACACTATGAACCACTCAAGCTGAAAGGAAGCGAATCTTTGCATCAGGCATTTTCGTCATTGGCTTCAGACTTTGAGCAATTGCAGGATACTTTAAAAGTACAACTAGAAGGAGGAGGCAGTAGAACTGGATTAATTGCCATCAAAGAAAAAACTGCTGACATTGGGCTGTCGTCCTTCCCTTTTAAGCTTGATTCAATCTTGGGTTATAACCATAATGTTCAGGAGAAAATAGTCGGATATGATGTTATTGTAATTATTAATCACATGGACAATCCGGTATTGAAATTATCGGATCGACAAATCTCAAACATTTACTCAGGCGTTATAACTGACTGGAGTGAAGTAGGGGGAAATCCAGGGACAATAATGCCTGTGGTTAGGGATTCTAATTCAGGAACTCAGCGATTCTTTACCGAGCATTTTAAAGTATTTGAATTAGCCCCAAGTGCTGTGGTTGCTAGGGAAAACCGTGAGATTGTAGATTCAGTTATCAGCAACCGAAATGGTATTGGATTCATTGGATACTCCTATTACACTACATTGGTTAAAAATGTTATGATCCCCTCATTAGTGAGTCGAGACTCGGTTAACTTTATTCCGCCCAATCCAGAATATATTGATAATGGCGAATATCCCTTAAAACGATCATTGCGCATTTATTTTGATAGGGAACATGATGTTCGGGTGGATGCTTTTTTAAAATACCTGAATACCACCCGGGCTAAGCAAATTCTGGAAAGCTATGGATTAATAGCAAGCTAACACGAACAATTTCAATAACCTGAATGTTGACCCTCCAAATGAAGAAATTATGAGTAAAAGAGTTTGGTTAATTACGGGATGCTCTACAGGTTTTGGTAGAGAGCTAGTGAAAATAGTTGCCGAAAAAGAGGAGATAGCGATAGGCACAGTCAGAAAAAAAGAACAGATAGCCGAATTGGAGGCAATCAGTACCGAGTCGGTAAAGGGCATTATCCTGGATGTTCAAAAGCAAGAAACTATTGATCAGGCTTCAAGTATCATCAAAAATGAATATGGTCGATTAGATGTTTTAGTGAATAACGCCGGATATGGTACGCTTGGCCCAATTGAAGAAACCTCTGAGGAGGAAATCCAAAGACAATTCGATGTGAATGTTTTTGGATGTGTGAGAATGATCAAACTAGCACTGCCTTTTATGCGGAAACAAAGAAGTGGTAATATCTTAAATATTACTTCCATAGCAGGCCTCAATGGGTTTCCGGGCGTTGGAATATATAATGGTAGCAAGTTTGCCCTGGAGGGAATAGGAGAGGCACTAGCCGCTGAAACCAAGCACATTGGCATCAAAGTCACTAATATAGAACCAGGTCCTTTTCGAACAGACTGGGCAGGCAGATCAGCTACCTACAACGAATCTTCCATTGATGAATACAATGAGACTGCCAATAAAAATATGGAGAGCATACGGGAAGTAAGCGGAAATCAAATCGGTGACCCTGTGAGAGCTGCTAAAGCGATGTATGAAGTGACAACTTTGGATGAACCTCCAGTACATTTACCATTGGGAGGCCCTGCTTACAAACGGGTTGGAATTCGTTTACAGGAGTTTAAAGAAGAGATCGACAAGTTTGAATCACTTGGCAAACCAACGGATTACACTGAAGAAGAGCTAGCCAAAATGCACTAGTTAACACAGCAGCAAAGGCCACCAATATTACACTTCAAATGATGAACGAAGTTTTCCAGATATTGCGGCCTTTTCTCGTCTTTGAGTGTAATAGCATGCCATGTACGGTGGATTCCCCTTTTTGTAACGGGAATTAGCGCTAAGCGATTATCCTGAAGATAAGGCTCTACAATCCATTTCGCCATTACATTTACACCCATTCCTGCCTTAACCAATTCTATTACAGCTTCAGTAACCTGTACTTGCATTACCTTTTTTGGCGATATGTTTTCCGGAATCAAAACCTGAGTAAAAAGAGACACTGATTCCAGCGGATAGGAGTGAATAATGACGGTTTGATCCTCAAAATCCTGTGCTTCTACATAAGCTTTTTTCGTCCATGGATGTCCTGCAGGAACTAAGGCAAAAACCTCATCTCTAAATAGCTCGTGATAGTCAATATTTTGACGATCTGAGTTTTCATAAATGATGGCTATGTCAATAGAACCATCCAAAATTTGGTCCTCAACACTTGCATTGTTACTGTGGAATATTTCCAATTCCACATTAGGAAATTCTTTATTAAAATCGGTCATCAAGGACGGTAACCAATGATAACAGGTGTAGCATTGGGTGGTTAACCTTATCGTACCACTTGTACCTGAAATGTATTTTTTTATGGACATCTCCGTTTTTTCAAGGTCCTGAAGAATCCGATCCGCAGACTCCAAAACCATCTTCCCAGCATTGGTCAAAATGAGCTGTTTATTCACCCGGTGAAATAATTGAGTACCCAGCTGATTCTCAATTTCCTTAAGCTGATGACTGAGGGCTGATTGAGACAGAAACAATGCATCCTTGGCTTTGGTGAGACTCTTAGTCTCAGCAACCTCCCGAATTAATTTAAGATGTCTGATTTCCATGGATCAATATTAGTAAAATTAATTGTTATCATAAAATCAATTCATCAAATTAATAGTTCATTGGATTCATAATCTCGTTCAATTTGGAAAATCAAAAACAAACGAATTATGAAAATCAAGAATATATACCTGCTGCTTTTATTGGCAAGTTTTTGGGGTCCTTCATTTCTTTTTATCAAAATAGCTGTAGAAGAAATTCCTCCTGTAATGCTTGCCGCACTTCGAATAGGTACTGGTGCGCTGGTATTGAATTTGATCCTGCTTTTCAGCAAATACAGATTACCTAGGGATTTTTCTCTATGGAAGAAAATATTCATTGCAGGTTTCTTCGCACAAGGTCTCCCGTTCATATTGATGAATTGGGGAGAGCAATATGTTGATAGCTCGTTAGCTTCAGTTTTAAATGGGCTTGTTCCAATCTTTACAATTCTATTAGCACACAATATGGTGGCTGATGAACGACTAAACCCTCAGAAGGTGCGTGGGGTATTGCTTGGCTTTTTGGGTTTGATCATCTTAATTCTTCCTAGCTTATTTGACGGTGTGCAAGGAAGTCTTGGTGGGATCATCGGGATAACCATAGCGGCATTAAGCTATAGTATTGGCTTTGTTTATATCCGAAAGCACCTGATCAACTTGCCAGCTTTCACTGCACCGGCAGCCCAACTGCTTTCTGTTAGTGTTTACCTGGTTCCGATTTCATTCATAGTTTATCCAAACTTTGATTTAACAGCGATAGGGAGTTCCGCTCTGATTTCAACATTGATACTTGGAGTCATCGGAACCGCTATTGCATTCGTGGTTTACTTCAAATTGATCGAGCAATCAAGCGCAGGGTACGCTTCATTAGTTACTTACATAATGCCTGTTTTTGGAGTGGTGCTGGGAGTTGCTTTTCTCGATGAACCATTAACCCCATGGATTCTTCTAGGCGCAGCATTCATTCTGCTTGGTATCAAAGTCACTAAACAAAGAAAGGCTGCCGCTAAACTTCCGAAAGTCAAGTTCAAAATTGATCCTGCCCTATACACAAAATTCCGTTGATATGAGAAGGATTTCGGTTCGGTTTTTATTATTCTATGTTTCCTTATGCCCTGCTGTTTTCGCAGAGGGGCAGAGGGGACGATTAGAGGAGCAAATCTTACTTCCTGACCTGAAGTTAAAAGTTTTTGAGAAGATGAAGGAAAGGGAAAATGATGTGGTGCAGGACTTTAGATGGTCAGAGGCAGATGGTTCTTTTCAAAAGCCTTTAGCAATCAAGCACCAGCCTACTGAGGATTTCAATATTTACTTAACCATTAGTCATTTACTCACACCGAGTATAAATACTTCAATGGAAATTTCGTTGAATAACCGGGGCATAGTGAACCTTAGACATGTAATTGCCCTGAGGAAAAAGGAAAAGGAATGAACCTGTTAGTACAGTTTTGTTTTCATCAAACGGTCAATCGTCTTTTGGTCCAGCTTCAAAGACTCAAGAATTTTTCTAGCCTTGTCTTTATTTTTTTTCAAAGCTCTCTTGAATGTTTCAAACTGACCTGTCACAATCAATCTTTCGATGATGGTCATTCCTGTGTAATTGGACTGAATGGTGCTCATGGTTATTTAAGCTTTAGTTTCATTTTGGTAACTCATTTGAAAACCGATTTTATTACCGGCCCCAAGTGATTGCGTCTTTTCTAATTTTTCCCGAACCGTAATATTTCGGATCTTGGAAAATGGCGGTACTATCAGATCGTTTTCGGCAGCCTGGGCAATGATCAATTTAATCAAAATATCCAGATCCACTTTTTCGAGTGGTTTCGAGGAAACCGACTCAAACATAAAACCAACCTGTCTATCTCCTTCAACGATGAAATGATTTTCATAGTTTATCAAAAGGCGAGTTAGTAGATAACCCGGATCATTTAATCGATTAAACTCAAACGAGTCAGCCATAAAGTTATAGACATTTATTTGACCCAGGTATTTGCGAAGTGGTTGGTCTGATACGTAATCAGTTTGATTATATTCATAATCAGCTGGTAGCGTAATGATGTTGGTATGAAGAACAAATACCAACAAGTCACCGGCAATCTGGATATGAAATTCCTGATCATTGATCGATTCGACTCGCAGCTTTATATCTTCATCACGCTCAGTTGTTTTCGCACTAAGCACGTCAATGAGTAGTGTTGCTACTTCTTGCAATTGCTTAAAAGCTTTGCACACATTACGATACGTTTTCTGTTTAACCGTCGATTTGTTCAACAGTATTTCGGCGATGTTTTCTGTTGGGTCTTGTTGCATTTATTTCGTCTTTACTACTTAAGTGTTTAAGTGTAAAATTTGTTCAGGCGCTTTGATGTAATGCCACCCTGTTTCCTTCTGAGTCTTCAAAATGAGCAACAAAACCATGCTCCCCAATACTCATCTTTTCATTGATGACTTTACCGCCAGCAGGTGCTATTTTGGGTACCACATCATTGATTTCTTTGACTGAGAAGTAAATCAGCGCTCCCTCATGTGATGGGACATACGTTTCTTGTTTGATCAACGTACCGGTTGCACCGTCCTGATCTGCTTCAAATGGGAAAAAAGACATGACCGATGTGCCCATGGCGAAATCATCGCCCATGTTGATGCCAAAAATGGAAGCGTAAAATTTCTTTGCTCGTTCCATGTCATTTACGGGAAGTTCAAACCAATTTGCTCGCATGATTATAATATTTTAAATAAGAAAAGGAAGTTACAAAAACCATATTTAAGTGCTTAAAAAATAGAAGATCCAGTAATTTCGGTCAACAACTCAAGCGCCCTCATCCCCGCCGTACTATTCCCTTTTTCATTGAGTTTAGGACTCCAGACTGCTACGCTGTACATATTTGGATAAACAGCTACGATTCCACCTCCTACGCCACTTTTGCCAGGCAAACCCACACGGAAGGAAAACTCACCAGCTTCATCATAGAATCCGCAGGTCTGCATGATCGCATTCATCCTTTTCACATGAACTTCACTCAATACTTGCTCTTCGTCTTTCAGAAGTTTTCCCTGATTGGCAAAAACCACAAACGTTTGGGCCAACTCACGGCATGACATGCTTAAGGAGCAGGTATCAAAATAAAAGTTCAGCACCTCTTCTGGATCATTTTGAATATTTCCATAACCCTTCATTAGGTTGATCATAGCCCGGTTGCTGTAACCGCCGGCCTTTTCAGAAGCTGCTACTTTTTTATTGTAATTGATCGTAGAGTTGCCGGCCATCCGCCTCACAAAATCCAGATACTCTTTCTGTGGATCTTTCAGATGAGTCATTAAAATATCGCAGATCACAAGTGCACCGGAATTGATTAGTGGATTTCTGGGGATGCCATGTTCATATTCAAGCTGTACCAGCGAGTTAAAAGGATCACCGGATGGCTCTACATCCACTCGTTCCCAGATTTTTTCATCATCTTCTTTCAGGAGTGCCAGGGCCAGGGACATCACTTTAGAAATACTTTGAATTGAGAATCGCTCTTCCGAATCTCCAAAGTGAAATTCTTCACCGATCACGCTAGTCAGATGCATCCCTAATTTATCCGGTTTCACTTTGGCTAGTTCAGGGATGTAGGTCGCCACCGCACCATCCAGCTTTTCACCAACTAGTTTATCCTCAATTACGTTTAGTATACCTTGATAATCCATTCAATCTTATTTGTAAAGCAGGTACTTTTTTCGTTTTTCTTTAAATGCTGAGAGCTCCGGTTCCCACGAAGCTCTAATCTCTTCTTCGCTTTGTCCTTCTTCTATTTGTTTTTGGAGTGAATTAGTTCCGGCTAAACGGTTAAAATAATTATTAAAAAAATCATCACGATTCATTTTTCGATAGGCGTCAATCAATGGCTGCAGTGAAAAAGAGTAAGTTGGCTCTTCGCCAATCCAGGAACGACCATAGCATTTTTGATCTTCATAGGGCGGCCATTTTGCTCCTTCACGAGAAATGGGTGTGAAAGAATAGGTTGTATCCGGATATTCCGGATGGCCAATTTGCTGAAAAGCATAATCTGTTCCTCGCCCAACAGACATAATTGTGCCTTCGAACAAGCAAAGGGTGGGGTATAAGGAAATACTTAAATCATCGGGCAGATTGGGGGAGGGTTTTACGGGAAGAGAGTAAGGCATTTGGTGATCCCAGTTTTTCATAGCTATCACAGTCAAATCGCAAATGACTCCATTTTTTAGCCAACCTTCGCCATTGATCATTTTTACCAGCTCGCCAATAGTCAGGCCATGAACAATTGGGATTGGGTGCATTCCTACAAAAGACCGAAGTGCCGTATCTAACACCGGACCATCTACATAGCTTCCATTAGGATTTGGACGATCCAATATGATGAGAGGAATGGCATTCTCTGCACAAGCCTCCATGACATAATGCATGGTGCTGATATACGTATAAAATCGGGTGCCAACATCCTGAATATCAAAGACCATCATTTCAAGTCCTTCCAACTGATCAATAGTTGGTTTTTTGTTTTCTCCATAGAGAGAGATTAACTCAAATGAAGCTTCTGTGCTATCATACTCAACTTTTGCACCATCACTTACCGTACCTGTAAAGCCATGCTCCGGAGTAAACACTTTAACGACATTTACGCCGAGATTGATTAGCGTATCAGTCAAATGTGTGAATCCGACTATTGAGCTGTGATTGACTGTTAAGCCAACCTTTTTATTTTGAAGTAGTGGGAGGTACTTATTAATCTGATTGGCTCCAGGGATAATTCTCTTTGCGGTGTTCTCGCTATTGTTTGAACACCCGAAAAAGAGTAAAATGATAATGGAAATGTATCTCAGCATATAAATCGCCAAGTTAACTTGTTCTTACAGGATTGAAAACCCTATTTTGCAGAGCGACAATGAATCTCCCGTTTTTTATATCCAGGCGTATTTCCAAGGAAGCCTCCGGCTCTTTTTCCAGCATCATCAACCGCATCGCGGTGGTAAGCATTGGGTTAGGTCTTGCTGTTTTGATATTGGCATTTATGGTCTTGTTTGGATTCAAACAGGAGATCAAGGACAAGATTTACAGCTTTAGCGGACATCTTATAATAAGCAAATACACATTATCTACTTCGTTTGAAGAATCTTCAATCACAATAGATGACTCACTGATCCAACTATTAAAAAATTACCCTCTAACGGAGCGCATTCAACCTTACGCCATGAAAGCTGCGCTGCTTAAGACGGACGAAGAGGTTCAAGGGGTTATCATAAAGGGAGTGGATGAATCCTTCGATACACTTGGATTTAGCAAGCACATGATCAATGGCAGGTTTCCGGACTTGTCTTCAAATGATTATTCCACCGAAGCAGCATTGAGTAAGCGGGTATCCAACTACCTGAAACTCGATATAGGAGATGAAGTGCTCATTTACTTTGTTCAGAACCCTCCAAGATTCAGAAGGCTTCAGGTCACCGGAATCTATGAAACGGGACTGGAGGAATTTGATGAAAAGATCATTTTGGGAGACCTTGACCTGATTAGGAGAATTAATAATTGGCCGGATTCACTCGCTGGCGGGATCGAGGTTTTTGTATCAGATACCGATAAGTTGGAGCAGGCTGAATACGACCTTTATAATACTTTGGCTATTGATCTTTATGTCGATAAAGTGACGGATCGGTACATTCAGATATTTGATTGGTTAAATTTATTGAATAGGAATGTTGTGATTCTTTTGACCATTATCCTATTTGTATCAGGAACCAGTATTATTTCGATTCTTCTGATTTTGATTATGGAGCGGACGCAAATGATCGGTGTTATGAAAGCCATTGGTGCGCCCAATCGAATGATTCAACGGGTCTTCATATTCAATGGACTGCAGTTGATTGTAAGAGGGTTGTTTTGGGGTAATGTAATTGGACTTGGATTGGGATTGATCCAGGACTATTTCAAATTAATCCCTCTCGATGCAGCAAACTATTATATGAGTCATGTACCCATCCAAATAGATATACCAACCATTCTAGGCTTGAATGTACTGGTACTTACATTGATTGGATTAGCACTGCTGATACCTGTGGCAATCATTTCGAGAGTGAAACCTGTAAGAGCAATCAGGTTTGATTAAAATGAGTCGGCGATAGTACCCATAGGTTTAAGATGTAAATATTTGCAATATGATGTAATCCTCCCTTGAGGGAGGTTAGGAGGGTGTTTTCGACATTACTTTGAAACACCCCTGCTGTCCACTCAAGGGGACATTGTCCTCCATAGCTTAATTTGAATAAAAGCTTAGTACACCGGCTCGTACTTTTTAAACAGGCTTTTGATCTTCATTTGAAGCACACCTATCACCGCTTCTTTAAATATGCCTTTCGACATTTTTGAAGTTCCTTTCGTTCTATCTGTGAAAATGATAGGCACTTCTACAATTTTAAATCCATGTTTCCATGCATTGAATTTCATTTCTATCTGAAATGCATAGCCGATAAAATGAATATGATCCAGGTCCAGCTTTTCAAAAACACTGCGGCTATAACATTTAAATCCAGCGGTACTGTCCCGGAAAGGCATTCCCGTTATAATGCGAACATAGAAGCTGGCAAAGTAGCTCATCAACACTCTTCCCATTGGCCAGTTGACGACATTTACGCCAGTAACATATCTACTACCAATGGCAACATCAGCACCATCTACACAGGCACTGTGAAGCCTGATCAAATCATTTGGATCGTGCGAGAAGTCAGCATCCATCTCACAGATATAATCATATCCTTTTTCCAATGCCCACTTAAATCCCGCGATATAAGCCGTTCCAAGTCCAAGTTTGCCTTTCCGTTCGATAAGGTACACCCGCTCGGGTGTTTTTTTCATCTCATCTTTTACGATATCAGCCGTTCCATCAGGTGAGCCATCATCCACCACCAAAATGTCAAACATGGGAGAAAGCACCCTGGTTACATTGATGATATCACGAATATTTTCGCACTCATTGAAGGTTGGTATGACGACTAAGTTTTTGGACATTAATATTTACCTAAAGAAAGTCTTAATCAAAATTACTTGTTATTATTTAAGATAAAGACAATTCAAAAATTCGCTTCACCAATCAATACCCGAGAATCTTCATCATCGCTTCACTTTTTTGCTCAGGGGCAAAAAGCTCGTGGGTGATGTTTCCATTTTTATCCCTATCAATGATGATGTGTTTAGGAGCAGGGATGAGGCAATGTTGAATACCACCATACCCACCAAGAGACTCCTGATAGGCACCTGTGTTGAAGAAACCGAAGTAGAGTGTTTCGTTTTCATCATATTGTGGCAGGAATACCTCGCCAATGTGTGCTTCAGAATCATAATAGTCTTGGCTATCACAGGTCAAACCACCAAGATTCACCCTGTGAAAAGGATTTTGCCAATGGTTAATGGCTAACATTACATACTTCTGATTCAGGCCCCATACGTCAGGCATATGCGTGATGAATGAACCATCCATCATGTACCATAGCTCTTTATCGTTTTGTAATTTTTGATCCAGAACTGAATAGATAGTTGCGCCACTTTCACCAACCGTAAAGCTTCCAAACTCAGTAAAAATATTAGGAACTGGTACATGATTCTTTTTGCAAATCCACTGAATATTTTCAATGATTTGTTCTGCCATATATGGATAATCAAACTCAAAATGAAGTGAGTTTTTGATTGGGAATCCACCACCGATATCTACCGTATCCAGCTCCGGACAAATCTTTTTCAATTCACAATACTTATAGATAAACCTGCTCAACTCACTCCAATAGTAGGCAGTATCTTTTATGCCGGTGTTGATGAAGAAGTGGAGCATTTTCAACTTCGCTTTTGAATCCTTGATCTGTTCCTGATAGTATGGTAGGATGTCACCGTACCTGATGCCCAAGCGGGAGGTATAAAATGCAAAATTTGGTTCTTCATCAGCTGCAATACGAATTCCAACCTGAAATTCATCTTTTACATTCTCTTTATAGTGTTTTAGCTCGTTCAGGTTATCCAGAATTGGAATACAATTCTTATAGCCTTCATTGAGAAGTGCTGCTACTTCCTGGAGGTAAAGCGGTCGTTTAAAGCCATTGCAAATGATGTAGTGTTCCTTGGTGAGTTTTCTTGCCTTAAGCATACTCCTCACTATAGGCACATCATAGGCTGATGATGTCTCGATATGCGCATTGTTGGAAAGTGCCTCTTCTACTACAAATCGAAAGTGAGAGCTCTTTGTACAATAGGCGTATGTATAGCTGCCTTCATACTTATGTTTCTTTATGGCGTCATTGAAAATTTTATATGCGTATTTGATGTTTTGCTCAATCTTTGGGAGATAACTAAGCTTTAATGGCGTGCCATATTCTTTGATGATTTCCATCAGGTTTACACCATGGAAATGGAGGTTATCTTTTACTACTTTGAATTCTTCGGTGGGAAAGTAGAAGGTTTGATCTATCAGATCGGCGTATTTTCTCATTGGCTTTTGGCAAAATTGGGATGCAATTATCCATTAAAAACAGGATTCATGAAAGTAAATGCCTTTTGATTTTAGAAATGTAGGTCAAAGATTAATTCTGAAGCGAATCCTTTGATGTTTGATACCGATAACCTTGATTATTCGGATTAATTTTGCGTCAATTTTCTAATCGCATGATCACCGTAAGAGTTTTAGATGAAACAGCGCCTCTCGAGGCGGTTATATTGGGTATTGCTGATAGTATGGGCCCGGTTCCAAAAATTGAGGAAACCTATGATCCAAAATCTAGGGAGCATATTTTGGCGGGTACTTTTCCAAAAGAGCCGGACCTGATAGCTGAAATGGACGGAGTTGCAAAAGTTTTGGAAAAGCATGGTGTGAAAGTTTACCGACCGGAAAACATTCCAGAGCTCAATCAAATTTTTGCCAGGGACATAGCTTTTGTTATTCAGGATAAATTGGTGGTTCCATGCGTTACACCTGAGCGAAAGCTTGAATCGGATGGAATTCAATTCGTGATTGACGAAGTGGAAAATGTGTTGCTTCCGGACGAGCATGAACGCATGGAGGGAGGAGATGTGATGCCGTGGAAGGATCATATTTTTGTGGGCTATTCTAAAGCGGAGGATTTTGAAAAATACACCGTTTCCAGAACCAATGAAGCAGCAGTAAACTATCTAAAAAAGACATTTCCTGAACATACAGTCAGGGCATTTGAATTAAAAAAATCAGATGATGATCCTCGAGAGAACGCATTACACCTCGATTGTTGTTTTCAGCCAGTTGGAAGAGATAAAGCAGTAATCTATCGGGGCGGTTTCAAAAACACTGAGGATGCCGACTTCCTGGTTGACTTTTTTGGTGTAGAAAATGTTTTTGAAATCACTAAAGAGGAGATGTATGAAATGAATTCAAACTTCTTTTCCATTTCTCCTGAAGTAGTGATTTCTGATAGCAGCTTTAAAAGACTGAATGAGCAATTTAGAAAGTGGGGCTTAACCGTTGAGGAAGTAAAATATCGAGAAATTGCCAAGATGGAAGGACTCTTAAGATGTTCAACCATGCCATTGAGAAGAAAATATGAGTAAGCAGATTACAAATAATATAATGATGATACGCCCAGTTGCCTTTCATATGAATGAGCAAACAGCGGTAAACAATTATTACCAAAAGAATGAGGAAGGGGTAAGTGCGGAGGATATTCAAAAGCAGGCGCAATCCCAGTTTGATCAGTTTGTAGAAAAACTAAGGGGCGAAGGAGTAAATGTCACTGTTTTCGATGATACGCTTGATCCATCAACGCCTGATTCGATATTCCCAAACAATTGGATTTCATTTCATCAGGACGGAGTGATCAGGCTTTATCCCATGTATGCGGAAAACAGAAGGTTGGAGCGAAGGGATGATATTATAGACGGATTGAAGAAGTCTTTCAAAGTGGAGGATGTTATCAGTTTTACCGATTGGGAAGCTAAAGGAGCGTACCTTGAAGGAACAGGTAGTTTACTACTCGACAGGCAGAATAAAATTGCGTATGCGGCTATTTCAGAGCGAACCATGCCAAACGTACTGGAAGACTTTTGTGATGAAGCCGGGTTCGATGCTGTCACGTTCCATGCTTTGCAAACAGTCGACGGAAAGCGACTGCCGATTTATCATACCAATGTGATGATGTGTCTGGGCGAGGAGTTTGCTGTTGTGTGCCTGGATAGCATTGATGATTTGGAAGAGCGTGAAAATCTGGTTGAGGTACTGGAAGAAACCGATAAAGAAATCATTGAGATTACAGAAGAGCAGAAGGAGCAATTTGCAGGTAATATGCTGCAGGTGCTTGGAAAGAATGATCAGCGACTGGTTGTCATGTCATCGGCTGCATTTCATTCACTTAATGCAGACCAAAAACAAGCTTTATCTAAGCACGGAAAACTGGTACATAGTGACATTCACACCATTGAAAAACTAGGAGGCGGAAGCGCCAGATGTATGATGGCTGAAATTTTTAATCCAACCAAATAGAACCAAGCAGAAAAAATGCTGGAAGAAAAAATACAAGAAGCAGTAAGCCAGGCTTTTAGCTATCTATATGGCCATGACTTACCTGCGGAGCAAATAAGTCTTCAACCCACGCGAAAAGAGTTTGAGGGTTCCTTCACTTTTGTTGTTTTTCCTTACCTCAAAATCACTAAAGGTAAGCCGGAAGATTCAGGCGCTCAATTAGGAGATTGGCTAAAAGAGAAAACCGACTTCATTAAAGGGTTCAATGTGGTCAAGGGATTCCTCAATCTGGAAATTGAAGATCAAAGCTGGGTTGAAACACTTCATACTGTTGCTCAAGATGACAACTATGATCATCTACCGGCCAATGGACAGAAAGTGATGGTGGAGTTTTCTTCACCAAACACCAATAAGCCATTGCACCTTGGACATCTTAGGAATAATTTTCTTGGGGATTCAGCTTCAAGAATACTGGCCGCAAATGGATACGAGGTTAAAAAAGTGAATCTGGTCAATGACCGTGGAGTTCATATCTGTAAGTCCATGCTGGCCTATCAGCAGATGGGCAATGGAGAGACACCTGAAAGCGCTGGAGTAAAAGGCGACCACCTGATTGGTAAGTACTATGTGAAGTTCGATCAGCAGTATAAAGAAGAGATTAACACACTTGTTCATCAGGGCGTTGACCCTGAGGAAGCAAAGAAGGAGGCCCCTTCGATAAAAGCCGCCCAGGAGATGCTGCAAAAGTGGGAGAATGGAGATGCAGAGACAGTAGCATTGTGGGAGAAAATGAATAGCTGGGTCTACGAAGGTTTCGACAAAACATACGAGACCATGGGTATCCAATTTGACACTATGTACAAGGAGTCGAATACCTATCTTCTCGGAAAAGAATTAGTGGAGGAGGGCCTTCAAAAAGGGGTGTTTTTCAAAAAAGACAATGGCTCTGTTTGGGTAGACCTCACAGAAGAAGGGATGGATGAAAAGCTAGTTCTTCGAGGTGATGGAACGGCTGTTTACATGACCCAGGATATGGGAACATGTGATATGAAGCATCAGGATTTCCCATTTGACAAGTCTGTTTTCGTGGTAGGAAATGAGCAGGATTATCACTTCAAAGTTCTTTTCGCGATCATGAAAAAGCTGGGAAGAAATTATGCAGACGGGTTGTACCATCTATCTTATGGAATGGTGGACTTACCAACTGGCAAAATGAAATCCAGGGAAGGTACAGTGGTAGATGCAGATGATCTTTTGCAAGAGATGTTTGATACTGCTGAGCGACATACTCGGGAGCTTGGCAAGATCGAGGGGATGGATAAAGAAGAAGCAGAAAACCTATATCGAATATTAGGTTTGGGTGCTTTGAAATACTATTTACTGAAAGTAGATCCGAAAAAAAGGATGCTTTTCAACCCGCAAGAATCCATTGAATTCCAGGGCCATACGGGACCATTCATTCAGTATACACATGCTCGGATTTCAGCGATTCTTCGAAGAGCAAAATCATTGGAAGTACCATCGGCTTTTGACTCAGAGAAAGTAGGAGACCTGAGCAAAAGAGAAGTTGATCTAATTTTCAGGATTACTGAATTTAAGAAAGCGTTACAGGAGGCAGCTGCTGAATATTCTCCCTCCATAATTGCACAATACGTCTATGATCTGGCCAAAGAATACAATGGCTTCTATCAGGAAGTACCAATCTTCAATGAAGAGAATAAGGACAAGCTTGGTTTCAGGATTGCACTTTCTTCTGTAACAGCTAAACTTATCAAAGAAAGTATGAGTTTACTAGGCATAGAAGTTCCTGAAAGAATGTAGGTTGAGTATCATTAAATGATAAAGACTCTTTAAATTTAACGTCATGTCTGAGATAATATTTATAGTCGAAGAATCAAATGAAGGCGGTTTTGAAGCTAAAGCTCTTGGAGAATCCATTTTCACCGATGGTGAAACTATAGAAGAGCTAAAGCAAAATATAAAAGACGCTATTCAATGTCATTTTGATAAAGATGCTCCTAAAGTTGTGAGACTTCATTATCTAAAAGAAGAAGTTTTTGCAGCTTGATTTTTCCAAAAAATCTTTCAGGTAAGCAGTTAATTAAGCTTTTGGAAAAGCTTGATTATCAAATCACAAGGCAAACAGGTAGTCATATCAGGCTTACCACTTCAGAAAAAGGAACGCATCACATTACAATCCCCAATCACAGGCCGATAAAACTTGGAACACTTTCAGGAATATTAAAAGATATCGGAGCACATTTTGGAATGTCTAAGGAAGAAGTTTGGAAAAGTATTTCAAGTAAAAAGTCATGAACCCCTGGATTAAAGCCTTTCGATTACGCACCCTTCCTTTGGCTCTTTCCGGCTGGATGGTAGGTATAGCCATCGCTTATAATCATTCGGAGGTAAACTGGGTGGTAGCATCTCTCACATTGCTTACCGCATTTCTTCTTCAAATCCTTTCCAATCTCGCCAATGACTATGGTGATGCCTCATCTGGTGTAGACACCAAAAGAACCGGAGAAGAACGGATGGTCAGTTCGGGGAAAATCTCAGCTCCGGCAATGAAGCGGGCGATGATTGTTTTCTCACTACTGGCATTGATCTCAGGAATCCTTCTATTGTATTCTGCTTTTCCGGACGATTGGGTTTCATCGCTCATCTTTTTAGGAATAGGCATCATTGGCATTGGAGCAGCGATCAAATACACCGTCGGAAAAAACCCATATGGTTATGCTGGTTTTGGAGACGTGTTTGTATTTGTATTCTTTGGAGTGGTGCTGGTTTTTGGTACGTACTATCTACAAACTCAATGGCTGAATTGGGAAGTTTTGCTTCCAGCGTCTTCCATCGGGTTGTTTAGCGTAGGCGTCCTTAATGTGAATAACATCCGGGATATAGCATCAGACAAAGATGCAGGGAAGAATTCTATCCCTGTCCGAATCGGGCGAGAAAATGCAGTGATTTATCACATTGCATTGCTACAAATTGGGATGATCCTGAGTATCATTTTTGCATCTATTAATTTTCAGAGTTGGTGGAGTTTCATCTTCGTTTTTGTGAATGCGCTGCTGATTGTGAATATAAAGGCTGTTAAAAACAAGCCAACCGATCAACTCGATTCTTATCTCAAACAAATGGCAATTTCAACCTTGTTATTTTCCTTACTATTCTCTTTAGGACAAGTCCTTGTCTGACAAATTTTGACTTTAGATATGATTTTTATCAAAAAACCTATATGAAAAGCATTTTTCATTAAATTGGGTTTGCTTAAAAAGACCATATCAAATGAAGAAAATATTAGTCCCTTACGATTTTTCGAAAGTTTCCGAACACGCATTGAATTTTGCCTGCCAAATAGCTGGTAAAGCAAATAGCGATATTATAATCCTCAATGTGATTGAGCATCCAACAGCAGATTCATTTAAAACGCTGGGGATGCAGAATGTTGATCCAATGGAGCAGCTATACATCAAAAAAATGTATGAAACCGTTCAGGCAAAGCTAAATGATGTGGCTGTGGCGGCTAATTATTCGAATGATCACATCTATACCAAGATTCAACTAGGGAATCCATTCAACACTATCATTGATCAGGTGACAGAGGAGAAGGTAAGCTTGATGGTTGTCGGAACCGAAGGAGCGGAGGGGCTTAATGAATACTTTGTAGGTTCAAATGCTGAAAAGATTGTAAGAAAAGCGACTTGTCCGGTCATAACCGTTCAGAACAAATGTGAAATCGAGCCAATTGAGAAAATTGTTTTTGCTTCTGATTTCCAAAATACAGATGACAACTTTATTGGACAGTTGCTGGATTTACAACGCAAATTTGAAGCACAACTAAATATTGTGAAAATCAATACTCCGGCGAGTTTCACATCTACCAGACATGATACTAAGCAGATGGAGGATTTTGTTAAGAAGTACAAAATTGAGAACTACACCACTGATATTTATAACTACAAGAATGAGGAAGATGGAATCATTCTATATGCTGAGGATATCAGTGCAGATATGATTGCGCTTGGTACGCACCAGCGAAAAGGTGTGGGACATTTCCTGGCTGGAAGCATTGCGGAAGATGTAGTGAATCATTCACAATTCCCTGTTTGGACGGCACATTTAAAAGACTGATGAAACAGACAGCACAATTCCTAATCGTTTTTTTTATGAGCCTCTGTTTTGCAGAGGCTCAGTCTTTTCAGGCTGTCATACAAAAAGGGCACGGTGAGGCTGTCAAATCTGCCACAATAACACCAGATGGAAATTATCTAATCACTGCAAGTAGGGACAAAACCATAAAAATATGGGATGCTAATTCCGGCAGAGAGATACGATCATTGATCGGACATGATCATACAGTCAATGGATTCTCTTTGTACGAAACCAAAATAGCTTCCAGCAGTGCTGATGGGACGGTAGGTGTCTGGGATATGGTTAGAGGAGAACTGCTTTGGCAAAGTAAAAAATTCAGGGAATACGTTACATCTGTAGCCTTTAGTCCCAAAGGCCAGCTATTAGCGGTGGGCAGCTATGCGGATTCGATATCAATTTTCAATACCTCAGATTTTTCCATTGTAAAAAAAATCAAAGTCAATGCCGACAGAGGAGTTGGATATGGTGTAAGTGTGACCTTCAGCCCGGATGGTCAATACCTGTCAATAGGTGAGGACAATCGCATGGCCAGGGTGTACAAAACAACTGACTGGAGCCTCAAATATGAGTTTAAGTCTGAGCAGGGATATTGCGGGGGGTGTGGATCCTTAACAGATATTCAAGGGAATCAATTGTTAAAGCTTTCAAACGGCACAACCTTGACAAGGTATAATCTTGCGTCCGGAAATAAGATATCCGAAGGGACAAGAGAGTTTAGAGACATTGCATCAGCTCAGTTTCAGCCCAATGGTGATCACTTCCTAGCTGCAACCGAGGACTCAGTTTTTCTTTACAAAAAGGCCTCAGGCGAATTAGCAAGTAAATGGACTTTTAGTGCAGAAATCAATGATGCTTCTTTTCATCCACAGGAAGAATGGATTGTAACAGCAGTTGATAAAGTGGTCATTGTCACTGATTTTCATGGGAATGAGATCCGTCGCTATGATGGCATTTTGAATCGATCCAGCACCGGTCTGGATTATGATCTTGGAAGCTATTGGGAGCACTACATAGCCAAATGGGTGAAGTATAAGTCGGCAAGGATGCTGGATTTTAAAAATATATTCATTGGTAAGACCGGTAGTAAAGCACGCAAGTGGAATGTGAAAAACGCCTCCATTTCCATGGAATACGTGGGACATGAAAAGGGTATTCTATGTTTTGAGCGCATTGATGATAATACTATTGCAACAGGGGCGGGAGATGGTAAAATTATCATTTGGGATGAATCCACCGGGAAGCAGATTAGGAAAATAAATGCCCACCGTGAACCAGTTTTTGATATTGAACTCAGTCATGATGGCAAATTCATGGCGAGTAGTGCTTGGGACGGAGTAATCAGCCTTTGGAATACAGAAACATGGGAACGATACAACTATATCTACAATGAAGGTTCTTCCACATACGCATTAGCCTTTACAGAAAATGATGCTTACCTGGTCGTTGGATTACTGGATAAGACACTGAAACTGTGGGAGGTGGAAACCAAGCGATTTGTGAAGGAATTTGTAGGTCATACCGACAATGTAACCTCAATAAAAGTCAAAGGGGACGAAATCCTTACCTCCGGATGGGATGGAAAGGTCATTCTTTGGGATCTATATAGTGGTCTGATTAAGCAGCGATTCGATAACAAGAAGCCGATTTTTGAGGTGATATTGCTGGATACAGAAATTGTAAGTGTTGGAGCTGACAGGAGGGTTACTTTTTGGGATAAAGAAACAGGTGAAATGCGAACAAGGCTGGAGGGGCACCAGGCGGAAATCAATGGGCTGGATATTCAGGATAATTTAATGATGACCTCAGATGTAGATGGCGTGACGAAGTTTTGGGACCTGGATCGAAAAGCTGAAATTTTTGAGCACATCCAAATTGGAAAAAATGACTGGATGGTGAAAACCCCGGATGGCTATTTTGATGCTACAGATGACGCCATTTCCAACATCCATTTTGTGAAAGGAATGGAGGCAATCGGAGCTGATCAGCTCATGGAAGAATTTTATGTCCCGGGTTTAGTTGAAGATATTTTCAATTCATCTAGAGGAGGTAAGAAGTCAATGGGTAAAATATTGGATCAGTCACCACCTCCTGCATTGAAATTATCTGGACTTGTTCAAAATGATATTGCCAAACTTTATCTGAAAGCAGAGGATATGGGAGGAGGAATTGAAGATGTGAAGCTGTATCACAATGGGAAACGAGTGTCATT
The DNA here is from genome assembly GCF_040220215.1 of Ekhidna sp. Classification (GTDB taxonomy): domain Bacteria; phylum Bacteroidota; class Bacteroidia; order Cytophagales; family Cyclobacteriaceae; genus Ekhidna. The sequence goes on from NZ_JAVJTR010000010.1 coordinate 42,534, forward strand.
GGAACCACAAATTCAGAAAGTCCGCTCTGATAATAATGCCAAAATTTATTCGATTGAATATCCTCTGGTGGCCGGGCATAATGAGTTTTCAGCTTCGGCTTCTTCCAACTCAAAACTGGAATCGAACTTAGCTACCGTTAGTCTATTTTCTGATTCAAAGGTGCCGGGAAGTACCTGCCATATTTTAGCTGTAGGCATTAATGAATATCAGAACAAATCACTTAACCTCAATTATGCCAAGACAGATGCGACTTCCTTCGCAGAGCAAATGAAGAAGCAGGGAGAAACGATTTATTCCAATGTTATGCTTCATCAAATACATGATCGGGAAGCCACCAAAGATAATATCCTGAATAAAGTGAAAGACCTGAAAGATCAGATATCTGTCAATGATGTATTTGTTTTCTATTACGCCGGTCATGGTAGTATGGTAGACGGAAAGTTTTATCTGGTTTCATCAGAAGCCAGTCGTCTTTACGATAGTGATAAGATCAATGAATATGGTATTGAAGCTGCAATTCTTCAGCAGTCTATGTTGGAAATTAAAGCACTCAAACAATTAATTATCATGGATGCCTGCCAGTCCGGAGGTTCTGTGGAGGTTCTTGCTCAGCGGGGAGCTCCGGAGGAAAAGGCCATTGCACAGCTTTCTCGTAGCTCTGGTATTCATGTAATGGCAGCTGCTGGAAGTGAGCAGTATGCCACTGAGTTTGAATCATTGGGACACGGACTATTTACCTATGCATTACTTAAGGGACTTTCTGGTGATGCTGACGGAGCACCAAAAGATGGAAAGGTTACCATTTACGAATTGAAATCATATCTTGACGACCAGGTGCCAGAGTTGAGTATCCAGCATAAGGGAAGCCCTCAATACCCGCATACGTTTTCCAGAGGCCAGGATTTTCCTATTGTTATTGTGGAAAACTAGTTGCTTAAAAAATTTAAAAAACTTGAATAAAGATCACCCATCGGGTAATATTTTTCGTTTTACTTTGTAATAATTCAGAAGTTCTCGGTACTAATGAATTAAACGACTTGATTATGAAGAGCTTTATTCAGAAAAAACAAGGTTCATTGAAGGTGCTTACACTAATCATGGGATTAGCGATTAGCGGAGTTATCATAGGTCAGGGGCTCACCGGAAATGATGGGCAGGTTGCAAAAAACAGCTCATTTGAATCTCTAAAAGAGACCATCAAAACCAATAAAAACCTGATTGTCAATACCTATCTTTTGGGAGTTTCTATCTACCAGGAAGCCACAGACAAATAGCATTAAATAGGTTTTTGCCTCCATTTCTTCTTCTCTCCCTGCTTTTTCTTGCTGTCCAATCTTTTCTTTTTAGAGGCTTTAGTAGGCTTTGTTTCTTTTCGCACTTTCCTTTTCGCAAAAGCTTTTGTTAGCAATCGATCCAGCTTTTTGAATGCAAGCTCTTTATTCTTGACCTGAGAACGAGCACTATCAGCACTGACAATCAGCTCCCCATCCTTCGTAAGTTTAGACGTCAGTTTTTCTTTGAGTATCGATTTTTGATGTTCCGTTAGAACCTGAGAATCAAATACATTCAATCGAAGGATGACTTTCGTTTCTACCTTATTTACATGCTGTCCTCCCGGACCACCGCTTCTGGTCGTCGCTATTTGAATTTCCGACTTAAGCTTGCTTAAAGTTGGCTTCATGATCCCGCTCGCCTACTATCACTGTGCTGATAAGCATCATCATAATCTGAACGAATGGTCCCCATGATACGATCCCAAAACAAGAAGTACAGCCCGTAATTACCGGTGAATTGTTTATGATGCTGATTGTGATTCACGGAGGTATTAATCCATTTTCCAAGCCAATGTTTATTGAAACCCTTCGGGTATAATTCATACCCGAGATGGCCATAGACATTATAGATAATCATAAACACCAGGAATGCAAGCAGAGCGGTGCGATGAAAAGGAATGATGAACGCAATCGGAAAAATGATACTTGCTTCAACAAAGGCTTCAATAGGGTGGAAGGCATAGGCTGCCCAGGGTGATGGGTTAGTTGATTGATGGTGCGTTCGATGTACCCACTTAAAAATCTTTGGATGATGCATCATCCGGTGCATCCAATAGAAATAGGTATCGTGAAGAAGTATCATTAAGAAAATACTTAGCCACCAATAGCCCGTTCCATATACATCGATACTTTCATATTGCAGGGTGTAATTGCGAAGTGGAGAGGCGAAGATGATAACGGCGACTATCATGAAGATGATAACCGTAATGAGCGAAAAGATGATCTCACGCCAGTAATCGTTGGGTTTTGGAAATGTTTGCTGGATTTTCCAATACGACCATTTTGATTTGAAAATCACATAGAAAAGTAAAAATGCAAAGCCTGCTACTCCAAAGTACCGGAATAGATTAAGTGATACGGATCGGATTATGACTTCCATTACATCCATAATCCTAAAGTAGTGTGGCTAAAAGCTATCTGCAAATCATCCCTCTAATATGTATCCTTTGCCATGCACGTTGGTAATTTGAACAGTCGAATCAACACTCAGGTACTTGCGGATTTTGGAAATAAATACATCCATGCTTCGGCGTTTGAAGTAGTCATTTTGACCCCAAAGCTCCTTCAGGATATGATCGCTTTCTACCAGTTCACCATAGGAAATGCACAACATATGTAATACCCTTGATTCCTTCTGCGTTAAATGAATGGATTTGCCCTCTCTTTCCAATTTTTGGATCTTAGGATCAAAATGGAAGCTTCCAATGTTGTATTGCTGCTTCACCTCCCTCAGGTTGTTACTTCTGCGCAGAACTGCATGAATTCTGGCAATCAATTCCTCCTCATCCACCGGTTTTACGATATAATCATCACACCCTGCTTTGAAGCCTTTGAGTTTATCAATCTTTAATGATTTAGCCGTAAGGAAAATAAGTGGCATTTCGGGGCTTTTAGCTTTTATCTCATGAGCAACTTCAAACCCATCTTTTTTAGGCATCATGATGTCCAGGATGCATAAATCGAATTTTGATGACTCAAACACCTTCATTCCTTCCTCTCCATCTTTGACCCACTCCACGATTAGGTCATTCATTTGGAGATACTCTTTTAAAATGTATCCCAGGTTTGCATCATCTTCTACGAGCAGGATTCGGTTCATGAGGAGATAGGTAAAAATATTTTAAACATACTGCCCTTGCCGGGCTCACTATTGAGACTAATTGTTCCTTTATGAAATTCGATGATTTTTTTGACGTAGCTCAAGCCTAATCCAAATCCTTTGACCGTGTGCACATTGCCTGATTGCGCACGATAAAACTGATCGAAGATATACTTCTGTGTTGTCTGATCCATTCCAATACCATGATCCTTGATGGTAAGAATGATTCCATTATCTATTGCGTCTTCTGTGATAATCTCAATGTCTGGTTTTTCGTCAGAGTATTTCTGAGCATTATCAATCAGGTTGAATAGCACATTATTCAAGTGAGTTTCATCAGCCACAATTTGATGCTTAGCAGCATTCAGGTTGAACTTGATGGATCCTTCTTTTTCAGAAATAATCATTTGAAATCCTTCGGCAACATTTTGTATGGATTCATGCAGGTCAATCACTTTTTTATCTAAGGTGAGATTGCCGGAATCAAGCAATGCCATTTGAAGGATTTTATCCACCTGGGTTTGAAGTCGCTTGGTCTCATTGGAGATGAGATTGAGATAAGAATCGGCTTTTGGTGCCTTTTTTACTTCTTCCAATCCTCTGAGCGATTTTGAAGCTAAAGAAATTGAAAAGATGGGTGTCTTGAATTCATGAGTCAGGTTATTAATAAAATCACGTTTCAAATCCGATAGCTTCTTTTGCTTGCCGATGGTACGGATGGTAAACCAGAAGGCGATAAGGATAATAGCTATAAGCAGAAAGCTGGCTTTTAAAATATTTGCCGATTCCCCCAAAACCGTTTCCTCCTTGTTGGTATAGGTCATGGAGATGTCCAGCGTGTTAGGCAGGATCATGCAAAAACACATGTGATTATCTGCTTCCATCACTTTTTGTGCTTTAGGTAATTCCGGCCTGTGCCCTCGATGGATCATACAGCCATATTCATTGGAGACGAACCCATCTACCTGGTATTTTAGATCAGGATAGTTTAATGAAATCACTTCATCCAGACCGTTTTTTAATACGAATTGAAGCGGGTCTGTAGGATTAGAATCAGATGAAAATTGAAAAGATTCGGTTCCCTCATAGATTCTCACCAGTCTATCCAGGTCCCGATTAAACATCATGTTGTCGTACAGGTCTGAAAGAATGCCAGGAATCGCGAATCCCATCATGTTTTGATTATTCTTGATGTCTTTTTCAAGAATTTGAAATTGAATAACCAGTAGCACTCCCAGGGAACTAAGCACCACAATAAAAAGAGCCGCAAGTGTGTATTTATTGATTTTCATGGGACAAAACCTTGGTCGAAATTAACCCTAATTGATACTTTTTACGGAGATCTTAACTTTTTCTTAACGCTTTTAACACTTGCTTAAGTCTCTTTAACGAGGACTTAACGCAATGATATCTGGGTGTTTTGTAAACTGCATGAAAAATCACAATCATTATGCAAAAATTCAAAATACTCATCTTATTTCTAGTGCTCCTTCCCGGCTTGGGAGTCGCTCAAAACTCTTCCATTTTAGTTGGGCCGGAGTGGCTGGAGAAACGAATGCAAAAGGACAACCTTGTCATATTTCACATCGGAAGGGAGAAGGACTTTAAGGAAGAACACATTCCGGGAGCGATTTATATGAGCTCAGATGACTACACGATTGGAACAGAGGATAGAAGCATTGTTTTTGACCTGCCGACCAATGAAGATCTTCAGTCACTTCTCGAGAAAAATGGTGTAAGTAATGAAACGGATATCGTCATTTATACGCCAGCAAACTGGATTCCATTGGTTACCAGATTGTACTTCACACTGGATTACCTGGGGCATGGACAAAAAACTTATATTCTGGATGGAGGCATAGTTGCCTGGAAAAATGGAGGAAGAGAGATAAGCACCGAAGTGGTTACTCCTGAAAAAGGAAATTTCAAAATCAAACCTAATAAATCTCTACTTGCAGATGAGGACTACATGCTTGCAAGTATTGAAAATGAAGACAACACCATTGTTGATTGCCGATCAGAGGTTTACTACAAAGGTATTGAGCCGACCCATGGCGCACGGCTGGGCAGAATTCCCACAGCCAAAAATATCCCATACACAAGCTTATACGAACCTTCTGATATAGGTGCATACACATTCAAATCTATCGAAGAGCTAGGAAACATTTTCAAAGCACAAGGACTAAACAAAGACGAGCCACTGGTTCTTTACTGCCACATTGGGATGCAGCTTACGGTGGTTTACACGGCAGCTAAATTGTTGGGGTACGAAGATGTGCGAATGTATGACGGCTCATTCCATGAGTGGGGACCTAACGAAGATTTACCAATTGAATTGGACTAATGAAAGAACAGATTTATAATCCCAAACCTTACTGGAATCCATACATCTGTGGAATTGGGCTTGGACTTGTATTGCTTGCCACATTTCTTGTGATGGGCAGAGGGATAGGAGCCTCAGGAGCCATGACTTCTGTAGTAGCCACCGGTGTACAGACCGTCTCGAAATCTCATGCGAAAGCGAACACCTTCTACATGGGCTATTTGGGGGATGGTACTGTTCACCCATTGAAAGACTGGCTGGTTTTTGAGGTATTGGGTGTTTTAATCGGAGGGTTTATCTCAGGCAGACTGGCCGGTCGAAACAAAATCAAAATTGAAAAAGGGCCTTTAATAACAAACAATCGAAGGTTTCTATTCGCTTTTGTTGGTGGAATTATCATGGCTTTTGGGACGAAGCTTGCAAGAGGCTGCACCAGTGGTCAGGCACTGACCGGAGGTGCGATGATGAATGTTGGTAGCTGGCTCTTTATGATTGCTTTGTTTGCCGGAGCTTATGCGATGGCTGGATTTGTAAAACGATTGTGGATATGAATGGACCATTTTATGACTTTGGATGGATAGGTGAAGAAGCAAGCTTAGCTTTTGCTTTATTCATTGGTATTGCTTTTGGTTTCTTCCTGGAGCGCGCAGGCCTTGGCAGTGCCAAGAAACTCTCTGCCCAGTTTTACCTGAAAGACATGACCGTCTTTAAGATGATGTTTACAGCCATTATTACCGCCATGGTTGGAGTATTCTGGCTGAACTGGTTTGGCTTGCTACATGCAGATATGATCTATTTAACACCCACCTACGTTTGGCCCCAAATAATCGGAGGATTGGTTTTCGGTGTGGGCTTTATCGTGGGTGGTTATTGTCCCGGAACCTCATGTGTTGCATCGGCAACCGGAAGCCTCGACGGGATTATGAATGTGGTTGGACTGTTGTTGGGAATCCTTGTCTTCGGTGAAGTATACCCATGGATCGAGGGTTTTTATACGGCCGGAAGTATGGGGCAGATCACATTTCCAGAGTACTTCAGCTTACCCAGCGGACTGATGGTGTTTATCCTGGTACTCACAGCATTTGCAGGCTTTTGGGCTTCAGAATGGATCGAATCAAAAAATGCAATCAAATGAATGATATATCTATCAATAAACGCCTGGCCTTGATTGGGTTTGGAATAGTTCTGGCAGGCCTGGTGATGGCATTGGCTTTTCCGGACGGACTCAATAAGGTGAACAGGCAACCTCAATTCATTGGAGTGGTTGAACTGGCTGAGAAAATTAAGAATCGCGAAAAGATGCGTATCGTTGATCTGAGAGATGAGGAGGCATTCGAGGAATTTCACATTCCGACGGCAACAAATATTCCATTAGCTGAATTTAATCCTGCGTCGATCGACGAGCAGCTGGTCGTTTATTCCGGCGATGATTTGTTAACCCGGAGACTTTGGAATGAGCTTCCTGATTCAATAAGAAGTCGAACTGTCATAGTTTATGGAGGGGTGCACGACTGGTTTGATCGGGTACTATATCCAAAACTTCCGTTTGGCAATGAGATTAAGAACAAGAAGCTGGTAAATCAAATTCACGACTTGTGTCAATTCTATGGTGGCTTTTCGGATTTCGAAAATGATCCTGATTTGATGGAGTATTATGAGCAAGACTTATCTAGCGCCTCCTGGCCCAAAGTGCGACGTTCCGGAGGGTTAATTCGAAAAGGATGTTGATCACAGATTCACCAGATACCACTACAAAAACCTCACTTGAATCGCATTTCGATACTTTTCGAGAAGGGATCATTGGTCAAAACCAATACATCGAGACGAATGAAAAGGTCGTAAAAATGCTGTATGCCGACTGGACAGCCAGTGGCCGATGCTATAAGCCAATTGAGAATAGCATTCAAGATGAGGTACTGCCATTCATTGGCAATACGCATACAGAGACGAATTATGTGGGTTCATTCATTACCGACCAGTATTTATCGGCCCGAGAGCAAATCAAACGTCATGTCAATGCCAATGATGATGATGTACTGATCTCATCTGGGTCCGGAATGACAGACGTCATAAACAAGCTGCAAAGAATTCTTGGATTAAGAATACCTGATTCAAATCAATGGATAACGCAATCTGTAACAGAGGAACGTCCTGTCGTTTTCATTACCCACATGGAACACCATTCGAACCATACCAGCTGGTTGGAGACGATTTGTGAGGTGATCGTGGTTCCCCCAGATGAATGCGGATTTGTATCAGTTGATAATTTCAAAGAAGCCATTGGAAAGTATTCTGGAAGATTAAGAATTGCTTCTATCACAGCCTGTTCCAATGTGACAGGGATCGAAACGCCTTATCACGAAATTGCTAGGCTGATGCATTCAGTAGGTGGCTTTTGCTTTGTCGATTTTGCTTGTTCCGCTCCGTATGTTGATATGGATATGCATCCTGATGAAGCGTCATATTTGGATGCCATTATGTTTTCACCTCACAAGTTTTTAGGTGGTCCGGGTGCTTCAGGTATCTTAATTGTCAATAAGAAACTGATCAATAATGCCGTCCCTGACGTGAGTGGAGGTGGTACGGTTGATTGGACCAATCCATGGGGCGGACGAAAATATGTAGCAGACATTGAAGCGAGAGAAGACGGTGGGACACCAGCCATCCTACAAACCATCCGAGCGGCAGAGGCGATAAAGCTTAAGGAGCAAATGGGATCAGAATTGATGTTGCAGCGTGAAAAAGAGCTCATGGAGATCCTTTGGGAAGGTTTAGATGATATGTCTGAGCTGGTCGTACAAGCTGATCATGTTCGGGAGCGACTTGGTATTGTTTCTTTTTACATAGAGGGCATTCATTATAACGATGTGGTTCAATACCTCAATGATCATTATGGTATCCAGGTAAGGGGAGGCTGTTCGTGTGCCGGTACTTATGGACACTTCTTACTTGATATAAGTAAAGAAGAATCCAAGCGTATCACAGACTTAATTGATCAGGGAGATGTCTCTCAAAAACCGGGCTGGGTCAGGCTTTCCATTCATCCTACGATGACAGTTGAAGAAATCAGATTTATTGTCAAAGCAATAGAAGAGACGGTTTTTGCATATAAATCCTAGATCTCGCTATTTCTTTCTATTTTGTCGAAACAAATAAAACCTCCTTCCGTATATTAGTCTGCAAAATAGAAACTAATAGATATGAAGGGAACCAATCTAGGCGAATTTGAAGAGCTACTTTTATTAGTGGTTCTGATCCTACAAGAAGAGGCTTACATGCTTCGAATCAAGGATGAGATTAAAAATCAGGTAAATCGCTCTGTCTCGATGGGAGCACTGCACACCACGCTTGCTCGGCTTGAGCAAAAGGATTTCTTAAAATCAGAGATGGGTGGAACCACCAATGAAAGAGGGGGCAGAAGAAAACGTATTTATGAACTGACGGCAGACGGTAAAGCTGTGCTCAATGAAGTGAAGGAAATGCGGGTCAGTTTGTGGAATCAGGTACCTGCTGTAGACTTAAAGTTCAGTCATGCCTAAGGATCTACCACCAAGACTATCATTGAAACTGGTTCGATGGCTGTGCAAACAAGAGCTGGTTGAAGAACTGGAAGGTAACCTGCATGAATACTATGTCACCCATAGCCAATCGAATTTCAAAGGACTAAAATATTGGTATCAGGTATTGAACTACATGCGACCATCTACACTCAAATCATTCAAAAACTCAAACGCCGGATCTATGTTTATTTTCAATCCAATATTGACATTCCGTAATCTTTATCAACATAAATCCTCTTCTTTAATCAGTTTGTTTGGGTTTACGATTGGCTTGGTGGCTACCATATTTCTATACTTCTATATCTATTCAGAGGTGACTACTGATGGATTTCATAAAGATGGTGATCAAATTTATAGAACCTTAAGGGTATCAGAAATGAATGGCACTCCTTATAGAATCGGAGTGACCTCCGCACCCTATGCAGAAGCTCTTATCAATGATTACCCGGGTTTTATTTCAGAAACTACCAGAGTCCTTTCGGATGAGGCTTTAGTGTCAGTAGGGGAAAAAAGATTTAATGAATATAACATCGCATTTGTTGATCAAAATTTCTTTGATTTCTTTTCTTTTCCATTGAAATCAGGTGATAGAAATACAGCCTTTGAAACCGGAAATTCAGCTGTATTGTCTGCAGAGATGGCAAAAAAGTATTTTGGTGATGCGGATCCCATCGGACAACTAATTACCATCGATAATGAATACGAATTTATTGTTACAGGTGTATTTGATGAATTACCTGGCAACAGTCATCTGGATTTTCCTCTCGCAATATCTATTGACGTATTAAATTCAATTGAATGGTTTAATAGGTGGTGGAATAATAGCCTTAATACGTATGTTAAAGTTCCAACTCCAGAAATGGCTGAAAATCTTGAAGAGAATCTTGATGATTTTATGTACAAGTACATGGGCAAGGACTTTGAGGAATCCGGCAATCGTATTGGTCTGGAACTAGAACCACTTAGCGAAATTTATTTTAATAATGAAACGCGTTATGACTTTTCAAAACATGGCAGTTTCTCTTCCATTTTAACTCTTGGAGCTGTTGCAATTGCTATCCTTTTCATTGCCTGTTTCAATTATGTCAATCTTTCAATCGCACAATCATTTATGCGAGCTAAAGAAGTAGGAGTGCGAAAAGTACTAGGCGGCTCGAAGTGGCGACTGATTACACAGTTCCTTAGCGAATCATTAATGATTCTTTTAATATCTATCTTAATATCAGTAGGAGTCTGTCACTTGCTAACACCCACCTTCAATTCATTCTTTGGTTTAGATGTCACTTTGAATTGGATGGACGGCAATATCATCGTATTTCTTGGATTACTTGTTCTTGTAATTTTATTGAGCTCTGGTGTATATCCTGCCGTTTTGCTTTCATCTTTTAAGTCAGTAACGATATTAAAAGGGAGCAAACTTGCTTCAGGAAAAAATGTCGGTTTACGAAAGGCTTTGGTTATTACTCAATTTGCTATCTCAATATTTTTGATTGTCGCATCAATGCTAATTTCTGTTCAAACCAATTACCTCAACAACAAGGAACTCGGATTTGATAGAGAAGCTATCGTTTTAGTAGACTTAAACAATTCAGATATACGCAGTAATCGGGAACAATTTGAAGACCGACTTAAAGCAAACACAAACATTCTGGGAGTCACTAAAGTATCTGGTGAACCGGGAGGATTTCATGATGCGTCAAGCTTCCTTGTAACAGGGGTGCCAGAATCGCATCGTATGCGAACATTATTTACAGATCCAGATTTTTTTAATGTCATGGGGGTAGACATAGTGGCTGGTAGAAACTTTTCGAATGAGATAAGCACAGATGAAGAAAATGTCATCATCTTAAATGAGCGTGCAGTTTTAGAGTTAGGCTTATTGCCAGATGAAGTGATAGGTAGGAAGGTTACAATGCCTGGATGGGATGTTGAAAATGCACCTGTGTTAGGTGTTGCAAAGGACTATCATTTTCTCACGCTCAAAAATGAAATTGAGCCTTTGGCAATTATTACTGGAAGGTATCATCGCAAAATGGCTGTGAAAATTAACATGACCAACATGAAGGAAGCTCTACTTTTCATTGATAATACATTCTCAGAAATAGCTCCGGGATACCCGATGGCCTATCAATTCCTAGATGATAGTTTGAAGGATTTGTATGAGAAGGAAGAACAGCAGGCAAGAGTTTTTAGTGCTTTTTCTGGACTATCCATCTTCTTGGCATGTTTAGGAATTTTTGGTTTGGCGGCTTACGCTGCTCAACAGCGTCAAAAAGAGTTAGGTATACGGAAGGTTTTAGGTGCTACGGCCAATCAAATCATAAGCCTGATATCCAAAGAATTTGTTCTATTGGTTATGATAGCCTTCATCATTGCCATACCTGTGGCTTGGTATTTTATTCAGCAATGGCTTGGTGGATACGCTTACAGGATTGAAGTCATGGAGCATTGGTACGTATTTGTGTTGGGCGGTATAGCGACATTTTTCATCGCTTTGATCACAGTAGCTTTTAAGACGTATGGTGCTGCCATTTCTGACCCTACCCAGAGTATCAGGAATGAGTAACCGTTCGACAGGCTCAGGGTGACACATGCTATTGTCAGTCTGAGTTTATCGAAGACGACATTAAAATAAACCAACCCACAACCCACACCCTTCGACAGGCTCCACTGGCCGCCAGAGGCTTGACCGAAGGCATGGCAGGATGACACGCACTCTTTTATTTTATGGAACTTGTCATTCTGAACGGAGCGCAGCGGAGTGAAGAATCTATCCTTTAAACATGTAATCGCTTCGAAATAAAAACAAAGAGGTGACCTCCGTCACCTCCTTTTAACCCAAACTACTAATGTAGCGACTACCCAAAGTCCGGTCCATATCACATCGTTCAATGGCCGGTTCATGGTTTCTTCTACTAATCCAACATTGGAAATCTCTGCGCTGATATTGACGGCTCCATGGAAGATCACCGGCACCCATATTACTCGTTGCTTATTGAAAGCCACACCGAAAGCAATCGAGAATAAGATGGTTACCATCGGCATCAGCACGATTCCTCCAAGTATCGGATAATCAGGATAATTATGCCCCAACAGAATACCTGGCAGGTGCCACCAACCCCAGATTACACCGATCATCACGAATCCAAATAATGAGTTGGTGGATGCCCATTCTTTCTGCAGGTATCCTCTCCAGCCAAACTCTTCGCCTAATGCAATGAACAGGCTGTATAAAAGCATGCCCACAAAATAGGAAAGGATGAAATTGGGAATGAATACGTACCACGGCTGTGCAGATGCGCCTAATAGCATCGCCATACCCTTCAAAGCTACCTTACCATCTTCCATGCTGATAAATCCTTCACGCAACTGAGCTGCTCCTGTCAGCACACTGAGTATAATCGTCAGTATCTCGATCGTAAATGGAATGAATGCGGCTAGTAGAATCCATTTCCATCCTTTCAAGGGATTCCACACCAGGTTGCTAAAAAGTCCTTCTTTATGTACTAAGCGTAGGATGATAGCGGCTAATCCGGGCATCCACATCAAGAGGAGTGTCCAGTTGGAACCGGCATCTCCATCAGAAATGATGAAGAAGTAGGGGATAGTAGACAGGACGATGGTAAGTCCTACAAACTGCCATCCTTTGTTACTGAGTTGTTTTAGCTTATTCATTGATCTTTAGTTCGTTTCCAAATGCTTTGATTGTACCATCCTTATAGATGATGGATTGTCCTCCGTATCGTCCCAGTCCGGCTACTTTCGCTCGGTCATCACTTATGAAATCCATCACCATTTCGATGTTCTGGCCATCTTCTGTGGTTTTGAATGAGAAGACCAATAAATCATCTTTTTCAGCAATGCTGAAGTCACCAAAGAATGGAATTTCTCCTGGTAGGGGATTGATGATTTCATAGTCTCCTGTTCTTGATTTCCATGCTTCCGGTATTTCTTGCTTTTCAAATCGAGCGGCAATAAGCTCTTTAGGATTACCTTCTTCCAGGCTGGTCATGAGCGGGTAGCCGTCCACTTCCTCAAACATCACTCGCTGATCCCCCAACCTAATAGGGATGAGATGCAGGAGAATTACTTTCGGAATGAATTGGTTGTTTTCCACTGGAATCAATTCCAATCGCAAGCCTTGCAGTTTCATAAACAGCTTTTTGTTTTTACGATAAACATCGATGTAAGCACCGGGAGCAGCGTAAATGCCTGTATATTGATCAAGTTCGTTCGGAGATACTTTTATTCGTTCTTTAGATCCTAATTCTTCTAAAGCTTCATTTTCTACTTTCGGTAGTCCCTTATTTTCAGCCACCTTATCAATGATGTTGTGAACTTCTTTGTACACACTTCTACCTCTGGCAGAATTGGTCAAAATGATAACACCTACATCCGCTTTAGGAGAGAACGCCATCGCTGCATTGAAGTAAAGTGTGGTTCCCGTATGGTAGTAAATATCTCCGGCATGTGGACGACTGGTCATGCTCCACCCCAACGCGTATCGATCACCAAAATCCAATGGAGTGCCTTTGTGCTGCTGCTCCAAAATTTGCTGATAGGTATCGGGCTTTAATAAATCTTGAGATTGACTCAGGAATGCCTCAAGGAATTTAGAAAGGTCTTTAGTTGAGGTAAACAATCCTCCGGCCGGGACGTCTCTTAGGTTCACATCTGATTGGTTTTTTCCTTTTCCGTTGTAGGTTTTACTAGCTTTTTCAAGTGCGTTGAATTCGGTGTTATTCATTCCTAGTGGGTGAAGAATATTGGCCTTGATATATTCAGGATACTCCATACCGCTCACTTCTGAAATCATATGCCCGAGTAGGGTATAGCCGGGATTGGAATAAGCACGAATCTGATTGGGTGTTCCGGCCATATATTCATCGTTGATATAATTGACCAGGCATTTGTAGTCTTCTGGTTGCTCGCTGAACATTCCCTTGAAGATGTCAGAAGGTAAGCCGGAGTGATGGGTCATCACATTTCTAGGTGTGACTCCACCGCTGTTATCCTGCATCTGGAAAGAAGGCAGGTATTGACTTAGCGGATTGTCAATGTCAAGCTTATCATGCTCAGCTAGTTGCATTACAGCTGCAGAGGTCAATACTTTGGTTACTGAGCCAATCCCAAAGATGGTTTCATCGGTGACGGGCTTTTCATTTTCGGCATCTTCATATCCAAAGTTGTCGATCCAAAGAATACCTTCAGATGAAACAACAGCAACTGTGGCGCCCACCACTTTGCTTTTTTTCATGGTTTTGGTGATGCGCTCTTTAAATTCTGAGCGAACAGTTTCTAAATCAGATTGTGCCTTTAGTATTATCTGTGAAGCAATGAGCAATAAGAATAGGATTGATTTTGTCATCGTTTTTATGAGTTTAATCCAAGGTTCGGTTGAATTTCTTGCTCTATAAAATGAGATACACCAGCCTTCATGTTTTGGTGATGAGAATTGGTAAGAAATTGATGAATGGGTTCGTGTAGTATTTCTATGTGTTCATCAAGTATGATGATGCGCTGATCAACCTAGGACTATTCAGAAGTCGATTCCGTTTATTTTTGGGTCGAAATGAAAGAAATCAAACCGTTTGAGTGGCTGATCCATGGGATTGTGATTGTGTTGGGATTGTTGCTCCTCAACTATCCGGCATTTGACCTGACGTTTGGTGTCTTCAATTCCGGGGATGGCTCATTGCTTTGGCCTTCGTTGATAGGCATGATTTTCAACCTGGTATTGTTTTATGGTATCACCTTCTATTTGATCCCAGTCACATTAAAACGGGGCACGGGAATATTTATCATCCGTCTGATCGTTCTATACGCATTTGTTTCTTCGGTTGAGGTGTTGATTGATTCTGCTTTTTATCGATCTGATGGAAGCGCTATAGATAGTGACATTTGGTCAGAACTGGTTTTAATGGTGGTTTTCACTCATACGCTGGTTACGATTATGGCTTTTGCCTATCGGTTTTCGAAAGACTGGTTTGCCAATGAACGCACCAAAAGTAAGATCAGTGAGCATCAGCTTCGTTCCGAGCTGGATGTGTTGAAAAGTCAAATCAATCCGCATTTTTTATTCAATGCGCTGAACAACCTCTATTCCATGTCGCTGCAATCGGGAGATGAAAAAACCGCAGAAGGGATCAGTGTATTGTCTGAAATGATGCGCTACGTCTTTGATAAAACAGGGGAGGATAAGGTCGCGCTACAGGAAGAGGTTCAATACATCAGCGATTACATTTATCTGCAACAGCTTCGCTTCAATAAGCAGGTAAAGGTCAAATTCGATCATCCTGAGTCGGTTTCAAATTTCCACATTGCTCCGATGCTATTGATCCCATTTGTGGAAAATGCATTTAAATATGGTGTTTCCAATCATGCCAAAACCACGATTGAGATACGAATTGCATTTGAGGAGGGTCATTTTGTATTTGAAGTAAAGAATCAAAAGGCTGAGCGAACCGAAACGATCCCTTCAAGTGGGGTAGGATTGGATAACGTGAAAAAGCGATTGAACCTCATTTACAGTGATAAACACTCATTAAGTGTGAACGAAAGCGATGACTTATTTCGGGTTAGATTAGTTATTTTGAATTCATTATGAGGTGTGTGGCCATAGATGATGAAGTACATGCGCTCAAGGTCATTGAGTTGCATGCCGAGAAGGTGGAGAAGCTGGAAATGGTTGCGACGTTTACCGACCCGGTACAGGCGGCTGACTTTCTGGAAAAGAATCGGGTGGATTTGATCTTTCTGGATATCAATATGCAGAGCCTGAATGGGTTTGAATTGTTGGAATCTCTAACACACAAACCTCAGGTCATTTTCACGACTGCTTACAGCGATTACGCAGTAAAAAGCTACTCAGTAGATGCGCTGGATTACCTGATGAAGCCGATATCCTTTAGTCGATTTCTGAAAGCAGTGAATAAAGCTGACACAATTGAAAAGCGTGTAGAATCTGCACCTGCTGCTCAAACAATAAAGCAGGGAAAAGTGATTTCTGTCAAAAGCGGCACAATCATTCATCGGATTGATTTGGATACCCTTTTATATCTGGAAGCAGATGGCAACTACACCAAGTTCGTAACTGATAAAGAATCCATCATGGTCTTGTGCACGATGAAAGATGCACTTTCCAAAGTGGACGAGCGATTCATTCAAACGCATCGTTCCTATGCTGTAGCCACTTCAAAAGTGAATAAAGTAGAGGCACATCAACTACGGATAGGTGACAAGACTATTCCGATAGGATCATCATATCGAAAGGAAGTCTTAGAGAAATTTTCAAATTAATCTCTTCTGTGTCTTACAGGTTTTAATACCAAACGGAGCATATAACGGGCAGAAACTGATAAAGCTGGTAAGCACAAATACGCCAGCCAATATGATCAATACTAAGCCTAATGTGTCTGTGATTACATTAGTGAAGTAGAGGTATGCCATAATCGCGGCAAGTATTACTCTAATAATCCGATCCACTGATCCCATGTTCTTTTTCATCTCATTGATGTTTAGTTAGATAAAAATTCTATGATCAGGGTAATGCCATAAACGATAGTGACGCATAAAATGCATACACCGATAAGTTTTGCAATTTTCTCCCTGTTCACAATTCAAACGTAGACAGGAAATGCATTTAAAAATCTGATTTATGTCAGGTCAGAAGCTAATTTAAATCCTGCTTTGATACGTATATAGATCGAAGTAGCGTCCTTCTTTAGCAATCAGCTCATCGTGTGTACCACGCTCGACAATCTGCCCATCTTCGATGACCAGAATCTGATCTGCTTTCTTAATAGTGCTTAATCGGTGGGCAATAACAAACGTGGTTCGGTCTTTCATCAGGCTATCTAAACTCTTCTGAATGTACGTTTCACTTTCGGTATCCAGGTTGGAAGTCGCCTCATCCAGGATTATGACTTTTGGATTAGCTAACAATGCTCGTGCAATGGAGATACGCTGTTTTTGTCCACCGGAAAGTTTCACTCCTCGTTCGCCAATTACGGTATCCAGTCCATCCTCAAATCGATCGGTGAATTCATTGACATAAGCACCTTTCACCGCATCCAGCAATTCAGCTTCAGTTGCATCAGGTCGCGGGAAAAGGATGTTTTCACGGATGGTGCCTTCAAAGAGAAAGTCATCCTGAAGCACAACCCCCAGGTGCTTTCGATAACTCGAAAGGTTCACTTTGGTGATGTCATGCCCGTCAATGGAAACGATTCCTTTCTTAGCGCTTAAAAATGTCGCTGCAAGACTTGCGGTGGTTGATTTACCTGAGCCTGAGCTACCCACCAATGCTGTCACAGAACCCGGAGGGGCCTGGAAGGAAATGTTTCTTAAAACCTCTTTTCCTTCTTCATAGGCAAAAGACACGTCAATGAATTTGATATCTCCTTTCACTTCGTCCAGCATAATCGGACGATCATCTGTCATATCTTCCGGGTCCATTTTCATGATTTCCTCGGTGCGGTCCAGCCCGGCAAAAGCTTCAGTCAACTGACTGCCAATGTTGCTCATCTGTACAATAGGGGCAATCATGAAAGCCAAAAGTGAAATGAAAGAGATCAACTCACCGGATGTCAGTTCATTCTCAATCATAAAGTATCCACCCATAGCCAGGATGCCCGCGCTGGCAAATCCAATCAGAAATGTACCGGAACTGGTCACCACCGCTGTGGCAGTAAGACTTGATTTTACATTTTCATAGAGTCGTCTGGCACCATCCTCAAATGTTTTGTTTTCAGATTCCTCTGCATTAAATCCTTTGATGACTCGTACACCATTCAATGTTTCCGTTAACCTGCCTGTCACCTCAGCATTGAGTTTTCCACGTTCACGGAAAATCGGTCGTATCCTTCCGAATGCTTTCAATGCAATTACAGCGAATAACCCAACAGGTACTAGAGTAAAAACCGTCATAGAAGGGCTGATGTTGATGAGGAGGATCAGGGCCAAAACAGAAGTAATCGTACCTCCAATGAGTTGAACCAGGCCTGTACCCACCAAGTTTCTTACTCCTTCAACATCCGTCATGATGCGAGATACCAATGAGCCGGACTTGTTATTGTCGAAAAAGTTGATGGGCAATGAAAGGATCTTCTTCTGCACTTTCACACGGAGTTCAGAGATCAAAAACTGAGCTTCAACGCTAAGTATGCGAGTGAGCAGGAAGGAAGAGACGGCTTGAATTGCTAATGAGATCACAATCACAATCACAATAAGCTTAAGCATTGCAAAATCCTTGTTGGGGACGGCATCATCCAGAAGGTATTTGGTAGCTACCGGTAAAACTAATCCTGCAGGTCTGCTTATAACGATCAGTAATAATCCGATTAAGATGGTTTTTCTTCTTGGCCAGATGATATTTCTGACAGCCCAGGCGAAGGTGACATTTTTATTTTTGCTCATCGAAATGCTAAACCTGAGAATTTGAAAATTGGTTCTTTCTTCATGCAGAAACTAGATGTTGAAATGTTTCTTTTATCACATTGATCATATAATCCACATCTTTGGTAGTCCTTTCCGGATTTCCATAATACACCCTCAGGTGTGTTTTCCCTTGAAGTTTGGTGCCTGTTATAAATATTTTCCCCTTAGATTCAATGGTTCTAATTGCATGAATATTAATGCGTTCATTTTCAGCATCTTCCATGGATGAATCATTAAAGCGAAAACAAAGGATGGATAAATCATGGTTAGGATCAATGTGAAAATCAGGCGCCAGCCTATCCGCCAAATATTGTATCATGTCAATGTCATGTTTTATAAAATTGGTCAGTTGAGTAGCCCCATGATATTTCAAAGTGAACCATACTTTTAGTGCACGAAACTCTTTAGATAGCTCAATGGTATGATTAGATGATTCCCATCTCTCACCGGGGTTTTCTGTGAATAAATAATCAGGAGAAAAATGGATGGCTTCCGGTATTTCTTTTAGAAGCACACAACTGGCTTCAAATGGAACATACATCCATTTGTGTGGATTCATGATAATTGAATCGGCATGTTCAACCCCTTCAAAACGAGAGTAAAATTCTGGTAATCTGATAGCCGGCAATCCGTAGGCCCCATCTACATGATACCATAGATCATATTTTTTAGCAATTTTAGCTAGTTGATTTAATGGATCAATTGTTCCAGTATTTGTAGTTCCGGCATTGCCAATGATCATCAGTGGCACATTGCTGATTTTAAGATCATCATTTATGGCTTTTTCAAGTGCTGCAATTCCGATTTGATACTGAGCATTTGTCTGAATTTTACGCAATTGATTTCTTCCTAATCCAAGAAAGACCATGGCACGATCAATACTGGAATGTGTTTGGTCTGAGCAGTAAATGGTGAATTTGGATGCTCCATAAAACCCCTCCATTTCGCGATTAGGAAATCGTTTGGCAAGTGCAAAGTGGAGCGACATGAAATTGGACATGGAACCACCGGAAGTGAGCACACCTTTGTTATGGTTTGGAACCAGGCAGAATTCAGCAATCCATTTGATTACCAGTTGCTCCAACTCAGAGGTAATTGGTGAATTATTCCATTTTAGCCCATTCTGGTTATAAAACGCTTTTATAAATTCAGCAACAGCACCAATCTTGTTTCCACTGCCAGTGATGTAAGCACCAAAATTTGGGCTTGTGTTATAGTTGAGCCCTGGAAGAATCTCATGTTCGAAATTCCTGAGAAGAGTGGAATAAGCTGAAGGGTTTTGAGGCAAATCCTTGGCGAGCAGATTTTTAATCTCTTGTGGATCGTTCGTTTTAAGAACATTTTTTGGATTATCAAATCCATTTCTCCGGATCATATTCCACGTCTGCTCCAGATAGTCTTTAAGCTGGTTTTCTTTCATATTGTTATTAAATCAATGAACCAAAAGTCAACTTCACCATCACCTTCCGGATTCGGGTAAGAGCGTTTTACTTTTTCTCCTAATCGAAAATCAATGGGTTTACCAAAGATCGGCCCATCATAGCAAAATGTGTGAAACTCACCATTTTCACCACAGGGGTCAATGTCTTTAGGTAGGTCTTTCAAAAATGAATGATCGATTTCTCGTCCAAGGAAGTCCGGCCCCATCACCTCGTTTACACAAACAATTACTGCCTTAAAGCCATGATTTATAAATTCATGGATCAATTCTTTCGTATCACGTTTCCAGATAGGAAACAGGGGTTGAAATCCAAGACGATTCATCTGGTTTATCCGATAATCACGCAAGTCTTCCAGAAATATATCTCCGAATGCCGTATGGGCTATTCCCTTGTTACTGATCATGTGCATTGATGACTGCATCATTGCTTCATATTCATCAATGGTTGCTGATGTAGATAACTTCATGAATGAATAGGGTAGACCTATGGAATCAAGCTGTTTCTTCAATAATTCAATGGGAGTTCCGTGCATGGTCACTCTATTCAGATCTTTGTTGATGGTGGTGATCAGATGTTCAATTTTATAAGCAGGGTCATTAAGTAAATAATGTAGTGCAAGCGCTGAGTCCTTGCCTGAACTCCAGAAAAATGCTGTTTTATACTGCACAGTGGACACATTTATTACTTTCAGGCATCAACAATATTCTTCCAATTGGTATTTGTTGTTTGCACTTGATACACAGGCCAAAATCGACCTTACCAACGTTATCTAAGGCTTGATGAAGTTTGGAAAGTTTACCCTCAGCTTGTCTAAGTGCTGATTCGGTAATGCTTTTGTTATTTATGGCATCCATCCTTGAGATTCGCCCGATAGAATTATCAAGAGTTACAGGCTTAGATTGAGCTTTGTATTCCTGTATCAGCAGTGTGGTCTTGCTGATTTCTTCCTCGATTTTTTTCCTTATTTCGTCGACTTCCATGCCCGAAAGTATTTAAAAATATTTGCAGGATCAGTAATCTCTATAATTTTGGATTTTAAGAAGATTACTTTATAATATAAAAAGAACTAATTTGTATGAAACACCTTAAAAAACTCACACTGCTTTTAGCAGTTATTTCACTTTTATTTAGCGTTTCTTGTAGCAAGGACGATGGCGATGAGGACATAAACATTGATCTAAAAAATGTTACTTTTCCTTTCACATCTGCAAAACAACCAATCAATCAAACAATCATCAATAACTTAAACAATTCTGGTGATCAAAATGGATTGTTAATTTCTTCTCAGCTTTCCACAGTCAATTTCATGACCATTTGGCTGAGCCTTTTTGAGCACCCTACCGGAGCTACAGAGACGAACACACCTATTTCAGCTTGTGGAGGAAGTGCTTTGGTTTATACTTTCACAGCAAGTGATGATGGCCAGAGTTTCACAATGGCGTATCAGATATGCGAAACAACTGATAAATACATCTTCCAGATTTTTGTTTCCGTCAATGGCAATGCAATGGAGGAATTCATTTATGCTGAAGAGTCAAAAGCAGATTTACTTGAGGGTTATATGGAAATTTATGCTGGAAGCTTTGGCGAAGTTGAAGAAGATTCTAATTCTGATGTGTATTTAAAATATACATGGAAAGAAGCAGCAGATGGGTCAATTGTTTACACTGCTGCCGATTCAGAAAACCAATTTCTACTTACTATAGATATGGAAGAGGACCATTCTGGCTCGCTATCTCTTAAAGAGGATGGCCTGCTAACATATGAAGCTACATGGAATGCCACAGGAACAGCTGGAACATATGCTTATTATGATAGTGAAGGTAATGTTACTGATAGTGGTAACTGGCCATCTAACTAATTCGAGACATATCTTGAAATTAAAAGCGGTTCAAAAACAGGACCGCTTTTTTATTGACTTGTAGAAAGATAATCTTCCCGAACAGGTGCAAATACATCCATGAGTTGACAGTCTGTAATTGCTATTCCCGAATGAAGAACATGGGATGGGATTACTGCAACATCACCTGGTTTTAATCGCTTCGTTTCACCGTCCACGGTGAGTTCATATTCTCCTTTCAGCACATTAGCAACCTGCTCATGTTCATGTGAATGTTCCGGTAGAGGACTTCCTTTCTTCACATCCCAATAAGCAAAGGTCATACGTTCCGAGTGCACAAATCTTACCGTATATCCGGGGAGAATCTCCTTTGGGTCGATTTGATCTATTTTTCTAAATATCATTTTAGTTGGGTCCATGTTCTTGAAATAATCTTCCATGAACCACTTTGATCTTTCCGATATACAGTGGTCGCATGTGATGTTGATTCCCTGCTCATTGAGAAATCACCTTTTGCGTAGGTGAAATTTAAGACTCCTTTTTCAAGGGAGTAGGCCATGGAATCTGTTCCTCTTAAATCAATTAACTCCACTTCATAGGAATGAATGACAGTTTTAGAACTATCATTGGGAAACCAATAGTCTTCAATGGCTTCCAGTCCATTAATTGGCGCCATTCCATCTGGGATGATGGTTGCATCCTTTGCAAAAAGTCCGAGCACTGTTTCACTATCACCAGCGAGCCATCCGCTCACATATGACTTCCTGATTTCGTTGATATTTGATTCCACAAAACCACTTTTATCGCTACTACATGCAGTGGCCAGGGTTAAGATCAAAAGAGGTAGAAGTAACTTCACTTTTTCTTGGTCGGTTTTGGTTTTAGGGTTTTGGCAAATTCTTGACTCTTATGCATATACGCAGCAAGCTCTTTGGTGTTTTTCAAAACTTCGTCAGGAACATGGACATAGCCTCTCATAGTCGCACCATAGGAGATCGCCGGCCCTGCATTGTACCTATCCATAAACTCTTGTTTGTCCTCTTCGGAAAGTCGTATAGCTACATACCCTTCTTTTGTAACGAAGGAATACATATTCCCATTCATAGAAGTATAGGGCATGTTTTTACCTTTTTGTTCGAGTCCAACAGTAGCTAATAAATCTGAATATAGCTTAAACGTTTCTTCAGATGCCAGACTTTTAGCCATGTTGTTTATGTATTGGTTTTTACCTACAAGTTAATCCAATACGTCATTTTTAATATCAAAGCATGATTTTTCCTTCTTAGACCTATATCGGAAAATTGCTCCGTTCCATAATTGTCTGTGTAAACAATGAAAAGGTCGGAAACTGGTGCAAATCGCCATTGAAACCTTGAGTTGATATTAATATTATCTATTTGACTATTGTACTGGATGAAATTGGTGAAGAAAATCGACTTGGTAAGAGTAAGATCAAACCTGGGGCCTAAAAGCCATAAATCCGCATCATTAAAATCTGCAGGGAGCCTGATTCGATTGTAGACAACATTCACATTGATGTCCAATATTGGCTGAAAACGGTACCCCAGGTTAGCACCCAAACTTTGTCGATTACCATTGAAGTATTCACCCAGATAACCATTTATTTGGTAATTGAATAGTTTTCTTTGGTCTGAAATGTATGAGAAATTAAAGTTATGATAGGTATAGCCGGTCATTGCTTCAAGCTCCCTTCCATCCGTTTGTGTTGGGTCAAAGGGATCAATTAAGAAAGTATGATTTTGTTCTATTGAGGCACTCATCCTACCAGTGTTGGATAACCCGGAATTCATATTTATTGCATATTTATGGTCGGTTTTTTGTCCATCAACAGTCCAGATATACTCAGTTTCAACTTTCAGTTCTATAGAATTAATAAACCCCTTGGAAGGAAAGAAGTTTCTTCCGAAATCCGGATTGATACGGAAAATACCAGGCCTTGGGACGAACCCGACTTCAGCATTATGATTTTCCCCTACATAAACATGCGCCCAACTCCCTATCCACTTTTTTGACGAATATCCAATGAATCCTGTGTGAGATCCTTGTTTAGGTTTAGTCCCACTTTCATCAAATGAGTGATGATACATCACTTTACCATTCCACCTTCCATTACTGGAAGCTATATTATAGTCTATACCAGCCAGCCTGTTCCAGCCGCCATACGGGGTTGTATCATTTTCAGCATAGCTCTCAAAAGCCTGTTTATTTACGAATATTGCTCCGATATTTGATCTACCAAAAATCTTTCTTTGGATTGCTCCAACTGTATAATTTATACCCGGCAGGTTGATTGCTTCATCTTCTGCTGCCTGCATATTGAGAATACCAATACGCCAATTGTTATCTAATTTACCGCTTAGTCTTGCACCAGCATAAATTTGATTTTGAATATTTTGACCAGTTGACTCATCTCTGGCAATACCAATTCTTCTGGAAAAAAATGGTCTGGAGTAGAATGGATGACCAAAACTTTCAAACAGGTCAGCATTTTCCAGAAAGAATTGTCTTCTCTCAGGGAAAAAGAGCTCAAATCGATTCAGGTCAGTCACTTGCTGATCCAATTCTACCTGGGAAAAGTCAGGATTAAAAGTCAGGTCAAGATTGAGTGATGGACTTACTGCGATTTTGGCGTCACCACCATAGGAAAAGTCATTGATGCGATCAGGATCAATCGCTTCATTATTTTGCTGGGTGCTTGCTGAAACGTAAGGAATTAGTGAAATATTAGGGCCTGATTTCTCGAGCGGTTTATCCCAAACCAATTCTTTCATGAAGGCCAAGGACAGAATAAGGAAGTTTCTTGGGATGTGCGTCCAGGTGGATCGCTCGCCCTGTTCTGTATCAATTCTGTAGAAATTGATGTTCCATCGGTCATTTCCAGGTTTAAACCTTAATGTCTTGAATGGAATAGCAGCCTCAGCGACCCAAAATCCGGGGTATTGTTTTGCCTCAGCCAGCCACTTGTTGTCCCATGAAAGTGCCAGGTCATCGCCCCGGACCCCACCATTGCTAATTAAACCTTCGCGCTGAACACCAAATGGATTAATACCAAACTGAAAGGCATTGGTGTTATCTTGAAATGGGTCAATTTCAATTGTAATACCGTCGAAATTTCCTCGATAGTCTCTTCGTAATGACGGTACCGCATATTCCCTATCCTCTGTCAGATTATACATTTTAGCGCTAACGTATAGATAGATTTCGTCATAGGTCATTCGAATTTCTACTGTCGACTCAGCAGCAGTTGAATCGCTAGGAAAATATTGTTTGAAGTTCTTGATAACTTGAACATTGCCCCACACTTCTTCATCAATAATACCATCTATTTTAATAGGTTGATCTGTTGAAAAAATGTGATATGCGTCTTCCTGAGCCTGTAAAAAAATAGGCAAGAAAAGATGTAATAGCCAATAAACTCTCTTCATGAGCGGCAAATGTATTTGGCCAACTCAATTTTTGACTTATACTTTTTGATGAGTGGAATATTGAGTTGATATACCTATGCCTTTAGGTATCCTTGATTTTTCAATTTTTGGTAAATAGCCAGACAAATCCAGGCGTCAGTAGCAGCATACTTTTGTTGCTGTGGAGAGAGTATCTCTGCTTCCCAGTTTGAAACCTGTTGATTTTTGGAAATTCTTGACTCCAGAAAAACAGCTGCCAACTTCTTCACACCCATGTGCTTAACCCCCAGTTCACGAACCACATCATTGAGATCTGTGAAGTTTTTCGGTTTGAATTTTCGTGCACGATTTAAATCTTTTAAGTCATCGTCAATACTGATTCCTAATTTGAGGATTGACGAATCCGACATGAAGTCAAAAAGGGAAGCTGGATACCCCATGTTGTTTAGTCTGAATAGGTAGGCATCATCCATAGTGGAAAGCTGCACCATGGCTGTATGGTTGTACTCACCTTTGTTGAAGGTTGGTTTCTTCTCTGTGTCAAAACCCAGCACATCAAATTTGCGAAGCTCGTTTACAGCTTTTACACAATCCTCTTCTGTATCCAGCACATGAATTTCTCCCTCGAATGCAAGCAGCGGTAGCGCACGCATGTCTTCTTTGGTGATATGCTCAGCGAATTGATTATTCACCTTTTCCGTTGAGTTTCTTGATCTTGTATCCGGTATACGCTACCAGAATTGTCATAAAAGGGCTTATGATATTGAAGAAACAATACATAAAATATGTTCCGGTGGCTACACCCAATACGCTTGCATGATAAGCTCCACAGGTGTTCCAGGGTATCAATACCGATGTAACAGTACCGGAATCTTCCAGTGTACGGCTTAGGTTCTCAGGGGCCAGTCCTTTCTTTCTGTAGGTATCTGCATACATTCTACCGGGCACAACCAAAGCGAGGTATTGATCTGATGCTGTTCCATTAAAAAATATACAGGTGCCGACTGTAGATGTGACGAGTGAACCTGTTGAATTTACTTTAGATATAATCGCGGATGCAATTCTTTTCAACATTCCAGCACCTTCCATCACTCCACCAAAAATCATTGCAGAAATAATTAACCAAATAGTGCCAAGCATTCCCGCCATTCCCGATGCACTTAATAGGCCTTGATCATCTAATACAGCATTACCTGTTGTAAATGAAATGTCACCAAACATGGCTTGCATGGTTCCAATAAATCCATTGGTCGTAGCTGGAGAGATACCAAAGAATTCATCGTAGAGTTTTCCATCAAAGCTGGCCGTAGCTGCAACCTGTGCCACTAGATCGGGCTGAAAGATGAGTGCGAAGACCGCACCCAGCAAGGTTCCAATTAGTAACGCCGGGAGGGCTGGCATTTTTTTAACGATTAGCACGACTACAACAACAGGAACAATGAATAACCACCCGTTGATATTAAAAGCTCCATCAATGGCTGAGAGAATTGCCTCTTTGCCTTCAATCGCACCGTCAGCTGAATTGGAAAGTCCTATAACCAGGAAAATTGCAAGTGACAGTAAAATTGATGGAACGGTGGTAATGGTCATATATCTGATATGGGTGAAAAGATCCGTTCCAGCCATTGCAGGGGCAAGGTTAGTGGTATCAGACAGTGGGGACATTTTATCGCCGAAGTATGCACCTGAAAGTATAGCGCCGGCCACTAGTCCTTCAGAAATACCAAGTGCCTGACCAATTCCAATCAGCGCAATCCCGACCGTTGCTGCGGTAGTCCAGGAGCTACCGGTTGCTACCGACACAATGGAACATACAATACATGCAGCTACTAAAAATATGGTAGGGTTTAAAATCAGAAGTCCGTAATAGATCATGGCGGGGACCACACCGCTAAGCATCCAGGTTCCTGCAAGTGAACCGATGAGAAGTAAAATAAGTATTGAGGCCATTGCTGAACTGATGCTTTTTACAACGCCATCTTGAATGTCTTCCCACTTGTACCCAATTCGGATGGCCACTATGGCAGCCACTCCGGCTGAAAGTATCAGTACAATTTGATTAGATCCTCCAAGTGCCTCGCTACCAAAGATTCCTACGTTTACCACAAGTAGGAGAATAAGAAAAATAATAGGGATTAAGGATTCGAATAAAGTGGGTTCTCGTTTTGTTGCCATTCTAGGTTAGTTCTCCAACTCTCGAAAATAGGTGTTTTAAGGGTATTTGAGATAACCATAAGTGAATAAATCCTAAATCGCTCTTTCTTTTTATCCGGTCAGCCTTGGATGACGATACGCATAATATGCCAGGACTACTTTGATAGCCTCTGTAATTGCCTTGTTGATAGGCATTAGATTCTGACCAAGCTCAGTGTCTATGGAACGAAGCTGCTGATAGTAATTGCTTATAATAGGTGTGGGTTTTCTTTCTTTGATGTGCTGATTTGCTCTTTGAACATCTTCAGGAAACTCACCTTTGATGGTTTTACAGGTTACCAACTGTGGAGCTCGGTTTTTCCCAAGCATGGCTGAAAACCCAAACAATCGACAAATCATTCCACGGTATGCATAGTTACCACAGAATCCACCATTGGTTCCTCCAATCAAAGTGTTTAAACTCACGCAGACTTTACGATTTTCCTGTGAGCTTTTTTCAAGCCACTCATGTGCGCTTCCTGTTTTATAGAGATGATAAGCCAGCGGTAAAAATTCCAATGGACTAGCTGCAATATCTGGCTTCAGACAGCACAAGCCACATGCGTCTTTGCATTTAAGCGAAGTAGCTTGCTGAAAGGTGGCTACATCCTTCTCCAGGTGACGAAAAACTTTTTCCACCGCCTGGACTTTTCGGTACAGGGTCATAAAAAACTGCGCGAAGATATAGCTAGGACGCCACTTTAAGAAAATCAATTTTTGAGCAGTCTACCTTTGCCTTTAGCGAATGCAGAATGTTATACAAACCAAAGAATGTACGATTGAAATAAATAAAGTGACGAGAGCCACGAGCCTGCAATCGGCTCATGTCAGGATCTTTTGAAATGGCCTCACCTTTTTGATAGATTTCTGCAAAGTATTTATCATCACTGTAGTCGAAAACCCCTTGATTAAACGGTCTGGATAGCAGCGTTATCAAATCTTTGAACATGGAGGTTACAATTTTTACATCTTTTTCAGTATCAGTAGGCCTGATTATTTCTAATTCCTTGAAAAGTTGATCAACCCGATCTTCATCATTGAGTGTAGTGTGATTGGCAAGTTCAAAATAAGCCTGGTAAAAGTTGTCAGGAATATGTTTGATACATCCAAAATCTATTACCCCAAGCTTATTTTTATCATCAATGATAAAATTACCGGGGTGTGGATCGGCATGCATCATGCGCAATTCATGCATTTGATGCATATAGAAGTCCCAAAGTATCTGTCCAAGTTGATCCCGGTCTTCTTGCTTTTGCTCCCGTTTCATCCATGCTCCAATTGGCTCTCCCTCGAGCCAACTCATGGTTAAAATTTGTGAAGCCGAGAGCTCCGGATAGTAAGTTGGGAAAAACACCCCGCGTAGATTGCTACACTTCTCTGCAAAATCCATCGATTGACGTAATTCTAGCCCATAATCAGCTTCTTCGAGAAGCTTTCCTTCTACCTCCTGCAAATAGGGGTCAATTTCCTTTCCTTTTACTTTCATAAGCTTCAAGGCAAATGGCTTTGCAAGCCTAAGGTCGCTTTTGATGCTATCAGCCACCCCGGGATACTGCACTTTTACGGCCAACTGCTTTCCATGCAGCTCAGCCTTATGTACCTGTCCCATGGATGCTGCGTTGCTGGCGTTTTTACCAAAGGAGTCAAAAATTTCGTTTGGGTCTTTCCCTAGATTTTCTTTAAATGTTTTTTTGACCAAAGGATAGGAAAGTGGTGGGGCGCTATACTGCGCCATTGCGAACTTATCCGAATATGCTTTAGGCAAAACGTTTTGATCCATGCTGAGAAGCTGTGCCATTTTTAATGCACTGCCTTTTAGTTCACTGAGTGAATCATAAATATCGCGTGCATTGTCACTGTCCAGCTCCTCCTTATTCAGCTTACCTTTGATAGCAGCCTTACTATATGCTTTCACATAATTAGCACCAACTTTAGCACCTGTGGTTACGAACTTGCTGGCTCTTTTAACCTTTCCAATAGGAATTCGATCGAGTTCTTTTGACATTATGCAGTGGCTTTTGAAAACCCCATTTTTTGAAGAAAAAATTTACTTAAATCAATGATGGAATCCAGCGCAGGTAATTCCCCAACATCAAACGCTGTTCTTGTACTTTTTTCAATGAATGCGTCAGTGTCTTTTGCATCACCTGAGTCATCTCTAACCCAAAATAGAATCATAGCTATGGTGTGTGACCAGAGCACTTTTTTATAAGCGCTTTGACTTGACTTTTGTGCTTTTTCAGGTAGAAATTCAAATGTTTTAGCCCAATGTATCTCCGATTGAGTAATGATTTTCTGAGTCTGGATTAGCTCTGACGGTAATTCATGAGGCTTTTTATTCTCCAGTTTGTAAAGGATGAAAGACCGATCGGGCTTGATGATTTCAAGTATGGTATAAAGAAATGAGAGATGCTTTTCCCGGGAATTCATTTCTTCAAAATCAGGATCATTTAGAACAACTTTCAATGTTTTGTGATAGTAATCATCCCAGATTGATGCTTCAATGTTTTTCAAAGAACCGTAATGCTTAAAGAAATCCTCATCACTTATTTTGAGGTATTTAGTGAAAATACGTACCGTCTCCGGGGTTTTACCCTCCTCAAGCACATAATCTTGAAATCCTTTTTGAATAGTAACTCTGGTAATTGATTTTTTGGCCATGACATTTCTTTTTCTTAAAGTGATAAACA
Source organism: Ekhidna sp. (assembly GCF_040220215.1). GTDB lineage: Bacteria > Bacteroidota > Bacteroidia > Cytophagales > Cyclobacteriaceae > Ekhidna. The sequence continues at coordinate 72,599 of NZ_JAVJTR010000010.1, forward strand.
ACCAAGTAAGAGCAATGGTTTTAATTATTTGAATTTATTTATCGGGTTGATTAATATTAACCATTATAAGCAAATTTTTCAATAGCTTCAAATTGATCATCTTTAAATTATGCACCGCCTTTTAGTATTCTTATTATTAAATAGTTTTTTCTTTCACACGTCATTAGCGACCGATCCATCACCACAGAAAGTGAGGAAACTGGAAGTGGTTTGGTTTACTTCTACTCCGTTCATTTATGAGGATGAGAATGGAAATATATCCGGTATTGAGCCCGAAATGTTTAAGCTCTTTGCTGATTATATGGGGAACATGCGAGGAGAACCAATCGATTTAGTTTTTACAAAAGCTAAAGATTTCAGTGATATCCTGGATGCTGTAAGAAAAAATGACAACCCGAATATCGTTGGAGCCTCGGCCCTTTCGATCACAAAGGACAGGAAGAGTTATGCGCAGTTTACTAACTCTTATTTACCTGATGTAACCGTTCTGGTTTCAAGTGAGGGAACACCTATTGTTCATTCCACCAAGGAAAAAATTGAAATGATGGAATCCTTAAAAGCAGTAACCATCAAAGGAACTAAGTATGAAACTCTTTTGAATAATCTGAAACAGGAAACCGGAGTTGATTTTATGGTTATTTATTTAAGTAGTGATTTGAATATTCTGGACGGTGTGATGGAAACCAATGATCGATTTGGTTTCATTGATCTTCCAATCTATTTAATGCTTATTCGGAATGGGGGGGAAGTGACCAGACAAAATTTCTTTACTACTCAGGGAGATGGCTATGCATTTATCCTACCAAATAATAGCAGTTGGAAAGAGGATTTAGATGAATTTTTATCTGACCCAAGCTCCCAGGCAGCTATTTCTAAAATCATCTCAAAGTACCTGGGCAGGGAATTATACGAATTTATTGACAATTTATACGGATCAGAGTTGAGCACTTCTATTCTTACCAAAGAAAAGGAAATGCAACTTGAGATGATCAAAAATGTAAACCTTAGACTTGAGCAGGAACAAGCGGTTCGGAGGATTTTAATTATTAGCATCGGGGTTGCACTACTCCTACTATTCGCTATTGCCTACCTCTTTTTCAGAAATCAAAAAACCACAAATCTATTACTTGGCCAAAAAGAGCAAATCGAAGATCAGCAACAGGATATTCGCCAAAAGAATGAGCAGCTAATGAACAGAAACGCTCAGTTGGTAGCCTTAAATGAGGAGAAAAACAATTTGGTAAAAATATTAGCGCATGATATTCGATCCCCACTGGGGCAGATCATTATGGTGATGGATATTGTGAATCAAGGCATGAAAGAGAAGCTTTCTGAAACTGAAGTGAAGATGCTTTCTCAGGTTACTCCGAGTGCTGAACGAATTAATAAAATGGTCAACAAAATATTGGATGTTGATAGTCTGGAAGAAAACCGAATAAAGGTTTTGCAGGAGCGCGTAGATGTAAGAGATATTATGCGAGATGTTTCACAAAGGTATAGGCCTATTGCTGCGAAGAAAAACATTGACTTAACTGTAGAACTTTGCGAAAATCACTACATGATCCGCACGGATCACTTGCTTTTGCTCCTGGTTTTAGAGAACCTGATCTCTAATGCAGTGAAATTCTCCGATCCAGAGACCACCGTAGAGTTGAAAGCTGAATGTACGTACGACAGTGTTTTATTTAAGGTCTCTGATGAAGGCCCGGGTTTTTCGGAGGAGGACAAGAAGAAAATTTTCAACAAATTTCAAAAGCTTAGCGCACAGCCTACGGCGGGAGAGGTTTCTACCGGACTGGGGTTGTCCATTGTAAAAAAGTATGTTCAGGACCTGGGTGGAAAGGTTTGGGTTGAATCTGATCTAGGAAAAGGCAGTACTTTTTTTGTAAAGCTTACTGTATAGGGTTCAAAACCAATTCAGCCACCTCTTCACCCACGAGACTTCCGATGGCTACACCCATCCCTCCAAGCCGAACGCCGATGGCTATTCGATCAGATACTTTTTGGACTATTGGGGCTTTGTTTTGTCCAAACGCCATGATGCCGGTCCACTCCATTTCTATTTCATAAGACTGGTTTGGCAAAATGATATTTTCAATATCCGAGAGCAGCTTTTTTCGGATCTTATCATTGATCCCAAATTCGGTTGTTTTTTCTTCTTCAAGTGCAAGGTTTCGACCACCACCAAAGAGCAGTTTTCCGTAGTAATCCCGGAAGTAATAGTATCCTTCTTCATAGTGAAAGGTACCTTCAAACGGAAGCTTTTTTTCAGGTATTACACTCATGACAATACCTCGTCCGGGGACAATATCAAGCTCCCCTTTGAGAAGTTGACTGGTAAAGGCGTTGGTACATACTCCTACCTTTTCAGCAAAAAAACTAACATCTCCACAAGAGATGGCAACTCCATTTTCTTCTTCTGTGATACTGCTTACTTTGCACCCGGTATGAATTTGTACCCCTAATTCAGCACAGTATTTCCAAAGTGTGGAAATCAACCTACCGGTATCCAGTTGACCTTCCAGATGGTTTTCAATTAAATGATGTGTTTGACCTAAACCAAACGTCTCGATTTTAGAATCAGCCAGTTTAAATACATCTTCCTGAAAGAATGGATTGAGCAACTGATTGACATCATCAATTTTATCTACAATTTCGGAATCCTCTTCAAAAATCAGTTCATACCCACTTTTGACCTGAATGTCTATCGCACTTCTGCCCAGTCGCTGGCAGGTTTTTTGGAGGCCATCCCACCTTTTTTCTACCAGGCTCACCATGCCTTCAGGACCTAGCGCATCAATATCATTTAGGAGTTCAGACACACTACCAAAGCAGGCAAACCCTGCATTCTTCGTACTGGCGCCTGTGGGCAGCACACCTCTTTCCAGCACGGTTACTTTCAAATCAGGAGACAGCTCTTTTAGTGTCGCAGCAGCTGATAGTCCGGTAATGCCGGCACCCACAATTACTACATCGGGTGATAGAAATGATTGTTTTTCCCAAAGGCTATGCAAAATGATTGTTTATTTAATCTTATTCAAGAGTGATAGAAGTTCCTTTTTCGTGAGTGATTCTTGTTGTGATTTATCAAAAATGCTAAGTAGAAATAATTGCTTTCCATCAAAATAAAAGTGTGTAATTACTCTAGCTCCTCCGGATTTTCCTTTCCTTTTGAGGAGATTGCAAGTCGTATTTTAAAGCAATCATTTCCAAGTGAGGTTCCGTGTGTTGGGTTAATTCTTAACTTCGCTATCAATTCTGCAAAATCACTTTTAAGTGATTTATGTTTTTTTGAAAGCTTTTTAATCTCTTTTTGGAATCGAGGAGTTGCTATTATCTCAAAGCTCATCTAACAACTCTTGGATTGGAATTCCTTTTAGCTTTCCGGACTTCATTTGATTCAATTCGTCTACTGATTCTTCTATAGCTTCAACAAGCTCATCTTTTTCAGAATCAAGTGGCTTAGCTTTTACAAACTTCAAGTTTTTAAGCAATTCCATCACGAAATCAACTTTATTGTCCTGTATTTCTAATAGTACTTTCATATTTCAATATCAGAATTATCAAAGTTACGATTTTTGTTTAAACATAGTTGACCCTCAGAACTTCTACTTTGATTTTTGAAGAGGACAGAAAGTCCAACCAAAATAGCTGCTGAGCTGAGAGCTGATCATTCGGGGACTTTACTTCATAAAATTGATAGTCATCCTTCTGCCATAGAAATAAATCCGGAAACCCGGCGCTGTTTTCTTTCATGATTTTCGACATTTCAAGCAATACCTTTTTCAACCCTTTAAGCGGCAGCTTTTCAATCATCATCTCAAGTGTGGAAAGCAAGGATTCATGCCAGTAGACAAAGCGATTGGCTATTCCGTACTTTTCATCGTGAATACTTTTAATGTGATTAATGAACTGCTTTCTGGTTTTCAACTTATTCAATTGATCATTTAGTAACTCCTGTCTGGATTCAAAAAAAACAGTATCATTCAAATCGGAAGGTTGCCGTTGAAGCGGGTGGTGAAATGAGCCATGATTTTCATCGAAGATAATTGACCAGAACGCCAAGCCAAAAAGCCCTCTCCATAGAAAGTTCTCTGAATGCATACCGTCCCATCCATTTTCAATGAAGTAATCCAGAACAGCATCTTCTACTTTGCCCGTTGGTCTTGATATGCTGATCTGCGGTGCATTTTTAAGACGTTCTGTCATACTGCGGTTAATCCGAATGCCTTTCCTCTTTAGAAAGTCATTGGCAAATGTGAGCTCTGATGCATTGGCAGGATTTTCAGCCATTTGATTGGCAATACTTATGGCTTCTTCCTTTTGCCCGAGTTTATCCAATAGCCGTGCTCTTCGTTCTTTTGATGGGGACTTGTCGGTGAAGGAATAGTAGTGGAGGGCTTGTTCAGGTTGCTGAATTTGTTCAAAATAGTATGCGATTTTGAGCAGTAATTTCTCAGCTGATTTGGCAGAACGAGGGTAGGAGAGCCAGGTTTCCCACGGCATCTCTTCCAGATAGTCTTCCAGTGGCAGGCCGGCCTCCTGAATCTCATAAATCATTCTCCTTAGTTGCGAAATGTGCATTACTGAAAGTGCTTCCTCCCGAGATTGAAACCAGGGCTTGAACTTGGTTTCATCCAGCTTTTCAATTTTTACATTCCCTACATCCCTCACAACAAAATCCGTCATTCGCCCACCTCTGTGGCCAAAGAAAAGAAGCTTAATAAAATCAACTTCTTCGTTTTTAAGCACCTGGGCTATTTCCTCTGATTCATGAAGTACAGGGACATCAACCTCGGTGAGTTCTGTGAGAATTTCTTCTTTCTTTTGGCTTGGACGTAAGAAGTCATAAATAGATATGAGCTCCTGTTTGGTGAAAAGACGAAACTGATTCACCTCTGCACTCTCGTTGACCCGGATAAAGCCATGATGTAATAGCTCTTCTTTTGCTTCATGTACGTCAGGAATTTCCGCATAAGAAATTTTACTTAGTCTGAAATAGTCACCCCGTCTGTTGTGGAACCGCAGGTAAAGGCATTGTGCGGGTTCGGACAAGTCTCTGAATGTCTGGTAGAATAAATGCTCGGGTTGATCCAAAATGTGATCATATTGCCGCTCTACAAACTCCAGGACATAATTGAAATAGTCTAAATAGTACTTTTCAGGTAATATGATTGGATCATTCTTAGGCATTTACAACTCGAGCATCTTTATGGGTTACAGAATTCGTTTAATTAGTATTATACTTATAGAAAACCGTCACTTTTCATCATGAAGCCTATTTTATTTGTATTATCCTTAATAACGGCATCAATGGTGTATACCCAAAGTTACGTTGATTCCGGTATTCGACACTTCAATCTGGGAGAGTATGATGAAGCGTTGGTTGATTTTGAAAGTGCTGAGGAGATTAAGTCCATGCTCACCGAGTCTGCTAAGGCTAAAATATATTTTTATACCGGTTTGATTTGGTTGAGCAAAGCTGAAAAATCCGGAGGGAATAGTTCAGAGCAGGATTTTTTGCAATTGGCCTATGACAATCTATCCACCGCAATGAGGTTAGATACAGATTGGGAGGAATCCGTCAATAAAGCATATAAACAGTTAAGCACTTTGCTCATGAATGAGGCGGACAGCTATATTAAATTGGAAAAGAAAGCGGATGGGGTGGATGAGAAGACTGCCATCCTGGATAAACGAATAGACAAGCTTATGCTTGTTGAGAAATTAGGGGTTTCTTCGCTTGTACATTTGTATCTAGGCCAAACCAATAAGCAGGCCGGAGACCTTATTTTCAATAGCACCACCAACGTGCTGGAAATGCAGAAAGCCAAGAAGTACTATGAAGAATCTTTGAAATATTATGAGCTGGCCCGATACGACGACCCATTTTCAAAAGAGATCATCGAAGACCTACTGACGATCTCCAAGCGACTCGGCGATGTAGATCGCATTGCTGAATATGAGAAGCTGATGAAACTTTCAGGCGGTTAATATCCCCCTCTGGAGCGGTTCGACGCTTCGAAGGTAGGGGGAGAAATTTTAATTTAGTAAAACTTTTTTATTAAGTAAGTCGACCGGAGGAATTGAACACTCGTTTCAAACGAGCGCGAGCTAGGCATAGTTTAAGATTAGAATGGAATAGGACTGTAGTTGTCAAAAGAGTAGAGTTCGTCTATTTCACCGTTTGACTTTATTCCTAGAGTTATAGTCCATCGATCATTAATTTCAAATGTCGTTATGAATACGGTATAAGGATGGGCAAGAAAGTCACCAGTTTTTCTGTCCTTAAAAGTGCCACTCAAGTCCAAAGCATGTATTGAATGTTCACGGACAACTTTTATCGATTTTAATTCGAACTTTTGAGATAGGAATTCAATTCCAATTATGTTAGCTAAGTCCTTATCAACGTAAACTCGATCGGATTTTTTGAAGATATTCTTTATTCTGCTGCCAATTGAAATCCACCCTTCGATCCCTTTATTAATCTTGTCTCCAAGTAGGAAAACAGTTGTTAAGCCATTCAAAATTGCCATAATTAAAATCCAATCAGCACCTGTTCCCAAGTTGGCAGGTTTTAGTTGGAATGATTTATCCAGTTCTCTTAGTTCTTTTTGAATATCCTCAAGTTCAGTTGACTCGATTTCGTCAATTTCGAAGTTCATTAGGTCTTCTGCTTTGTCTTTCGGTATAAATAGGAGGTTCATGGGGAGGTAATTATGGCCAACATATTTTATGTATCACACAAAAAGTGTGGTGGTATACGTCTTTCAAATATACCTGTTTTACGATTTAATCAAAGCAATCACATCTGCCCCACAAAATCCCTAAACACCTTCTTATGTAGTTCCAGATCTAAATCCGGAGAGACAGACACACGAGCAATGTAGTCTTTGTCAGACTCTTTGGTTGTTCCTTGTGTTGAGGTAGCCGGGATGGTCCAGTAGCATCCTTTTAGCTGTCCGTAGCTGACACAGTACTTGCTGTCATTAGGAATCTCACTGATCATCATAGTGATCAGCTTACTATTCAGCGCACGTTTGTAATCTTCTTTTTCTTGATCGGTGTTTCCTTTAGTAGGAAGATCCAATGAAAAAACAGAGGGGGTAAAGCCTTCATTGGCCAGCTCTTCGGAAACGAAATTGATTTTAGCTGCCGGTAACGTATCCTTGATGAAATTGACAAATTCACGAGTGTTTTTATATGCATCCACAATTCGCTGATTCATGGATGGCATTTGCTCTGCCAGAATTTCGAGTTGAAGATCGGTCGCTTCGTTATCACAGAGTTTTAGATGTTGGTCAACTCTATCCATCAACCCTTCTGCTTCTTTATTCGCTACGCAGTAGCCTGCTGTGCATTTGCCTCCGCTTGGAAATTTTGATCCACTCACATAAGAAATAGATCTGATGGTTGAGAGTATTCCTCCTTCTTTCAAGAATTGGATGTTAGGGCAGAATGTCTGATCCAGAATAAAAACAGGGTCAATAGCTACTTCACCGCTAGCAGTCTTTCGGGTCGCACTTAAAACTGCTTTAAGTTTTTCAAGATCCGGAACTTCCACCCGAGGGTTGGTTGGAATTTCTGCTATGATGTACGGAACGGCATCCACTTTTGCTACCTGATCCAATACCTGATCAATGCTTTGAACCATGTTATGATCACCGTCAACCAGTAGATCCAAAACCTCCACATTCTCTACGCAAGCAGCCACTCGTCGGGCCTGGTCGTTCGTTCCACCATAGCAGTTAGGAGGCACAATGATTTTGATGTCTTTTCCGGGATGCTGCTGCAGCGCATAGTCAATGAGTCCCATCATGATGGCGTATTGAATGGATAACCCACTTGAACCAATCACTGCTTTTGAATTGGTTCCGGTGACTTCTCGGATGGTATCCATGACATGGGTCTTGTCTTTCTCCACATTGCTTTTCTTCCGAGAAGAAGATTCTCCGGTCAACATTTGTAAGGCGGTGAAACAATTGGAAGGTGTCATCGCAATGGTCTCTCGTCTTCTTACATGCTGAATTTCAGAGATGTATGACTTGTTAGCTTCACCATTGACCAATAGGATACTTCCCAAATCAGGATGAACATTGATATGGAAATCAATAGCCGTGTTGAGATGAAACTCTCCTACATTATACTGGTGTGAAATAAATATAGTGCTTCCATCAAACTCAGAAACATCATCCTGACTCTCCACTTTCTTTAAATCAAACCGATAGCCATAAACACGCTTTACTACTTCCGCATTAAATGCATACGGCAATTCACCCGTGTATAAGATTTGGGTATTCTTTTTTTCGAAAAGGTTCTTTCGTAGAACTGCTAAAATGGGAGTGATCCTCGAAGAAAAACTGATGACATGATCCGGCTTAACATCATTCGCTTTAGCAATGGCCCATTCCAATACAGAAGACAGTGGATGTCCCAATCTGATGTAATCATAAGCGGTTGGTAGCTCACTTAGGGCTGAAGTATCCGAATTATTTGCTTTATATAAGTCTTCAAAGTGTGTTATAAATTCAGTTTTAGCTAAAGATTCATTGTAGATGTCAAGTCGGTGTGTGGTTAGTTTCAACCAGTCGGAGGGAACGTTCTCTAATACGTTTTTGATATAATTAAGCAGGTTATTTTCTTTCATATCCAATTCTAAAATGTCTTGATTTTGTAAGGCGCTAATCCATGATTCGAAGCTTGGCAAAGCTCAATAGCAGTGTCTTCTCACCGGCCTTCTCAAAGTCTACTTTAGCTTTCTTATTGGCACCCTGTTCATCAATATTGGTAACAACACCAAAACCGAACTTTGGGTGCTCGACTTTCATGCCTTCAGCTAAATTAGTTGTGTCACTCGGTTCGAAATCGGCACTCGGTTTATGGTTTACCTTGGCGGCAAAACGCTTGGTGTTATTTTCCTTTTTTAGATTTGAAACGAAGTTTTTGGTGATGTAATTCTCACCCGGAGATACCGGATCTTTGGATGAGAACTTACGGTTTACCTTTATGAATGCCGGATCTACTTCCTCCAGAAATCGACTTGGCTCACAAGTCTTTAGTCTACCAAAACGATACCGGTTTAGGGCATAGCTCATGAAAAGCTTTTGCTCTGCCCGGGTGATTGCCACATAGAAAAGTCGGCGTTCTTCTTCCAGATCGGCCCGACTGCTCAGCATCATCTGGGAGGGGAATAGCTCTTCCTCCAATCCGACAATAAACACATAAGGAAACTCCAAACCCTTTGCCATGTGGATGGTCATAAGCGTTACCGCGTCCTGGTTCTTGTTATTTCGATCTTCATCGGTGAGCAGGGCTACATCCTGAAGGAAGGATCCAAGACTTTTATCTTCTCTTTCGGGATCATCGGTAAATTCCTTGATGGCATTGAGGAGTTCCTGGGTATTCTCATAGCGGTTCATCCCCTCTATGGTTTTGTCTTCATAGAGTTCCTTTAACAAGCCTGAGGTCTTGGCAATCTGTGAGGCAGTATCGTAGGCATCTTTTTTCTCATTCGTCAGCCTGAACGATTTGATGAGTGTTGCGAAGTTTTCTACTTGTGTACCACCCTTGCCACCAACATAAGAACTGGCTTTCTCCATAATCTCCCACAGTGTTTTTCCCTGCTCGTTAGCAGCAACTACCATCTTATCGATCGTGCCCGGGCCAATGCCACGTTTTGGCAAATTGATGATTCGGCGCATGGCCGTTTCATCATTGGGATTGACGGTGTATCGAAAGTAAGCGAGAAGGTCTTTAATCTCTTTGCGTTGATAGAATGAAAGTCCGCCAACAATCCGGTATTTGATGTTGTTTCTTCTTAGCGCTTCTTCAATTGCCCGGGACTGGCTGTTGGTTCGATACAGTACTGCAAATGATTGGTCGGAGCAGTGGTTATGCATCTTCGTCTCGAAGATGGCTGAAGCTACCAGTTTGCCCTCTTCATTGTCGGAAGTAGCTTTGATCAATTCAATCAGGTCACCATCCTGATTATTCGTCCAGACATTCTTTTTAAGCTGTGCAGTATTTTTCCCAATCACAGAATTGGCAGCATTCACGATTGTTTTGGTAGACCGATAGTTTTGTTCCAACCGGATAGTTTTCAAATCCGGGTAGTCCCTTTCAAAATTCAGAATGTTTTGAATATCGGCACCACGGAACGCATAGATACTCTGAGCATCGTCACCAACAACACAAATATTTTGACGCACCGCGGCGAGCCTCTTAGCAATCAGGTACTGCGAGATGTTGGTATCCTGAAACTCATCAATCATGACGTAATGAAAGCGCTGCTGATATTTATTCAAAACATCCGGATGTTCCTGAAACAGAACATTGGTGTTGAAAAGGAGGTCATCAAAATCCATCGCATCCGCAGCAAAGCATCGCTCTGAATAGGCTTTATAAATCCGACCCATCTCAGGTCGCATATTTTGCGTGTCGTCTTCCAGATAGATCGGATTGTTTTGATACTCTCTCCAGGAAACTAGTCTGTTTTTTGCGCTGGATATGCGATTGTAAATGATGTTAGGCTTGTAGACTTTATCATCGAGGTTAAACTCTTTGACAATGAGTTTGATGAGCGATTTAGAATCGTCTGTATCGTAAATGGTGAAATTGCTGGGGTACCCAATCTTTCCGGCTTCTGCTCTCAGAATTCTGGCAAAAACGGAGTGAAATGTCCCCATCCACAGGTTTTTAGCATCGGACCCCACCATTTCCTCAATACGCTTCTGCATTTCCCGTGCGGCTTTATTGGTAAAAGTCAATGACAGAATGTTGAAAGGATCTACATTGTGTGCCCGCATCAAGTGCGCCACTCGAAAGGTTAAAACACGTGTTTTTCCGGATCCTGCTCCTGCAATGATCATGGAAGGACCTTCTACATTTACTACACCTTCTTTTTGTGGGGGATTGAGTTGATCAAGGTAATCTGCCTGCGCTTCTGCCATCCGGCAAATCTATTTGATTTAGAGAATAAGTTTTTCAGACAGACGGGTAATTCTAACCCCTGGTTTGAAAAAATGAAGAGGGGGTTGCTGAATGATTATTTAATGATGGAAAATTTCTATCTTGAATCATTCAATAACTAACTTAACTACATTCATTATGGATTTTTCATCAATTAACTGGTTGGCAGTTGTGGTAGCGACTGTTTCAGCTTTTGTTGTAGGCGGTATCTGGTACGGGCCACTGTTTGGCAAAGCCTGGATGGCTGAAATGGGCTTTACCGAGGATGATCTCAAGGATGCCAACATGGCAAAAATTTACGGGACCGCTTTTGTTCTGGAATTTATTATTGCCTTGCAGCTCGCTTTCTTTTTAGGACATGGAGGAACCGAACCATCGGTTGGACAAGGAGCTGCTTATGGTTTTCACATTGGGTTCTTTTTCATTGCTTTGTCCATGGGAGTAAATGCCTTGTTTTCACGAACATCGCTCAAGCTTTGGTTCATCAATGGCTTCTACTTTGTAGTACTGCTTACATTGATGGGAGTGATTTTGACTGTGATGTAATTTCTTAAAAATCAACAAAAACCGTCATTCAGAGGCACCTTGGGTCGAGTGTGCGATGGAGGCCGTGGAATCTCCCTGATCTAAAAGACTCCACGCCTTGCCAATGCTATTATCTTCGCAAAAGGCTCTGAGTGACGTAGTATTATAGGTTTTTGTTGATTTTTCTAACCTCCACAAACACAGGAGCCTGCTCAAATAAGGTATCAGTCGTAACCTGTGTGATATCACCTGATTCATAATCCATTGTGAAGATGTCGAAATTCATTTTCCCCTCTTTGCCACCCGAATTAGCATCAAAAGCGATCAGCTTTCCATCAGGAGACCAGGAATGCCATCCGATGGTGATTGAGTCTGGCGTTAGTTTTTTCAAACCTGATCCATCCGGGTTGATTTGGAATAAATATGATCCACCTTGCTGTTTAGAGTGATACGTAATAATATTTCTATTCGGCTCCCAATAGGGAGGGCCTGCGTGGTAGCTGTACCAATCTGCAGTGGTGTCTCCTTCAGGATAGTAGGTCAGTTGTCTTAAGTTGCTGCCATCAACACCGACTATATATAGTTCATCCTGATAGCCAATGTTGGGACGAAAACGCTTCTCAGATCCTCTAAATACAATCTCAGTTCCATCTGGCGAAAAACATGGATCACTGTAGTAAGAGAGACCGGTGTAGATTTTCTGGACCAACGCACCCTGTCTGTTGATAATGTAAAATGCACTATCGCCTTCAACTCTGGGGTTTACAATGATCTCCTCTCCACCCTTACGTGTGCTCATCCAGCTATCTTTTAGTTGCGGCCCGCCAATTTTGGAGTGCTCGGTACCATAAGCATCTGTTGAGTAGAGGAAATAACACCTCGTGCAGGTGTCTCTGTCAGAGATATAAAGTACGTCTGATCCACTCGCGAAATAAGTCCACTCAACACCTGACAGATTGGTGATATTTCTAGCATCAGAACCATCGGTTTTCATGCTGAATACTTCATAGTTATCTCCTTCTTTGTCAGTCCAAACATTATAGGCTATTCTGTATTGCATTGATTCTGCCACTGACTCTTCACTTTTTGGACTTGAGCAATAAGTAAAGACAATCATTGTGATAAATAAATAAGTTAGGTTTTTCATAATTTCTTTTATCTCCAGATTCCTAATATAAATCCAATCAGAGTAAAATACACTACAATGTAGCCTCCATTAATCAGCATATAGCGGATAGATTTTTGTTCGTACATGGCAATGATAACGAAGATCATTGCTGCCCAACCGAATCCTGTAAGAAATCCTGCTGTTGTTCCCCAAATCCAATCTGTGTTTGCATCCCCGAGAAAAAAGGCCATGTTGTAACAGATGATGACCGAAAGAATGGTAGATATACCAAAGAGTTTTCCAAGATTAATATCTTTAAAATCATCGTCTGTTTTGTTGTTTTCACTTTTCCAGGCATTGTAAAACAGCGCCGGTGAATACCAGATTGCTCCAACAATTAAGTTGGAAATTGCAGCGACGAGGACTGCCCAGTGATTGATGTACATGTCTTCCATACGTTTTTTAGGATAAAAGTAGGTGGTGAAGAAGACTCTGTATTGGAAAAAATTTACCTCAGTGGAATATAGTTAAGATCGGGCCCTTTCTCGGAAAGATATTGTTGTGGATTATACCCGGAGAAGGTTTTAAACTCATTGATGAAGTGTGCCTGATCATAATAACCGCAATCCAATGCGAGTTGAGTCCAGTTAATGGTTTTGACTGATTCAAGATCTTTCACCACCTTCTGAAATCGCATGATTTTTTGGAAGCCTTTTGGGGTGAGGCCAACATATTTTTTGAACAGTCCAATGAAGTGCTTTTGACTGAATCCACTGTTTTCAGATATCCACTTCAACGTTCCAACTTGAGGATTGGAGGCTATGAGATTGGAAGCACTTATGATAGCTTCAGGAGGGCTTTGGTCAAGCAAATGCTGTTTTAAAAAATGCTCTGTTAATGAAAACTTTGTCTGTACCTTGGATGTGTTAAGTAATTGATCTCTCAGAGAGTGAATCTGAGATTTAAAAAAGACATCTGCATCTATGACCTGACTCTTTGTTTGTTCTGAAGGATGATGAATAAACTGATAGGCACCCGTGAAGGTAAAGTTGATGACCAGCATGCTGGAGTTGATCCCTCCGGCATCAATGGTGAGGAGCTCATTTCTGGCACCTGAGAACCAATAGTGTTTACATGCCTGCTTAGCTGTCAGGTCAATATTATCGAAAATACGCTTCGGTGTTTCTGTGAGATCAATGATCAGGGTCTGACATCCATCTGGAAGCAAACGTTCTTTATTATGATCCGGACTGTAAGTATCAAAATAAGCAATTGATTGAATGTGTAAGGCTAATTGTCCTTCCGGTATGTGAAGGTGAAAATTCATTCGTTTGGATGCAAAACTCTGGGAATAGTCATAATCTCTGTAGCTCGGCCATCAATATATCTCACATTTTCACCATCAAAGAAAGCATCTTCTTCCAGCATGATTCGAATTTCTTTTCCCCACTCTTCCAAATATACTCCAGCATTCAATTCGATGGAATGAGCAGTATTTGGATAGAGTGGATAATCACCTTTCCCTGGCACGCCACCTTGCTGATCCCATAAACCGATGGTTGGCCCGGCTGCATGTCCGTGGAAACCGATAGGGTGGGTATAGATCACGCCTTTTAAGCCTTCTGCTTGGCATTGATCCAATGTTGCTTTCAGAATCTCATTACCACTTCGTCCTGTCTTAAAATTATCAGTCAGGATATCCTGAACTCTGTTCCCTTTTTTAAATGCCTCTTTTAGAAATGAGGGCACTTCCTTCTCATCGGATTTTAAAACATACGCATGTTGTTGGGTATCGGTGTTGAGTCTCAGGTAAGTGATCCCAAAATCCACGTGTAGCAGATCACCAGGATAAATTACCTGCTGTTCCGGACGTTCAGAGAAGGACCGAAGGTGGTCAAATGATTCCGGATCTTTTCGCTGAATGGATACCGATGGATGAAACCATGCAGTGAATCCTAGCTCTCTTATCCGATCACGATACCACCATACCACATCGTCAGTAGTTGTAACTCCCGGTTGGATCACTTTTTCTGAAAATCCTTCCGCAATGATCTGATGAGCCATTCGCACAATGTTTTGATACACGATCATCTCGTTTTCTGTGCGGGTCTCGAGCCAACCGATGGCTACATTTTCGGCGTTTACAACACGTGACTGATATTTTTTTGGAAGCACGTTCATCAGCATGTCATAATGCGTTGAAGAAATTCCATCAGCCAAAGCAAATGTTTCGGACTTATTGATCCCAATCTTCTTCGGGTCTTTGGAGACAATCATATCAGCCAGTGCTTTCCATTGATCCGGTTGTTCTTCCTTGTTCCAGACTGTTTTGAAAAGTTCACCAGTATTGTACCTGGACATTCCGAATGTCTCTAAAGGCTTGCCTTCACCAGGATCATAAGCGATGAGCATCGTGGTTCGTCGAGCAGATTGCCAGGTGGCGGGCAGCAGTGTTTTGATGACCGGATCTTCATTGTATTCCCTGGCTATGATGATCCACATGTCTATTTCGGATCGCCTCATCACTTCAGGAAGTATTGTTTGCACCCGTTCCTCCAGCCAATTGTCAATGACCTCCGCTCGCTCACGCATGGAAAGAACTTTTGGAAAATATGGGTTTTGAGCCCAAAGGGTAGTGCCAAGAATAATAAGGGATAGAGTAAAAATTGATCTCATGCTTTATTGTTTGAGCACTAAAGATAATGATTCAACTCGGAGCTTATTCTACAATTATACGAGTGGCTAATTCACTCCCATCGGAAGTGGTTACTTTTAAGAAATAATAGCCTTTTCCTATATCTGCAGTATTCACAAGATAATTAAGCGAGTTTTCCAGAACAGTATTCTGTGACAAACTTTTAGCTTCACCACCTGACAGGTTGTAGAGTGTAATTTGTTTGATCTGGAATGGAGTGTTTGATGTCAGCTGAATGACTCCATTTTTAACAGTAGTAGGATAGGCAATGATTTGACTCTTCTCATTTTCTATTCCGGTATCGACCCGTTTTACTTCAAAGTATTCGAATTGGCCATCAAAATCTACTTGCTTTAAACGGTAATACTCAACAGGTGCAAAAGCAAATTTGTCAGTGAATGTATACTCAATTGTTTCATTAGAATCTCCATTTCCATCCACTTTACCTATTTCATAGAAATGCGAGCCATCTTCGGATCTTTCGATAATGAAGTGATCGTTGTTGATTTCTGTTGCTGTGGCCCAGGACAGAGAGACTCCATTTTTTGGAGTTGCATTGAAATACAACAATTCTACGGGGAGTGGAGTTGCTCCTCCTCCGTTCACATACTCTTCAATTTCAGAAAATCCATCATCAGATAATTCATCGATAGTAAATGAACTATCTTCACCAGTACCATCGTCAATGGTAGATTGAGCATCACCGCTATAAGATCCAGCATACACATTTCCATCTCCAGTGTATGTTCCTTGAGATCCATTTTTATGAAAATTCCCCGTCACCACCAATGTACCACCACTAGCGATGTTGATTCTATTGTTCATTACCAGATCACCAAATATGATAAACACAGCATCGTCACCCAAGTTTAAGTTCATTGCTTTATTTGCAAAAGTCACATCTCCATGTACAATCAACGTGTCATTGATAGTAAAATCATAAGCTTCTTTGTTAGCAGAAAATGTTAAATCTTGATCTGTGACAGTAGTACCAACTTTTATATTTCCCTGGATGGTAATATCGGCATTGGTCTCGGGAAGGTTTAAAAAAGCTGGCGAACC
Organism: Ekhidna sp.; assembly: GCF_040220215.1. Classification (GTDB taxonomy): domain Bacteria; phylum Bacteroidota; class Bacteroidia; order Cytophagales; family Cyclobacteriaceae; genus Ekhidna. The sequence continues at coordinate 88,957 of NZ_JAVJTR010000010.1, forward strand.
ATCGGTCCATCCGCCAGACCAGGAAGCGTTATTACCCCAATCTCCTGTGTAATTATTAAGCGAAGTTTCTTGAGCTATTAAAGCGAAAGAACCAATCAACAATAAAAGGGATATGACCTGTTTCATTATTATCAAGTGATTATTAAAGCGAATATACGTAGTTGTTATTGCAATTAGTTTTGCTAAGAATGAGTGAAAGGCATTTATTTCGATGAAATGTTCGAATAGGAAGTTGAAGCGTGTTTTTCTACCTTTGCGTCTCATTCTAAAACTCAATAATGAAGTATCTAAATAATCTAACGGAGGGAATAGGAAATACCCCACTATTGAAGCTGAATAGCGTAAATAAAGGCATAAAAGGGACGATTTTAGTTAAAGTAGAGTATTTTAATCCGGGAAACTCTATTAAGGATCGAATAGCTCTGAAAATGATTGAGGATGCGGAAGAAAAAGGCATTCTTAAGCCGGGAGGGACTATTATCGAGGGTACTTCAGGAAATACAGGTATGGGGTTGGCTTTAGTGGCTATTTCCAAAGGCTACAAATGCATTTTTACCCTGGCTGATAAGCAGAGTAAAGAGAAAATGGATGTGCTTCGAGCAATGGGAGCTGAAGTGGTGGTTTGCCCTACAAACGTAGCACCGGATGATCCTAAGTCATACTATTCGGTTGCAAAGCAGCTGGAAAAGGACATTCCAAATTCATTCTACCCCAATCAATACGACCATCCGGCAAATGCAATCTCACATTACGAAACAACTGGTCCTGAAATCTGGAATGATACAGACGGCAAAATCACACATTATGCGGCTGGAATGGGTACAGGAGGAACCATCAGTGGTACGTCTAAGTACCTGAAAGAGCAAAACCCGAATGTGATTACCATTGGATTGGATTCGTACGGATCAGTATTTAAAAAGTATAAAGAAACAGGCGTTTTTGATGAGAAAGAGATTTACCCCTACCTGACCGAAGGAATTGGAGAAGATATCCTGCCAAAGAATGTGGATTTTGATATGGTGGATCATATCGTGAAAGTGACCGATAAGGATGCAGCGATTATGACCAGAAGACTTGCTCGTGAGGAAGGACTTTTCATTGGCTGGTCATGCGGGTCAGCTGTTCATGGGGCACTGGAGTATGCAAAAGAGAACCTGAAAGAGGATGATGTGATGGTTATCATCCTGCCGGATCATGGCACCAGGTACTTAGGAAAAGTTTACAATGATGACTGGATGAAAGATCACGGCTTCCTTGAAGATCGAAAGTTTGCAACAGCAAAGGACATCATTATGAGCAAGAATGGCTCTTCAGATTTAGTGACCATAGAGAAGTCAATGAAGGTTGGAGAGGCCATAAAACTTATGAATCAAAAAGGCATTGATCAGGCACCTGTTGTGGATGGAAATGAATTTGTGGGGAGTGTTTCAGATAGCTTGTTGCTTAAAAGCTTAGTTGAAAATCCGGAATTGAAAGGAAAGCCTGTGGCTGAGATAATGGAAGCCCCTTTTCAGTTTATTTCTTCTTTGGAGCCGATTGACGTTATGTCATCCATGCTGAGCAAAGAGAAAAAAGCTTTAATGATCAGGGATGAAAACAACAATCCGCACATCATCACACAAAGTGATCTTTTGGTTGCGATGACGAATTGATTAAATTTGAATTAGCACATTTAAATTTTTAACTCTTTACTTGCAGCCCCTTGGTTTAATTTACTGAGGGGTTTTCTTTTTGTAATAGAAATTCCAAATTCCAAGAACCAAATCCCAAATAAACGTTCAAATTTCAATGTCTGAAAAGGTTTACGATCTAGAAGAGCGAACATTTCAATTCGCTAAATCAATTCGAATGTTGGCTAAGAAATTGCCAAAAACTCCTGCTAATATTGAAGATGTAAAGCAAGTAATTCGATCTTCAGGTTCTATTGGTGCAAACTATATCGAAGCAAATGAAGCTTTGAGTAAGAAAGATTTTCTGTTCCGTGTTAAAATTTCTCGGAAAGAGGCCAAAGAAAGCGCATATTGGTTGCGCTTAATTCTAGAGACGAATGATCAAGAATTTTCTATTGAAATAAAAACCCATTTTGATGAAGCCACAGAGTTGAAGAAAATCTTGTCTGCCATTATCAGCAAATCTGGTTGAATTTTGAATTTGTAAGTTGATTATTGTTTGGTATTTGATTTATTGAGTTTTTGTTTGTCATTTATTATTTGAAATTTGAAGGTTACTGAAATACATGAAATCAAATCAACCCATAGGCATATTTGATAGTGGAATAGGCGGACTCACTGTGGCGAGAGCTGTAAAAAAAGTGCTACCGAATGAATCCATCATCTACTTTGGTGATACCGCTCATTTGCCCTATGGGGACAAATCAACTGCAGCCATACAGGCATACTCGGTCCGAATTGCTGAGATGTTACTGAAAGAAAAATGTAAAGTGATTTTGATTGCCTGCAATTCCGCTTCATCAGCGGCCTATGATTTGGTAACGGAATATGTAGGCAAGCGAGCCAAAGTTTTTGATGTGATCAATCCTACAGTTGATTTCATTAGGGAAAATCATCATGATGATAAAGTAGGGTTGATAGGAACAAAGCAGACTGTTTCAGCCGGTGTGTATGCTCGCAAAATTGAAGAGTTGAAGCAGAATATCTCATTTACATCGCTGGCCACTCCACTGCTGGTGCCGATGATTGAAGAAGGTATTTATAACGACAAAATAAGCCACGACATCATTGAGAAATACTTAAATGATCCCATGCTAGAGGGAATCAAGTCGTTAATTCTGGGGTGTACACACTATCCAATCATCAAAGAGGAGATAAGAAGGCATTATGAGAACCAAAACGAGGATGTTGAAATCATTGACTCAGCTGAAACGGTAGCATTAGCGTTAAAATCGTTTCTTGAATATCATCAGTTGGTAAATAAGGCCGGCTTCCCAACCCACCAATTTTTGGTTTCTGATTTCACTGAATCGTTTGAGCATACTACAAAGACCTTTTTTGGTAAAGAAGTTCACCTCGAGCAAATCCCAATTTGGGATGAATTGAGTTAGATTTAAGCTATGAATAAGTTTCTGATTTCTCTTCTTGTGGTCTTGTTTTCTGCGTGTGCAGTGACCAAAAGTACTAAAACCATGCATCCATATTCGGGCGACAACATTGGTTGTGGAGATTTTATCATTTACAAGCTAGCCAATAACAATAAGGAGTATGTTTCAGTAATCATAGATATGTCCGCTATTGAAGTTGAGAACCTGCAAGCTTATGCAATTGGTAAAGCAGATGTGGTGATAGTGACGCGCAGGAAGTTTGATGGGCCAATAAATTCATCACTGTGCAATGATGTAATGTCTGACAAACCCGAAGAACTTCTTGAAGAAATCGCCACAGATGGGGTTGTAGAGTTGCTAGTCAATGAAGCCCAACAAGAGGAGAAGAAAAAAGGCAATCCATATAAGGTCACTGTTGTCCTTAAAAAAGTCGTCTTTGAGGGTATGACTATTGATTATTTGCGCATGGAAAATGTCAATGTTGGTTGGCTTCCAGGATAATTCATATATAATCCTAAATAATATTTTCTTAAACCCACTTGAGAGGTAAATTCGAGTGTGATTTCATTCGCCTTCTACCTGGGATTCCTTTTAATTTTTGTGGTCTTTGCTGTTTATGCTGAGCGAAAGACAGCTGCATTCATTCAAAACAGACTGGGACCTATGGAGGTAGGTCCGAAAGGCATTCTACAAACAGTAGCAGACCTGCTAAAAATGCTACAAAAGGAAGACATCAGAGCAAATGCCGTAGACATCATTCCCTATTTATTGGCACCATTCATTGTTTTTGCAGCAGTATTCACGGGTTTTTCGGTATTACCGGTCAATGCAGAACTTTCAGGATCGACAGTTACAAGCGGAGTGTTTTTCCTGCTGGCAATTGTTTCATTAGATGTACTTGGGATATTGATGGCTGGCTGGGCTTCCAATAACAAATACAGCTTGTATGGCGCAATGCGTTCAGTTGCACAGATCATCTCTTATGAAGTGCCGCTTGGCTTAAGTGTATTATGTGTGATTATCATTTCTGGCACGCTTGATTTGCATCAAATCAGTGTCCTTCAATCAGGGGGAGTTTTATCATGGTATATCATCAGTCATCCGGTACTCATCATTCCATTTATCATCTACTTCATTTCCGGACTGGCAGAATCGAACCGGGCACCTTTTGACCTACCTGAATCCGAATCAGAACTTATTGGAGGATATCATACCGAATACTCCGGATTCCGTTGGGGTATTTTCATGTTGTCGGAGTACGGAATGATGCTATTGCTCTCTATTCTTGGAACGATCCTGTTTTTTGGAGGATGGAATTCTCCAATAGAAAATATAGCCAATGGACCTATTTGGGGTACATTTTGGTTGTTATCCAAATCGCTGCTTTTGATCTTTGTGCAAATGTGGGTTCGGTGGACATTACCTCGGTTAAGAGTCGATCAGTTGATGAGTTTGTCATGGAAATACCTAACTCCAATCGCGATTGTGATGTTGTTTGCATGTGCATTGTGGAAACTATGGTTGATGAGTTGAAATGAGCTATTTCGGTAACATATCACAGGGGATTCTAACGACGTGGAAAGGCATGATGCTTTCCATTCAGTACTTCTTTCAGGCCAGAAAGGGTAGAAAAAAAGAGTCGATAACAGAAGATAACTACTTTGAAAAAGCAAACGGTACTTTTACAGTTCAATACCCGCATGAGCAAATACCTGTACCGGATCATGGGAGATATCAGCTCCACAATGAAATAGATGACTGCATTGTCTGTGACAAGTGTGCAAAAGTTTGCCCGGTCGATTGTATTGATATTGAACCGATTCGGTCGCCTGAGGTATTTGGGCAAACTTCAGACGGAACGCCACTCAGAATCCATGCGGCAAAGTTTGACATAGACATGGCAAAGTGCTGCTTCTGCGGTCTCTGTACTGTGGTTTGTCCGACCGAGTGTCTGACAATGACAAAGGAGTTTGATTTCAGTACGAATGACATTTTAGATCACAACTTTTCCTTCAGCAAGATGACTGATCAGGAGATAGCAGAGAAGAAACAGGAATTTGAAGATTACCAGGCAGACAAACTGAAGGCTAAGCCTGAACTGCCGGCCATAAAGAAGGAATCGGATGTAATGAAAAAGCCAGCAGCAAAACCAGTATTTAAACCGCGAATCCCTAAAAAGAAATGATCATTACAGTTCAGATATTTCTTTTGATGATGGTACTTGCAGGAGTTGGGATTATACTCTTTACCCGAAATATTGTACATGCGGCGTATGCCTTGTGTCTTACTTTACTTGGTATTGCCGGAGTATATGTGCTGGTGATGTCTGAATTGCTGGCCGTTGTGCAAATCATGCTTTACGCTGGCGGAGTGGTTATACTTTTGGCATTTGGAGTGATGATGACCAATCGGTTAAGAGGAGAAAAAGTACTATCCGGATCAAACAATAAATGGGTTGGAAGGATCATTTCAGTGGGAGTGTTTGCTGGCTTGTGTTATCTAATTTCAATCTCACCTTTCCAAACCACTTCGGTTGAAAAGAATGAAGATCAGATCGCTCAGATTGGAGTTAGTTTTCTGACTGATCATATTGTTGCTTTCGAATTGATCGCTTTTGTTTTGCTAGTTGCGCTGGTAGGGGCTGCCTACCTTGCTAAAAATGCTGCGGATGAGTGAACAAATGTTGACATATTATCTCTACCTCGCTGCATTCTTGTTCGCATCAGGGACTTACATCGTGCTTACACGAAGGAGCGCCATTTTTGTACTCATAGGAGTGGAGTTGATGCTAAATGGAGCTAACGTAGTGCTTGCTTCATTTTCACAATTTGACCCGGCAATGAACGGCCAAATTTTTGCCATTTTCGCGGTGGTTCTCACTGTTTGTGAGGTATCAATCGCGCTGGCTATCCTGTTAAATATTTACCGCAAATCCCGAGTCTCAAACCTGGATGAGTTAAACCAAATTGGAAACACATGAAAAAGGTGGTAGATACAAACTGGCTCGAGCAACATCTCCACGATCCGGAACTATTGATTCTGGATGCAAGTCAGTCAACAAGTGTAAACAAACAGGAAAATGCTATCCAGGGTAAGTATATACCGGGGGCAATTCGCTTTAACTTGAAGGAATTTTCAGATCAGGCTAGCGAGCTACCAAACACACTACCAAGTCCTGAATATTTCGAGCGAAAATGTCGTGATTTTGGAATCAATAGCAATAGTAAAATTGTGGTTTATGATAATGCTGGAATTTACTGGAGCCCACGGGTCTGGTGGATGTTCCAGGTGATGGGACATGATGATATAGCAGTATTGGATGGTGGTTTACCTGCCTGGATAAAAGAAAATCGGGCAACTAATGAAGCGCCACGTAAAGTGGATCGATCGGACAATTTCAAAGCTGCTTTCAATAAGGATTTGGTAAAAAGCAGACAGGATGTAAATAAGAACCTAACTGTAAAAAGCTTCCATGTTGTAGATGCCCGTTCCAAAGGAAGGTTTGATGGAACTGCTCCTGAACCAAGGGAAGGGTTGAAATCAGGTCATATTCCAAATTCATCAAATATTCCATTTGAAGATGTCTTGAAGGATGGTTATTTCAAATCACCGGATGAACTAAAAGAACTATTCAAACATACCAGTTCTGAAGAAACTCTTACTTTTTCTTGTGGATCAGGTCTTACTGCGTGTATTGTATCACTTGCTTATTCGCTTATCTCCAATAAAATAAGCCCTGTTTATGACGGATCATGGACCGAGTGGGCACAAAGCGGTGGCCCTATAAGCACAAAGGAATCGTGAATGAAGTATTGATCATATCGCTATTATTTTTACCTCTTCTGGGAGGAGTTTTTTGTTTGCTATCGAAAAAATCTTCTTTCTCAATAGCAGGCATAGGGCTTTCTTTTGCTGCCTCCTTGTTTGTCATTTTTAAAGACATTGGATTCAATACAGCCATCCAATGGCTACCGAATTATTCACTTGGAATTCAACTAGATAGTACAGCTGCCATCCTTATATGCCTGGTGACCCTGATATCCCTTTTGGTGCACGTGTTTTCTCTCGAATACATGCGGGAAGACAATGGAAAGCATCGATACTCTGTCAAGCTGGGGTTGTTCACTTTTTCCATGATTGGATTACTATTGGCAGATCATCTAATTCTGCTATTTGTATTCTGGGAACTGGTTGGACTTACCTCTTATCTATTGATCGGGTTTTGGTACAAAAAGGATGGGATTCCTTCTTCCGCCAGACTGGCATTTATGGTCAACCGAATCGCTGATGTTGCTTTGTTTGGAGGGATTTTAATGATAAATACGGTCGGATCACTCAATATTTCTGAACTGAGTGGTACCTGGATGTTCTTGCCTTCAATATTAATAGCCATTGGTGCTTTTGGTAAATCTGCTCAGCTTCCTTTCTCAGGCTGGTTAACAAAAGCGATGGTGGGCCCAACGCCGGTATCAGCACTTATACACGCTGCTACCATGGTGGCTGCTGGTGTTTACCTGTTATTTAGAGTTGCTCCATTTATGCATGAAAGCGCACTGATCATTGTCGCACTGATTGGAACTTTCACCGCGTTTTATGGTGGTTTGTGTGCGCTGTTTCAGCATGATATAAAAAAAGTATTGGCCTATTCTACCATTTCTCAATTGGGCTATATGGTAATGGGGATTGGAGTAGGGGCCGGATCAGCTTCCATCTTTCATTTGTTTACGCATGCTTTTTTCAAAGCAGGATTATTTCTAGGTGCAGGTGCCATTATTCATTTCATGCATCAGGCTACTGAAAGCGATGCACAAGACATGCGAAATATGGGAGGCATGAGAAAAGCACTTCCATGGACTTATCGTACCTTTTTGATTTGTGCACTTGCGCTTGCGGGCATACCATTCTTTAGCGGATTTATGTCGAAAGAAGGAATCATCATTGCCGGGTGGGAGTGGGCAGAACAGGTAGGTACCTGGGCGTACATCGTGCCGGATATCGGATTGATTACGGCTTTTCTTACCGCGCTCTATGTTGGAAGAATGGTTTTGTTGGTATTTCATGGTGGAAGCAGGCTAACTGAAAAGATCTCTTCTTTTTCTGAGAATTTGGCATTGAAAATTCCATTGGTCGTTTTGGCATTGGGATCACTTTGGTTTTTCTATAACTGGAACCCATTCGCACATAAAAGCTGGCTTTTTGGCTATTGGGAGAGTATTTCAAACCATTCAAGCGATTTTATTTCGGTGATGGTGATGATATTGTCAATATTGCTGGCAGCTGCAGGATTGGTTTTGTCGTATTCGTTTTTCAAGCCGGGATCAAACTATGAGCAATCGTACTCCAGGCTGAAAGTTGGAAAGTTCAAATTAGCTTTCAATGGATTTTATCTGGTAGCATTGTATCAATCTATCGGAAGAGGTTTCAGTCAGGTTTCACAATTCACTTTTGCTGTCGATCAAAAGGTCGTAGATGGATTCATTCATTTCGTTGGTGTTGGTTCAGTGGTATTATCTAAAGTGATCGCCCTGGTAGATCGTTTCATGGTAGACGGACCAGTAAACCTGTTTGGTCATATTTCAGCATTCGTTGGGAGGCGTTTTGCAGGTTTGAGTTCACGTGATATACAAACACAATTGGCCTGGCTACTTGTAGGAGTTATTTTGATTTTAAGTTGGATACTTCTAATTTGAACTTATAAGCCCAAATTATAGTATCTTATAAAATGGTTTAAATGGCATTATGAAAACAATAACCCTGGATTTATCAGATAAGGATTTTGAAAAGTATCAATTTGATTCTGATAATATTTCTTTCAAAAAATTTGTTGAAAAGGTTAGAAATACTCTTGCAAGGGAAGCCATGAAAAAGTGTCAAAAAATTGCCTCAACATCCGATTTATCAGGAATGACCATGAAGGAAATCAATGATGAAGTCAAGGCTATGAGAGATGCAAAAAATAATCGTTGACACCAACGTAATCGTTTCTTCTTTAATTTCAAAAGGCTATCCTTTTAAGATAATCAATGACTTGATCTTAAATGATTTAGTGGAAGTACAGCTTTCTGATGAAGTCTTTAAAGAATACTTGGAGGTTCTCTCAAGACCTAAATTCTCAAAATATCCGGAATTTGTGGTAAATGCTGAAATTGTGTTATTTAGAATTTATGAGTTGTCTAGAAAGATAACTCCCAAAGAGAAATTAAAAATCATTCATGATGACAATGATAATAGATTGTTGGAGCTTGCTATTGAATCTAAAGCCCAGTATCTGATCACAGGCAATTCATCGGATTTTACATTTGATAGAATTGAAGAAACGATAATTTTGAACCCTACTGAATATTGGGAAAACTATCGACCGAATCATGAATGATTAATCACTAATGCAAAACACCCTCACCTATATATTCCTGTTTCCATTGCTTGTTGCACTGGTTATGCTTTTCATCCCGGCCGAGCGATGGAAAGTATTTAGAAGGCTATCTTTTGCTGCTGTAGCAATCCAGCTGGTGCTTTCAATCATACTGATGATCAACTTTGATCAATCACTGGTTCCAGAAAGTTGGGAAGGAGCCTTTCAGTTTGTAGAAAAAGTAAACTGGATCAATATGTCCCTTGGAAGTATAGGCACGATTAGCATCCAATATTACTTGGGCGTTGATGGCATCAGCATGCCATTGGTAGCACTTTCAAGCTTTGTTCTGCTTATCGGGGTGATTTCATCCTGGAACATTGAAGAAAAAGCGAAAGGCTATCACATCCTGTACTTGATTCTGAGTTCGAGTATCATAGGCTGTTTCATTGCACTGGATTTTTTCCTTTTCTACCTGTGCTTTGAGTTCATGCTGCTGCCGATGTTTTTCCTTATCGGAATTTGGGGAGGTGCAAGGCGCTCGTATGCCTCCATTAAGTTTTTTCTTTACACACTATTAGGTTCATTGTTCATTCTGGTGGTGATGATTGGACTTTATTTGAGCGTAGTAGATGGAGATGCAAACACCTTTAGTATGGTGAAAATGCTGGATGGTTCTTATGCCTCAGATACTGTGCTAGACCCGGGATCTCCGCAATTGATTTTTGGGTATTCAGCGCGAGTACTGGCCTTCATTTTCTTAATCATTGGGTTCGGAATTAAGCTGCCGGCTGTTCCGGTTCATACCTGGCTACCTGACGCGCACGTTGAGGCACCAACACCAATTTCCGTAGTGTTAGCTGGCCTTTTGCTAAAGGTAGGTGCTTATGGATTACTCCGCATCGCTTATGGAATATTCCCGGATGTAGCGATTGACTTTTCCGGTTTTGTGGCAATCATCGGGGTGATTTCCATCCTGTATGGAGGAATGAATGCATTAGCTCAAAGAGACCTTAAGCGCATGGTCGCTTACTCATCTGTTTCGCACATGGGGTTTGTATTGGTGGGTTTGGCATCACTGACAGCTGTGGGTTTCTCAGGATCACTTTTTCACATGGTTTCGCATGGATTGATTTCTCCCGCACTCTTCCTGATTGCCGGGGTGATTTATGATCGAACGGGTAACAGACAAATGGAGAATTTTAGTGGATTGGCAGCCAGGATGCCGGTCTATACTTTTTTCATGGCTGTATTCTTTTTTGCAGGATTGGGATTGCCTGGACTTTCAGGGTTTGTGGGTGAGTTGATGGTATTAATGGGAGCTTTTGGAAGCTCAAAGTTCTCACTTTGGATTGGCATTCTTTCTACATTAGGTATAGCTATATCAGCCGCATACTTCTTGTGGACGATCCAGCGTATGTTTTATGGAAAATACTTTGTTCGGGAATCAGCTTGGGAGAGTAATATGTTTGATCTCACAGCCAGAGAAAAACTCATGTTAATTCCGCTGGCCATTCTGGTGATTGCTTTGGGTATTTACCCACGGTTGGTGCTGGATTATAGCAATGAAACCATCAACTTTTTCATTCAGCAATTTAGCATCGGTCAACCATGAGTTTGATTGACCAATTAAATGGAATATTGGCTGACCTGCAGGGCGCATGGACGGAGAGTGCCTTGATGCTAGGGGGGATCGCTGTTTTGATACTAGGTTTGATCAAATCAAATTCCATTTTAACAAAAGCATTATTTCTGATCGTTTTATTGATAGGTTTCTATCTGAACTTATCGAATGTATTAAGCGGTGAAATCCTTTCTGATGCAGTATCGCTTTCGGGTCAGACTGCCACTTTTGGAAGCCTTTTTCTAATGGTAGCTTCTTTGTTGCTGCTTTTCAAGAGAGGAGCAGAGCACATCACCGAGTACCACTTCTTCATCCTCTCGATGTTGGCAGGGAGTTTGTTCATGATGAAGGCTAATAGCTTGCTCATCATCTACTTATCCATTGAACTCGTTTCATTTTCTTCATACATCCTAACCAATTTTTCATTTAAAAAGCAGGGGTTCGAAGCAAGCATAAAATACCTACTATTTGGAGCAATTTGTTCTGCCGTTATGCTATTTGGTCTTGGGATGATCTATGGATCTACCGGAACCTTTTTGGTTAGTGAATGGAGCTCTGAAACATTTAATGCCCTCTTTCCTCAGGTAGGGTTCGTTCTGCTTTTAGTTGGAATTTTCTTCAAAATATCAATTGCACCAGCACATTTATGGGTACCAGCCACTTACCAGGAAGCACCTGCGGACGCAACTGCATTTATGTCCATCGTTCCAAAGCTTGCAGCCCTTGTGCTGCTAAAGAGAATATTTGATTTACAAATTTTTGTCTCAGACCATTGGGTATACAGTCTTGTATTGGGGCTAGGGATTCTCACGATTATTGTAGGCACCTTAGGAGCTTTCAGACAAAGAAACGCCAGGCGAATGATCAGCTTTGGAGCTATTGCTCATTCCGGTTTTTTATTGCCGTTTGCATTGATCCAATCGTCCACTGCATATGAGTCATTTTGGTATTACTCTGTTGTTTATGCTGTCATGAATATGGCAGCTTTTTATCTATTGGATATGTATGAGCGAAAAGGAATCGATGAAATCGATGATTACAAACAAACCTCTAAATCTGTTTGGGTAGGAGCGACATTTTCATTGATACTTGTATCGCTTGTGGGGTTACCGCCATTGGCCGGTTTTACAGCTAAACTGTTCCAGTTCACCACCTTATGGGAAGGATATTCTTCATTTGGAAACAGTCAGATGTTGTGGTATTTAATTGTCTCAGTAATAGCCACTGTTGGATCGCTGTTTTTCTACCTGCGAATTCCAAGAGAGATATTTCTAAGCAAGTCAGAAGACACCCAATCAATCAATTTGAATTTATCGACGAAAATTCTGGCAACTCTTTTCTGTATTGTGTTGTTATTGTTGTTCTTTGTACCTCAGATGGTAATGGAAGCGCAACAATTGCTTAACAACGTCCATGAGTGACCCGATAAAACACGAATGTGGCATAGCCCACCTCCGCTTAAGGAAACCCCTCCAATATTACATTGACAAATACGGCACGCCTGCTTATGCTGCCAAAAAGATGTACCTGCTGATGAAAAAGCAAAGTAATCGCGGGCAGGATGGAGTTGGAGTTGCAAGTATCAAAATCGATATCCCACCAGGGCTGAGGTATATTTCCCGATACCGTACAATTAGCTCGAATCCGATTGAAGAGATTTTTGGAAAGATCAGTAAAAAATATCTGAAAGCTAAAAAGGACCCGAGTGGCGATGATACGAATGCCGAGTGGTTGAAAGAAAATTATGCCTTCACCGGGGAGTCCTGGTTGGGCCACCTGAGGTATGGTACACATGGTAAGAATAGCATAGAAAACTGCCATCCGTTTCTTAGACAAAATAACTGGCGGAGTAGAAACCTGGTCATGGCCGGAAACTTCAATATGACCAATGTTGAGGAGCTATTCAACATCCTTGTTGGGCTGGGTCAGTTTCCAAAAGATAAAGTGGATACGGTGACGGTAATGGAAAAGATCGGCCACTTCCTTGACGAGGAGAATCAACGAATTTTTGATAAGTATAAAGACAAGCTATCCAACGAAGAGATTACCTACAAAATAGAGGAGGAGATAGATCTTCAAAGGGTACTCCATCGCTCATGTAGAGATTTTGATGGTGGTTACGCGATGGCAGGTATCATTGGGTACGGTGCTTCCTTTGTAGCCAGAGACCCTGCGGGTATCAGACCGGCCTACTATTATGCAGATGATGAGGTTGTGGTTGTTACTTCCGAAAAGCAAGCCATCAAAACAGCATTTGGCTGTGAATACTCTGAAATTCAGGAAGTGAAGCCCGGACACGCGCTTATCATATCAAAAGATGGCGATTACGAGCAAAAACAGTTTATTGAGCCTTTAGAAAGAAAATCGTGCTCGTTTGAGCGCATCTATTTTTCGCGTGGTACTGATCCTGATATTTACAAAGAGCGAAAGAAGCTGGGTGAGTTACTTGTTCCACAGGTATTGAAGTCTATCAATTTTGACCTTCGAAACACAGTATTTTCTTACATCCCTAACACTGCAGAAACGTCTTTCCTTGGTTTGATGAAAGGAGTAGAGCAGTATCTGATTGCAAAAAGAAAAGAAGTCATTTTAGAAGGGAAACCTACCGCAGATTCAATTGAGGAAATGCTCAATTTCCAACCTCGGGTTGAGAAGCTGGTGTTGAAGGATGCTAAGTTGAGGACTTTCATTACCGATGATAAGGGGAGGGATGAGCTTGTTTCTCATGTTTATGACACCACTTATGAGGTGATCAATAAACGCACAGACACACTGGTTGTGATCGATGACAGTATTGTGAGGGGGACTACACTCGAGAAGAGCATTCTTACATTACTCGATCGATTGGAGCCTAAGAAGATCGTAATAGTTTCTTCAGCACCTCAAATCCGTTTCCCTGATTGCTATGGAATTGATATGAGCAAGATGAAAGAATTCCTTGCGTTCAGGGCAGTTCTGGCTCTGCTAAAAGAGCACAACAAAGAAGATCTTTTGGATGTGGTTTTTGATAAGTGCCTGACTAGTCAGTCTGAGAAAAATCCTAAGAACTATGTGAATGAGCTCTATGAGCCGTTTAGTTATGAAGAGGTCTCACAAAAGATCACAGAGATCGTAAAGCCTGCCGGAATTAAGGCGGAGGTAGAGGTGGTATATCAGACTGTGGATAATCTCCATAAAGCATGTCCAAATCACCTGGGTGATTGGTACTTCACGGGTAATTACCCTACTTCAGGAGGAAACAAAGTAGTGAATAGGGCCTTTGTGAACTACATGAAAGGCGTAGAAGTAAGGGCTTATTAAAAAAAAGTTTTAAACTTTAAATAGATCCTGAAACAAGTTCAGGATGACTAAAATTTTTACTTTACGACACTACCAAATATTACTTCTTTATCAACCTATTTAATTGTGTTATGGAAAGCACGTGTATAAACACGGCCACAGGCATTAGGAATCCGGCGACAAGCACATATGGATAAGTCAAACCATCTATTGGCAACATTGGCTCGGTAGCCCCATAAAGTTCAGGCTTATAAATTGTAGACATGAATACGAAAATGATAGAAGCCAGTACTAATAATCCAAGATAATTCCATGCTCGAATGAGTCTCAATCCTGCGGCTTGCTTAACGAACACAAAATAGCCAACGATCAGAATGGTAAAAGCATAAACCATATCAAAGTTATAGCCTTCAATAGACGCCTCTTTGTGAAGAAAGCCGGCAGCAACCGATCCAACGAAAAGCAACTCCACCAGGATTCTGAAAGATTGAAAGAAGAATAGCCAGTTGGGAGAAATATTCATGATCCAGCTTTTATCACGATTTTGATAAACGAACATTCCGATGAAAATGAACGATGGAATGATCATCGATAATGCAAATCGTGGTGGAAATGAAAAGGTTTGAATAAATCCTGAAGCGGCTACAAAAAAGATATAGACCTGCCACAATACAAGCCCTGAAATCAGGATAGTCTTTTTTCTTTTCCTACTTTCTTCATTGAAAGTTTTATCAATGGCAGTAAAACCAAAGTGGATTAAGAGTACGCATACCGCGATTGTTAATCCGATATAGCCAAGTTTTAGCATCATGGTTGTGTGGTTTTTAATTTAGACAAGACAGTATTGACAGCCTCTTCTCCATCATCCTGAAGGAGAGAACGAATTTCTTCCATAGCCTTTTGCCATGCCGGAATGGCTTTTTCAAGTTGCACCTTTCCTGCTTCGCTAATATTTAAAGCAGGAAAGTCTTTTTTAGTGACATACCCGTGATCTACCAACCGTTTTAGGTTTCGGTTGAGGGTCGATTTTTCCATAAATAGAATATCACATAGTTCTTTCTGAGTCAAATCACTGCGCTTTGAAAGAATGAAAAGCAAGCTCATCTGACTGTTGGATAATCCATGCTCTTTGATGTGCTTTCTAAAGATTTTGGCCGTTATTCTGCTTATCCGACTCATTTTCCCGGAGAGGCATGTTGTGGGGTCTGTGGATTCAAGTAATGGATAGCTCATATAGGTTGTATATACAACTTTACGAAAAATTTGTAAAAAGGTTATTATTTCATGGTCTTACTACATTAGGTGAGGTTATATAAATGACAATGCTAGTATAGCTTCATCGGCTCGCTGGCAATTCCCCTGGCACTCCATCGCTCTCCATATACAGACTCGTAGATGATTTCGACCTGGATAACATCCTGATCTGAAAACCATTTTTTAAGAATAGGAGCATTCACCGTGTCTTTGGTAACACCAACCAGTTCCATTTGCTCACCGGCAGGCACCAGTCTTCCTTTTTTAATATTTGAATAGGATACATTGGTGATCGAATCAATCGGTTTGATTACGCTAAAGGTAAAACTTGCAGGGTCGTGATTGTAAACAGAATCCTTGTAATGAATCTTAACTTCTTTGATGAATGCAGGTCCTATGCCATTGTTCATTAAAAGGTAGATATATGATTCACCCGGTCGTCCAGGCTGGGAGTTCCACATTTCCAGATAGGGAAGAACAGAGGCATATTGCTGCTTCCGGATCAGATCTGTTTGATAAACAATGGTAAATAATGTGCCGAGTGAGGCTATGATAGCAACTAAGCTTAGCCATCTGTCTGAAGACCACTTTTTCATGTGACTAAAATAGCCATACGGAGCGTATTAGACGAAATGAGTATTTGAATTAATGATCTATATGTATTTTATGGGTACTATCTTTTCTTATCTAAACTGTTGAAACATAGTTTGATCGTACAACTTTAGATATTTAGCATAGGTTTCAATGCCTTTCTTTTCTTTTAAAAAGTCTTCTTTTAATTCCGGTCTATCATTTAACATTTTGGTAATTGAATTTTTATTCATTGGATAAGTATGTCCGGTCTTAAAATCTATTATTGTATAACCAGCTCCATAACGTTCTGTTGTCTTATAGAAATATCCTAACCTAAAACCACAATAAAGAAGCCTTGTATATCTCACTAGGTTTCCAGGGTCATATTCATTTGAATTGATATAAAAATTAATTCCGTCCGTCAAACCAAATATCCTACTAGAATTAAGATTAAATTCTGGATTCGTCTCGATAGAATTAGCCTTAAGCGATTTCTTTGCTTTTGGTGTAGCTATTTCATTTATAGAGATTCCATCTATTGGTTTGTTTAGAATAAATGAGCTTACCGTAGGATAAACGCCATTTTCTAGTTTTTGTGAATATGATTGGAAGAAAATAGCAAAAATTATTGCAAACAGAATTCCTCTCATGCTACACAGAAAAACTCTCACCACAACCGCAAGTCCTTGAAGCATTCGGGTTTACAAACTGAAACCCTTTACCATTTAAACCATCAGAGAAATCCAATGTGGTTCCTAGAAGATACAAAAGGCTCTTTTTATCAACGAGAATTTTCACCCCTTTATCTTCAAACACTTCATCCGCAGCATGAATCTTCGGATCGAATGATAAATCATACATCAATCCCGAGCATCCGCCTCCTTTTACAGAAACACGAATGTTGTTCTCCAGTGATTTACCCTCTTTAGTCAGCAAGGTCACAATCTCTTCTCTCGCTTTGTCAGTTACATTTATCATCAGGCTACCGGGTTTAATACAATGCTAAAAACAGTCAAGTTATTCATGTCTCGACCATAATAGAGCTTGTCCATAGCATCATACATGTTTTTTGCGCGGAAATAGGACGTTTGCAGTTCGTTCATCCCTTTCATCATCCATTGAATGGTGAAAGAGCTTTCCTTGTCCTTGTGCGTACGAACATAATCGAGCATTTTGTGAAGTGAATCTGTCTTGTCAAAACCGGTTATGGTTTTAAACAAGAAAGACTGATTGTGTCGTGGGTTGATCGTGATTAAATCAAGTTTCATTTTTCCATCGGCGTTGGAAAATTCAAAAATCACTTCATCACTTCTCAGCCCAAGAAAGTTCTTTATTTCATTCTGAATCTTTGCAGATTCTACATGTACATCAGATCGTAGCTCCATTTCTGTCAATATGTTGGTAAACTTTTCAGATCGACTGAAAGTTCCTGCATTTTTGCAAAGTTACTAGAGAACGAGCAAAATGTGGAAAAACGTAGAACATATCGGCATAGCGGTTAAGGATTTGAAGCATGTAAATGAGGTATATACCCGACTTTTCGGACAACCTCCTTACAAGTTGGAGTCTGTGGCTTCCGAGCAAGTGGACACCTCCTTTTTTAAGGTTGGAGAAACGAAGATTGAGTTTCTTTCTGCAAATGGAGAAGACAGTGCTATTGCTAAATTCATAGAGAAACGGGGGGAGGGCATTCATCACATTGCTTTTGAAGTGGAAGATATCCACCATGAATTGAAACGCCTGCAAGAAGATGGTTTTCAGTTTACAAAGCCTGAGGTGTTTAAAGGTGCAGATAATAAACTGGTATGTTTTGTACACCCAAAATCAGCTAATGGCGTGCTGGTGGAGTTGTGTCAGGAAATTAAATAATTATAACCACAGAGAACACAGAGATTTTACGCAGAGATTTCTGAGCTCTTTGAGTCTTTCTCAATTTAGGGTTAATGATATATAGTCGAGTTGGTCTCTGAGGTCGCCGTGCGTTTCTCAGCGATCTTTGGGTTAAGATTAAAAAAATAATAGAGAAACTGATTTTTCACAGATGTCTCTGTTTATTCTCAGTTTTTTCTGCGATTAAATAAAAAATATGAGCGAAGAAAAAAGAACAGAAATTGGTGAAATAGGGGAGTTTGGTCTGATCGACCGAATAGCTGAAAAGTTCGAACCTAAAAACGAAAAGACTGTCAAAGGGATCGGTGATGATACGGCAGTATATGATATGGGTGACAAATACCTCCTGACTACAACGGACATGCTGCTAGAAGGGGTGCACTTCGACCTTTCATATATGCCCTTACCTCATCTGGGATACAAAGCAGTGGCAGTAAACATCTCGGACATAGCTGCAATGAACGGCACTCCAAAACAAATAACTGTGAATTTGGGATTGAGCAATCGGTTTTCTGTGGAAGCTGTGGAGGCACTTTATGAGGGTGTAAAGGCTGCCTGTGATGAATATAATGTTGATTTGGTAGGAGGGGATACCACTTCGTCTTCCTCCGGTTTAGTGATTTCTGTTACCGCACTTGGTGAAGTAGATCGGGATAAAGTTGTGTATCGAAATGGTGCGATGGAAAGCGACATCCTGTGTGTAACCGGCGATCTTGGAGGAGCTTTTGTAGGGTTGCAAGTTCTGGAAAGAGAAAAAGCAGAATTTATGGCCAACCCGGACATGCAACCAAAGCTTGACAAGTATGATTATGTGGTTGGACGTCAGTTGAAACCGAAGGCACGTATGGATATCATCCATGAGTTTAAGGACTTGGGCATTAGACCGACCTCAATGATAGATGTATCGGACGGACTGGCTTCAGAAGCTTTCCATTTATGCAAGCAGTCAGGGCTGGGTGTTGCCATCTATGAAGATAAGCTTCCAATTGAAAAACAGGCGTATGAAACCGCTGCAGAATTTAGCATTGATCCAAACTCATGCGCACTGAATGGAGGGGAAGATTATGAACTTTTATTCACCATCGGTCAGGATGATTTTGAGAAAATTAAAAATCATGCTGACATTCATACGATTGGCTATATGCAGGCAAAGGAGAAAGGGAGAACGTTTGTAACCAGAAGTCAGAATGTAGTAGAGCTACAGGCGCAGGGTTGGAAGCACTTCTAAGGATTCTCAGGCTCTTGCGTTTCCGAAATAAATTTTTGGCAATTTGATTTATTGCCGATAAACAGTAAGGTATTACTTCTGTATACCCTCCATTCGTCATAGATCTTATTATAAATCAATGTGATTGGTTTCGCCCTCAGGCGCTCATTAAAATTCACGTTTGTAACTAGTTGATGACTGTTGCGCAAAAGTTGACTGAACAGACTTTAATATTTTGCATTCTGAGTTTGAAATCTTGCATAAAAAAAGCCGCCCGATTGCTCGGAGCGGCCCAATCACCTAATCACTACTCTGTATCTTATTTGTTTGCTACAAGGTTGACGGTAAGATCGAAATTATCATAGATCGTTTTGTCACCCAGGTTGTCAAAAAAGCTTCCTGAACCAAATCGAACATCAAACTTTGAACGATCAATTGTTAATGTAGCAGAAGCGTATATTTTACCTTCTTTTTCTTCAACATTAGCTGTAAACTGAATTTGTTCTGTTTTTTCCTTAATCGTAATATTTCCTATCACTTTGTATCTGCCAGGTCCTTGTGGGACTGCTTTTGTAATGACGAATGTGGAAGTTGGATATTTTTCTACTCCAAAGAAATCATCAGATTTCAGGTGACCTTCCAATTTACCTTTATACTCTCCGGAAAGGTCTTTGTCTTCAATAGTAGTCATATCTATGGTGAAGATTCCACCAACAAGTTTTCCGTCTTCCATTTCTAGCCTTCCACCTTTAAGGTCGATAACTCCGTTATGCTGGCCGGTTACTTTTTTACCTACCCATTCCACTGTGCTTTTCTCAATGTTCACTTTGTAGGTTTCTTTTGCCTCACTGCTTAACAGTGCTGCAAAAATCATAAATGCTTTAATCATGGTTCTGTGTTTTAAATTTCTCTTTTACTTACAAATTAAATGTATATACATATAATGTACAAACAAGTAACGTACATAGTTCAAAATTGTTCCATAATTTTGAAGAAAATTTGAAAGTCATGATTGAGGTAGGGAAAACGTTGATTTCCGATGATGTAGTTTCGGAAGCATTTGTTTGTGATTTGACAAAGTGTAAAGGAGCCTGCTGTGTGGATGGCGACCTGGGTGCACCGCTGTTGGAGGAAGAACTGGAAGAGATTGATAAAGTGATTGATTTGGTTAAGCCTTACCTTACAGACGAAGCAATTGAAGTGTTGGAAAAGGAGGGAGGATATCTTTTAGACGAAGATGGCGACCTGTCTACTACCACAATCAATGGAAAAGAGTGTGCGTTTGCTTTCTATGATGAAAACAAAATTCTGAAGTGTAGTATAGAACAAGCTCATAAGGAAGGAAAAACCAATTTCAAGAAACCAATCTCTTGCCATTTATATCCAATCAGAATTTCAAAACTTCCTGATTTTGAAGCACTCAATTATGATCGCTGGCAAATCTGCTCACCCGCATGTGATCTGGGAAAAGAGCTAAAAGTTCCTGTCTACAAATTTCTTAAAGAAGCCCTGATCCGAAAGTATGGAGCGGATTGGTATTCGGAGTTGGAGGAGCGCGTGAACGAGGCTTGAGTTATTGATCATACGTATATTTCTTCTGAAAGAAATCTGGTTGAACTAAACTAGGCCAATAGGCATTACTCTCATTATATTCCATTCAATAAGCATGAACGATAGAAAAACCACCAACATCTTACTTTTAATTATCGTCGTGCCGCTGGTGTTTTATTTACTTAAAACACTTTCTTTTATTTTCATTCCGTTGGTTTCCTCGATGTTTATTGCGTTGCTTTTTTTACCTCTAATGAGATGGTTTAAAAAGAAACGCGTGCCTAAGGTCTTGAGCATTACGATCGTAATTCTAATTATAGCAGCTTTCTTTAAGCTAAGTGGTGAATTGATTCAACTTTCCAGCCGAGAGATCTTAGCTACTGACAATGCCTTTTTTGAAAAAGCGAAGATTAAACTCACCACATTATTGAATTCACTTGAAGTATTCTTCGGCGTTGATTTTTTGCAAGGAGAGGATACCTTAGGTTCATTGATTCAAAAAGATACGATCATCAAAAACTTTGCCCCTACAGTGGGCTTTATTACGGATACAGTTTCTATGACACTTGTCACGATATTCTTTGTGGTCCTCTTTCTGGCAGGTTCTATTGATATGCAAAAGGTATTGAACAGCACTATTCTGAAGCAGCACTTTTCATCGGTCAAAACTTTCATGAAGATAGAGAAAGAGTTAATTACCTTCATTAAGGTAAAATTCTTTCTAAGCTTATTCACCGGCATAGGTATAGGAATTGCCTGTTGGGGTTTCGGTGTAAGCTTTCCCATCTTTTGGGGATTGTTCGCCTTTATGATCAATTTCCTCCAGATGATTGGATCGGTAATCACGGTGGTACTCCTGGCTATTTTTGCTTTTGTGGAAATAGAGTCAGCATCTATGCTTTTCTTATTCGTTCTTACAACAACGGGGGTTCAAACTTTATTTGGAGGTGTTTTAGAACCAATTTTTATGGGAAAATCATTTTCTATCAATGTGATCACGATCTTGATAATGCTGATGCTTTGGGGATATGTTTGGGGAATCCCGGGATTGATTATGTCTATTCCTATTACGGTATTTCTTAAAATACTTTTTGATCAATCTGACCGCACAAAAGTCATTTCGGAATTGATATCTGGTAAATCAAGGAATAGTTTGGCATGATACGGATTTAATTGTTCCTCTTTTTGCGGGTGCTGAAGCGGATGATTGTGGGGTAGGAAATTAATGATCCGAGTCATTCTGAACTTGTTTCAGAATCTATTAAACAATAGACCCCTTAATTAAGCCTTCAATTTTATTAATCGTTCTGCTGCAGCTTCAATTGTTTTTTCCTGCTTAGCGAAACATAATCGAATGACTTTATCCCCCGGGGGATTCGTATAAAAAGGAGACATTGGGATGGCAGCAACACCGATTTCTGCGGTGAGGTACTTGGCGAATTCTAGATCACCTAAATCACTAACTTCTTCGTAATTATAAGCTTGAAAATAGGTTCCTTTTGCCACTTTAGGGATTAATGGAACATCCTTTAAGAGTCCGTTCATTTTGTCTCTTTTCTTCTCAAAAAAGGAGGGAAGGTATTCGTAGTTTTTAGGATCAGCCAAATAATCTGCAATGGCAAATTGAACAAATGAATTGGTGCAAAATACATTCCATTGATGTACGACTTTAAACTCTTTAATCAGGTATTCAGGCCCAACGATATACCCCAATTTCCATCCTGTAGCATGGAGCGTCTTCCCAAATGAAAACACGGCCATTGACTGTTCAAATAGATTAGGAAATCGCATGATACTTTGGTGTTGTTCTCCATCGAAGATTAGGTGTTCGTATACCTCATCACTAAGTACTACTATATTATTATCCTTTATAATTGCTTCCAAAGCTTCCATGTCTTGCTTTGTTAGTATAGTTCCACTAGGATTATGAGGGGTGTTTATGATGATCATTCGTGTCCTGTTATTCACCATGTCTCTGACCCTATTCCAGTCAATCCCATAATCCGGATAAGTCATGGTATATGGTTTCACAACTCCTCCTGCCAACTGAATCTGAGGAGTGTAGCAGTCATAGGCAGGCTCAAAGATGATTACTTCATCTCCTTTATTCACAAAAGCCATAATAGCAGTATAAAGTGCTTGCGTAGCTCCTGCGGTGACACAGATTTGAGTATTTGGGTCAATAGGCATGCCATAGACATGCTTCATTTTTTTACTCAAGGTCTCGTTTAGTTTTGGCAATCCTGCTAAAGGGGCGTACTGGTTTTTCCCTTCTTTCACATGTTTGGCTACCAGGTCTTTGAGCTTTTCATCGCATTCAAAATCAGGAAATCCCTGACCCAGGTTTATTGCCTTATACTCGGATGCTAGTTTGGACATCACCGTAAAAATGGTGGTGCCGGAGGAGGGCAGCTTAGATACTGTTTTGATCATATTTGGTATAATTCAAAGTTAGTTGAGAATTTCTAAGTGATCGTCTCAAAATTATGGTGCAATCGATTCTAAAAGAATCGAAAATGAATCAATTTGAGGTAACGCCGATAACCTATAAGAACACCGATTTGGTCAGCACCTTCTCGAGTTATTTAGAAGATGAATTACGCACAATATTGCCTACACAAGAGGTGGAAGTCGTTAGCGAATCTAAGTTTAAACTAATCAGTTCCTATTGGTTAAAAGACGAAAATATTCTGGTTGCTTTTTCGCTAAAACAATTTGATGGGGAAGAAGCCGTTAAAGTTTTTGCATCAGAATCAGTTTTCATACCGAAAGACGATCTTTTGGAGAAGGGGCTTGTGTTTTACCCGGATGATCGCCATGTCTCGAGGGTACGATCAGAGTTTCTTTTGAATGAGGCAAATGGAGGAGTTCAGGTGGATCTTGTCACTCAAAAGGGTACAAGAAGGCTTGTTTTTGGATCCGGAGACAATTTGAGTTTATATGTGAGTGCTACCCGCCCTGTTTTTATAACACTGCTTAATATATGGGATGATGGTACCCAGGTTTTGATGATGGAGAATTATTACATTGGAAAAGATCGTATCAATCAAACCATTGAATTACCGTTTGAATGGGATGTTAAGTGTCCATGTGGGACCGAATACATCAAATTGATTGCTGAAAAAAACCCTTTGATACCAATGGCAACTGAAAAAGATGATAATGGATTTAAGGTTGTTATTAAAGATTTCAGTCAAAACATTGAAGAAATTAGAAAGCGACAGTTGGATATACAGCTTTCAGAAAAAGATTACTATTTTGGAGAATCACATTTAGTTATTACTACTACTCAATAATGTAACACCCAAAGATCCTTACCCTACCAAATAATCCTTTGCTTCTTCTTCTGAATCGAATGGGGCCACTTCTGTCTTTGTCACCAAATTATAGCCTTTTAGTAGAATTTTTTTCACTCCGGTAATACCTAGAACAGCACGTTTTTCAGATTTCCCATTAAAGTATTGCTTGCCATAGTTTTTGAGACGATCCATGACTTCAGGATCTGTGAATGTACCCCTAACATCCAGAAGCAAATAGATTTTTTCAGTTGCCTCCAAATAGAATTTCTTCATCTCTTCCAGATTGGCCAGCACAACTTCTTTTGACTTTAAGTCTTTAAAATTGACATATAGGATTCTCCGACCTTTATGGGTAATGTACGAAACAGGCATGGACGATTTTTAAATGTTAAAACTATACATATTGAGTTTATGAAAGGTATTAATTCGTAAAACAAGAGCTTAAACGCTATTATTCGCATACGTATTTCGAGCAAAAAAATTACCAAATAATTGCTATTCACTCATTTAAGTAAACTGCGTTCATTTGATATATGAAAGCTGTAATTATCCAAATATTGTTTTTAGTTTCATTTACGGCACACGCCAAACGAACTCATCTATCCGAACCTTACAAGGTTGAGAAAAGGATCTTACTATTGTCAGTAAACCTTGATGTTGAAATGATGGAGCTTTCTAAGTATAAAAACCTAAAAGCCTTTTGTAATGAAAGTAGTTACCGGCAGACAATTTTCGGTATGCTGGATCAAATTCATGAGTATCATGACATGCTGGAAAAGGATCTTCAAGCCACTACTTACAATCACTCCAAACGGACGATCCAGCGAATTTTGAATCACATGGACAAGCTGGATCATAAATTCAACCCTGAAAGCTTCACTAGTTTCTTTAAAGATCAATGTTCATTCCAATCAAAAATCGAAAAGTATTCCGACCATTATAAAGCTGGATTTGGGACGCATTCTTATGGCGGAAGGGTATATGCCCAGGAAGTGGTAATGTACAGGTACCTAAAACGGTTAACCAAAAGAGTAAAAAGTATTAAAAGGAATGTAGAGCACTTTTACATTCGGCGAAAGGTATGGGAGCATGAATATCAAACAACTTAATATGGGCAAAATGCAAAAGAATACGATGACTATGTTGGAGTACTGCAAGGTTCTTTTAAGTAAGCTCAGTTTCGATCAGGAGTTAATTGAAAAAGAATATAGAAAAGGACTTAAATATTTAAGCTCAAATGATCAGGCAGAACTCAAGCAATGGTTAAGAATAAACGGAATGAAAATTGATTAAATGAATCGCCATGAAATGGAAAAGCATACTAAATAAAAAGCGAAACGAAACACTGATCCTATTTTCGGTACTATTGATGATTGCGATGGTGGCCTCTATGCACAATAAACATCTATCTGATCTGGAAGAATCGATTACCACTATTTATAAGGATAGATTAGTTGCCAAGGATTACATTTTCGATTTGTCAAGAAAGATTGATTCAAAGAAAGTTGCATTGAGTACTGCAGAGGATGAATTGATAGAGTCAATTACATTAACCAATCATTCCATAGATCAACTTTTGGAAAGTTATGAGAAGACCAGATTGACAGAAGAAGAGAATATGTTACTAAGGAAATTAAAGGATGATATAAATCTATCAGTTGAATTTGAGAATCAGATCTTTCATAATCCAACACTTACGCGTAGAATAGTTATCAAGAACCACCTTAATAGTCAGTATGACCTGATACTGTCAGATTTAGAGGCATTATCAGATATTCAACTTTTTGAAGGAAAGAAAATTCTTGATAGTTCTAACCGAATCATAGCCTCGAATGGAATCACAAAGCGATTAGAAGTTGCATTACTTATAGTGATAACATTGGTTTTTTTGATGGCTATTTCCTCACCTAAAGTTTTAATTCAAAAAGATTTTTGGCAGGGGTAGATGTAGTTTTTTCTATGCAGTAAGGTTTACAAAAAAAGCACTTCCGAATCTCGGAAGTGCTTTCTTGTTTAGTGGGCCCACCAGGGCTCGAACCTGGGACTTACTGATTATGAGTCAGTTACTCTAACCAACTGAGTTATAGGCCCATTATGTAAAAAACAGGGACTTACTGATTATGAAGCTACGCGCTCCGGACTATGCGTCCCAGTCAGCTACCCTAACCAATCTGAGCCTGACCGCCAACTGGCGGTTTATAGGTTCATTTTACTTTTTGCAGGCTATCTTGAGCTATGTTCAAAGCCAGGTTTTGATAAAACTGTAAGCGATAGCCTTTCAAAAGGAAGCGCAATATTACATATTTGCCGTTTAATACCCAACGAATGTCAAACGTACTGCAAGGCATAGATGCCATAATTTTTGATTTTGGAAATGTACTTATTGATCTTGACTATCCAAGAGTAATAAAACGGTTTTCGGAAGTAGCTAAAAAGAATACAGAGGAGATCGAAGAATTGGTTGTAACAGCCCCTATTTTACAGAAGTTTGAAATGGGAATGATTGGCCCGGATGAATTTAGAGCTAAATTCAATTCGCTGTTAGGTACCAAGATGGGCGAACGACAGTTTGAAGATATTTGGAATAGTATGCTAAAGTCTATCACTAAGGAGCGAATGGATAAAGTACTGCAGATTGGTAAAAGGTTTGATACATTCATCTTGTCAAATACCAATATGATCCATGAGATAGCTTATGAGGAGATGATAATGGAAGAAACGGGCCGGGCTAGTTTAAGGGATTTTGTGAAGGAAGTATACTATTCACATGAAATTGGAATGCGTAAACCAAACCTCAACTGCTATAATTTTGTTATCGACGATATAGGGCTTTATGCTTCACGCATGCTATTTCTGGATGATAGATTGGAAAATGTGGAGGCGGCTAAAAAAGCAGGGATGAAGGCAATACAGATTTTCGACCCTGACAAACAATTAAACGAAATTTTCGGGCTTGGATAAAAATCAAAAGACCAAACTCATTCAGCTGGGTTTATTTATTGTTACAGTTATCACTACCACATTTGCAGGTGCTGAATGGACGTTGGGTAAGTTTATCTTTTTCGGAATGACCTGGGATGATTTCCTGTTTGGTTTCCATTTTTCCATTCCCTTTTTGCTGATTTTGACTGTCCATGAGTTCGGGCATTATTTCACAGCTAAGTATCATAAAATCAATGTAACATTGCCCTATTACATCCCCATGTGGTTTGGCTTTGTTGGGATGGCATCATTGGGCACCATGGGTGCGTTCATTCGCATTAAAGAAACCATTTTCAGCCGGGTCAAGTATTTTGATGTTGGTGTTTCAGGACCCATTGCCGGATTTGTGGTGGCTGTAATCTTCCTTATATATGGCTTTCAAACGCTCCCGGAAACTGAATACATCTATGAAGTGCACCCAGAATATGAGGTATTCGGAGAAAACTTTGAAGAGCGAATGGAGGGACTTGACACGCTCATTCTAAAATCAGACTTGAATCCGGAACGTTTGGCCTTTGAGACGCTTCCTGATACGATTGATACAAGCAGGGTAGGGGCTGTATTTTTCGGGGACAATATTCTGATGAACCTCGGAAGAAAGTACTTGGCTCACAATGATCGTTATGTTCCCAGTTCAAGGGAGTTGATGCATTACCCTGTATTATTGGCTGCTTATTTGGCCTTTTTCTTTACCGCATTGAACTTGTTACCTATTGGACAGTTGGACGGAGGACACGTTTTGTTTGGCCTATTTGGGGCTAAAAATCATGCAATAATCTCTCGTGTATTATTTACCGGATTTATTTTCTATGCGGGACTTGGTTGGGTTACAACCGCAGACCTGGTTAACAGTTCGCTGGAGAGTATTGGCAATTTCCTCATCAGTATCGCGCTTTATCTGTTTGTGGTGTATTGGTGTGCCTTTAGCGTGTTTAAGGAAAAAAGGGATCGGCTGCTTTATGCTACCGTATTATTTACTGTTCAGTTTTTTGTGGCCTCAGTATTAAAAGTGGAGGGGTATTCAGGATGGCTGTTATTTTCCCTGTTGATTGGAAGGTTTATTGGTGTGGATCATCCACCTGTTGTCGATAATACACCATTATCAGTAGAGAGACAGATATTAGGCTGGATAGCTCTTGTGATTTTTATTCTAAGCTTCAGCCCTGAACCCCTGGTTGTTGAAGGCGGCTTTTAAAGTTCCAGATAGGCTGTAATGCCACCTTCCATGTTTCGTACATTGGTGAAGCCTTGGGAATTTAGAAACTTTTTAGCTCTTCCTGATCTTGCACCAGACTTGCAATGCACGATTACTTCTTCATCTTTCATGTGTTCGATCTCAGAAATTCGGGCCGGCAGGTCTCCAAGAGGAATCAATTTGGCCCCAATATTTGCTTCTTCGTATTCCCACTCCTCCCTTACGTCAATGAAATTGAATTTTTCACCTTTATCTAATCGCAATTTTACGTCTGAGCAAGTAATATCTTCGTTCATTTCTTGATGATTTTTATGGTTTGATCACCTTCTTTCCGGTGAATAGTGAGCAAATATAATCCTGCCTTTAAACTAGAAAAATCATGAGTTCTATTTGTTCCTTCCCTAGCTAAAATCCGACCTGAAAAGTCTATCAGAGTAATAGCCTCGTAAGTGCCGGAAATTCTAATAATCCCACTAGTAGGATTAGGGTAAACTTTTAAAGACTTTTCTTTTGGATTAGTCCCTAATACCAGACTATCCACTTTGGCAAAAACAGGACGTATCATCAACGCGCCTGATAGACGTACATTTTGTTCCCACTGTCCTGTTTTGTTTTCATAAATGTATTTGGAAGCTTCAGTATTACTTCTATCAAAACCTATCCCGATGTATTCGTTTTTGCTTTGTTGATAGCCAATATAGAAAGTATCTGATAAGATAAGTGGACGGGCTAGTTCATAGCGGGTAAATTGGTTAAGAGCGGTTGCATTTTCCACCAAAATGTTTTGTTTTCTGATAGGACCAGCTTGCAAATTCCTGAAAATACGAAGTTCAAGTGGACTACCGCTACTAAGAGGGTCAATATTTGGAAAGTAAATATCTATATGTGTTAACGTATCCGATTGCTCAAGCCAGAATTTCATAGCCACCTGGCCCCCGTCGATATTTGTACCTGCTGCATACTCTGCAGTCCCGTCATCATACGCATAGTAGTTATGTAAGAGGTACTGGGTGCGGATGGTGTCATTCACCCGTAGGTTAATTTGAGATCCATCTAAAAATTCATCATCCGAACTTTCAAGATAAACTTCAGATAAAAGCATTAGTGAGTCCTCTTCTGGAATTGAAGAAAGATCAACGTTATTCAATTCAATATAGCGTTGAACGGACACCTTAAATGGGTCAGGGTTATTTAAAAGTGGGTCTTTTGTACCGTACTCAATAGAATCTATCCTAGTTCCATTTTTAAGCTCTCTTATCACTAGTATGTATTCGGTTGGTTGAAGTTGAACATCCAAATTAAATGCTTGAACATATTGACTTGAGGTTAAGAAAGTCTCGTTTTCTTTGAATTGGTGAATTGGTAGAGCCTTGAAGGGGGCAAACGGGGAAGATAATTGACCGGTCAATCCCCGATCTAAATAGTAGTAATCATCCGAACCTCTATTCTCATTTAAATATATCCAATCCAGATGCCAGGCATCAAACGGACCGTCTTTATCACCAAAGGATTGAAATCGAAACCGAAAGTCTTGAGTAAGATATTGGGATGGTACTTCAATAGCTTCCTGAGTGAAGACGGTATCTTCACCATTGGTAATATCCTCACCGTCTATCAACCATTCTGTGATCCATTTTTTATCTTCTGTATTCGGGTTGTAAAACTGAAGTCTCAATGAATCTCCTTTCTCCGGCAACTCCACATTCCCACCGGCTTGCCAATAAAAGGAAAGAACTACATCAGCTTTTCCTTGCAAGTCAATGGTTTCTGAAAGTAACTGATCGCCCCAGGAATTTTTATCATTATGGAATCCGCCATTTGCATCTAAACCATCAAAGGTGACCACCTTATAAGTTGGTGGGTTTTTGGCGAGTGTTGCATTTACAAAAACATTTTTGCTCGAGTC
This sequence comes from Ekhidna sp., assembly GCF_040220215.1. Lineage (GTDB taxonomy): Bacteria > Bacteroidota > Bacteroidia > Cytophagales > Cyclobacteriaceae > Ekhidna. Next base: position 119,127 of record NZ_JAVJTR010000010.1, read on the forward strand.
CGCATTCCATTGTCTTGAACTATCTGATCCCCAAACGCGAATGCCATCAACAGAATCAGTACTCATTGAAAAATCATCCCAGAAGGGGAGTGAAGCCGGGCTAACCGTTTCCATAACCGCTACTCTTGCTCTCGTTTCCTTCTTTGGCTTTATAATAGGCTTTACAATCAGCTGAGCAAAACTCAGTTGGGCAATCAGGATAAATATGATAGAGGCATATTTTTTCATTGATTGTCCAATATCGTGGAAGTGTTGCTGACTGAGTCTGGCTTATAAATCCAGATATCCACCGGATCTCCTATGGTCACCCTACGTCCCGGACGAGGATATTGTTGCTGCACTGTGCCCGGTGAAATATCCCGGTACTCAAGGATCTCATTTCCCAGTGAATCTGTGGCACCAAATCCAGCAAGCGATTTGTCTGTGCTGCTGACCTTTCCGACTTTTAGTCCGGAACCTATGATAGCAATTTCGGCTTCTTCCTGATCTAAACCAATTAATAATGGGGATTGAAAAACAGTATTTCCATACCCATCCCCAACAATCAAGTCGATTGGAGATCCTTTTTCAATTTTTTCACCTTCTAAAACGGTTCTGCCGTTCAATCTTGCCTCGTGTACTACACCAAAGAAGACATCCGGCACATACTTCACTTCTCCTAACTTTAAGTCATAAGATTTTAATACCATCATTGCACTTTTAAGCGAAAGATCTTCCACTTTAGGCATACGTACTTTGGGTGGGCTTTCCGCATTGAGGGTAACGTATATTTTTCTATTTTCTTTCACCTTTGTATTTGGCTTTGGCACCTGTCGCAATACGGCTAATGGAGGGAAGTCCGGTGAATAGCTAGAGTCTGCAGTAGCTTCATAACGTAGGTTTCTTTTTCCTAGAAATTCGTTCAATTCACTTACTGTCTTGCCTTTGATGTCTGGAACAGTAATGGTCTCACCATGATTTGTAGTAATTGGTAGCCACATGTAAAACACGATGATTACAATTAAAAAAGTACTGCCAATAAGTACTCCTAGATGGATTAGAAAATCTTTAATGCTGGTTGGTTTTCGAAATGACATACACTTTTTAATGTTGGGATAAACCTAATGAATTAGCGATTAATAAACAGTTTTTGAGAGGTATTGAATTGCCGTCCAACGATATTCAGGAAATAAAGTCCTTGCTGAGAAGGGGCCTGATATTTTAAAATTTGGTTCAAGGCATTGTCAACCCTTTCTTCGAAAATTATTTTGCCACTCATATCCAATAGTCTAATAGTTACAGACTCTTTCTTTGCAAGATTCAAGCCCAGGTTAAAACTACCGTTGGATGGGTTTGGAAATATTCTCGCTGGCTCTGCATAGGCCGGAGGTTCATTGCCTCGTATACTTATGTCATCAATATACAAATCATTCCCACCACCGGGAGTAAAGACAAATGCAATTCGTAATTCTTCATCAGGGAAATTATGAGGTAAGTCAATTCGAAACATTTTCCAATCTGAATCGGTTAATGGAACCCATTTGTCTTGGGATTCGGTGATAGACAAGGAATCTGAATCAGCATGAAGCAATGGTTGATTTGTATTGTAAGTTTCTCCACAATCGGTAGATAGCAACACCTGCAGTCGATCGCTAAAGCCGCTACGTGAAGCGTATGAAACTCTAAAATAAAGTCCTGCACTGTCTAATCCCCCGGTATTCAGATTTGGACTAATAAACCAATTGGTTTTTCCAAGATCTGACGCATTAAAGCCACGAGCTTGCAGTACGCCATTGTCGTTTTGAAAAGTTCTTCTGAATAAAGTATCTGTATCGTCTGCAGTGATTACCCAATTATCTGTAGACTCAAAATCGACAGTTAGTGGGTATTCATCTACTACATTATCTCTGTGAACATTGATCTCAACAGAATTTTCAATCATCGACTCATCTGCCACACCATTTACCAGGGTGATTTCAATCCCGAAAACATTTCCGCCAGTAACTAAATTATCAGCAGCAAGATTAAACGAAGCATTTCCTTTCGATTCAATACTCAAATTATCAAAGGAGGTTGTCAAGGTGTCACTATTGATATTATATTTTACCTCGAATGACGTAATAGTTTCAGAACCTACATTTCTTATATTCAGTCTGATATCAGAAGATTCTGAGCATGTGATTAAAGGCCCTTTTAAGCTTAGAGGCTTAATGTCATTCTCAAATAAATTGGTCTCTACTATTTGTACATCATCGACATAAATGTTGTTGCCGCTTCCATTGATTCCAACAAAAGCAAACTGGACACCATCAATATCCCTATACTCTGTTATGCTAATTAAAGTGTCGATCCATTCTAACTGATTGGCAGGGGTGAAAGGGTTATTGTTTTCGGATGCAGTAGCAAGATTTGGCCCAAATCCGAAAAAAATGATGTCAGGAAAAGTCTCTCCACAATCAAGGCTCGCTTTTACCATCAAACCATCGTAAAAAGCGTCAGGTCTGTTAGCATGAGCATAGCTAAACCTGAGGTCTCCCGACGCAATCCCTTCTAAATTTAGAATTGGAGTTTTGAAAATAGTCTGTTCTCCAAACCATTCGGTGTTGTTGTAAGCTTTGAAATTAAATGCCTGATTGCCGGGAGTGGATTTTGGAGCATTAACAACTTGCCAAGGCTTGGTTGGTCCGTATTCACCAAGTACGTCTACACTGCCCTCAAAATCCTCATTGAAAGGAAGTGTTTGAGAAGTGACGGATTTCACCATCCTTACAATAGAGTTATTGAAGTTATTTCCATCGCTTCCACCGTTCACGTTACTTATTTCATAAGAAACAATTGTTGATGAGGATATTGAATGCGATCCGAATGAAATAGTGTCTGTAGCAAGTGGGGCTAAGGTTGTTGTAATATTTTGTGGAGTGCCTTCAGGGTTGCCATCAATTACAAGCTGGATATCATAGGAAGAAACCTCATTGATGCCATAGTTTGAAACAATTACTTGTGTGGAAACATTAGCATCACACTCAGCAAAATGAGGTCTAATAATCGCTGTAGCTGCCAAGTCATTTGAAAACCGAGTTGGATCTGATAAACCGGGGCTAGAAATCAAGGACATCCTGTTTGGAGCATTGTCCATGACCGTGCGCATCCTCGTCTTTTGTCCCAGTGTAAACAGGTTCATACAAATATCATCGGTGTAGTCCATGTAATTTTGAAACATCTCTGGCTCACCAGCCACGCAAATTTCATCGTCATCCGGATTTGGAAATGTGCATGGCGAAGTATAGTCTCCGTTATCATTGTCAGCCAGAGGAGTATCGTCTACAAAATCATCCTTGGTACAGTTGCCGTCTCCCCAAATATGTCGTAAACCCAGGTAATGACCAACTTCATGTGTGAGTGTTCTTCCGTAGCTTTCAAAAGAAGGAGACGAAGGATTTACACCAAAATATTCATAATCAATCAGGACTCCATCGAAAATGAAATCTTCTGTATCATTTGTGATTCCTTCTAAAGAGATAATAGGGAATGAGGCATATCCTAAAAATACTTGTAGGTCTGTGACCACAATATTCAGGTAATGCTCTGCAGGCCAGTAACTTTCTGATCGTAAAAGCGGCCTGTGAGAGTTGGCCCTGTATACATCTCTCGAACCTCTTAGCCTGACAATACCATTGGTCGGATTTCCGGCTGGGTCCTGTTTTGCCAAAACAAATTCAATTTCTACATCGGCGGCTACCGGAAGGAACTCATCTGGTGTATTTACCGCATCGGCATTCATCCTTCTGAAATCAGCGGTTAGTGAATCTATCTGTGCTTTAATACGCTCCTCAGAAAGGTTTACCCCTGTACCAACCGGCTCACCTTTGTGAAAAACATGAACAACAACGGGGATTTGATAAAGAGGGGCTTGTAAACGATGTGCTAGATTTTTACGCTCAGCGATTTTGGTACTGATCCAATTTTCAAATTCACCAGTAGTGGGTGCTATGGTGCCACACCTTTCCTGAGCTGAAGAGCCAAGGGAAATCAGGCATAAAAAAAAGAGTAACCCACTTCGCATGGGTCCATTAATTAGCAAATGGGAGTTTAGCGTTTGGGTCGTCTGGCGAAGTAATGTTAACGGCATGAACGCTTTTTATTTCCGGAACTTCTCTTTTAATAGCTTCTTCTACGCCAGCTTTAAGTGTCATGGTAGACATGGGGCAAGTGCCACAGTTACCCATTAGCTCAAGCACTACATTCATATCCTTATCCACTTCCAGCACCTTCACGTCTCCTCCATCAGCTTCCAGATATGGTCTGATGTTGTTTAGTGCTCTTTCTACTCTTTCAACTAATTCTGACATATACTAAACGGTCACTTCTACTTTTTTAGTCTCTAACATCGAGGCGTTTCTAATTGCCACCTGTCTGGCTACATTCTCCGCAAGATGCTTAAAAGCATCCGATAATTCTCCATCCTTCATTGCTGCAGGATAGCCACTGTCTCCACTTTCCCTAATCGACTGAACGATAGGGATTTGGCCCAGCAGCTCAATCTCATTCTTTTCAGCCAGCTTTCTTCCTCCTTCTTCTCCAAAGATAAAGTATTTATTGTCAGGAAGTTCATCTGGGGTAAACCAGGCCATATTCTCAACCAATCCTAAAATCGGCACATTGATTTGTGGCTGTTTAAACATGGAAATACCTTTCTGAGCATCTGCAAGTGCTACTTTTTGAGGAGTGGTAACTACCACTGCTCCGGTCACAGGTACAGCCTGTACCAGCGTAAGATGGATATCACTGGTGCCCGGAGGTAAATCAATGATTAAATAATCCAACTCACCCCACTTAGCATCTGATATAAATTGTCTTAAGGCTGAGCTTGCCATTGGTCCTCTCCAAACCACGGCATCTTCACTATTGGTTAAAAATCCAATGGAAATAAGCTTCACGCCATACTGCTGGATAGGGACAATTTTGTTTTTGCCATCTTCCTGCACGATTCCCGGTTGCTCAAACTCGCAATTGAACATTGTTGGGATGGATGGACCATAAATATCTGCATCAATTAATCCCACATCAGCACCACTTCTTGCCAACGCAACGGCAAGATTCGCAGCAATCGTAGACTTCCCAACGCCTCCTTTTCCGGATGAAACTGCAATGATATTTTTAACCCCAGGTAGAACCGGACCTTCATCCCTTTTGGTTGTTACATTGGAAGTCATGTTGATGATGGTTTTCACATTACCTAAATGCTTTTGTATTTTTTCTTCACAGTCCTTCTTGATCACTTCTTTGAGAGGACAAGCCGGTGTGGTGAGGACCACATCAAATGCAGCTTTGTTTCCATCGATGTGAATATTTTGAATCATACCGAGTGAAACCAGGTCCTTTTTAAGATCTGGATCAATCACTTCACTCAGTGCTTTTAGTAGATTTTCCTTCGTCAATTCCATTCGCTCCGCAAGTTATAAAGTCTCTTGGTCAATTACTCTAATTGTCGATTTTGGTATTCAATTTCGGATACTTAGATAACTATCAGTAATTGGTTTTATGCTTTCATTCTAGTTCTCTCTGAGATATCCCCAGGCATGTAACTTATCACTATCTTCAAACCAACGATTTCCAATATCAGTTCGATAATACATGTTTGGAATCATAATATTTTTGATTCTTGTATAAAGCTGCTGTTGGGCCTGTTTCATCGTTAACGCCATTCCTGTAACTATTAGAGCAACTCCTGTACCCCCGGTGATCAGCCATTCGTTGTTTACAAGCTTCACATCCTCAATGTGCACTCCTTCAGTCATCGGCTTTTTAAAAATGATGGCTGCATCTTTTGAAAATGCCTCAAATGTTTTTGGGTCTTTGTATGGGAATGGTGGAACCACTATTCGAGCTCCGATCTGGAAACCACTTTTCGTTTTTAAATTGATCTTTTCTCCCTTGGCTAGCTGATACAAAAAATCCCCGATTGGATTGAGCATTCCTTCAGCCTGAATTGAAATCGTTGGGTACCCAAAACGAGAAGTAAATTCTAAAGGATAAATCCCATTGCTATTTACTATACAATTAACATCTATATAACCGACATACCCTTCCTTCGCCAATGTAGGTTCCATTTTTTTGAGTGTAGAATTGAAGATTTTATTAGGTCCACTCCAGAACATACTGGTCCCCATCTCACCGGTTGCTACACCCAACTCTCCGGGAAATAGCTTTTTGTGTTCAAAATTGATGTTAATCGGGTAGATAAACTCCTTTCCATTGAAGAATGCACCAACACCAACCTCAACACCTGTATCCACTTTCTTTTGAAGCTGATAAACCTTCACTTCATCGCTCCATGCGTTTTTATATGCACTAAGAATGCGAAGAACGTCGCTTCCATCTTCTTCGACTCCAACAAAAAGCAGTCGTTTGATATTCTGAGCCTCACCACTCGGTTTCAGCACATACTTTCCGGGGTTTGCTTTAATGTGTTCTATTCCTGCATCAAATGAGTCAAACTCATGATAGTTTAAAATATTGACTTTATGTTTCTTAAGCTCTGCCTGCCCAAATGACCGATCATCTTCCAGCTTGTCTGTATATGGTGTGCCCCCAACAACAAACTTCCCCTGATCACGCAAATTTTTAGCTTTTTCACCTTGTCCCAGCACATCGTCAAAGACAATTAAATCTGCCCAGTCGACTTCAGCTTCCCAATCATCTACTTTTTCTACAAATCCATTCGCGATTTCTTTTTCACTTTCTTCTTCTATGAAGTATTTCACATGATGCCCCTCTTGTGTACACATCCAGGCAATATCACTGATCAAACCGGAGATCGAAACAAAAAGAATATTTACCGGATCTGTCGTTTGTTTAGGCATTGAATTTTTTGTTTAAATGTATATGCTATTCCTGATCATGACGTCTGCATTTTATCAGGTAATTTTGCATCCCAACTTCAACTATGATCCATCCATCAACCATCGAAGAAATCAAGAATCGAATCGACATTGTCGAGGTTGTAGGGGATTTTGTGACTCTGAAACGCTCAGGCTCAAGTTATAAAGCCCTGAGTCCATTTACCAATGAAAAGACCCCTTCTTTTTATGTAGTCCCATCAAAGGGCATTTTTAAAGACTTCAGTTCAGGAAAGGGAGGTGATGCCATTACATTCGTGATGGAAGTGGATGGACTTAGCTATGTAGAGGCCCTCAAATACCTGGCCGGAAAGTATGGGATCGAAATCAAGGAAGAGGAACAATCCGATGAAGCTCAGCAAGCCCAAAATAAACGCGAGAGCCTTTATATAGTCCTGAATTTTGCCAGTGAATACTTTCAAAGAGTACTTCACACATCGGATGAAGGGAAGTCAATTGGTTTGTCATACTTCAAAGAAAGAGGGTTTACTGAGGAGACAATTAAGAAATTTGAATTAGGATATTCCAAAGAACTATGGGATGGACTTTTAAATGAGGCAACACAGAAAGGCTATAACAAAGAATTACTTGCTGAGGCTGGATTGGTAATTGACAAAGAAGGAAAGAATTATGATCGCTTCCGAAGTAGGGTTATATTCCCTATCCACAATGTTTCAGGAAAAACGATCGCCTTTGGAGGAAGAAAACTTTCTAGTACTGACAAGTCTGCGAAATACATAAATAGCCCTGAAACGGAGCTATACCATAAGAGCAAAGTGCTGTATGGTATGTTCCAGGGTAAAAATTCCATACGGAAAGAAGATAACTGCTATTTGGTGGAGGGTTATACTGATGTAATCTCGATGCATCAGGCAGGAATTGAAAATGTGGTCGCTTCTTCAGGTACCGCTCTTACCGAAGATCAGGTGAAACTGATTCGTCGCTACACGGAGAATGTAACCGTAATATTTGATGGGGATCAGGCAGGGATTAAGGCCTCCATGCGAGGAATTGATCTTTTGCTTGAAGGAGATTTGAATGTAAAAGCTGTTGCACTGCCTGAAGGAGAAGATCCGGATAGCTATGCGAAACAGCTAGGTGCATCGGGTTTCAGGGAATATGTAGGTGAAGAAGCTCAGGATATCATTCGCTTCAAAACCAAAGTGCTGCTGGATGAAACCGGAAACGATCCGGTGAAAAAAGCCGGGGTAATTAAGGATATTGTATCGAGTATCACCAAGATCAATGATCCGGTTAAGCGTACAGTTTATATCAAAGAGTGCAGCGATCTATTAGGCATTGCTGAGTCTGTATTGGTAGCAGAGCAAAATAAAATCCTGATTCAAAACCGAAGGAATAAGGGGAGGGATGAACCCCCGATTCAAGAGGAAATGCCCCCATTTCCAATGGAGCAAGAGGATCTGATAGATAAACTGGATATTGGGAAAATCATTGAATATCAGGAGCGAGAAAGCATCAGAGTATTGGTCAATTACGGGAAAAGTAAAATACAAACCCGCGAAATGCAGGATCAGAATTTAATCGACTATTTTCTGAACGAAGCAGATGAAATCCAGTTTACAAATGAAACCTATCGAAGGATCGTTGATGTCTTTAGGGAAAAATTGAATGAAGGAGAAGTAATAGATGGTGAATACCTTCTGAATCATGATGATGAAGAGATCAGGAAGACGGTGATAGATTTAAGCGCTGATAAATATGAAATTAGCGAAAACTGGAGTGAGAAATATAAGATTCATGTGCCGAGAGAAACTGAATTTTTAAGGGACGTCACCTATACCAATGTACTTCGCTTAAAATTCAGAATCGTGCAGCAATTGATTCAGGAGGAAACCGAGAAGCTCAAACATGCTACAAATGAAGCAGAGGTGGATGAACTTTTGGATGACATAAATGAGTTGAAGATGGTATCGGTAGAAATAGCCAAAATATTAGGGAACGTATTAGTAGGATAAGCAATGCTTGATAAAATTGAAGAAGCCATTGAGGCCATAAAAAATGGAGAAGTGATCATCGTGGTAGATGATGAAGATAGAGAGAATGAGGGGGACTTCATATGTGCTGCAGATAAAGTGACGCCAGACATCATCAACTTTATGTCAAAGGAGGGAAGAGGCCTTATTTGTGCATCTCTGCTTGAAGATAGATGTAAAGAGCTGGACCTGGATTTAATGGTGGGAAAGAACACGGCAACTTTCGAAACCCCATTCACTGTCTCAGTTGATTTAATTGGTCACGGCACCACCACTGGTATTTCTACCTCAGATAGATCGAAGACCATCAAAGCATTGGTAAATCCAGATACAAAACCTGAAGATTTGGGTCGTCCCGGTCACATTTTTCCCCTGAAGGCCAAGCAGGGAGGAGTGCTACGTAGAGCAGGGCACACGGAAGCTGCAGTTGATTTTTCAAGATTAGCAGGATTAACTCCGGGAGGAGTCTTGGTTGAGATATTGAAGGATGATGGCACAATGGCCAGGCTCCCTGATTGCCGTAAGATTGCTGATAAATTTGGTTTGAAGTTGGTATCGATTGCAGATTTGATCGAGTATCGCATGAAGAAAGAATCGATGGTTGAGGAGGAGATTCAAGTAAGTATGCCTACAAATTGGGGTGATTTTCAATTGAAAGCATTTAAGCAAAAAAACACAGGAGAAGAACATCTGGCACTGATAAAGGGAACGTGGAAAAAGGATGAACCTGTCATGGTAAGGGTACACAGTTCATGTGTGACAGGTGATATTTTTGGATCCTGCCGATGCGACTGTGGAGGACAACTACATGGAGCCATGCAAATGGTAGAAAAGGAAGGGAAAGGAGTGGTGCTTTACATGAATCAGGAAGGCCGGGGAATAGGACTGATGAACAAATTGAAAGCGTATAAGCTTCAGGAGGAAGGAAAAGACACGGTAGAAGCTAACCTGGAGCTTGGGTTTAAGTCGGATCAGCGGGATTATGGGGTTGGTGCGCAGATTTTGCGTAAGCTTGGAATTACTAAATTGAGATTAATTACAAATAACCCTAAAAAACGTGTCGGATTGATGGGGTATGGTCTGGAAATTGTAGAGAACATAGCCATAGAAATAGCTCCCAACGAACACAATCAGAAATATTTGGAAACAAAAAGAGATAAGCTAGGGCACGAGATTTTAAAATGAGACATTTACTTTCTACGCTTTTATTAATTGCTGCTGTTAGCCTTTCAGCACAGCAATTTTCATCCGAGGTTTTTCATGAGGGTTTCATGGTGACAGTCGATAGAGACACCATAAAAGGAGACCTTAAATATGATCTGGATGCCAATCTTCTAACTGTTATTTACAAAGGCAAAACCAAATCATTTTCAAGTCATAAAGTATTTTACTTTGAGATATTTGATTCTATTCTGAACAATTACCGTCAATTTTACTCGATTCCTTACACAGTTAACATTGACTATAAAATTCCTGTGTTTTTTGAGCTGGTATATGAAGGCAAGCTTTCATTGATGGCTCGGGAGCGTATTGTAAGTCAGTCAGTAAATAGCTCCTCAGCTTATTGGGGAGGGGGAAATACCACCAGGTTGGTGATTGAGTACTCATTCTACTTTCTGGATAGCAAAGGGAAAATCACCTATTATACCGGAAAGAAAAAAGATTTGCTTGCTTTTATGATCAAGAAGCAATCGGATGTAAAGAAATTTATCAAAGACAACAAGTTAGATACTAACGAAATGGCCGATCTTGTGCGGATCACAGCGTTTTACAATTCAATTTAATCTATGGCAAAACCCTTAATCCTAGTAAGCAATGACGATGGTATTACCTCCAGAGGCATCCGGAAGCTGATAACTGTGGCTAAACAGCTCGGTGAAGTGGTAGTGGTTGCTCCGGACAGTCCGCAATCCGGAATGGGACATGCTATCACTGTTGGTGATACTTTAAGGCTAAAGAAAAGTGAACTGTTTGAAGGTATTGAAGCATATGAATGTACCGGAACACCCGCAGATTGTGTCAAACTGGCAAAGCATTATGTGCTGAAAGATCGGAATATTGATCTGGTTGTTTCAGGGGTAAATCATGGAAGCAATAGCTCTATCAGTGTGCTTTATTCCGGTACCATGAGTGCAGCGATTGAAGGCGCCATAGAAGGTTTGCCGGCTATTGGATTTTCTTTGTGTGATTATGATCCGGCAGCTGAAATGGATCACATTGATAATTATGTGAAAAAGGTGATTGAAGAAGCGCTTAAAAATGGAATTCCAAAAGGCATTGCCTTAAATGTCAATTTCCCGGTCATTCAAAAAGAGCCAATTAGAGGAATCAAAGTATGTCGTCAGGCTAATGCAAATTGGGAAGAACAATTTGATGAGCGAAAAGATCCTTACGGAAGATCCTACTTCTGGATGGTAGGAAATTTTGTAAATCATGACAAAGGGGAGGACAATGATGAATGGGCGTTAGCCAATAATTATGTTTCCATTGTACCATGTCAGTTTGATATGACCGGTCACCATGCTATTGCTCAGATCAATGAGGAGTGGGGTATTTGAAATAAGAGCTTTAGGAAAGTTCTAAACTTTCCTAAAGCTTGACTTTACTTCTTCTTCAATTCATACAAATCAGTCCTACGATCTTTAAGATTATTCACACTTCCAAATTTGTGTAGCTCTCTCAGATCATCCACATCCACATCAGCGATCAGTATCATTTCTGTATTGGGTGTTGCCTCAGCTTTGATCCCATTGGTAGGGAAGGCAAAATCGCATGGCGTAAAAACAACCGATTGCGCAAACTGGATATCCATATTGTGCACATTAGGTAGGTTGCCGACACTTCCTGCCAGCGCTACATAACATTCGTTTTCTATCGCTCGTGCCTGGGCACAGTTTCTCACACGAGAGTATCCATTTTGTGTATCAGTAAGGAACGGCACAAAAAGAATATCCATTTCCTCTTCCGCAAGTAGCCTGCTCAGTTCAGGAAACTCCACGTCATAACATATCAGTACCCCAATTTTCCCGCAATCGGTTTCAAAGGTCTGAAGGCTATTTCCTCCTTCCATTCCCCAGATTTTAGATTCATCAGGTGTGACATGCAGTTTTTCATAACGCTCTACAGAGCCATCCCTTCTGCACAAATACCCAACGTTATAAAGGCGATCTTTTTGCATTTCCGGCATACTTCCCGTGATGATATTGATGTTGTAGGTCACTGCCAATTTTGAAAAACGATTCACGATTTCCTCGGTGTGTTTGGCTAGTTCTCTAATCGCATCAGGCTCAGCTAAATGGTTGTTTTCAGCCATTAGTGGCGCATTGAAAAATTCCGGGAATAGCGCAAAATCTGAACGATAATCTGACACTGCATCGATAAAGTATTCTGCCTGCTGCATCACATCATCAAGGTCTTTATAGGGACGCATCTGCCACTGAATAAGCCCAAGACGTACCACACGTTTGATTGAGCTGGCCTGATCGGTCACCTCTTCATAATAGATATTGTCCCATTCAAGTAGTACTGCATAGTCCTTGGATTCCTTGTCCCCCTCCAAATACCCTTTTAGAATTTTGGATACATGAAAGTCATTGGAAATCTGAAAGTTAAGGACAGGATCGTCGATTTCTTTAAGCTTTACTTTGTCGATGTATTGGCGAGGAGTCAGGTCTTTGGCGTGTGTATGATAATTGGGTATTCGACCTCCAAATGCGATACCGCGAAGGTTCATGCGTTCACACAATTCCTTTCGGTAATCATACAAGCGCCTGCCAAGTCTCAGCCCCCTGAACTCCGGTTTTATGAAAAGATCAACTCCATAGAGAATGTCGCCATTTTTTTCGTGTGTGCTAAAGGTGTAATTGCCTGTGATCTGACGGTAAGTATGTCGTTTTTGAGCGACACGACTGTTAGTGATCATCGTTAATGCACACCCGGCGATCTGTCCGTTTACTTTAATAACAACCTGCCCCTCCGGGAACAAAGACATCAATTTTTCCAGCTCATGTTTCTCCCAAAAGTTGTTTTCAACCTTCTGATAAGATTCAATCATCGCTCGCTTCAATTCCTGATAGTCATCCAGACTTAAGTAGGAGAGCTCTATGTTTTCTATGTCAATGTCTTGCATAATGTAAAGGTATGCTGGAAGGTGGAATGTTTAGAATATTAAATTATTAGTCATTGTATGAAATTCCTTTTTGAGGGTGATTTAAACTTTAAATAATCGTTTCCGCAAGGTCTCAATATAGATCTTGGCTTTCCTTTTATACCTTAAAATTCAGAATTTATTATGAATTTTCGAGAAGTATGAATTTTGGAAGATCTCGGCACAAGGCCGGGATAGAGAAGCATATAAGGATGATTTGACTGCATTTTACAAATACCTTTCTCTAATCATATCCAAATGATGCTTCTCATGCCCAATGATTGATTTCAGAAAATCTTCAAGTGTGATTTTATGCTCACGCGCCATACCCTTGATTTGCAATTGGTTCTCTGATAATGAGTCAATGAAGCTTGAGGATGCCTGACGAACATTCGAAAAATCAATGATCAACTGTTCAATGGTTAGTTCTTCAAAACGTGCATTGGAAACAAGCAAATTCTGATCATATCCCCATAGCTCTACTTTCATCTTTCTGCTGAGCTGAAAAGCTCTAAACATTTTTATTCGCTCATGATCAGTGATGTGTCCAATAATCTGCTTTATGCTCCATTTGTGGGGTGCATAGCGATAGGAGGCTTTTTCTTCATTTAGAGACTTTAAAAATGATATGGCAACTGTAGACGAAAAGAGTGCATTCAATTCTTCACCTTTGACTAAATCAATGTAATAGGGGAATCCGTCTTGAGGTGTGAGCTTCATGAATGAAAAGTTAGACATATCCAGACTAACATTTAATCTCTTTTGAGAGGAAGATCCCGTAACGAATACGGGATTGAAATCAGGGGCGAGGATTACTTCAACCTTAGGTTGGCGATAGAGGAATAATTCCCACTTGAAGGGGGGCGTGATGGAAAGTGGATAAGAGGGGGATGTTTTTATTATAGCACAAGCGGGTGCTGCACTATGTTGAGTTTCAGAACTTCAAAACTGTAGCGTCATTCCTGATGTAGCGAAGCGGAATTCAGGAATCTTTGGAGGTCCCGGACTATTTACTGGCAAAGGCAGGCACATGGAAGGGAATATGCTTCATGGTTTGCCGCATTTATTCCGGCATCTTCATTTCGTGAAATTTTTTGAAAGATTCCGGCACAAGGCCGGGATAGATTATATTAAATATTCGAACTTATTCCCTACTCCCCAAAAGATTCCCTGACAATCTTAGCAATTCAATCTCAGCAATTTTTGTGGTATTAAGTGCTTCTATGTAGCGTATCTGTGCGTTTACAGCATTATTCTGTGCTTCCCTAACCTCAATTGGATTTGATTTGCCAACACGATATCGCTCCAGTGCGATGGACACGTTTTCTTCTGCTACCTCCAGATTCTTTTGTTCCAAATCAGCCAGTATCTGTGCATTTCGTAAAGTCATCAATCCTGATCTGACGGCAGTTCGAAGCTGTGCTTCGCCTTGTTCGTAAGCGGTAAACGATTGTTCACTGAGAATCTTTGCATTTTGGATGGTTCGGTTTCGATTCAATCCATCGAACAGGGTCATGGTTGCTGTGAGGCCGTATGTGATACCGCTCGATACGTTGCTTTGTAGAAACCCTGCTTCCGCAGTAAGGTTGGAATAATTGTAGCCCAGGTTAAAATCAAGGGTAGGTAATCGCTCTCGTTCATTTTCTTTGATCGTGAGGATATTTACCTCTTGCTGACTTCTCAGCTGCTTTAGCATTGGATTTTGCTGAATAGCATCAGATTCAATGTTAGCCAGATCTTTGAGCTTATCCGAAGTATCGTGTGTATATGCCAGTGTAAATGAGTCATACCCTTCTTGTACCCCGATGAGATGCAGAAGCTGTAGTTTCTGAATGGCAATGACTTCCTGCTGCTTTACTAAAGCTGACTGATCTGAATTGTAATCCACCTGCGCTTGCAAATACTCGAGTTTGCTTGCTTTGCCCACCTCATACTTTTCCTTGCTGATCGTCACTCGCTCTTCTGATAGCTTGAGTGTACTTTCCAGCAATGCAAGGCGATCCTGCTCCAGGGCAGTGTTGTAAAATGATTTGAGTACATCTGATATGGCATCCTGAACCTGGTTTTTGAATGCCATCTGGTTAAGCTGGCTAATTTCCTCTAAGCGATCCTTCGTGGCGAACATTCGAAACCCATCAAATAAGGTCCAATCAAGGCTGGCACCAGCTGTGTACACAGTAGTTTTAGCCCCATCCCGGCTTTGTCCTTCACCGCTGATAAACTGCTGCTCCGTGTCCTGAATGGATTGTCGTCCGGACCCACTTACGCCAACCGTTGGTAGCATTCCGGCATTCCCGATGGTATTGTTGTTTTCGGCTACCTTCAGGTTATACTTTTCCAGTCGAATATCAAAATTATGTTCCAGCGCCAGCTCGATCACCTTATCTTCAGTAAGAGTGTCTCCAGGCTGTATCAGTGCAAATAGTAACAGAAGTTTTATCATACTCTTGCCAGTCTTTTTTCTTTACTCGTAAGGAATGAATAGATCGCCGGGATCACGAACAAACTTAAGAATGTCGCGATGATCAGTCCTCCAATTACCGCAATTCCCATGGATACTCTGCTTTCGGAACCGGCACCCAATGCCAGTGCAATAGGTAAGATTCCTAAAATGGTCGAAAGGCTGGTCATGAGAATGGGGCGAAAACGCATTTTGGAAGCCACTTTTATCGACTCCATGATATCAAGACCTGCTGCCTTTTGCTGATTAGCAAACTCCACGATCAATATGCCATTCTTAGTGATCAAACCAATTAGCATGATCATGCCTATCTGTGAAAATATATTGAGGGTTTCATTGAAATACCACAAGCTAAACATCGCACCGAGAAGCGCCAGAGGCACGGTGAACATGATGATCAATGGATCCCTAAAGCTTTCAAACTGAGCAGCCAGCACCAGATAAATGAGAACCAGCGCCAGTGCAAAAGCAAAGTATAGATTACTGGAGCTTTGCTGAAATTCCAATGAAGAACCGGACAGTGCCGTTTGATATCTGTCGTCCAATACTTCATTCGCAATGATATTCATTTGTTCCAATCCTTCCCCAAGTGAAACCCCTTCACTTAGTTGTGCGCTTACCGTTGCTGAAGTAAATCGATTGTAGTGAAACAGTTGGGGAGGGGTGGATCGCTCTTCCAGAGACACCAAATTGTCCAGTTGTACCAGGTCTCCGTTTTTGGATTTCACGTAGATGGACTTGAGATCTAGCGGTTCGTTTCTATTGTATCGGTCCAGCTGTCCGATGACATAATACTGCTTGCCATTCATGATGAAGTAACCAAAGCGATTTCCACTCAGGCTAAGCTGGAGGGTTTGGGCTACATCACGCACGGATACCCCAATGGATTGAGCTTTTTCACGATCGATGCGAACACCGAGCTCAGGTTTGTTAAACTTGAGGTTAAGATCGATATAGCTGAATGCAGCATTGGCGTTTGCCTTTTCTAAAAATTCAGGTAGGACTTCTTTTAGTTGCTCCAGCGTTCGTGCCTGTATGACAAAGCTTACCGGTAAGCCACCAAAGCTACTTCCGATTGATTCAGGCTCAGATATAAAAGCACGAGCCATCGTATTTTCGGCCACCTTTGGACGTATAGACTGGACGATCTCATGCTGCGAGCGTTCTCTATACTGAATGTCCTTCAATTTTACTATTACAAAGGCTGCATTGGTTGCGGCAGAAGAAGAAAACCCCGGGCTGGTAATTGAGATAATGGATTGTCTCTCCGGCACGCTTTCTAATAGCATGTTCGTCATGTCCATCGCATATTCGTCCATGTAATCGAAAGTGGCACCTTCAGGACCAGTAGCAAATATTCTGAATTGCCCTCTGTCTTCCAAAGGGGATAGCTCTGATGGGAGCACCTGACCAAAAACGTAGATCAATCCGGCTGCCACCAATACGATCACTCCTGAGATCCAGCGGTTACCCATGAAGGCGTCCAGCGCACGATTGTATTTCGCATTTAGCCAAACGAAAAATGGCTCTGTTACTTCGTAAATCCATTGTTTCTTTTCTCGCTTTTTCAGCATCTTACTGGAAAGCATCGGTGTTAGCGTCAGCGCTACAAATGAAGATATGATCACGGCCACAGCAACTGTAATCCCAAACTCTCTGAAAAGCCGTCCGGTCAGTCCCTGGAGAAAGACAATGGGAAAGAACACCGAAGTAAGCGCGACTGTGGTAGAGATTACTGCGAAGAAGATCTCTTTGGTTCCTTTCTTTCCGGCTTCCTCCGGCTCCATTCCATCTTCAATTTTGGAGTAGATATTTTCCAATACCACAATCGCATCGTCTACTACAAGACCAATAGCGAGCACTATACCCAAAAGGGTAAGCACATTGATACTGAAATTCAGCAGATACATTATGAAGAATGATCCGATCAGGGCAATCGGGACGGTGATGACCGGGATGAAAGTGGTACGCCAGTCTCTGAGGAAAGCAAAAATGATCAGTACCACCAGTCCGAAAGCGATGAAGATGGTTTGCTTTACTTCCGCAATGGACTCTTTGATATACTCCGTGTTGTCAAAGGCAATTTCTGTTTGAATGTCCTCGGGGATGTTCTTCTGGAGTGCCTCCAAACGTTTGTAGAATTCCTCTGCAATATCCAGGTTGTTGGAGCCGGGTTGTGGCACAATGGCATTTAGTACCAACGGGATACCATTGTTTCGAAGGGCTGTTCGTTCGTTTTCAGGATAAAACTCCGCACGGCCTATGTCCCTGAACCGGACGATATCATTTTCTGATTCGCGAATGATCAGATCGTTGAACTCTTCAGGGGATGAAAGGCGACCAAACGTCCGCACGGTAAGTTCAGTGGCGCTCCCTTCGATACGCCCCGATGGCAGCTCAATGTTTTGATCACCTACGGCGTTTAGAATATCCAGCGGAGTGAGGCGATAGGCTGCAAGCTTGTTTGGATCCATCCAGAGCCGAATGGAATATTTCTTTTCTCCCCAGATTCGCACTTCACTTACACCGGGAATGGTCTGGAATGTTTCCTTGAAGAGGTTGTCAGCGATTTCTGACATTTCCAGCAGGTTCCTTTGCTCACTGTAAATTCTCAATGCGATGATCGGGCTGCTATCCGCATCTGCCTTGGTCACGATGGGTGGGTCTGCATCAGGTGGTAAATTCCTGACGGCCCGGGAAACTTTGTCACGCACATCGTTTGCTGCAGCTTCCAGGTCAATTTCCAGGTTGAACTCTACCGTGATAGTACTCCTTCCATCAGCAGAAATGGAGGAAAGGGTTTTGATTCCATCAATCCCGTTGATCGACTCTTCCAGTGGCTCGGTGATTTGCGTCTCAATCACATCTGCACTCGCACCGGTATAGCTCGTGGATACCGTGATTACCGGAGGGTCTACGCTTGGATACTCCCGAACACCCAGGTAGCTGAAGCCAATGACACCAAACAAAATGATGACGATCGACATTACGATCGCAAGGACCGGACGATCAATACTGATATTGGAAAGACTGGCCATGTTAGTTGATCGTTACGTTTACTGGCATCCCCGGACCGATCTGTAAGATGCCAGTTGTAATTACCGTATCACCTTCATTAATGCCGGAAGTAACCTGAATCCGATCCTCTGTACGTATGCCCGTACTTACCTGCGCGGGAGTCACCTTACCGTTTTTATATAGAAAAACCTTTTTCCCGCTCAACTCCGGAATGACTGATTCGGTAGGGATCATCAGTGCATTGGGGATGGTTTCCAGCGTCAGACTAACCCGGGCAAACTGTCCCGGGAACAGCTTAGACTCATCATTTCTTGCTTTTGCGCGCAGACTGATGCTTCGGGTCTGAGGATCAATCAAAGGCTCTATAGCATAAATCTCGCCGGTAAACTGCTCATCATAGCCATCTACCTCAAAAGTCAATTGATCACCATTGTTTACTAAGCTGATGTATTTGCTGGGGATGTTGAATTCCAGCTTGATCGGGTTGATCCGGTAAAGCTCGGTGATACGGGCGCCCGGATTTAAATAGCTGCCCTCCGCGATATCTCTAAATCCGGAGATTCCGGAAAAGGGTGCTTTGATGTAGTGCTTTTGGAGCCTCGCTTCAAGTACTTTAATTTCTGACTTTACGGTATTGAGCGTGGTGAGTGCTGTTTCATATTCTTCCCGACTGATCGCTTCTTTTTCCAGCAGCACCTTTTGTCGGTATTCATCGTCTTCGTTCAGTTTTTTGGTGAACTGAAGCTTTTCAATTTCTGCAAGTATCTCATCGTCGTTGAGGGTAACAATGGTCTGTCCTTTGGTGACCTTTTGCCCCTCTTTAAATGAAATCTTCTCGATTTTGCCGGAGAGCTCCGAGTTTAAGACCACCGATTCATCAGCAATCAAAGAGCCGGTCACGTTTACTGTGTTTGCCAGCTGCTCGCTATTGACGATGATCGCATTCACCGTAAGTTTTTCACTTTGGGTGTTGGATGGGGCATCATCTGCGTCAGTACTTGTGACTTTCGGGAGCTTGGGGTAGGCAATCAATCCGATTACTACCAGGATGATGACTACATACAGTATTCTCTTCACAGATTTGTTCATTATGCGCCTTGATTACATGGTAAGACCACAAGAAGTCCTGAATGTTTGAGTTGGAACATTTAAAGTTCAATAAATATTCCATAGATGAGCACATTTATAAGCCTCATTTTGATGAGTGGTGAAATGGTGGTATCAGTTTAGTGGATTGCAACAAATGAAATTTAAGATAGGTTTTCGATTTCGTGAGGACACGAACCGAGGCTGGGAGAGGGGGGTTAATTCATCCTCATTACAAACGAGGACGAGAGTGGCGAGCATTTTCATTTTCTAATATTGATCGACCCCAAAAATTATTTGATTCGGACTTGTCCACATGGTATCGATATATAATTATTGGGTGCATCAAAGCTTATACCATAGATAAGATCTAAAGGCTGATTTTTCAAATGGTAATGGACTGTTGATTCTACAGGATAATGTGGCGATTCATCATGCCATTCAACTGCCAATTGAGACCTTGTGACACCATTTGCTATTTCTGAGGCAAAAAGCATCCCTATATATATAGTGGATTGTTTATTCGGCTCTATCACTGAATTGAATTCAAATTTTTGGGGATCACCAGACTCAAAAAACTTTTCTAAATCCAGGCCGAAATTGAAAGTGTCCTTTATTGCTATTGGGATATATTTTTCAGGTACAAGGAAAACATTTAACTCAATAGTAGAATCAGGTAAAAGTGATATTGAGCTTCTAGGAAATTTGATGTCAAAATTTATCGGTACAATCGTGTCATTAATAATTTGTATTCTAAAAACTGTATATCTATAGTCAATGCCAGTAGAACTTAAATAACGACCACCCCTTGGTCCTGTATTGATTATGCTAAAACCACCAGTACTATCTGATTCCTCAGAGGGATTTGCCTGTTTAATGGCTTTCTTTTCTGAATTGGATTCAATTGCTAGTTTTTTATTTTCAGTTTGGACGCATGATGTTAGAAGGAGCAATCCGATTAGGTAATGTGCAATGAATTTCATCTTTTGTTTTAAATAGCTCTTATCTAGTCCTCGTTTGTAAAAAGGATTCTTAAAAAATTTAAGCAGTTAACTTATCAATTCAACCTCATAATACCCTTAAAACCAGCATTATCTTTTGCTGAGCTGAATATATAATGTTCCGGTTCTCTTCTACGCACGCGTTGTAAACGCGCTAGGTTGGGGTTTAGCGAAGGTTATCTGTTCGTGAGGATATGAACTGAGGCTGGGGTGTACATTGTAAATGCTGGTAGTTTAGTCATCCTCGTTACAAACGAGGACGAGAGGGAGGTAGAAAGCACTTCTGTTTCTTGGCTTGTGGGCAGTAGTATTTACAGTGTCTCGACAAGTTGGATATTATTCCCACAGGTATCGTTAAAAACTGCGACTTTCCAAGTTCCCATTTCTGTTGGCTTCATACTGAATTCGACACCTAGGGCAATCAATCGGTCATATTCTTCCTGCACATCGTTCACATCGAATTGAGTCCACGGAATTCCCGCCTCCATCAATGCATCTTGAAAGACTTTCATTGGCTCAAAATGATTGGGTGCTGGTTCCAGCAATAACTCTGGCCCATCTTGCCATTCCGGTGAAACCAAAGTCAGCCATCGATTGCCACCTTCTAGAGGAGTGTCGAGTTTCTTAATAAATCCTAGTTTTTCAGTATAAAACCTGAATGCCTTTTCCTGATCCTGAACCGGGATGCTCATGATGGTTACCTTCATCTTTAATTGATTTAAGTTTATCTACACCAAAGATGAAGTATCATAAATTAATTTATTTCTCGAAAGTTGCTCTTTTCCGAAATTGTCCTGGTGTCTCTCCGGTTTTCGTTTTGAATAGTGCGCTGAATGATCCCAAACTCGTAAATCCAACAGCATAACATGATTTCGTGACGGTCATTCCTTTTACCAGGTGTTCTTTAGATTTTTCAATTCGTTTATCGATCAAATATTGCTTTGGGGTGAGACCGTAATATTTTTTGAATAAGCGTATAAGATGATATTTAGAAATTAGTTGAATTTTTGACAGTAGATTCATGTTCAAATCAGCTTCATAGTTAGCGTCTATGAAGTTTCTAACTGCAATTATTGCGTCGATCTGATCCTGATTTTTATAAAGGTTCGTCTGAAGATTTTTAAGCTTTTGTTCGTAAAATGTCATTTTCAAGCTGCAGGTATTACTGCAAACATCAATATAACGAAACAATACAGCTCGTTATCCACCTTTCAAATATAACTAGAGTGCGCGTTTACATCCAATATGGTAGACTCACACTTTTTTCATTGCCAACTGTGCAAAGTGGCTAGCCAAAATCAAATCCCGTCCATCACTTAAGCCAGCCTCGTGATTTTTGGCGGGAGCTCGCTATTGCGAGCTTGATGGGATCGTGCTTACAAAACAGGCATGAAGCTATTCCCCATTTTGATGGTCTTCTTGCCATGGTTTTCTTTGTAAATCAATGTTTGATGAGGGTACGAACAGAGGCATTGAATTTGATTTTCCAAAAGGTTTGCGGAGTAGAATTAATCTTGTGTCCTTGTTAAAATATATCTGGATCCTACGGATCTCATGTTTTTATATTTCTTTCCTATGCTCAACATGTTAGGATCTAGGATCAAGGTGTCTTTATTGATCTCATCAACTCTTAGCCAAGTAAAACCGGAACCATCATAACAAGATAGATTGTCACCTATAGAGTCAGGTAGATTTATAGCGTATGATCCATATACTGAGTCTCTATATGACATGAAAAGTGAGTCACCAGAAAACCTGAAAGAAATTTGATCTGCATCTATTTCTACAAACAGATCTCCTTTTTGATTAATTGAATCTGATTCTTCGAGCAGGTATTTACTTTGAAGATGTCCTTTCCATAGTCCATCAAATAATTCATTGATAGGTTGAGACGAAGCGGTTATGCTAATGAATATGCATATAAAGGTTGCGGTTACTTTCATGTTTTCAAAGGCTGTTTTTTATACTTAAAATCTTTTCCACAATCAAAGCAATGCACCTCCCGATTTATGAAGGGCAAAGGGAAGCCAATCAATAACACCGTGATAGCAAAGGCTCTAGCCGATAGTCGTGGTTTTGAAACTTCTTCGGAATTACAATTAGGACATCTTAACATAATGAGAAACTAATGATAGAGTTCATTGTAACAGAATAATGTAATGGAGTCAGCTGCCAAAATTAGCATCTCCTTATTCATTGTATATGAGTATTTCTCTTTAAAGATTGTTGCCAGTGTGTCATCACTATAAATCTCTATCAAGTCATCTTTCAGTGACCATTTTGCATTGATTAGTCTTGTGGTAAACCCGGGGATAGTGGCAGACCCGTCTGCATGGAATTGAATTTTTTCTTCACATTCATCGATTCCCTTAAATTGTATTTCGTCGTGCAGGGTATTCGGATAGTAAACCTCTCCCTTATAAACCATCTGATCCAGACACCAATTTCTGCCTACCAGCTTCTGAAAATCATTAGGAGCATGATAGGTTTTTATGCTTACCGCAATAATGATGGCCAGTGCAATTACTCCCATGAGAATGTAAAATCCTGTTTTCAATTTCTTTTGAAAACCTATATCATTGAGCTTTTTTTCCAGCCCGGACAATTCGACCATCTCATCTTTTATGAAGCCTCCATCTATTAAAATTTTACGTGCTTTATGAATGTTTTTCTCCCGAACCTGAAGCTTGATACCTCCGATAGCATTTGAGAGAAAGTTGTGTGCCTGAACTGAAAGTTCATCCAATGTTCGAAACTCAACTCCTTCTGAAGCTAACTTGGATTTGGCAACAGCTAGCTCTGATGGATATGTAAATGTTGCGATGGTTTTAAAATCGTTCACGAGGAGGCTTGATTTTTTTAAGTTGTGAAAATATAACATTTCACTTTTCGATATAAAGTCGAGTCATACTTAGTTATCATTTCCACATTTGTCATGGTTTGGATTTGTACTGAATCGTCTTCGTAACCATCGCAGTATGCTACTGCCCGCAATAGCCATCACGATGACCATCCCATTAAAAAGGATGTCTTGAAAATCAAATACCCGATAAGGCAGCAAGAGTTGAATGCTCTCATCCATTACTCCAATAAAGAAGGCTAGCAGAATTGCCTGGAGGGCAGGCATTAATTTTGAGTTCGTGGTTGTTGCTCGTTCTTGCAGGGCGCTGAAGACAAAGATTGAAAGCACTCCGTATTCAATCATATGACTTCTTTCCGGAATTCCCAGTCTAACGTAAAGCATTACAACGAGAGCCACTGATCCGACCAACAGTATCCATTCGACGTTGTTGGGTTTGGTTCTAATGCCGTGTATCAGAATTGCTAGACTTACCAAAACCATCCCCAATACAAAGAATACTGCCTGAATATTTTGATCTCGCAGCTGGTTGGCCAGAGGATTTCCTATGAACAGGGTAAGAAAGATTGTTGCAGCCGCAACACCTGCGCCTAGCCACATTCTTTTTTCACGAGATGATTTAAAGCGGGTCATTGGCTTCTTTCAAAGATACCCGGTTTATTCAATGAAGTTTTTTGCCATGGTTTGTGTCTTCACAAACCAACGTTTCATGAGGACACGAACTGGGGCATTAATGGGAGAGGGGTCTTATATACCATGGTCAAGAATTCAGGCAAAATGACGGTCCAGCATGACTCCTTATTAAATTCAAGGTCACCCTGAACTTGTTTCAGGGTCTACTTTTTATTTGATAAAAAAACTCCTTCCCATCGCTGAGAAGGAGTCATCTTTTTTAGCTTATTAAAATGCTAATCCTCATCCATAGCTTGTTCAATTAGATAGGTTAGGTATTGCCTGTGACCCTCTGTTGCGCTATCTGGGGACTTTGCTTTTGAAACCATCTTATTTATTGATTTTAGCTGTCGGAAGGCTTCCGCTTTGGATACGTGATTGTAATCATCAGCCTTCATCACACCCACCAGTCTATTTACATATTCAGTCTGGAGGTTTTGTCTGCGATAGTTTACACTGCCGGCAATATCATCCTTAAACACTCCGTTTGTCAGGTCGGTGGCATATTCTGCTAGCCTGTAAGTGTTGCCATACATCTCCGAATCTATGATCCTTTGCCATGTACGTTCATGCATCATGTGATTTAGGATGTTTTGCTGGAAGGCCAGAATCCGATCATGGATTTTTGGATCCTCTGTCTGCCCCCAAAAGTCAAACCCCCTGCGTTGATTTTGCAGGTAGCTATACACTTCTGATGGGGTTTGCATGGCATTCGGGCTGAAGCCGTAGGTGTTAATGGCATTCATGGCTTGCTTTTGCATAGCATATGGCACAGGAGTAAAAGGCTGGGTAGCACCCTCTTGCCCAATAAAAGATCGGTCTACATACACGCCTCCCGGATACCTGCTGATGGCTGTTAGACCTTGCCACCAGTCCCCGGTTAGGAAGTAATAACAGTTATTGAAATACTGGTAGGAAGTGTTCTCTTTAGCTACCTTATCCATCAGGCCTTTTAAGGATTGATCAATCAGCTTGAACCGGTCAATTGCATATTCAATTGGCTGGTTGGTCTGATCCCACGTTTGCGCCCGTGGATCTATCCCTCTGCCAGGGGAGCGCATGTCATCGGCATCATTACCAAACAATAACTCTGGCTGGGAGGAACGGGACAAAATCTCGTTTAGACCCGCATCCTCTTCTTTCGGGTCAAATACTTTATAACCATATTCGATTGCCCACTTGTCGTACGGACCGGGAGTCACTTCATAATAAAGGCCTTGCTTCTCAGCATCCAGCGCTAGGTTTACTCCGGAATAATCCATCACTGAGCCGGTCATCCCATAGGTGCTGGTAAACTCTTTGTCATGCACTTTTTCATTGTCCAGGAAGTGACTTGCTTTAAAGTTGTGATTCAACCCCAGGGTGTGGCCCACCTCGTGTAGCGAAAGCATCATTAATGATTGATTGATCAGTTCTTTCTCCTCTGCTTCACCTCGGCCAAGTGCCCGGATCATGGTGCGTCCGGCATTGAAATTGACTGCCAGCTCCGATGCAAAAGCGCAATGCTTAGCATTGAACCGTTCGGGTCTGGTGGAAGTCGTACGTGTATAGATATCACTCTCTGTGATCTCAGCACGAATAAATCCATAGTACATGATTACATCTGCTCCGAGCATCTGTCCTGTTCTTGGGTTGAAAAAGCTAGGCCCAAAGGCACCTCCGTAAAGCCCACGAGGCAGAGATACCCAGCGAATCACATTATAGCGAATATCGTCAGCATCCCATTCGGCATCATCAGGCTGGATTTTTACTACCATTGCATTTTTAAAGCCTGCTTGTTCAAAAGCACGGTTCCAGCGCAGTATACCCTGCTTGATAGGTTCTCTGAAATCTTCCGGGGTGGTGTTTTCAATCCACCAAACGATTGGTTCCACTGGCTCTGATAGTTCAGCGTTGGGATCTTTTTTTACCAGGTGCCAACGTGAGATCATATCTCTGAATGGTGTTGCTGAGCGATCAACCATATCTGTAACACGCTGGCCAAAATAGCCTACCCGAGGATCATCAAATCGTGGGCGATAGTCATTATCTGGCATCTTGATAATGGTATTATAGACCTTTATACTCAAAAATCGTGGATCAGTTAGGTCATCATCCCAAACGGGCCAAAACATGCCTGCCGTAGAATTTTCATATATCATTTCTACTCGAAAGTCAGTGTTCTCTTCAAAGCTTTTGATTTGTAAAAATTTTGTTTTGCTGTCACTAAGACTTCCAAACTTCAGGGCATTAGGGTCTTTATTGCCAGGATCAGGTCTTGGTGTTATTTGAACAAAAGCTTCTTTTAAAAACAAAGGTTCTGCTTTAATGAGATGTGTTTTACCGTCTTTAGATGACGCTTCGATCTTTTCTGAATAGATAATTGGTCTATTCAGGTTAGCATCTTTTGCTCTGCTTAACGGGTCATTTGGATCAAAATAGGCCGTTATGTTTTCAAGGGTGATTTCAATTCGCTCGTAGCTCTTACTAATTGTAAATACCTTCTCATAACCATAGCTGCCTCTCTCATAAAAGTCGAGAGGTGCATCCATAATCTGAGAAAAATGGATATACTCAGGACCTATTTGATCCTGACGTACCTCCATGTAAACACTGCCTTTGATAGTATCCTGATACACTTTGAAAAGTCCATCATAAACTTTGCAGTTTTTCGTGATGTCTTCTATGGTCTTTTCATCGGGCTTTTCATCTTCCTTGTCTTTATCCTGGGAGTGAGCAGGTGTGAATAGTCCTACCCATAGCATAGCGATAGCAATTTTTTTAATCATGTGTGAAATGGTGTTTGGTGTGGAGGTTAATTTACCCAATTATCTGCTGATTTTTAAGTGATTACATTTATAAAATAGATCGATGGAAATGAAGTCTATCATTTCCACAAACGGTAACACTTATCATCTCATTCAAACGTATTAGTATCAGCACTTACCTAAATAACTCATGCGACTAACTAAGATCACCTTCTATCTGCTTTTCATTCCACTGATTTCCTGCTCGCAAAAACCGGATGTCCAACATGAAACATTTAATGAATTGTGGACGCTGCTGGATGAGCGATATTCATTATTTGACATACGTGAAGTAGACTGGCAAAAAGTTAAAGAAGCCTATGAGCCAAAACTAAATGATGTTGATACAGAAGATGAGCTGTTTGATTTATGTTGCCAGATGATCTCCGAACTGCATGACGGCCATACCTCTCTGATCGATAGCAAAAGCGATTTGCGCTGCAACAGCTTTACCTATTCCGATACTGCGGCTATCCTCAAAGCCTATGAGAGCAAGGAAGCTTTTTGGAAGGTGTCTGATGCAACGCTAAAATCGAATGGTTTTAATGAACTGCAAGAAATTGATGAACATGTTTTCGTGAGTTCGAATGAGCGTTTTGGTTACATACGACTCAACCTGATGGCAGGAACCTATCAGGCTTTTGCGGAAGCATTGGATCAGGTAAAGGATAAAGATGGTCTCATCCTGGACATTCGACTCAATCCGGGTGGTAATGACGAAACGCTGCATAAAATCGCCGGACGTCTGGTGGATGAAACCTATATCTCTCATTATAAAGAAACACGAATGGCTGGAAAGAATGAATACACCAAGCTGAGAAGCTGGGAGGTGAGGCCCGAAGGACCTTATCAATTTCTAAAACCCATCGCCCTTCTTACCAGCAACTTTACGGCCAGTGCCAGTGATGTGTTCACACTTTCCCTGAAGGGACGTGAAAACGTAACCATAGTAGGCACACCTACCATGGGAGCCATGTCGCATGTCGCATCCCAACGATTGAAGAACGGGTGGAGGCTTAATTACTCCAACAAACGCACCTACTCAAGAGATATGGTTCTTTATGAAGGCAAAGGAATACCTCCGGATGTATTTGTGGAGAGCGTCGACCCAACAAAGGATCAGGTTGTCTTGAAAGCAATAGAACTACTGCAAGATTGATTCCGATACTTGCTTTTTAGTTGGCAATTGTAGAATGTTGCCGCATGGCCTTTCTCTCCGAAGTTGCAGATCATTTACTCGAGCATCATCATGATCATTTAGGGGATTGTACTGTGGTATTCCCTAACCGAAGGGCCGGTCTATTCCTGAAGAAGCATCTTTCTAAGAAAGTTGATAAACCGGTATGGTCACCGGCAACACTTAGTTTGGAAGATTTTCTTTTTTCCTTTTCCAATACTAAGAAGACTGACCCACTCACGCTTATTTTCGAGTTGTTTGAGGCGTTCAAAACACACCAGGTGCAGTCCGAAGGGTTTGAGTCTTTTTATTTCTGGGGGGAAATGTTGTTGCGTGATTTTGAAGAGGTTGATCATTACCTGGTTAATCCCGAACAGCTCTTTACTTATGTAAAGGATGATCGTCAACTGGCAGAAGACTTTTACTTCCTGGATGAAGAGCAGGAGAAGATCATTAAAAAATTCTGGCAAGAATTCCTGCCAACCGCAACTAAAACCCAAGAGCAATTTGTAGAGACCTGGCGTATCCTCATGCCTGTCTATGCCACCTTTAAGGAACGGATTAAAACTCAAGGCGTAGGATATACTTCTCATGTCTATCGTGAGCTGGTTGAAGATTTGGAGAAGATTAATTACTCTGAAAAGCCGTTGATTTTTGCCGGGTTTAATGCGTTAACTCCTGCAGAGGAAGTACTAATAAAACATTTTGTCTCTGAATACAAGGCAGTGGTGATATGGGACATAGATGGCTATTACATAAATGATGAGAATCAGGAAGCTGGCGATTTTTTACGTCGTTATGCCAAAGACCCAATTCTGGGTGAAAGTTTCCCAAACCCACTCCCAGAGAAAGTTAAGCAACCAAAAGAAGTAGATGTTACAGGTGTTTCACTGGAGGTTGGCCAGGCGAAGTTGATCGGGGAGGAAATTGACCGACTGATGACTGCAGGAGCTAAGAAGGAGGAGATTGTAGTGGTGCTGCCTCAGGATTACATGCTTTTTCCTGTTTTGAATGCGATTCCTGAAAAAGTAGATAAGCTCAATGTAACCATGGGGTACCCGCTTAAGGATACACCATTGTTTGGATTGCTGGAAGCAGCTATTGAATTACAGGAGCATGCCAGCCTTTCAGCGGAGAACGGCCTCTCGTTTTATCATAAGCCAACCATCGATATCCTGAGTCATCCTTACCTCTACAAGGATGACAAAAATCCATTAGATAAGCTGATTCGCGAAATCAAGAAGAAAAATCAGATTCGAATATTCCAGCAAGAAATTCTAGGTATCCAGTCTTCTGTTCTCAATACCATTTTTAGGCAAGTAGGGGAGCAAGAGAGTCTTGCCGGATACCTGCAGGAAATTATTGTGGTGCTTGGAGATCAGGTCATTGAGCGTTTCGGTTTAGAACGAGAATATCTATATCACTTTCAGCAGCTGCTGTCTCGTCTGAATGAGATCCTTGAAAAGCAATCAACGGTCATTGACATCAAGACCTTCAAAGGGTTGTTTAGAAAAGCTGCACGATCCGTAAAAATCCCATTCACCGGGGAGCCAGTAGAAGGACTACAGGTTATGGGGGTGTTAGAGACTCGTAATCTGGACTTCAAGCACGTGTTGATGCTAAACATGAATGAAGATATTTTCCCTGCCTCTCAGCGCGCAGGTTCTTTCATCCCATATCGCATTCGGAAGGCTTTTGATTTACCGACGTTTGAAACGCAAGATGCGATCTATGCCTACCTGTTCTATCGATTGTTTCAAAACTCGCAAATGCTCTTCTTTTATTATAACATGTATGCGGACTTTGGATTGAGCGGGGAGGTGAGCCGGTTCATTCGACAAATAGAACTAGAGAGCGGATTGGAAGTAAAACGCAAGAAACTGAGTAATTCCATTCAGGTCAATGAGATAAAACCAATTTCCATTGAAACTACCTCAGAGGTGTTGGACAAACTATCCATTTACACAGATGCTGTTCCTGAGATGGACCAGAGAAGGTTGTCAGCTTCAGCATTAAACATCTACCTGGATTGTCGTTTGAAGTTTTATTTCCGATATGTGCTTAGGCTGTTCTCTGGTGATGAGATGAGTGATGATCTGAACGCAAGACATTTCGGAAATGCACTTCACCGCACCCTGGAATACCTCTATTTGGATACAATGAATGAAAAAGGGAGTCGGGTGATTGATGAGAATGATTTTTTCCGGATGGAGAGTTCTATTGACGGGGCAATGGAAAAAGCTTTTAAGGATGAGTTTGGGATGAAGGGCAAAAAGCGCTTTGAGTTTAAGGATCGAAATGTGGTGATGGCGGAAATCATTCGAAAGTTTGTGAAGCAAGTGATAGAGATGGATAAACAATATGTCCCTTTCGAAATCATCAGCCTGGAGGCGGAAGATAAATATGAGCGTTTCATTGAGATTCAACCAAATGAAAAATCAATAAATGTAAAGCTGGGTGCAGACATAGATCGTGTGGATAGAAAAGGAGAGACCGTGAGGGTGCTGGACTATAAGACAGGGAGAGACGAAACGGAGATCGGATCCTTCGACAATATTTTCAATCCGGACGTATTTTATAAATATCAACCCGGAAGAAAAGCAGGCTATCAAACCTTCTTCTACGCCTGGCTGTATGCCTCTAAATATGGTCAGGAAAATTCCATAGTCCCAGGATTGATTAATATTAAGCAATTCTTTCAAACCGATTTTGACTACCGTCTGAAAACCAATGGTAATCCGATCGCTGATGCCAGAGCTTATCTACCTCCATTTGAGCAAAAGATGAAAGAGTTATTGACGGAAATCTTTAGTAAGGAAGAACCATTCGACCAGACAGAGGATCTAAAGAAATGTAACTTTTGTGATTTTCGTGGGATCTGCGAGCGATAAATTCGGTATAAACCACATTTAACATTTTTTAGAATTTATTAGCATTTTTATTGTCTTTATCCTGTTGCATGGATAAAGGAAGGAGTTTGATAATGAAGAAGCCAGGAGCTTTGCTTTTCGGATTAAGATTTTAGTAGTGATTGAGTAGTAGTTTGAGTGATGCACCAGCCAGAAAAGGTTGGGGTTTTTTATGTACGATTAAAGAAGACTTTTAATCGATAAAGCATGCACTTTGATTTCGTGCTGGATACCTCCTCAAACTTGTTGTTCAATTTTGCCCTTTGGTCGAATATCATATTTGAGGACTATTCGTAGAAGATTTCGTGGTTGGTTCACATTGCCAAATAGTATTAATGCAAATTAATTAATCATATGATTATTTGGTTGTTATGTCATTATTGGCAATCGAACGATTAATTGTTTTGATTTCTAGTTCTTATTAAGAATTTATGAACATTCCAGAAAACCTTGCAACTATTGATGAATGTGAATCATCTTTGCATTGTAATCATTAATAAAACGATCCACCGCCATGGAACTTTCTAAATCATCTTCGATAAAAATCCGAATAGGGATGCTGATTTTGATCGGCATGTTTATTCTAAGGGCTTACGCTGAGGCTTTACTTTGAGTGAGTTAAAAATACATACTCAGTTTATCTGAGAGAACGATCCTCTTCATACTTTTATATAAGTATTTAGGTCCTTTTCATTTATGATCAGGACTTTTTTATTTATTTCTACTAAATATACCTTGGCCATTTTTCATAAAACTCAATATATTGGGACTGAATCATCAGCTATGAGATATAATGTTCAGGAAATTAAAGAATTGGCTTCTGAGGGATTATAAGGTTCCGAAATCAGAAGGGGTACAGTTTATTACAATTTTACTACTCACTATCTTAATAGGTCTTCTGGCAATCGGTGAGTTTTTAATTGACTTAAAGGCCACTTCACTTCCGCTCATCCTTCCACTCCTTGCGGTCAATATAATATTATTGATAGCGGCTAAAAAAGGAGGGAATTCTAAATTGATAGGAAACCTGCAACTGCTGGTTTTGTATCTAATGTTTCAACTAAGTTTCTTTTTCCTACCAGGTGTATTTCATGTTATCATTTATTGGATGCCGTCCATACCCTTAATAGCTTTCATTTTTGGAAACCTGAGAACATCACATGTGTGGTTGGTAATCATTTTGATTACACTCATCATAGATGCAGGTTTTGGAAATAGAATGGTGGGTAAGTCGTACATGGCAGATATTCCTTTTACTCAATATGCTTTTGCTGGCTCTGTTTTTGTAATCACACTCGTGGGATGTTTCTCACTTCTTTATAACCTATTGGGCAAATCATACAGTCGTCTAAGAACTAAAAACCGGGAAGTAGTGGAATTGATTAGTCAACTCAAGACCATGAATGGCTCACTTGAAAGAATTGTTGATGAACGAACAAAGGATTTGGAAGTACGAAATGCAAAACTCGAGCGCTATGCATTTATGAACTCACACCTGGTTCGGGCACCATTGGCTAATATATTAGGAGCCGTACAGCATCTTGAAGAAAAATGTGACAAAGAAAGGGCAGATGAGATGTTGAATATTGTTAGGGTTTCTGCGGCAAGTCTCGATGATGTGATTAAAGAAATCGGTCAATCTTTGTCAGAAAAAGAATGAAAATCAGTTTTCAACTTTCAATTCCGGATTAAAACTTTGATCCAAAATTTTTATTGTCTAACTTAATTATGGGTTTAGCAATTAAGCTAAGTCCGTAAGGTGGTTAGATTGGACCTTGCAGTTTATTGGCTGCAAAGGCCACACCAACCCAAAGGCGAGTGACCCTCGCCTTTTGGATTTTGGAAACTCCATTGAGCTTTTATTTTTAACCGATCCCCATCCCGGGTGTAACCATTGATATTTTAAGAGGTATTTATAGTGTGATGCAACTTTTTTAAACAATGTGCATCTAAATAGTAATACACAATAACAATAGATACGACAATGGAAATCTCAACTTCCCAATCCACAAAAATCAGAATAGCTATGCTGGTGCTTTTTAGTCTTTTCCTACTCAGGGCATTTGCACAGAAGACCGTTACTTCTGCACAGATAATGAAAGACATCAGGGAAGGAAAGGATATCACTTATGAGAACGTGACGATCTCAGGTGATCTTGACTTTACTTATATGGCGGATAAGATGCCCGACTTACCAAAGAAGTCAAAATGGTGGAATAATGGAGGCAATAATACTGTGGAGGAGTCTATTGACGTAATGATTTCATTCAGGAATTGCACGTTTAAGGATGATGTTCTGGCATATATCCACGATGATAGGTCCGGCTATACATTTATTGCTGATTTTGATAAAAATGTAACTTTCAAAAGCTGCGAGTTCCAACAAAACGCCATGTTTAAGTACTCCGACTTTGATGGTAGAGCAGATTTTTCTAACACAAAATTTCAACGAGAGACTACTTTTAAATATGCAGAGTTTGATGAAAAAGCAGACTTTTCTAATACCTTTTTTGAGGATGATGCCACGTTTAAATACGCTCAATTTGATGAAGGTGTAAGCTTCAAGTCAGCGATTTTTGAAGAATCGTGGAATATAAAATACATGAAAGCCAGAGGTGATTTTGATATTTCAGGTCTGGAAGTGAGGGATGATATTGATGCCAAGTACACCAAGATCAACGGGGAAAGCTTCACAAGCTATTTAATTAACAATCGAAACTAATTTCTCTTCATATATACACGATACCAACTCGTGACGTTTTATGAACCTCTGCCCTATATGGGTAGGGGTTTTATTATTTCTGTTCATTTCTCTTCCAGATTATTCCATTTGAAGAAGCTTCTTCATTAATGATTTTAGCTTCCCTCAAGGAATATAAAACTCCTTCAAGCATTTTGTTGCTTACCCATCCATCCACAGACCATTCAGTTGAGTGATACCATCTTTCTGTGTCTTTTAGATCCTGATGATACCTTTTTGCAACTAAATTTGGAGCATCCTCTAATTTCATAAAATCTTCATTTGATCGATGGATCACCTTCAAAACTTTACTAACCAGTTCAGGATCCAGGTCAATGATTTTGTTAGTAGCAGCAATCATAAAGCAAGGCCAGGGCGAAATAAATTCCCCAATTTTCTTGATCTCACCACTCATTACATAAGGCTTAGTGGTGAACTTTTCCCAATAAAATATATCAGCATTTCCATCCTTCAACGAATCAATTCCCCCCTCTACATCTGCCACTTCAATAAACTGATCAGGATTTATAGACTGATTCTCTATCATAGCATGGACGATTGGCATTAGGTGCGAGCCAGAGCCAAACCGACTTATTGCAATTTTTCTGTCAAAAATATTCGGAAACGAAGCGGAATCGGTAGCTGCGTGAATGCCCCAAGTCAATGAGGTTTTTATGTGGCCACTTACAATCTTAGAGGGGTTTCCTTTTAAGATGTCAGAGATAATGCCCTCTGTAAGTAAAATGCACAAGTCAACTTCGTTGTTGCGAAGGGCATCCTTCATGTATCCGGAACCACCAGGAAAATCTGTCCATTCTACTGATATACCTTCATCATTAAACCATCCCTTTTCATTAGCCAGGTGTATTGGTAGATTGAAATGTTCCGGAACACCTCCAATTCTTACTTTTTTCATTTAACAAGCAGATTTTTTTAAGTAGTTGCACCACCACAACTTGAACCAGCCCCTGCAGTGCATCCGTAACAGTGTTGATTTAGGGTTATTTCCCTGTTCGTCAATGCTTCAATATCAAATTCGCTGATATGGCTGGGTGCTTTCACTTTCAGCTCAAGCATTTGATTAAAGTCACAATCATAAAGATAACCATCCCAGCTTACGCTTAGTGTATTCCTGCACATCACACCTTCTGCTGCGACGGGATTGAAAGCATTAACTAATTCATTCATGTAATCCTCATATTTCTCAGTTTTCACCAGATACTCGAGAAATCTGCTTACCGGTAAATTTGTAATAGCAAAAAGATCATTGAACTCAATGTCGTACTCTCTTAGTTTTTTCTTAAACTGAGCTGTTAGGGTTGTTTGATCCCCCGGAAGGAAAGCGCCCGCCGGATTGTAAACCAAATCTAATTTAAGTTTTGAACCCTCCTTTCCATAGCCAACTGCATTTAGCATTTGTAAAGCTTTGATTGATTTATCAAAAACACCATCTCCTCTCTGAGCATCTGTACGTTTTGCTGTGAAATATGGAAGACTGGATACTACATTAACATTGTGCTTTTTAAAGAATTCAGGAAGATCATTATACTTTGGATTGGCAAGAATAATTGTCAGGTTACATCTCACAATTACCTGTTTTCCCATTGCTGTCAGTTCCTCAACGAACCATCTAAAATGAGGGTTCATCTCCGGAGCACCACCCGTTAAATCAACTATTTTTATGTCAGTATCCTGAATGGCATCCAAACATTGCTGCATGGTTTCCTTGGTCATGATCTCTTTCCGATCTGGGCCTGCATCAACATGGCAATGAGCACAAACCTGATTGCACATTTTTCCAACGTTCACTTGAAATATTTCAATGCTTGTTGGCTCAAGAGGAAAATGTCCAATGGCATTGAGCTTATCCTCAAATCGAGGAATATCAATTGCTTCAGCATTATCCAGAACTTCAATTTGTCCTTCAGGAGATGATAGTTTGTGTTTTTGTCTTTTGAGAGATTTTAGCATTCCTTACATTAATTTATCATTTACCTGATTCATCATTTGCACACCGTGAACCAGCGCAGCTCCACCTTTAATTGCCGCAGTAACATGAACAGCCTCCATCATTTGCTCTTCATCAACACCTTTCTTTAGAAGATCGGAAGTGTATGCATCTATACAGTACGGGCACTGCACGGCGTGTGATACAGCAAGGGCTATTAGGGATTTTTCCCTGGCGGTAAGTGCACCTTCTTCAAAAACACTTCCATAGTAATCAAAAAACTTATCTCCCAGCTTTTTTTGCCATTCAGTTATTTCACCGAATTTTTTTAAATCTTCCCTGTTATAATAGGTCTCTTTCATCATTCTGTTTATTTATGGTGAAGTTAAAACATTAAATTGCCAGCGCATTATTAATCAATCCAAACGTCATACATCTAACGAATGAAAGCATATCAACTACGAAAGACTGGTAAGCCACGGATTTTAAAAATCGAAGATATTCCTGAACCATCCCCGACATCAGGAGAGATAAAAATAAAAGTCGAGACCATAGGCATTAATTATGCAGAGATTCTTTCCAGAAAGGGGCAGTATAGTTGGGCACCTAAGAAACCATATATAATGGGTATGGAATGTTATGGCGAGGTAGTTGAACTTGGTGAGAACGCAACAAAATTTAAAGTGGGAGACAAGGTTATTGTTGGTCAGCAGTATGGATCCTACGCAGAATATACCTGCGCACCAGAGCATTTATGTTTCCCCGCTTTTAAGCAATTCACTCCGGAAGAAAATGCTGCATTCCTTGTCAATTTTATGACAGCATGGGTGGCATTGAAAAAGCTTTGCAGGGTTGAGGCTGGCGAAAGAATACTGATACAAGCAGCAGCCGGAGGTGTAGGAACAGCAGCGGTGCAAATTGGAAGTGCCTTGAAGTGCAAGGTTTATGGGACAGCTAGTAGAGATTATAAATTAGAATTGATTGAAAGGCTGGGAGGAATACCGGTCAATTACAAGGTCAATGATTTTTATCAAGAGATAATGAATGATGGTGGTGGAGTTGATTGTGTTTTGGAAACTGTTGGGGGTGATGTCTTTAAAAAGAGCCTAAAGCTCCTCAATTCGTTTGGCAGACTGGTTGTGATTGGGTTTGCAAGTATGAATTTGAAAATGTGGAATCCATTGTCATGGATAAAGACCTACATGGATGCACCGAAAGTGAACATGATGAAAATGGCTACTGAGAGCAAAGGTATTTTCGCATCCCATATAGGATATTTGACTGAGAACGAGAATCTTACCTCCGAAATATGGGATGAACTTTTTGCGTTTGTAAATAAAAATAATTTAAAGCCTATTGTTGGAAAGGTGTTTACGTTTACAAACCTAGCAGAGGCGCATGCATTTATGGAGTCCAGGGATTCTGTTGGAAAGTTGGTTATAAAAATAGATTAAGCTAAAAATTTATTTAATTAAGTTTCCAATAACTCTTTTGTATTATCATTTGATAAAAAAAATTGAAAAAAGCTTTGTTGAGTAATTAAAAGCATATAAATTCGAAAGATAGATAGTGAGTATCTATTTTCCATAGCTGGTTCTTAATGATGAAGGGTTGCTAACAAGCAATCCTTCTTTTTTTTCTTAAAAAGTATTTATTATTTTTATCACATGATAAATGATCGTGTTCATAAGCTTATTAAGGTTCTTGACATGAACCCAACCTCTTTCTCCGAAAGTTTAGAGGTAAGCGTAACGGTTATTTTCAACATAATTAAGGGTAGAAGAAGCAAACCCAGCTTTGATTTAATCCTTAATATCCTTAAAACTTACGATAAGCTGAATGCTGAGTGGCTAATAAAGGGTGAAGGATCTATGTGGAGTGATGATATAGTTACTTCCAAAGAAATAGCCCCAACCCATGTAAACTTAAGAGCACGTATTCGCGAGTTGTTCGTAAAGATGCGCTTGACGCAACCAGACTCACATGAAGTTTTGGAATTGGAGGAATTAGTAACCTTTATGATGGATGAATCTGCAGAGCAAAAGAATAAGTTGATTCTTTTACATGAGCGTCAAGAAGGTATGCTTAAAGTTCTTAAGGAAAAACTAAAATTGAAGGTTTAATCGAGGATTTTTAGATCAATCAATTCCCGTACAATACTTCTTCGCAATTTCGTTTTCTGATACCAATTATATCCTACAGAAAGTAACAGTAGCATTAAAAGTGTACCTGATATCAATTTGGAGTATAAAAGAATAGAAGCAATTCTTTCTTGCTTCTCAACCTCGTCAAAGTAACGCTTGGTGATGAGATCCATATTATATCGCTTGTCAGTTTCCTGGATTTCTGTTTGTAGATGTAGATAGTTGTTAAGGTTTTTGGAGTAAAGATCCTCATAGCGCTTAGCTTCATTAAAGGAATTTAGCCTAAATAAAGCATCGGCTTTTAATTTATACAATTCAAAATGGTCTAAATCTGTAATTTCATCAATGTGTTTTTCAGCTTCATTGAAGTAAAACAACGATTTTTTGATTTCGTCATTTTTAAAAGCTAACTGCCCAAGCTCACTATAGGTAGAAAAGAGAACTGTTTTATCTGTAAGTTGATTTTTTAATTCTAATGCTTTGTTGAAACTAGCTAATGCCATTTCATCATTGTTTTGAGCAGCAAAGCACCTTCCAATATTATGAATGGTATATGCTCGCAATTCGAGAGACAACTCTGCATACTTTAAAGAGTTGTCATGAGCTTTAACGGCCTGATCATAATAACTGGACTCGTATAAAGCAATCCCCAGACGATTATTGTATTTCCAATAGTCTTTAGAATCAAAATCAGTATTAGTTATTAAATCATCTAGTATAGAGATTGCATCATTATATCTTTTTTGATCCATTAGAAGTCCGGCGACATTGAAGTTAATACTCGCTATTTCTTTTCTATCTTGGATAGAATGGGCTATGCTCAAAGCCTTTTTGTAATATTCTTCAGCTAAAGGATACGAATTAAATTTTCTGAAAATGACACCACAGTTTTTGTGTAATGATATTAAATCCACGTTCACCCGCTCATATGTAGACTCTTCAGCGTTCCTAATAGCTTCTAAGTAGAAAATGATTGCTTTACCATAATCACCCTTTACTTTATCATATATGTAAGCGCAAATGAAATTACTCTGAACAATACCAAGTTCATGATTCTGCTTCATGGCATCATCCATTAATTCTTGAGCTAAAACTAATGCTGAATCAGGATGTTGATTTATAAGGGAAGATATAGAATTGATTCTGTCTTCGATTGTGTTGGCACACAATAAAGAGTTGGTTGTGAGAATTACTAATAGCGTAAGAATATATTTCACCCCAAATAACTGTTTCCTATCTGCAATATAAAAAAAACGCTATCAAATCCTTGAAAGCGTTTCCAATATTTTTGATGAAAGGCCACTTCTTATCGACCTTATCAAACAATACTTAGATCATTCTTAGCTGCCTCCTGTTCCTGGAGGATTAGTGTCATCATCATCACCATCCGGATCAGAAGTTTGATTTAGCTCAATATCATCTACAAGTTCTTCCATAGCTGCGTCCTCTTGGCATGCTGTAAATGTGAATAATGCCAAAATTGCAAATGCTGTAAATAGTTTTCTTTTCATAACTCTATAAGGTTTTTAATGATGAATCAAATGTAAGCAAAAAAATTAATTTTACACATAACTAAAAAGTTTTTTTAAAAAATTAATTTTATCAAATTAAAATGTTGATTATAAGTCAGTTATATATAATATTTATTTTTTAATCCAGGAAAATATCCTAAATAAGTAATGCTGATTTATCTTAGCTGAAAAGAATAATCTTATGAGATACATCGCAATAATCCTGTTCGCTTTTGCCTGTAGTAATCCTTCAGAAAAGTTTGCATTTCATGGTGAAGAAATTTCTTCAGAGAACGCTATTTCTGTTGAGGAATTCTTAGCTCAAGTAGGTGAGGAGAATGCTAATTTTAAGGTTAGGGCTACAATTGAAGAAGTTTGCCAAATGAAAGGCTGCTGGATGACAATTATGAATGAGTCCGACATTAACATCCGTGTTACGTTCAAAGACTATGGTTTTTTCGTTCCTAAAGACGTTAGTGGAAGTGAAGTGATTATAGAAGGAATTGCAAAGGAAGAAATTCTAGATGAAGATGTAGCTCGTCACTATGCGGAGGATGGGGGTCAGGAATACGATGAATCCATGAGGAACTCGATCACTTTTGTGGCAAAAGGAGTTCTCATCAAAGAGAGCTGATTAACTGTATAGACTCCTTTTTTTCTGCTTCAGGAACAACTGTCTAAAGAATGTTCCCGACAAGGAAGCAAATCCTCCGGAAAGACCTCCAACGAGTCCGGTAGCAAACACGAGTAAAATCGGATCACTTACCTGCATTATTTCAGCTACGGTATTGCTGAAGGCGGAATTATTTTGAACATCTAAATTCCACGCATGACCCATCCAGACGAGACCAACACCAAGAAAACCGGCTACAAATGCGTTTAGACCTGATGATGGTGAAATATAGCAAACAAGAAATGCCACGGCCATAGCCGTCCACCAGGTAAAAATGGGAGATAGGAAATAAGTAAGGGCTCCAATAAAGATTAATCTTATTATCAGTTTCATTTTTCTGGTTTTAGCGTTATGCTGTGATTGACTTTTTCATGTTTCGGGCTGAGGCTCTTTTCAAAGAGAAGTTGGTAATACTCTCCGGAAGCCCAATCATCAATCATATGACCATAGGTTGGGTTTCCTGGATTACCTGACTGACTTCCAGGGTATACTCCCCAGGCATTAACCTCTCCAGCACCTAATTCAACAACCATTCGCCATGAAGGTCCATGAGAACTTGATGCTGCATTAACTATGGATCTGTTTCCACCAATTTTGACCTGACCTTTGCTGAAAGGTTCTATTCTAAGAAGGTGCTTGATGGTTGTGTTCTTATATTGATACCAAAGAAGTGAATTCCCTTCTTTCTCTAAATACTCCTCAAGTGAGTTTATAGTTTCTTTAAAGGTTTGTCTGTACAAGTCTCCGCTTGATTCAACGACCGAAGTATACTTGTTATCAATCATGGAAAAATCAGGTTCCTTCTTCAGAATTTCTACGGTATTAAACCAGTTAGGTCGATACACGGCTACTTCACTACTATCAATTTCGTCCCAAAGTTTTGCATTTAGTTTTCTCCACCATACCTCATAAATTGTGGGTCCTTGAATGTCAGGATCATTAAAATAGTCCCAGTTTACAAGCTTGTTATAGTAACTCCATTCGAGATCTGTAAATGAAGCAGAGTCCAAACTATCTAGCATCATTGGCAAAGCTTCTGAGGCATTGTAATTGAAATTGTCATGTTGCAGATTCATCATGTCTTCTACTGTGATGTTATCCATTACACGCAAACGATCATTAATTCTCCTACCTCTATAATGCTCGTAGTGATAGTCATACTGATAGTAGGGATAAAGCGAATCAGCGGCATGTTGATTTGCAGAACTCACGAAATTTTGTGGAGGGTTCTTAACATGAAGGTTATGTGAATGCGGCATATATGCCTTCCATTCGTGATCGATATTGCTTCCATCCATTAAAAACTTCCCTTGTTCTTCCCATTTTACCGGGAACTTTCCGTTGATCCACAAGGCTATATCACCATTTACAGATGCAAAGGAATAATTCTGAGGAGGGCCACTGAAATACCCAAATGCTTCAACAAATTCATCATAATTTTCAGCTTTATTCCCCATATAAAGTGCTTTGATCTCTTTGCTTCCTTCATGAGCAGTCCATTTCATTGCCAAATTGATCAGCTCACTTCGGTCACTACCAAAGTTTCTATCATAGACTAGTGGTCCGTGATGGGTATATATAATGGTATCATAAAAGCTGAATGATCCCCTTACTTTGATTTCCTCGATTACTTTTTTGGTTGGGACCCAATTGTCATTGTATAAATACTCGTCCCTGGTTTCATCTTTAAACTGTATATAGTACCAGTCTACCAAATCTCTCTTAGCGTTGGTATTGCCCCACGCAATTGAATCATTGTATCCGATAATAACTCCAGGTCCCCCGGGAAGGGTGGCACCCATCACATTTATTTCAGGGGAGTTGAGTTGCATTATATACCAGATGCTTGGCAGGTTTAAACTGAGGTCCGGCTCATTTGTTAATATCACCTTTCCGTTAGCAGTTTTTTCACCATTGACTACAAAACTGTTACTACCATTATCCTCATTCGGATTCTTAATTATTGGATCAGTGAACTCAAGAGGAAATGTTACATCTGGTTTCTTAACAATAATTGGATCAAAATTAAATTTTGTTCCGGCTGGAATTACCGGATCAATGGTATCCGGGCGTTCAGGGTATAGTATCTCAAAAACTTCCCTTCCCCATAATTTAAGTGCATTCGTATGCTCTAAATCTCTTTCCCCCCGAGATAGCATATTATTCATGTTTGATATGAGAAGAAAGCACTTTAATGGCGTCCAGGCTTCCGGCTTATAGTCCAATAATTTGTATTCAATAGGGAGATCAGCATAGGATAGCGAGTTGATATATGCATTAACTCCTTCGGTATATGATTGAATCAACGCATACACTTCCGGTTCTTCTTTCTTGAAAAGTTCTTCTGATTTTTTAGCCCCATACATTAATCCTATGCGTCGCATTTGCCTATCAACATCTACAATGTTTGCATTGCCAATTTTTGGACCGAGAACTTCCGCCAGACGTCCTGCTGCAGAATAGAGTTGGAATTCCATTTGCCATAACCGATGATAGGCGGTTACATACCCTTGCGCGAAAAACAAATCTTTCTCATTTGAGGCGAAAACATGAGGAATCAGCAGTTCATCAAAGTAGATATTTACACTATCTGTTAGTCCATTTTCTATTTCATTTGATTCAATATCGATTGCCTCATTTTCAGCATTTTGCCAAAAACCATGAAATGGGCTTAAGAATTTTCCAAGGGGAGGAACAACTCCAATCTTGGTGTTCAAAGCAATGCCTAAAGCAAGGGTAATGCTAAATGAGATGACAAATCGAAATGTTTTCATTTAATGAGCCACTTTGGCCATTTCTGTGCTGATTGATAAAAAACTTAATTTGAGGTGAAAAATATCAAATAAAAGGGGTAATGCCTATTTTTAGCGAGATGCACAGAGGTAAATTTTATATAAGCGTAATAAAGCAATTTTTTGATCGCTTAACAGCATCTGTATTATTGATTTTACTAAGTCCTTTACTCCTTATAATTGGACTTATTTTGGCACTTCATTTTTTAAAAACTCCCATATTCATTCATAAGCGAGTTGGTAAAGGTGAACGAATTTTTAGCTTGTTCAAGTTTAGAACAATGAAAACCGATTTTGATGAGTCCAGTATTACAAGTTTGGGAAAATTCATGCGATCTATTTCGGTAGATGAATTACCGCAGCTACTCAATGTAATCAAAGGGGATATGTCTTTTGTTGGGCCAAGACCATTACTTATCGAGTATCTTGATTTTTACAATACAGAAGAGAAAAAACGTCATGAAGTATTGCCTGGAATTACCGGTTGGGCCCAAGTGAACGGTCGTAACGCAATAGATTGGGAGAAAAGGATGAGTTTAGATATTGAATACGTTGATAATATTTCATTTGGATGGGATATTAAAATTTTGGGCAAAACAATTATGGCATTATTGCGACGGGATATGACTTCATATCAAAAAGGAAAGACAATTAAGTTTAGTGATTACGCATCAAAACGATGAAGCACGATCGGATATACCTATCGCCCCCCAATGTTGGCAAAGATGAACTGGAAGGAGTAAGTAGTGTGCTACAAAGCGGATGGGTTGCTCCGGTGGGTCCTGCGCTGGATGAGTTTGAGTGTCAACTGGGTGAGCTATTCAGCGGGAAGGAAGTGTTAGCAGTCAATTCAGGAACCGCAGCACTCCACTTGGCTCTCAAGCTTTGCGGGGTTTCTGATGGCGATCGAGTACTTACCAGCAGCTTCACATTTGCAGCGTGTGCCAATGTGATTTTATATGAACGAGCCATTCCTGTATTGCTGGATAGTGAGGATATCACCTGGAATATGGATCCGAATGTCTTATCTAACTATTTATCAGGTTGCAAGATTTTACCTAAGGCAATAATCATTACTCATTTGTATGGGATGCCTGGGCAAATGAATCAGATTCTTCAGGTTGCTAAAAACTTTAATATCAAAGTCATTGAGGATGCAGCGGAAGCTTTGGGAGCAAAGTTGAATAGCAAAAACGTTGGCGGTCTTGCTGATTATGGAATTTTATCTTTCAATGGAAACAAGATTATTACCACAAGTGGAGGAGGAGCATTGATTTGTACCGATGCGGAGAGGAAAAGTGCACTTCATCTGGCTACTCAGGCAAATAGCAGCAAACATGGGTATGATCATCATGAGGTGGGGTATAATTATCGAATGAGCAATATTTTAGCTGGGTTGGGCTTAAAACAGCTAACGCGTCTCGAAGAATTCATCGCTAAAAAAAGGACGATATTCGAAAGGTATAGAGATGCTCTTAATAGCAGTTTTGATTTCCTTGAGGAGCCTGAAGAATATCAATCTAATAGATGGTTATCCACTGCTTTGCTTAAAGACAATCACGTGAATGTGAATGAGTTAATTCAATATCTGGCCGATCAAA
Source organism: Ekhidna sp. (assembly GCF_040220215.1). Lineage (GTDB taxonomy): Bacteria > Bacteroidota > Bacteroidia > Cytophagales > Cyclobacteriaceae > Ekhidna. The sequence continues at coordinate 163,525 of NZ_JAVJTR010000010.1, forward strand.
ACATTGAGTCAAGGGAACTTTGGAAACCATTACATTTACATGGAGCCTATTCAAAGTATGACTTTATTGGAGAAGGTATTTGTAAGAAAATCTATCAAAAAGGTATTTGTCTACCATCAGGGACTGGTTTATCTGAAGAAGACCAGGAAATTGTTATTGATCAGATAAGAAGATGGGTTAATCAGTAAGCAGATGGCTTTTTAATGATTGCTTTATTTTTCCCCGTAAACAAGTCCGGCGGTAGGAAGATTTCTACTCTAATGCCTATCTGAATAAAGCTGTCGTTGTTATCCGGATTGCCTCTAGGTGAGCCAGGAAGAATTTGATCATAAAACTCCTGATTGACCACTCCAACTTCTTCTTTACGATCACTCAGCAGGGCTGCTGTTGTATTTGCAAATTCCGAAGCGTATGTACTAGAAACATCATCTAGATAGTCAGTGAAAGTAAAATGATAGGATATTTCCAGATTGAAATTCAGGAACTCATTCGCTTTAAACTTGGCGCCAATTCCGACAGGTATTGTTGTGACCCATTTTTTGTATTCTACTCCTTCTGTTTGTGCATCTCTTAATTTGTACTCCTCTCCCCCAAGGGTAGCAGTGGGCGTAAACTTCATATATCCTACACCCGAAAAGAGATAAGGATCAAAGAACAATCTTTTGTAGTAATCTCCCTGGTAAGGTTTTAAATAATAGATGGTGTGAAGCTGAAAATGAATATTTCTTGATTGAAATGACAAATTTCTTTGTCTTTGAAATGTGCTGTCCGGAGCATTTCTATCAGCTCCCGATAAGCTGAAATATGATCCTTCCAAACGAGCACCAATACGATTGAGAAGGCGTGCCTCTATTCCGAAATTAATCAGAGAGATATCATCGTTGATGGTGTTATTGTAATTTAATTCTCCTAAATAGGTGGATGCACCAGTGCCTACAGAAAATGAGAAATACCGATCGCTAAATTGCCAGGACAGAAAGTTCTGCGAGTAGCACGAAATGTAGAATAGTAAGAAAAATGCTGTGAGGAGTTTTCTCATTAGAGTTCAAAAATATTGCAGAAAAGTTTCCGACCGTTGCAGATCGGAAAACAATTTCTACAAATAATCACCCTAATCGTTTGCTTTTGCGAGTAAACCATGCTTGGTCTGTTGCTACAAACACGGCTACTAATATTAATGAGAAAATTAATGTTGCCATAACTAATGTGTTACAATACAATATTACGGGAGATAATGACCAGGAAGGAGTGGGGTAAAATCCTAAATATTAATAAGCATAATACTTAAGAGTGCTTCGCATTTCGAACCGAATGGTACTCATCCGCAATATGAAATAAAAAAAGCAACCTTTACAGGTTGCTTATGCGAGGCGCTGAGCGGATTAGTTCATACGCACTTGCATGCGCATAACCCCTCATGAACCTTCCTTCGGGTCGGTTTCGAACCTACGGTTTTCATCCGCACAATATGAAATAAAAAAAAGCAACCCTTACAGGTTGCTTATGCGAGGCGCTGAGCGGATTCGAACCGCTGTAAAAGGTTTTGCAGACCTCTGCCTAGCCACTCGGCCACAGCGCCATAAAATTTGATGCAAAAGTAGAAAAAAAGAGCCACCTGAAGTAAATCGGATGGCTCTTTAAATTGATTTATTTCTCTTCTTCCTCTTTTTTGGTTTTCGCCTTAGTAGCCTTCTTCGCAGAAGATTTTCCAGCGTCTTCCATTTTGTCCTTCAATGCTGAAAGGGCATCCAGATCACCTAACGTAGACTTTTCGACTTCTTTGTTGATTTTGTCTAGCGTGTTTCCTTTTTTACCACCTCCAGTAGACTTCTTACCAGTAGAAGCTTTTGGTTGCTCAGCATCTTTGTCCCAAATAGCAGAGTGAGAAAGAACGATTCGTTTATCATCTTTAGAGAACTCAAGCACTTTGAATTCAAGTGTTTCACCTTCAGAAGCTGTAGTTCCATCTTCTTTCTTAAGGTTCTTAGGAATTACCTGACCTTCAAGTCCGTATGGAAGTTCAACTGTCGCAGCTTTGTCAGAAACACTAGTCACCGTACACTTATGAGTAGAACCTTTAGTAAATACGGTTTCAAACGTATCCCATGGATTTTCCTCCAGGTGTTTGTGGCTCAATGCCAGTCTTCTGTTTTCAATATCAAGCTCCATCACTTTCACTTCCAGCTCATCTCCAACCTTCACAAATTCTGAAGGGTGCTTGATTTTCTTTGTCCATGACAAATCAGAAACGTGAACTAAACCATCGATACCTTCTTCAAGCTCGATGAACAAGCCGAAGTTTGTAAGGTTTCGAACAGTTCCTTTGTGCTCCGTTCCAATAGCATAATTAGTAAGAACATCTTGTTTTGTCCATGGATCTTCAGTAAGCTGCTTGATACCAACAGACATTTTTCTTTCATCTCTATCGATTGTCAATACAACAGCTTCGATCTCGTCTCCAACATTGATGAAATCAGATGGATTTCTTAGGTGTTGAGACCATGACATTTCAGAAACGTGAATCAATCCTTCAACACCAGGGATGATTTCAAGGAATGCACCATAATCTGCCACATTCACAATCTTACCTTTCACTTTAGATCCAACCTCGATATCCTTATCAAGTGAATCCCAAGGATGATCAGTAAGCTGCTTCATACCCAATGAGATACGCTGTTTGTTGTCGTCAAAATCAAGAACCACAACATTTACTTTCTCATCAAGGTTAAGCACCTCTTCCGGGTGATTGATTCTACCCCAGCTGATGTCTGTAATGTGAAGTAGACCATCTACACCTCCAAGATCGATGAATACACCGAAGTTGGTCATGTTCTTGATAACTCCTTCTAGTACCTGACCTTTCTCAAGGTTGTTCAGGATTTCAGCTTTTTGCTCTTCAAGATCTTTCTCGATCAATACTTTATGAGATACTACCACGTTATCGTTCGTGTAGTTGATTTTCACCACTTTCACCTCCATTGACTTACCAACGAATACGTCAAAGTCTCTGATAGGCTTCACATCGATTTGTGAACCAGGAAGGAAAGCTTCCACACCGTAAACATCTACGATCAAACCACCTTTGGTTCTTCTTTTCACAAATCCTTCTATTACTTCATCGTTATCAAGGGCACCCTGAATAGATTCCCAGGCCTTAACGATTTTTGCTTTTCTTCGGGAAAGAACAAGCTGTCCATTTGCATTTTCCTGCTCTTCAATAAAAACCTGAACTTCGTCTCCCGCTTTCAGGTTAGGCATATCTCTAAACTCAGAAAGAGATACAAGCCCATCTGATTTGAAGCCGATGTTGACAATTACTTCTCTGTCGGTAACTCCTACTACCGTTCCGGTAATTAGTTCTTTTTCTGTGATCTCAGTAAGCGTCTCCTCATAAAGCTTCTCCATTGCTTTACGGTCAGCCTCAGAGTATTCATCATCAAAACCGTCATCATCAAAATCAAAATCGCCAGCCGGTTCGATTTCCGGTTCAGCTTTTTTAGCAGGTTTCTCTGCTTTCGGCTCTTCCTTCTTTTCTTCTTTCTTCTCAGCCTTTGGTTCTGCTTTAGCTTCCACTTTTTCTTCCTTCACTTCTTTCTTGGCTTCAGCTTTTGCTTCGTCAGTTTTCTCAGCTTTAGTTTCTTTTTTTGCAGTTGCTGTTGAGGCTTTCTTTTCGTCTTTCACCTCTTCTTTTTTGTCATCTGCCTTTTTGGTTGCTGTTTTTTTTGTTGTCGTTTTTTTTGCAGCAGTTGCTTTTGCTTTAGTTTCTTTTTCCTCAGCTTTAGCAGTTTCTTCTTTCTTTGCCATAATAAAAAATGACTCCCGTTAGGTACACTGTGTCAGTTGGAGTCAGGTACTGACCAGCATTTTTGTTTAACATCTTTTGGAAACAACCAAAAGCATTCCATTTTGGAACGGAGCGCAAATTTAGGGAATTTGCTTTATAAAACCATGAAATTGATAGTGCTAAAACTCAGCAAAGAAAACAGGGTATATATCCTCAGGTGTTTTTAGTTTTTTTAGCTTCTTCTCGATTGATCGGGTCTTATCGATTTTTATAAAATACAATAATTGATTTTGAGCTTTATTTATCTCTTTCAGCAATGGTAATCGCTCATCATAATTTGAAGGTGAGAGTTGGTCGAGCTTCGATTGACTAGATTCAATTAGTGTTTGCCCCGCTTTATAAATATGCTTCTTGTACTCTCTGGTGATTATTTCGGTTCCTCCACCATAAGCAGCATAAACCTCCTCATCTTTAAAATATAGAGATTCGATTTTGGTATTGTTTGTTTGAATTTCCTGAACTATAGCATAGTGTTTTTCTTCAACAGAAGAGGGATTGGAATTAGTACTATTGGTTTTGTTGACCTGAGTTTTTTCGCCTGGTGAATTCGTTTCTTCATTGTTAGCAGTTTGACAAAATACGCTTCCGGAAAACAATAAAAAGGTCAAATAGATTAAGGTACTCTTCATGTAAACTAAATTTGAATAATAATTAATAATAAATTACGGATGCGAATATATAATTACTATGAATAGATACCACACCATTCAGATTAGATCACTAACCATTTGTGTAATCATTTTACAAATGTTTGCCATTAGCTGTAGCCAAGGGGAAAAGAACCAAAAACTATTCGCAGACAAAATCATTTTCAACGGGTCTATTTATACGGTGGATGAGGCTAATTCGACTGTTGAAGCAGTGGTGGTTAAAGCAGATACCATTCTCTATGCGGGTACTTGGGAAATTGCTGAATCTTTTAAAGGAGATTCTACCGAAATGGTGGATTTAAATGGAAATACAATGACTCCCGGTTTTGTTGAAGGTCATGCGCACCTAATGGGAGTGGGATACAACCTTATAAATGTAGATCTGATGGAAGCCCAATCTTATGCCGAGGTAATTGATATGGTGAAAGAAAGAGCAAGTAGCACACCCAAGGGTCAATGGATATTAGGCAGAGGATGGCATCAGGATAAATGGGGAAATAAGCCAGAGCGAATGTTTCGAAATCTGCCAACGCATCATGACCTCTCTGTAGCGGTTCCGGATCATCCTGTTTATTTGAGTCATGCCAGCGGGCACATGGCGCTTGCCAATGCAAAAGCAATGGCGCTTGCCGGGATTAATTTAGAAACAGAGCAACCAGATGGTGGCGAAATATTTATGGGAATGGATGGTCCAACTGGTATTTTTAATGAGACTGCTCAAGGGAATATTCGAAAAGTGATTCCTGCTACAACAAAGGAAAATGCCTCACAAGCTTTGAAACTGGCAATTGATGAATGCTTGAAATATGGGATTACCTCGTTTCAGGATGCCGGATCAGGTCGTGTGGTTGAATTGTTCAAGGAGTTTGGTGAGCAAGATAAACTTAAAATCCGATTGTATGTGATGCTCAGAGGAGATTTGGAGTTAATGAATGAGTATTTTGAAAAAGGACCTGATATCGGATTATATGATGATCATCTGACTATAAGAGCTGTGAAGATGGCTTCTGATGGTGCATTAGGTAGTCGCGGGGCGTGGCTCATTGAAGAGTATTCTGATGCATCGGGTGAATTTGGACATCAGGTACAGCCGATGACTCATATTGACTCTTTGACTCAGGAAGCATACAAGGCTGGATTCCAGGTCTGTGTTCATGCCATTGGTGATCGTGCGAATAAAGAGGTTCTCGATCTATATGAAAGAACCTTTGAAGCCAACCTTCAGGAAGACCCACGCTTTAGGATAGAACATGCACAACACATGAGGGCAGAAGATATTCCTCGCTTTGCTGAGTTAGGAGTTATTCCAACTATGCAAGCCATTCATATGGCTTCTGACCGTCCATGGGCGATTGACCGTTTGGGCAAACAAAGAATTGAGGAGGGGGCTTATATGTGGCAGGCTTTATTACAATCAGGAGCCAGAATTGTGAATGGTACGGATGCTCCGGTAGAACCACTCGATCCAATTCCAAGTTTTTATGCATCCGTATCAAGAAAAACCCTGAAAGGAACCCCAGAAGAAGGTTATGAGCCGGATCAAAAAATGACACGTGAGCAAGCGTTAAGGTCATATACGCTTGATGCTGCTTATGGGGCGTTCATGGAAGACATCATTGGTTCAATAGAAGTAGGGAAATATGCTGACTTTACAGTCTTCGATAAAAATATTATGACCATTCCTGAAGGGGAAATTTTGGATACCAAAGTGGCAATGACCATCATTGGTGGAGAAGTAGTGTACGAAGCTGAATAAAGTAACCTGCATTGATAGTACAGCAAAACGTTTCCCTAAAGCCCTACAACACTTTCGGACTGGAAGAAAATGCGGGCTTTCTTGCTATCATAGATTCCATCGATGACCTGGATGAAATTTATCAGACAGGTCGTTTCAGATCGCAAAAGAAAATGATTCTAGGTGGTGGGTCGAATGTACTTTTCACCAGAGGGTTTACCGGTATAATTGCAAAAAATGAGATCAGAGGGATTCAAGTTCAAAACGAAACAGAAGAAGATGTTTTAGTTTCAGTAGGTGCCGGTGAAAACTGGCATCAGTTTGTTTTATGGTGTGTAGAGAGGGGATATGGAGGTATTGAAAACCTTTCATTAATTCCCGGAACAGTGGGAGCTGCACCCATGCAAAATATTGGAGCGTATGGGGTCGAATTGAAGGAGGTGTTTCATTCCTTGGAGGCTTATGAGATCAAATCAGGAAAAACTATTTCTTTCTTTAAGGAAGATTGCAAGTTTGGTTATCGCTACTCAATCTTTAAGGGTGAACTTCGAGATGAGTACGTCATAACCAAGGTATTTTTCAACCTTTCTAAAAACCCAACATTTAATGTTTCTTATGGTGCGATTAAGGATACACTTGAAGAAATGGGAGTGGGGGAGCTAACCCTTAAGAATGTAAGTCAGGCGGTGATCAACATTCGGCAGTCTAAGCTGCCAGACCCAATGGATATTGGGAATGCCGGTAGTTTCTTTAAAAATCCGATTATAGAAAAATTACACTTTGAGGCCTTAGAAGCTCAATTCCCTGATATTAAGAGCTATCCGATTGATGCCGATAAAGTAAAGGTACCGGCAGGATGGCTTATTGAAAAAGCAGGATGGAAGGGATATAGGGATGGGGAAATTGGTGTCCACGAAAAGCAAGCGCTTGTGTTAGTCAACTACGGAAAAGGCCGGGGAAAAGAACTCTTTAAGCTATCAAATGAGATCATGAAATCCATTCAGGGTCAGTTCGGGATTGAGTTGGAACGAGAGGTGAATATCATATAGGTCAAGTCTGATTGTACACGCCTTCAAAATCACTTTTGGTAAGTTTCATTGGAGTGATCGGAATATCATAAAACTGAGTAGTAGGCCCGGTAACCTTTGCTCCAAGTGACAAAAGCAACTCTACTGTAATGTCTCTTGCATCAATAATAATTTGGTCTATTCCACATTGAAAAAGTTCTTTAAAGGAGCCAATGGCTAATTTCTTCCCCAGTCCCCTTCCTCTTTGGCCTTCGTCAACTGCCAATCGACCCCAGTGCCATTCCTTTCCATCTTTCCATGCGGCGACCGTACCGACAATGGCGCCTTCATCTTTTATGCACCACCATAGTTGCTGTTTATGTTGTAAAGGAATAAGCTTTTTAGGTATGTGCTGCTCATTAGTGAAGATCGTCTCAAGAAACAAATAAGCTTCAGGCAGAGATGATTCACGTAATGGCTCTATTTCAGAAATTCGACTCACCATCCTAATTTATCAAAAAAATCAAATCCTACACGAGGCGTAACTGGGTCTCATGGAATGCTAAAAACTATTAGCTTTCAATGTTATAGATTACCGGCATTTGTCCCTTCCACTCATTCCATAATGCCTTATCGGTAATTAAGCTAGCCATAAAGTGACTCACATTGATGCGGCTGGTTTTTCCCGGATTGAAAATGGCACTTCTGATTGGCGAGGGGAATATCTCATATTTAGATACCTTGTCCTGATTGATTAGTGTATCCGGGCGAACAACCACCCATTCTATGGATGAATCCATTTGCCCAATATTTAATCTAAGATAATCTGCAGCTTTTTCATTGTCCGCGTGTGGAGGTAAAAGCAGCCTGAGAATATTAATTACAAGTCTTTCCCCAAAAGAAATGTGTTCATTCAGGTCCCTGTTTTGATTACCGGTTGTGTTCATCAAAACAAACTTTATTGACTTTTGAAGCATGTTTATTTTGTGAGCTTCACATAGTAAGCGGGTTGCATCCTTCACCAATTTTCTTGGTTGTCCATAGATGCCTTTCCACGTCAGGTTGTGTCCTAGGCATGAGGCAATTGCGTCACAACCTTTCAGATGGCCAGCCATCTCATCCAATGAAATATTTAGTACCTCTGCTTTGATAATTGATACATTGTCATTCTTATTCCATTCTTTTGGGAGCTTTTCCGGAGACCTCACAATTATCCTGACTTTGTGCCCCATTGCCAGTAGTTGCTGAACCAATTGTTTTCCTGTTGCCCCGCTGGCACCTACGACTAATGTTGTCATGCTTGTTTATTGTGAAATTTATATTTTTTTTCTTGCTGGAAAAGTTGGTTTCTCTAAATAGTCATTGAAATTTAAGATCAGTGATACGACAACAAAAAAGCCGAAACTCGCGATCCGGCTTTCCTTAGGTTGGTCATAAGCATTATTCATCTTTGACTTCCATTTCTACAGTAGTTTCCATGGGGTCACGGTTTTTCACGTGCTCTTCCAGCCACTGGTCCTGCTCCCATAGTACATGCATAATGCTTTCTTTGGCTCGATAGCCGTGGCTTTCTTTAGGGAGCATTACCAAGCGTGCAGGACCACCCAGCCCTTTCAGTGCATTGAAGTACCGTTCACTTTGCATGGGGTAGGTGCCGGAGTTGTTGTCAGCATTGCCATGTACCAGTAGAAGTGGTGTCTTCATTTTATCCGCATGCATAAATGGCGACATGGTGTTATAAACTTCCGGAGCATCCCAGTAAGAGCGTTCCTCACGCTGGAAACCAAACGGAGTAAGGGTTCGATTGTATGCGCCGCTTCGGGCAATACCCGCGGCAAATAAATCTGAGTGACTCAATAGATTCGCAACCATAAATGCTCCATATGAGTGTCCACCCACACCCACGCGATTACGGTCGATGTAGCCAAGCTCGTCTACTGCATCAATCGCTGCTTTTCCATTTGCTACCAATTGTTTTCTAAATGTGTCATTGGGCTCTTCATCACCTTCTCCCACGATTGGAAAGGCTGCATCATCCAATACCACGTAACCACGTGTCACCCAAAAAATTGGTGAACCGTACCACGGGTAAATGAACTCGTTCGGGTTTGTTGTGTTTTGTCCGGCACTTGATTTGTCTTTGTATTCAACAGGATAGGCCCATAGAATCATCGGCATTTTTTCTTTTTTTTCTTTGTCATAACCTACAGGTAGATATAGTGTGCCTGTTAATTCCAGTCCATCATCACGTTTATAAGTAATCACTTCTTTGTGAACATCCTGGATACTTTTAAATGGATTTTCAAATTGTGTGATAGGCTTCAAATCCATTTTCTTTTTGATATTTCTAACGTAGTAATTAGGATACTCAGTCGGCGACTCCAGTCGAATAAGAATTTCTCCTTTATCCATATCGATAGCATCAACCAAATCTTCCACTTTGTCAGTATATGTAGATTGATAAAGCCTTGTAGTTTTTCCACTTTCAAGATTCATCTGATCCACAAACGGAAATTGACCTTCATCTGTAAATCCATCGCCCATTAAGTAGGCAGTTCCATTGTACATTGCCAGTACAGATTGATTGAGCCTGTTTTTGGTAGTTACAAAATCCCCCGGATCACTGTATGCATCCTGATAGTTTCGATCAAAGATGATTTTCGCTTCTTGCGAATTGTCTGATGGATTGAATACATACGTTTTTGTATTTCGATTGTCGAACCAATAGTCATATGCTACAGCAATTTCATCGGCACCCCAGGTGATTCCGGAGAATCGATTTTTGGTTTTAATTATTGATCTTTCTTCGCCAGTAAATGGAGCGGGAAGCTCGAAAACTTCATCACGATATTCCATCTCTTTAGCAGGATCACCTTCATCAAGTGCTTTGGCCCATACCATCGTAGCAGGTTTATCTGAACGCCAACTAAATGATCGTTTTTGATCAGTTGTTGCCATAAAGCCTTTTGGACGAACTTCATCCACAGGCATATCCAAAAGCATCTTTACTGTATTTCCGTTTTTGTCATAGATAGTTGTTTCTGAGGCAAATCGATAGTATGGTACTAAGTAAGAGAATGGTCGTTTGATTGTGGTAATCAAAACATAATTTCCATCAGGTGAAAAGTCCAGTTCTTCATGCATTCCGGTATCCATCCATTTGGATAAGTTACCATCTATTGTCACTTTATAGATTTCAGACTGTGCTAGCTGCTCAAAATTCTTTTCATCAGTTGGATCCTTTAATAGATCCTGATAGGTACGATTTTGAGCTTTTGCTCCTGTGCTCTCCGTCACTGTTGGGCCTGTGGGAACAGCAGTTTCGGTATTAATAAGAGGTTCTCTATCATCCGGAAGCATTTTCACCAGCAATGCTTTTCCATCAGTAAACCATGTCATAGGTGAACCTAAATTCGCATTAGCGCCTGCATTAGTTAATTTTTTGGCGAATCCTTTTTCTACATCTAAAACCCAGATTTCCACTCCCGTAGTGGTAGTATGAGTAAAAGCCATCATAGATTCATCCGGTGACCAACTGAAGTAAGCCAGGCGTGCATTTTCAGGCAGTCCTGATACCTGTTTAGCATCGGCATCAAAGGCTTTCTTTACTTTGATATTATTATAAAAAGTAGTTCGACTCCCAATATTAGTTACCGGATTAATTCGCAACCCACCCAGTCGCAACTCTTCCTCAGAAAGTTCTGCAATTGTCTTATAAGCATCGCGATAAAGTAGTACTACGTTTTCTCCTTTATTATCAATGCGTACCCAAGGCGCAAGCGGAGCATCAATGAGTTCTTTAATTTCTGCCGGTGGTTGCTGATATTCAAGTGAACCTTGTGCTAGCGTGGCAATCGATAGTAGGAATAGCAATGCATAATTCAAAATCTTTTTCATGATCCAAGCTGTATTTGATTTAGAATCATGAAGTTAGAAAATATGAGTTGTTTTTTGTGACCGCTTATATAAATGCGTTTCAGGGTAATTTCAGAATTGCTTCAAAAAGCCCCATTATGTTTGCTTTATGAAATTATTGTTGGTGGAAGATCAGGAAGAGTTATCATCTAGCATTCGAAATTACTTTTCGAAAGAGGGTGACGTATGCGAAGTTGCTAACTCTTTTGCTCAGGCAACAGATAAACTCTATGCCTTTTCCTATGATGTGCTCTTGTTAGACCTAATGTTACCGGATGGTGATGGCCTCTCTCTATTGAAAGTAGTGAAAGCAAACTGGCCGGATATAGGAGTAGTAATAATTTCAGCAAAAAATGCACTTAATGATAAGCTTCATGGGCTGGAGCTAGGGGCGGATGACTATTTGCCAAAGCCATTTCATTTGGCAGAGCTCAATGCCAGAGCTAATGCGGTTTTTAGAAGGCGCAAACAAGAAGGGAGGCGAACGCTTAATTTCAATGAAATAGAAATAAACCTGGAGAATCACGAGGTTACGGTCAATGACACTGCTTTAGAACTGACTCGAAAGGAATACGAATTACTTCACTACTTTGTAGTAAATCAAAACCGGCTGTTAACAAAACAAGCAATTGCGGAACATCTATGGGGTGATTACATGGATACAATGGATTCTTTCGATTTTGTTTATCAGCACATTAAGAATCTGCGAAAGAAAATTATGAGTGTTGGTGGCAAAGACTATCTGAAGACTGTTTATGGAGCGGGGTATAAAATGAAAGACGAAACATGAATTTAATAGTTCGCATAACGATCATTTTCGTACTAGTGTCATTAGTCGTCTTCCTTGTAGGAGGAGTGATCAGTTTTGATGTGATGATGCGTGAAGTCAACTTTGAGCAGCGCAGGTTTTTGATTGAGCGATTAAATGGTGTAGAAAGAAGACTGGAACGTAGACCAGTAAAGGACACGATCAACTGGACTAAACTAACGATCATTCCGCTGATGGAACAACAGGAAGAAACCACTTCCTTTTCAGATACGGTAGTAATGCATAATCAGCTTGAGAGGCTGGAGCCTCACCTTAGACTGGATGCGATAAGGAATGTGGATGGGGTCAGTTATCAAATAAGTTTGTACGATATCATCATAGAGCCGGATGATATTAAAGATGGGTTAGTTGAGTCGCTGGTAACAATGTATCTAATATTGCTTGCTGCCGTTTTAATAATAGGATTTCTTGCCTCCTATTTTATTCTAAGACCATTCAATAACAGCTTGGCGGTTATCAAGAGCTTTTCACTTACTGATCCGGGTCAAAGCTTAAAATTTCCTAAGTCAAATGTTGCTGAGTTTAAACGGCTGAACCAGTTTTTAACAGAAATGACCAACAAGGTTAAATCTGACTATCAATCTTTAAAGGAGTTTTCGGAAAATGCGTCTCATGAGTTGCAGACACCTTTGGCAATCGTGCAGAGTAAGCTGGAAGTACTCATGGATGGAGACAATCTTACAGAAGAGCAGGTAGAACAAATCATTTTCGCACAAAACACCATTAAGCGAATGAGCAATCTGAGCAATGCGCTCGCTCTTCTGACTAAAATTGAAAATCGAGAGTTCGAGAACGTATCAGAAATTAATTTCTCTTACAAACTTGGTCATATGCTGGACGAGTTTCGGGAGTTGATGGAATTGAAATCAATAGAGCGAGAGATAAATATAGCTGATGGAGTAAGTGTTCAGGCAGATCAGGTTTTGATTGAGTTGCTGCTGACCAATCTCATTAACAATGCTATACGGCACAACTGGGAGGGAGGAAAAATACTCGTTAGCCTCACTCATAATAAGTTTTCAATCAGCAACACCGGTCCACAGCTTTCTATTCCGGGAGATCACCTTTTTGAAAGGTTTAAGAAGTCAAATCAAAGTAGCCAATCTATGGGGTTAGGACTCGCTATCGTGAAAAAGATTTGCGATTTCTATGATTACAAGATTAAGTATGAATCACAAGCTGATTTGCATACCATTCAAATCAGCTTTTGACCACAAATAGAAAGATTTTTAAAACTTCAGATTTGCTTCAAATTTCACTCAAACATGCTTCAAAGAGGTTCGTTTATTTTGAGCCATGAATAAAAAAGGATTACTCATAATTTTATTAACAAGCCTTATTACAATGACTTTAGGTCAGGCACCACAGCAAGGAGAAAGACCGGCATTTATCATCAAAGGACAATTAGTTAATGCATCTGATGCACAACCAGTAGAGTTTGCAACGGTTAGTGTCTTCTCTCAAAGGGACTCAACGCTTGTTACCGGAGGACTCACAGATGTTGAAGGACGATTTGAAATCCCAACTAGACCGGGTACTTTTTACATTAGGATTCAATTTATGGGCTTTTTGGATGCGACGATTTCAGACGTAATGCTCAATCGAAACAATCAGGCATTTGATGCTGGGATTGTAGAGATAAAAGAAAATGAAACACTGCTTGAAGAGGTAGTGGTGCAAGGCGAGCGAACACAAATGGAGATGACGCTTGATAAAAAAGTATTTAACATTGGTAAAGACCTGAGTAACCTTGGTGGTAGTGCTACGGATATTTTAGACAACCTACCCTCCGTTCAGGTAGATGTAGAAGGAAATGTGAGTTTGCGAGGAAGTGAAAATGTACGAATCCTTATTGATGGAAAACCTTCAGGGTTGGTCGGTTTGAGTAGTAATGATGCGCTACGACAATTGAATGGAAATCTTGTGGAGAGTGTGGAGATAATTACAAACCCTTCGGCGAGATATGATGCGGAAGGGCTTGCAGGAATTATCAATATTATTCTCAAAAAAGATCAAAATAAAGGAGTAAATGGCAGCTTTCAGGTGAACACTGGAATACCTGACAATCATGGAGGATCGGTGAATATGAACCTTAGAAGAGATTGGTTTAATCTTTTTACTAATGTCGGTGTTAACTACAGACGGTATAATGGAAGTGGGTTTTCTGAGCAGGAATTCTATAATGCCAGTCCAAGTAGTCCTTCATTTACCATACGGGATCGAAAGCATGATAGAGGAGGGCTAAGCTACTCTACACGGTTTGGTTCAGATTTTTATCTTAATGATAAGAACACCCTGACCCTTTCTTTTCTATATCGGTATTCTGATGAAGAAAATGAAACCGAATTGGTTTACCGTGATTTCTTTGAGCCATCCGGGTCTGATTCTCTGACCTTACGTAACGACAATGAAGGTGAAGGGGATGAAAACCTTGAATATGCGCTGAACTATGTAAGAAATTTTAATAGAAAAGGACAAAAGCTTACAGCAGATTTTCAGTATCAAAACAACAACGAACAGGAAAGCAGTGATCTGGTACAAAGCGAAGGGACTACATACAACAACCAAGTACCATTCCTATATCAGCGAGCTGTAAATGATGAAATAGAAGAGCGATACATGCTCCAGTCAGATTACATTCATCCATATGCCAAAGACGGAAGATTAGAATTTGGGACAAGATATACTGATCGTCTGGTTGGAAATAATTATATCGTGACCGAAAGGAATGAAAGTGGCGTGTATGAAGTGGACTCAACCTTTTCAAATGAGTTTGAATACGAGGAGGATGTGTTGGCTGTCTATGGAATAGTAAGCAATAAGCTTAATAAGTTATCCTGGCAGTTAGGTATGCGATATGAGTATACAAAGTTGATTACCTACCAAAAAACAAACGACATCAGGAATAGGCAGAATTACTCCAATTTCTTTCCAAGTGCATTCCTCACTTATCAAATGACAGAAACACAGGCTATTCAAGCCAGCTATAGTCGAAGAATTAGTAGACCAAGAGGAAGAAGACTGAATCCATTCAGCTCAATTTCGGATAATCGAAATTTTTATGTAGGAAACCCGAACCTTCAGCCGGAATTTACAGACTCTTATGAGTTGGGCTATTTGCTAAATCTTGAAAAGTCTACCTTTTATGGTGGCTTATATTACCGATACACTGAAGGTGTCGAGCAGCGATTACGATCTACTGATGAAAATGGCATTACTTTCACACGACCATACAATGTATCCATTGAGCGATCTTTTGGAGCGGAGTTCAATATTTCACAGGATTTTACTGACTGGTATCGGGTAAGTGGGAATGTAAACTTTTTTAGATCTTATGTTCCAGGTGGCTCAGTTTCATTTGGTGATGAAGTGGTATCCTACGATGAAGCTGAGGCTGTTTCACTTTCGACGCGAGTTAGTAATAATTTCAAGTTCAATAACCTTTTTGATGCCCAGATAAACGTAAATTATCGGGCGCCAAGAAACACGGTTCAAGGGAAAAACTTTTCAGTCACCACAGTAGATATAGGAGTAACCCGAGATATTTTAAAGAATAAGGGAACGCTTGCTTTTAATGTAAGTGACCTGTTTAATACGAGAAAATGGAGGAGTGAGACTTTCAATGAAAACTCATTCCAGTACAGTGAATTTCAGTGGCGATCAACTACCGCAACACTTTCTTTTACCTATAGATTAAATCAAAGAAAACAACGTGAACGAAGGGATGGAGATAGAGGAGATGGCGATTATGAAGGTGGCGATTTCTAAAAATAACTTTGAGTAAGTTGGTGATGACCCTCCTTAGCTGTGAAGCGGGAGGGTCTTTTTAGTTAAATCGAACGGAGTAATTTGCCAATTCTTTATTGGCCTTTCCATAGTATTTTAGCTGGATCATCGGATTGTTCGCTATCCAGATGATAGTCATGACAGCAAAATTTTGTACATGTATTTTATCCTTGATTCTGAACTCGTTGTTCTCCGGTGAAGGTTCCGTTGGGGCATTTAAGCTGCTGGAAGTAAACTCATACAGCGGGTAATCATATCCATCCAAATCTAGTTTTGAAACTTCTGAAAGATGCCGATCACCGGAGAGAATAACCAAGGGAGCCTTAGTGGTTGTCTTTATCATTTCAAGCAGTCGAGTTTTTGCTTGCGGGAAATTGCTCCATTTTTCCCATCTGTGTTCCTCCGGGATAACCTGAATTCCACTACCTAAAATGAAGAAGTCAATTTCAGGATCTGAAAGCTGCTTTTCCAGCCAGTTCCACTGTTTTTCTCCAAGAATATCGCCCGTTGGATTTACAATCGATTCTTTTTCGTAAGTGCCGGGGTTATTCCATTGCAGGAAGTCGCGGAAGTATCGGGTGTCGAGCAAAATCACTTTGGTATTTCCTGTAGAATGTTGGTAGGTGTATGACTGGTAAGCTCCCTGTCTTTTTCTTGCAGGATTGTTTTTATCCACACCCAAAAAATCGAAAAGCTGCTCTTTGCTTTGATCTTTTGCGGGGAATTCTTTTCCTCCGTCATTTACGCCATAATCATGATCATCCCATATCCCAATCACACTGGTACTCTTGATTAGTTTATGATAATCCGGATGTGATTTTTGAAGATCGTATTTCGCCTTCATTATCCCCATATCAGTTGTATCTCCATAAATGTTATCCCCGAGCCAAATCCAAAGATCTGGATTTGTAGCATTTACTTCAGACCACAGTTGACCCTCAATATTATCCTGATGGCTACACGAGCCAAAAGCTATCCTGATGATTTCTTTACTATGGGTAACATCCGCTTGTTGGGCAGGAGCTAAGGATGAGAGGAAGATAAGTGAGTAGAGGACCTTTTTCATTATGGAAAAATACGCAAGTATGTCTAAAAGGTGATTACCTAGCTATTAAGCTTACACAAGCTCAGTCACGTTATCCAAGTTTCCCTCATATTTCTCAACCTCTACGCCAAACCTTCTTAGGAAGTCCAGACCCTCATCACTTGGAATGCCTTTGTATTCGGCGTATGATTTTAAGTAGATGACCTTCTCAATTTTCATCGTATAAATGATCCGGGCACAAGCAATACAAGGTGAGAGCGTAACATAGAGTGTGGCTCCTTCAACGTCTGTTTTGTTCTTTACTGCATACAGAATAGCATTTTGCTCAGCATGAAGTGCCAATGAGCAACTTCCCTTAGAATCTCTAGGGCAGCCCTCTTCCGGCCATTCTGTATCACAGTTGTGGGTTCCGGAAGGTGGTCCATTATATCCGATGGAAATAATTCGGGTGTCTTTGGTGAGTACAGCACCTACATGTCGCTTGATACAATGGGATCGTTTGGCGAGGTTTACTGCCAACTCCATAAAAATATCGTCAAATTCCGGTCGCTCCATGGTGCGAAATTAACCAGCCCAAACTGAAATCGAACCAAATAAATAATTGACTCGTCCGATACTAACGTAGATTCGTATTATTGTCATCGACTAAACCTAAAAAAGCATGCGCAAAACATTATCTCTTCTTTTTATACTATGTCTCACTTCACTGTCGGCTCAGGAGGTGGAACAACAAATGAGCTTTGAGGATTACAATCCTACTTCAACTTTGGTGGTTCCAGAAAATCCGATTACCCGTGCAAAGTTTCCTTTTGTGGATATCCATAGTCACCAATGGAACCTTACCAAAGAAGGAATTGCATCCCTTGTAAAGGAAATGGATGAATTAAATATGGGCGCTATGGTAAACTTAAGCGGGCGTGGATTCAACAGAGAAACAAGAGATATAGGAACACAGGAGTATCTGGCAGGAATGGTAAGGAGGGTAGAAGGAGAGGCTAAAAATCGTATAATCGTTTTCACGAATGTTTCTTTTAATAATATTGGTGAAGAAGGTTGGACTGAGAATGCCGTAAAAGAGTTGGAAGAAGACGTAAAGGCCGGAGCACGAGGGTTAAAGATTTATAAGAGCCTTGGACTGAGTTATACTGATACAGAGGGAAATCGTGTGGCAATTGATGATCCACGAATTGATCCGGTTTGGGCGAAGTGTGGTGAGTTGGGAATTCCGGTACTTATACATGCGGCAGACCCAAAACCATTTTGGGATCCCATGGATGGAGATAATGAAAGATGGCTCGAACTGAAGATGCGCCCAGGCAGAAAACGAGGAGCAGATGACCCTGCACCTTTTGAGCAAATCATAGCGGAACAACATAATGTTTTTAAAAAACACCCAAACACCACTTTTGTAAACGCGCACATGGGCTGGATGGCCAACGATCTGGATAAGGCAGGGGAGCATTTAGAAATGTATCCCAATGTGTACTTTGGGATAGGAGCAGTGATTGCTGAATTTGGAAGACAGCCAAGACGGGCAAAGGCCTTTTTTGAGAAGTATCAGGATCGGTTATTATTTGGTAAAGATGCCTACAATCCTGAAGAATTTTATACTTATTTCAGAGTACTGGAAACAGAAGACGAATACTTTCCATACTATAAAAAGTATCATGCCTTTTGGAGAATGTACGGATTAGGCCTTTCAGATGAAGTGCTGAAAAAGGTTTACTATAAGAATGCATGTAAGATTGTTCCTGGGTTGGAAGTGGGTCAGTTTGAGGAGTAAATTTAACCGCAGAGAGCACGGATAATCCACAAAGCACTCAAAGAAATCTATCTTTGTGATCTCAGTGTAAACTCTCTTGTTCTCTGTGGTTAAAAGAGCTCAATGCTCCTTAAACTGTCGTTTCTTAATCATGCCACCTTTCAGGTCTTTCACACTATTCATCACAATGAATGCCTGTGGATCAATGGACTTAACTGCGTTTTGCATGCGACCTATCTCAAGACGTGTGATGACTGAATATAGTATCTCTGTTTCCGCCAGGTCTTCCCTTTTTCCAAAGCCACTCTTGCCACGATAAATAGTAACCCCCCTTCCCATTTTTTCTGTGATCATCAGGCGCAATGATTCACTTCGTTTTGAAATAATAATAACCCCAATGTATTCTTCCACACCTTCAATTACAAAATCAACTGTCTTAGATGCAGATAGATAGGTCAGGATGGAATAAAGGGCTATCTCTATGGATAGGAGGTATGCAGCGGTAGAGAAAATAAGTATGTTGAATAACAGAATTAAGTCACCAATAGTCAAACCTGTTTTCCTCCCAAGGTAGATCGCAAGCACCTCCGTGCCGTCGAGAACACCACCACCCCTCACAGATAATCCTATTCCTGCTCCAAGGAAAAAACCTCCGAAGACCGACACAAGTAGTTTGTCTGAAGTAATAATCGGGTAATGTATGAAGTTCAAAGCCAGTGCCAACCCAATGATGGCTATAATGCTTTTAAAAACGAATGACCTCCCTATCTGAAAATACCCTAATACGATAAAAGGAATGTTGATGAGTACGATCAGGATTGGTAATGGGTAGCCTGTAATTACTCTTGTAAGTAACGAAATACCGGTAACCCCACCGTCAATAAAATCATTGGGCAATAGAAACCCATGCAATCCAAATCCAGCTGATAGGATACCAAGTGATAAGAAAATAAACTCTTTAAACCATCTGCTGGCATTGTCCTTTACAGCAATCGAATAGCGTGCGATTGTGTAATCACTTATGCGTTTTGCTCTGCCTCCAACGAGTGATTGTAGGGACTTAAAGAAGCGATATATGGGTGTAGATTTCAAAAAATGATGATTGGTGAATTAGGATTTTTGATTTATTCGTGATTTCACTGTCTTTGCCGAAGCTACAAAAATGGCAGTTAGTTCGTCTGCTTCTTTCTCTAAACTTTTAATCTATTCAAAAATCATCAATCAGAATTTTTATAATATTCCATCGCCTTTGGCATATTCTTCTTCAAGTCAGAAATCCGGGTGTCATGAGAGGGGTGAGTAGACACAAACTCCGGGGGAGATTCTCCACCACTTTGTGCTGCCATACGTTCCCAGAATTTTGGTGCTTCCTGAGGATTATATCCGGCCATTGCCATAAAGTACAATCCAAGTTTATCTGCTTCAGATTCGTGCTTTCTGGAAAATGCAAGAATTCCCAGAGAAGTAGCAGCACCTGCTCCTTGCATGATAATGTCAGTTGGAATGGAGGGGCCGCCACTTCCGCCAGTGAGCAAAATACTGACAGCCGAAAGACCAAATTGTGCGGCGTATTGTTGACTGATTCGTTCGCGTCCATGGTTAGCGATTGCATGGGCAATTTCGTGTCCCATAACCACCGCGACTCCTAGCTCGTCCTTACAGATAGGCATGATGCCAGTGTAAAATGCGACCTTGCCACCGGGCATACACCATGCATTAACCATTTCGTCTTCCTCTATCAAATTAAATTCCCACTTATAATCATTCAAATAATTGGACTCACCCTGATCGCTGAAATATTGCTCTACAGCTCGCTGAATTCTGGTTCCAACCCTTTTCACCGTCCGTGCATCATCTGTTCCTGTGATAATTTTACTTTCCTTCTTCACTTGCTCATATTGGTCAAAACTCATTGGAAAGATTTTGTCGTTACCGATAAGTGATAGTTGAGATCGGTCACTCATCGGTACGCTTGAGCATTGGATGAGAACCAACGCAATTAAGATGACGGAAAAAGAAGCAAACTTTCGTTTCATGTTTTTGAATTTTTCAATGAAGATAATACGATCTCAAAAATAGAACGTATGTTTCATTATAGTGGATGTATAAACATCGAATGTCGTGCCAGAACAATTAAGATTGTGGAGAGGTAAGACATATGGCTCGCAAATCTGTTGGAATTGAAGGTTTTGAACACGTTTCATTTATTTTTATTCCATGAAGAAGATTAATTGGCTGGATCATCTGGCAAACTTACTTGTTGTGATTCTTGGTATCACCATTGCATTTTATTTGGAGAGTTACAAAGCTGAAGCAAATAACAAAGCCCAGGAGCAGAAGTATCTGGAGAGCCTGATCAAAGATTTAGAAACAGATATAGAAGCCCTAGACACCCTTCAGCAGGTGAATAGGATGATCTCAAATTCCATCGTTACGCTTTCGGAGGCTACTACTGGAAAGCCATATAAGGATAATACTCAGGTAAGAAATGATATTTTGACGATTCAATACAATCCACCATTTGTACCACAACGTACAGTTTATGAATCCATTAAATCTTCAGGACAGATCGATAAAATTTCTGATTTCGAAATTAGAAATGAGGTTATTGAATTATATGAACAGTACTATCGGGGTACCAATCAATATGATGAAGCTTTGAATGAGCATGTTCGGGATTTCATCAAACCATACTTCATGAAAAATATAAGGTTTACCTCTCGATCTACCGTGGCGGATGATTTTCTTAGGGACGCTGAGTTTCAAAATATGATTTATGCCTATCGATTTCTTTTCACGGCAAAAGATGAATTCTATGGTGAGGTGAAGAAGAGAGTCGAAGGTGTAAAAGAGAAATTGGAGGAGTATTTGAGGAAATTTTAATTAGCAATTAATCCAAAAAATCCCAAAAGCAAAAGCAATTGGGATCTGAGATAAATGAAAAGGTGACTAAATTAAATTACTTCTTCACTAGTAAATAGGTATCCGATCCATCATCTAATTCCAATTCATCAGCGGTGAGCTCCTCTACATCCAACTCCCAATCAGCAAAGTTTTGGTCATAGTCGATGGTGATTTCATCCTCATCTTTGTTCCACTCCCATTCTCCAGTATACCTTTCTACTTCGCCATTGGCATTTATATCTTCTTCATAATCACCATTTCTCTCAAAGGTGATCTCTACTGTAAAACCGGATTGTAGATTTGATCCATTGATTTCATCTAACTCCCAGGTACCAACCAAAAGATCAGTGCGGCTTGGGCCTGAATCATCATCACCACAAGAGGTCAATAAGAATAGTAAACACAAGACCCCAGTGAGCATTTTCGCATTCAACATTCGTTTCATTTTTTCTTTGTGAGTTTTCATAGGACAAACATTTTTTTTGATATCACTAAGCTAGATGGGTCTCACTCTTTGTCTTATCACTCTTGTTTCAGGTTTTGACATGGACGTATCATTTGAACTTTATTTTGATTTACTTAACTTTTAAGAAGGGATTCGCTAAAAAACCTCACCAATGAAGTTCAGAAGCTATTTGCTTGGACTGATGATTTTATGTCAAAATTCTTACGGTCAGGATAATATTCGATTTAAAAACCTAACTGTTCAGGATGGTCTTTCCTATAGCCTGGTTTTTGAGATACTCAAAGACACACACGGATTCATGTGGTTTGGATCTACCGATGGACTTAACAAGTTTGATGGATACCATTTCACTACTTATCAAAATATTCCCGGAGATACCATGTCTATTCCTGATAACAGCGTTTGGGCGTTGTACGAAGACTCCAATGGTAATTTATGGGTAGGTACCGATGGTGGAGGGTTGTCATTATACGATAGGTATGCCGATACTTTCATCACTTTTCAGAATGATCCGGACAATCCCCAAAGCCTCCCACACAATTCAGTAAACGATATTACTGAGGACAATGAAGGGAATCTATGGATAGGTACCTATGGAGGAGGACTGGCACAAATGATTAACCCCGGGATATTCAAACATTATTCAAATGAGGAAAATGACCCAACTTCTCTGAGTGATGATCTGATCCACGATCTTTTTGTCGATGCAAATGGGGAGTTATGGATAAGTACTCAAAATGGACTAAACCTATTTGATAAAGAGACGGAATCTTTTTTTCGATACCAGGCTGATGAGCAAACAGGTAATGGACTAAAAAATGATAATATCTTATCTGTGGCTGAAGATGAGAAAGGGATAATTTGGTTAGGCACGTGGGGAGGAGGTCTATATTCATTTGATAGATCCACCTCAACTTTTCAGCAATATCTTTTTCAGGATCTGGAAAACAATCGCGTCCCATTCGTTTTTATAGATGACGTGGAAAATGTTTGGGCTGGATTTTTAGGAAAAGGCCTTGTTTCTGTTGATCCTGTTTCTGGAGAATTAACCTCATTTCAGAATGACAGACTTGATCAGGAAAGCATTGTAAACGACAATATATGGTTCATTTATCAGGATGACCTGGACAACATATGGCTTGGTACCGAAGGTGGTATTTCCTGGTTTAATATCAAAGACCAGCCGATCAAGTCCTTCGGTATTTCATCTTTGGTTCCTGCTTTTTCCAATACGGTGATAACTAAGTTTGATGAAACAGATGACGGAAAAATTGTATTCAGTACAGAAAATGAAGTGGGATACTTTGAGTTCACTTCCGGAGCTAAACCAAAAGCCCGCAAACTGACAGAAGCACCAGATATATGGTCCTCTGTAGTATGCGAAAATGGAGAAGTTTGGGTGACTGCATATGGACACGGTGTGTACCGATATGATCAGAATTTAAACCTGATTAATACATACACCGAGTTTGATGGACATGAGGTAAAAAATGCTACATACCTATATGAAGATGGTCAGGGACTAGTTTGGATTGGAACATATGGAAGCGGTCTTATTCGCTATGATCCAACTAGCACCGAATCCTACTTTTATTCGCTGCTGGATCCCGGAGCAATCAGGTCACCACCGGTTTTAAATATTACAGATGCTGATGCAGACAACTTATGGATTGGCACTTATGGCGATGGCCTGTTATTGCTAGACAAAAGCAATGGAAAATACCGGAAGTTCAATGAGGAGAATCAGGGAGAATTAGCACTTTCACACGGCACAGTCTTAAGTGTTTTAACGGGTGAGAATGGAGTAATCTGGGTCGGGACAGATGGAGGAGGATTGAATAGACTTGATACAAAAAAGAATAAGGTTGAGTTGTTGACAACTGAAGATGGGTTACCAAGCAATGTTATTCTTGGGATCATTGAAGATGAAAAAGGTTACCTGTGGCTGAGTAGCAATAACGGAATCACGAAATATGCTCCCGAAAGTGGTGAGGTTAAGAATTATAGTGAAGCAGACGGGCTGGTAAGTAAGGGCTTTAATGCGGATGCTTATTTCAAAGCCTCCAATGGCTATCTGTTTTTTGGAAGTGGAAATGGCTTCAACTACTTCCATCCGGATAGTCTTAAACCAAAAATCTTCTCACCGCCTGTTTATTTTACTGGACTGAAAATTCTCAATAAGCCACAAAACCTTGACGGTAAAAAGCTAACCAGGCATATAAATTTCAATGATGAAATCACCTTAAATCATAAGGAAAACTTTTTTACACTTGAGTTTGCCGCACTTGACTATCAGGCTCCTTTAAAAAATCAATATGCCTACCGTCTGGATGGATTCAATACAGACTGGATTTATACCAGCGCTACAGACAGGCAGGCTACCTTCACTAACCTGGATCATGGTGAGTATGTGTTAGAAGTTAAAGCAACCAACAGCGATGGAGTTTGGGGCGATAAACATGCAAAGATGATGATTACCATATTGCCGGCTCCATGGGAAACCTGGTGGGCGTACTCTTTGTACGGATTGCTGTTTATTTCTGCCCTTGGTCTTGTTATCAGAACATTTATAGTAAGGGAGAGATTGAAGGCGAACCTCAAAGTTGAACAGTTGGAGCGAATGAAAATCCTGGAATTGGATGAGATGAAGACCCGCTTTTTTACAAGCATCTCTCATGAATTCAGAACTCCTTTGACGTTGATCACTTCCCCGTTAGACCGCTTAATGAAGAGAGCTAAAGAGGATAAAGAGACATTGTGGCTCCTAAATGTGATAAGAAACAATACAGCTCGACTGCTTCGGTTGATCAACCAACTTTTGGATCTAGCTAAGCTGGAGGCTGGCAAGTTGATTTTATCGGTCAGAAAAGATGACATACTGGGTTGGATAAAAGTGGTCATTGAATCGTTTCATGAGTTGTCAAGGACAAAGGAGATAGACTTTATCGTGGATATCCCTTCAGGCTCCTTTATCACCTTTTATGACAGGGAACGATTAGAGCAAGTTGTGCTAAACCTGCTATTCAATGCTTTTAAGTTTGCCACAACTTATGTCAATTTCCAGGTCGAAATTGGAGATGGCAAAATTAAAATAGTGGTCATCAATGATGGTGCTACTATTCCCGCAGAAGATCAGGAGGCTATTTTCAGTCGCTTTTATCAGTCCAAAAGCGGTTCAATGGTAGAGGGGACAGGTCTTGGTTTGGCTCTTGTTAAGGAATTCACTGAACTTCACCACGGACAAGTTTCTGTAACCAGCGATAGTGCTACCACAACTTTTAGCATCTCCATCCCCACCAAGGAAGATGTCTACCAAGATGATCAGAAAATTGATATTGAGAAAACCAAGGTTCATGAAGCTGTAAGGCAACAAGAGAGTGAAGAATTTATTTTGGATGCCTCAAATGATGGAAAAGATCAGGATACAATTTTGGTTGTTGAAGATAATGTTGATCTCCAAAAATACTTGGCGTTTCAACTTGGTGAAAAATATCTGGTAAAGGTTGCCGGAGATGGTAAGGAAGGGCTGAACAGTGCTCTGGAGTCTGTCCCTGATTTGATCATCACAGATCTAATGATGCCTGAAATGGATGGAATTGAGCTATTAAGCAGGTTAAGAAAAGATATTGCCACCAGTCATATACCAGTCATTATGTTGACGGCCAAAACAGAGAAAGAACCCAGGTTAGCAGGATTGGAAATTGGGGCTGATCATTATCTCGTTAAGCCTTTCGATACAGATGAACTTATGGTTCGCGTACACAGCCTGCTCATTCAGCGCTCAAGAATTAGAGACCATCACTATCATGAATTTTTACTAAATCCTAAGGCTGAAAATATTCCATCGATGGAGGATGAATTTTTGAAAAAGGCCATAGATACACTCGAGGAAGAATTGAGCAATCATGAATTCAGTGTGGATCAATTTGCGAAAAGACTGGCAATGAGCAGAGTTCAATTGCACCGAAAAATGAAAGCAGTCATTGGCTGCTCAGTTTCTGAGTTTGTCAGAAACTATCGTTTGAAAAAAGCTTATCATTATTTGAAATCAAGAAAGGGACATGTTTCTCAGATCGCCTACTCTGTAGGCTTCAATAATCTCTCATATTTTACCCGCGCTTTTAAGAGTGTTTACCAGATTAATCCGTCAGATGTATTGAAAAGTGAGTCGTGAAATAGTTGGTAACACTGGTGTCAAGGACCGTAACCTCGGTGACAAGGATGATAAAGCCTACCGGATAGCTTAGTAGTAAATTTTAAACCCTACTACTATGTTACAGCTAAATAGACTAATTCTGGCACTTGCAGTATGCATTTGTGCTACCTCGCTTTTTGCACAGGAAATAGCGATGGTGGAGTTAACTGAAAAAGAAATTCAGTTTTTTGATGAAGAAGACATACAAAAGGATAGCGATCCTGAAACAGATGAACTATATAAGGTGAGTTCAGAGGGAGAAAATTCATTCAATGTCAATCCATTGGGATTTCTTCAGTTCGGGCCGATATTTCAGTATGAGGTAGCACTAAGTGATAGAACCTATATAGTTCCCTATTTCAGGTACGCATTTGCCGGAGTTGTTACACATGCAGCATGGACCGGTTTTGAGGAAGACAGTGAATTATCCGCAGGAACAGCTGCTCTTGGACTCGGACTAAAGAGTTATGCTCAAGATGGAAATTCGATGTATTATGGAGGTTTTTTAGATTTTTCCTGGGGTACCGCACGCTATGATGTAAGTGAAATCGATGCAACTGAAGAGAAGGCAACCAATCTGGGACTTATCTCCAATTTTGGCTATCAATGGAGGACCGGAGATTCCTCGTATTTAAACCTGGGACTTTATGCAGGTGCGTCATTTACGCTTAAAGACGAAGAACGGTACATTAATACCGGAGAGCTTTATGCGTCATATAACGAAGTTGTCATTTTCGCGATGCTCGAACTTTCATTTGGTTGGGATCTATAAAAGAAGAAGAGATGATTCTTTTCCTGACACTTTTATAGTAATGATTGGCCAGAGTGAACCAAAAACCATGAGTATAACCAAAAACCAACCAATATTGATATTGGATAACAGAAGCGATCATGCTGTCAATGATTCGTTGCGCACGGCTGAAATCTACTTTTACAGGCCTAAAAAGTTTACAAATAGCAGACCTGAAATAATTATTGGAACCGTGGAGCCGGACGAAGTAATTGTAAAACTTAAAAATGGGCGATGGTACAAAGCAGAATATGCTCAGCTTGGTGAACGGACATTTGTTGCAGGCGTATTCGTAATAAATCCTAAAACATGGGATGTGAATATTGAGGAAGGCAGAAAGTATTATTTTAGGTGTACGGTGATAAACAAAAGCTTTAAAGTAATGGCCGAAATAGAATTTGTAGATGAAAGTACGGCAAAAGAAGAAATCCGGGAACTCAAAGAACAAAAGTCTGACCTCCTTGATTAAAGTAATCTGTGGAGGGGCTTAACTTTCAACAAGCTCCTCCCATTTTTCCATAAGCTGTTCGAGCTCTTTTTTCTTCTGGCTAAATTCTATGTTCACTTTCTCATATTCCTCGGGATTTTCATAAATCTGAGGATCGGCCATTTTACTTTCAAGCAGTTGAATTTTGGTCTCTAAGGTTTCAATATCTTTCTCTACCTCTTTCAACTCTTTGGTTGATTGCTGCTCTTCAGAATTGTTCTTTGGCTTAGCTTTCGTCTTTTTCTCGGCAGGTTTGTCCTCTTTTTTTGAAGTTTCCTGTCCTTTATTATTTTTCACCCACCACCATTCAAACTCTTTGTAGGTGCCCGGATACTCTTTTATTTCCTGATTTTCAATGTACCAGATTTTGTTGGCTACCTGTGTAATAAAATGCCTGTCGTGCGAAACGAGGAGGAGCGTGCCTTCATATTGTTGCAGCGCCTGAACCAAAATACTTACCGACATCATATCCAGGTGGTTGGTTGGCTCATCCAGCAGGAGAAAGTTTGCTTCAGAAATCAGTGTTTTAGCCAGAGCTACACGGGATTTTTCACCTCCAGAGAGCACTTTGATTTTTTTGAACACTTCGTCATTGGAAAACAAAAAGCATCCAAGGACACTTCTAAGTTCTTGTTCTGTTTTACCAGTTCCTGCCTGTTTTAATTCCTCTAATAAGTCATTCTGAACCCCCAGGGATTCCAATTGATGCTGGGCGTAGAAGGAATTAATCACATTGTGACCGGTTTGCACCCTTCCCTCATGTTTCTCAGTTCCTGCTACTATCCTAAGTAGGGTAGATTTTCCTTTTCCATTAGCTCCGATGAGGGCAATCTTGTCACCACGCTCAATACCAATAGAAGTGTTTTTCAGGATTTGCAAATCACCGTAAGCCTTTGAAATATTTTCCAGTCGCTTGACATGTCTGCCTGATTGAGTTTTAAAATTGAAGCGGAAATTGACCTTCATATTCTCATCAATCACCTCTTCCACACGCTCCATTTTATCCAACATTTTCATCTTGGATTGAGCCTGGCTTGCTTTTGATGCTTTTGCTTTAAATCGCTCAATGAATCGTTCGGCTTCTTTTATTTTCTTCTGCTGATTTTCAAAAGCATTTTGTTGCAGCTCATTTCTCAGCTCTTTTTCCTGCTCATAAAAATCATAGTTTCCGGAATACACATGTAAGTCTGCCTGAGTTACCTCTACAACCTTATTGACTGTCCTATTTAAGAATTCTCTATCGTGAGATACAATGATATATGCGCCTTCATATGACTGAAGGTAGTTTTCAATCCATTGAATGGAAGGAAGATCCAGGTGGTTAGTAGGCTCATCGAGCATGAGCAAGCTTGGCTTTTCCAGAAGCAATTTGGCAAGCATTACACGCATCCGCCAACCTCCCGAAAATTCGCTCAATGGACGTGACAGATCAGAAGTCTTGAACCCAATACCTTCCAATATCTCTTCTGCTTTGGACTGAAGGGTGTAGCCTTCCAGGGTTTCGAACCTCTCCTGTAGCTTGGTCAGTTTATCTACCAACTCATCGCGATAGTTTTCCTCCATCTCTTTAATCACCTTGTCGATCTCTTTCTGAATGGCCATCGTTGAGGCAAATGCTGTCATAGCTACTGAAAGAATAGAGTCCTGGGTTTGGAATGAAAGCAAGTCCTGATTCAGAAATCCGATGGTAGTGTCTTTACTCATCGATATCTTACCCCCTGATGGTTGAACGTCATTCACCATCATTTTCAGCAAGGTGGACTTACCTGTTCCATTCAATCCAATCAACCCAATTTTGTCTTTTGGACCTATGAAAAGTGAAGCTTCATCGTACAGCGCACGGTCACCGAGATAGTAAGAAAGGTTCGTAATATCGATCATGGCCGCAAAAGTAATTCAATGCAGGAGAGAGAATGAAAACAAATAAAAAACTATCGAATTAAACAGGTATGGTTACGGTGAAAGTGGCTCCTTTTCCTTCATCGCTTTCTAAAGTGATAGTTCCCCTGAGAAGGTTGACAAGAGTCTTCACGATGGATAATCCTAACCCGGTAGAGCTTTCTCCCGCTGTAGGTCGGGCAGATAATCGTTGAAATTTTTTAAAAACCTTACTCTTGTCTTTTTCTTTAAATCCCGGACCATTATCCTGAATAGACAGAATGATATTTTTACTCTCTGTACAAATATCAAAATATACTTCGCCTCCCTTTGGAGTGAATTTGATAGCGTTGGAAAGTAAATTATCGATGATTCTTCCGATTATGTTTTCGTCGGAACAAACAAGCGTTTGTTTAGGATCAAGATGGCTTTCGAGCGTGATGTTCTTTTTCTCTGCGGTGGTCTTATATTCCATCTTTTTCTGCTCAAACAGTTCTCGGATATCAAATGGCTTCAACTTTACCTCATAATCACCTTGCTCAAATACCTTCAGCTCGGTTAGGTTTTCAATCATCGCTCTACCATCCATGGTCACCTTTTTGATCATCTCGTTAAATTCGGCCGATTGACCTTCCAACTTAGATCCCATCAATTCACTAAGACCTTGAATGCTTGAGAGAGGAGCTTTTAAGTCATGTGCCACGACCGCCATTAAGTGATCTTTTTCTTTGATTGCTTTTTGAAGCTCAGCATTCTTTGTTTCTATGATTTCATTTTTGTCCTTCAGCGCTTTTGTTCTTCGCTCTACCATTTCTTCCAGCTCCTTATTCACCTTTTTTAAGTGATTAGACAGTTCTTCTTTTCCCTTGAGCGCGAAGAGATACCTGCTGGAAAGTAGGATCATCAGCTGGATGATGTAGATGGTAATACCGACATACATCATTTCAAAAGAATATGAAGGAATCACGTACTGACTGCTCAGCATATCATATACCAGTGTGAAGAATACTGCAGTGTAGCCAAAGAGTAAAAACCTTGCTCCATATTTTTTAACAATTGCTGCCTGAATGAGACACACAAGGAGGTAGACCCCAATGATAATATTATATCCATGGAGCCATGGCACGATGGAATAGGTGATACTTGGGTGAACGACCACAACAAATAATGAAAGAACAATGGCCATAATAGCCATAATGTCAATGACCTTTTTATGATAAAATTTTGGATAAATCTCCCTTAGAAACAGAGCGTTAGCTGGTCCGGTCAGGGTAATAGCCAGGTACAGTGTTTTCTTCAAAGTCACCCATGAAGTGCCAGGAAAAAGATCCATTATGGTAAGATCACCTCTGGTAACAATAATCATCGAAAGCGACATACAGACGAGTGCAAAATAGATGCAGAATTTTTCTTTCGGATTAAGTATGAATATGGTAAACTGAAACAGTCCTCCGATGAGGATACAGCCAAGAATGATCAGTTTTATTGTACGGTTAAGTTCGAATTTGTTAATAATTCTCGATTCAAAGTCGATGGTGGGGGCGTACCACATGCCGCCGGTCTTATGTTCGAAATTGCTAATGTGAAAAATGAGAGTGACGGTATCGCCAGCCTGAACGCTAAAATCAAATATTTGATGGTCGATCTTCGGAGAGCTGTGTGATAAATCAATGCCGGGATTACCAACCTGTCCTATTAGCTTTTCATTAGCGTAAAGCCTGTATGCCAGGCTTATTTCAGACACTTCGATGGCAAGTGTTGTGTCAGGCAGGTTCCGGGGATAAACAAACGTACGATAGTAAGTGCCATACCCATAGGCTCCTATTTTACCCCCTTCCCAAATGACATCATTCCAAATACTTGGTACATCTATTAAAACACTTTCTTTGTTCTGACCAATTTCGTCATAGCTCAGGAAATCATACATAGTCAGATTCCAGGCACCATTCAGCTCGATGCGCTCACCTTTGAATAATAGCAGATGCTCTTGTGCATAACTAGCATTAAGCAGCAGTATAAATGAGATATACGCGAAAGTTCTGGTGATCAAGTTGAATTGCTGGTTTGAGGCAGAAATGTAGGAAACAAAATTACCTTTTGCCAGACTATTCTATTTATAGGAGTATTTCTTCGATTGAATTTATGAACCAGGTTACCAATGGATTTTTTAACTTGAAGAAAAAAAGCCATGAATAAGAGCTTATTTCTTGTTTTTCTGATTTTGGGATCATGTTCTTCTAATAATGCAGACACTTCTAATGATGGGGAACCTGAAGGTTCATCCTCCGCTCTTACCTCTATGGAAGGAATTAATCTTAATGAGGTTGTACTTCCTGAAGGTTTTCAGATTGAAGTTTTTGCCAGGGTAAACAATGCCAGATCCTTAGCACTTACTGAAAGTGGAACGCTATTTATCGGAAATAGAGGAGGAGGTACCGTGTATGCCATTCGTGATACGGATGGTGACTGGAAAGCGGATGAAAAATATGTAATAGCTACTGATCTGCGTTCACCTAATGGAGTCGCATTTAAAGATGGCTCTCTTTATGTTGCTGAGATCTCAAAACTCTGGAGGTATGATAACATCGAGGCAAATCTGGATAATCCACCTGAACCAGTCTTGATTTATGATGATTATCCACGCGATGGACATCATGGGTGGAAGTACATTGCTTTTGGATCTGATGGAAAACTATATGTCCCGGTCGGCGCACCATGCAATATTTGTGAAAGTAAAAATGAAATGTATGCAAGCATAACCCGCATGAACCCTGACGGTTCAGATCGGGAAGTGTATGCTCACGGAGTAAGAAATACAGTCGGGTTTACCTGGCATCCTGAGACTGGAGAGATGTGGTTTACGGACAATGGACGAGACTGGATGGGAAATGATTTACCACCTTGTGAGCTAAATCGAATTTCTGAGCCTGGCCAACACTTTGGCTATCCGTATTGCCATGGGGGTGATATAAAAGACCCGGAGTTTGGACATAAGTATCCTTGTTCCGATTTTGTGAAGCCTGCTCAAAACCTTGGACCGCACGTTGCGCCACTCGGAGTTAAATTTTGTACCAGTGAGACCTTTCCTTCAGAGTATAAACATAAAATATTTATAGCTGAACATGGTTCCTGGAACCGGGAACCTGAAGTGGGGCATACCGGGTACAAGATCACCATGGTAACAGAGGAAAACGGTATAGGCACAGCATACGAAGATTTTGCCACCGGCTTTTTAAATAAAGAAACAAACACGGGGTGGGCCAGACCTGTTGATTTAATTTTTGCTTCGGATGGATCAATGCTGGTATCGGATGATTTGGCAGGTACCATTTTTAGAATATCGTATGCGAAATAGCTAGTTGATCCGTTAACTATCTGTTACTCCCATTCATGGAATTCAGCTATTGAAATAATCTCAAATTTATTTTATTACCAATCTTATTATACCTAAAAACGCACTTATGAAGCACAGAAATTTATTATTAATGGCTCTTTGCTCTGTATGGCTGGCTAGTTGTACACCTGCAGAAGAAAAGAGTGAATCGGCCTACTTCGAGGTGCCGGTGGAATACTACAAGCTGGACAATGGCTTGAAAGTGATCCTTTCTCAGGATAAAACCTCACCAACGGTGGTGATTGCAGCCTATTATAACATAGGATTTAGAATAGAACCGAAAGATAGAACAGGGTTTGCTCACTTATTTGAGCATATGATGTTTCAGGGCTCCAAGAATCTTGGAAAGATGGAGTTCATCAAATTGGTTCAGCAAAACGGTGGCGTTCTCAATGGTTCCACACGTTTTGATTTCACGAACTACTTTGAAATTGTTCCATCTCACAAGTTAGAAACAATGTTATGGGCTGAAGCAGACAGAATGCGAGGCTTGGCTATTACACAAGACAATCTAACTAACCAACAAGGAGTAGTGAAAAATGAGGTGAAAGTAAATGTATTGAATCAGCCATATGGTGGATTTCCATGGTTAGACATGCCTCAGTATGCCAATGAAAATTGGTACAATGCGCACAACTTCTACGGTGACCTTGAAGATCTGGATGCTGCTACTTTAGTAGACGTTCAGAGCTTTTTTGATACCTACTATGCACCAAATAATGCTGCCATCTCTGTGGTGGGAGATTTTGAAATAGCCGATGCGAAGAAATGGATAGAGCAGTATTTCGGTGATATTCCATCAGCGGAACTTCCATCTACTCCGGACATTTCAGAAAAGAGACAAACGGAAGAAAAGCGATTTGAAAAAGAAGATAAGCTAGCTACAAAACCCGCAATTGCAATGGCTTATCACATGCCTGAACGAAACAGCACATCATATTATGCTATGGGATTGTTAGATCAAATCCTACTTCAAGGTGACAATAGCTTACTATACAAGGAGCTGGTAAAGGAAAATGGATATGCGGCGAATGTTTCAGGAGGTATCAACTACCTGGGTAATATGTTCAATTACAAAGGCCCCATGCAGTGGATGTTTGACTTAACATATGATAACACAACAGAAGCAGATAGCATTATTCAATCAGTAGATGCGGTGATTGCTGATTTGCAAGCCAATGGGGTAACGCAGGACATGTTGGACAATGCAATCGTAAAGATCAGATCAAGCTTATACGATAATTTAGGTGGATTTTTTGGTTTTGGACGAGCGGACTTGCTTTGCAGTTTTGCGTTATTTGATGACAATCCTGCCAGGATAAATGACATTGAAAGTGAGTTTAAAAAAGTGACTATTCAGGATGTTAACGCAACGATTGAGGAATATTTGCGACCAACCAATAGAACCATTCTCTCATTGAAACCAACCGCTGAATCTCTTAACTAGAAGAAACATGAAAACATTACTTAAATATATATTTTATATATACCTGATCCCTATTTGGGGGATAGCTCAGGAGATAGAAACTGAAAAAGAAACTCCTCCACCGGGAGGAGAGCCAAAAGGCTTCACGCTTCCTGAAAAAGACGTCTTTAATCTTGAAAATGGAATGAAAGGAGTCATGGTGCAATGGGGCTCTATTCCTAAAGCTACCATTCAAATTGTGATCAAGACCGGAAATATCAATGAAGGAGCTGATGAAGTTTGGCTGGCTGATTTGGTGGGGGATCTAATGCAGGAAGGCAGTACTAATCGCTCGGCAAATGAAATTGCAGATCAGATTGCCAGTATGGGAGGAGACCTCTCCATTGGTGTTGGAAATCACTCCACCACGCTGACTGCCTCTGTTTTGTACGAGTTTGTTCCTGATGCAATTGAACTGATGGGTGACGTATTAATGAACCCTACTTTTCCGGAGGAGGAGCTGAACCGTTTGATCAATGATCGAAAGAGACAGCTGAGTGTAAGTAAGACACAACCTCAATCTCAGGCGATGGATAAGTTTTACGCATCTATCTATCCCGATCATCCGTATGGAAGAATTTTCCCAACAGATGAAATGCTAGACAGCTATGATTTGGAGAAGATAAGGGCATTTTATGATGAAAATTTTGGAGCAAAACGAACGACTGTTTACGTAGCAGGAAAGTTTGATGCTAAATCTGTGAAGAGCGCGATCCAAAGCAATTTTGGTGAATGGAAGGCTGGTAGTGAGGCAAACTACCCGTTGGCAGAACCGCAGCTTTCGGATAATATTCAGATGATTGACAGACCGGATGCACCTCAATCTACAATAATGATTGGATTGCCTGTTGCAGATCCATCAAATCCTGATTATCAGGCGTTGGATATCACAAACTCCCTTTTAGGGGGATCTTTTGGATCACGGATTACAAGCAATATCAGGGAAGACAAAGGCTACACCTACTCTCCATACAGCACGATTTCTGATAGATATAAGTCGGCAGTTTGGTTTGAAATGGCAGATGTGACCACAGATGTGACCGGACCCGCTTTGCGAGAGATCACCAAGGAGATTTATAAGTTGCAGGATGAACCTCCTTCAGAAGAGGAACTTAATGGTATCAAGAATTACGAGGCAGGAATTTACGTGCTTCAGAACTCTACTCCAGGAGGTATTATTGGACAGCTTTCTTATTTAGATATCTATGATTTACCGGAATCATTCCTTACCGAAAAGGTGAAAAATATCTATGCGGTTACTCCGGAGCAGGTAAGTGAGTTGGTGAAAAAGTACATCAGACCGGAGGATATGAAACTCGTAATTGTCGGTGACAAGAAAAAAATCGAGCAGCAAATCAATGATTACGAAAAAGAATTTGGCGGAAATTAATCCGGACATGTAATGATATGAAAAAGCAACTCCTGATGAGTTGCTTTTTTTATTTCTTTCTACTTTTCTTAATGACCTTGCTGTAATGATGATAGAGTGTGTTGATAAAGGACAGGATAATTCCAACCCCTATTGTGATATAAATGATTGTGAAGATTTTACCCCCATCGGTCTGAGGTGCAAAATCACCAAAACCTATGGTTGTAAGTGTGATAAATGAAAAGTAAAAGGCATCAAGGTAAGTCCACCCTTCAAGCTCATGGTAAACCACTGTTCCAAGAATAAGTATGGCCAATCCAGTGAGTAGTAAATCCCGGTACTCCTTATCAGCAAGAAATGCTTTGATGGTTTGAAAGAAAATCATATTTCAAATTAATGATTCTCTTAGAATTTACTCGCCTCTTTCATTGTTAGAAATCCGGTAATGCCTTTTTCATTGGTTACTCGTATGTAGTTGTGATTAACAGCATTAATGGTAATAACACCTCCTACCTTAACCGTATCAATTGGATCCGCGTTAAAGTTCATTGCTGATTTGAGAATTAGATCATTAGTAAGTTCTATTTTCTTTCCTAAGAGAATCGTATCTGGAATGATAGGTTTCGGTCTGGCATATTCAGGGACAATGAATGCATAAGGATCAATCGGGCCGTTTCGATAAATACCGAAATGAAGGTGTGGAGGGGTATATCTGGCATTTCCGGTGTTGCCTACTGTACCTATCGTATCACCGGGATTCACCATTTGGTATCTTTTTACCTTTTGCTCCTGAAGGTGAGCAAAGTATAGATTCGTACCTCGTTCCCGATCGAAAAGCCACACTACTTTGCCACCCAAACCACGAACACCTACAAAGCGCACTTCGGCCTTTGTTGGCGCAAGAATGGGAGTGTGCCGGCTTGCAAAAATGTCTACTCCATGATGTTCCCGTCTGCCACCATCTCTGGGGTCACCAAAAACACTTTGAATCGCCCTTTTGTCTTTGCCTGCTACGGGGAAATCAAGGGTGGGCACATTTTCAATGGTGACAGTGTAATGTCCTCCTCTCAAAAGTTCCGGTTGCAATCTCAATAAATAGGAAGCATCCCTTCGAGGTTCAAATCCAAGTTGCAGCGTACTGTCGGCAGAAGCCACCTGAAGGTAGTCGCCAAGTGAATCATTCTGAACTCTAAATAGATCAACAAAAACTTTGGTGGTGTCCTTGGTGATAAGTTGGATGTCTACCAGAACTTTTTGTCCTCTTTTTGCCTCAAATCGATATCCTATAGCTTCGGGTTTTAAGTCGGATAAAACAAATGATTCCTGATAGGGGAGTTGAACTTGAATTTGTTGTTCAAAGGGCTTTTCTGATGCTTCGAGCCATTCTTTGCCCAAAGCTGTGCTAAGCAAATTGGCCTGTTTAAGAGAGTACCAATACGCGTGATGGTCGTTTCTTGGATAAAATCTTTCAGGTACTTTTTCTTCTGTACAACCAAACAATATTGAGAGAAGAAGGATTGTGGCGATAAACTTCGAGTTCATTACCCTTTGTACGGAGAATGAGTGAAGCTGTTAGGAAAAATTGATCGGCGGTTTAATTTCCTTCCACTTTCTCGCCGTGCTTGTAAGTGATTTCCTCCGTCTGTTTTCCTTTTTTATCATAGTAGATCCACACCCCATGACGTCTGTTCCTTATGTATTTGCCCGAGTATTCTACTAGTCCATTTTTATAATAGGAGGTATAATCACCTTGTAATTTGTTCAGTTCGTAACTGGCTTCAATTTTTAGGTCTCCGCTGGAATAGTATTCTTTGTGTGGTCCATACTTATTTCCAAACCGGTATTCAGTGGTGGTCTTTTTTTGACCTTTCTCATAAGTTTCCTGGATTCCATGAAGTTTTCCTTTCTCATATCGTTCGATAGCTAAGAGGTTTCCTTTATCGTCCCATGTTTTCCAAGTCCCTTCTGGTAATTCATTTGAAAGCTCTTTTTGAGCGATCAACTTCCCTTTTTCATTGTACTCCTTTACGGTAGCATTAAGTCCATTGTTGGAAAAACTGGACTCCAGTCGTACATTCCCGTTTTCAAAATAATCCAGGCTTTTACCTACCCGATATCCATCCCGATATTTGTATTCACTCTTCGTATCACCATTCTCAAAATATACTAAATAATCACCTTGAAGAGCGCCATTGGCATAGCTGCCTGTAGCTTTTATCTGACCGTTTTCATGATACATTTTTACAGAGCCGGTTCGGTCTCCTCGTATGTTCACCACTTCCATCTCCAATTTCCCAGATGGATAGTAAGTTTTATAATCGCCATCAAGCAGACCACCACGATAGTTAGCTTCCAGTTGAAGTTCCCCGTTTTCATAATAGTGGCGAGTGATGCCATTCGGCTTCCCGTTTTGATAGGTAACTTCTTCTTTGATATTTCCATTGTCAAAATAGGAGCGAACCAAGCCATTGGGTTTACCGTTTGCAAAAGTGGTCTCCCCTTTTAGGTTGCCTTTTTCGTCATAAAGTTTGATCTCCCCGACAATGGTATCTCGCTCAAACATTGTTTCCTGAAGGACATTTCCACCGGGAGAAAATATCTGAGTCAATCCTTCTCTCAAATTATTTTTATAGATCGTTTGCCTTTGGATACTTCCGTCCGGGTAATAATTGTAGAAAATGCCATCTTTTGCTCCTGAATCGAAGTTCCCAGAAACTATCACGTTACCATTGAGGTCATACATTTTGTATGCTCCATCGACCCGAGTGCTATCTCCGTTAAGGATATTATACTCTTCCTTAAGCTGTCCTTGCTCATAGTAGGTTTTGATCTGGGTTTGGGTGTAAGCCTTCGAGTAAAGAACAAGAGTGAAAAAAACAATAATTATCTTTTCCATTTTTTTGGACTCATTGATGTGTGAAAAACTCCTCTTATAATTACGGTTTGCGCTTCTTCATTTAAAGTAAAATGAATCATAAAAGGGAATATTCTTGTAGGTAAACATCTCACCTCATCGTAGCGCACTTGATAATGCGGATTGATTTTTAGCTGTTCAACCGAACTATTTATCTCCTCTAAAAATAAAGCACCAAGTCCCGGTTTTTGAGCATTGTACCAATCGATGGCTTCCTGTATGTCCTCTTTGGCTTCTGACTCAATTTTAATTGAGAAACTCATTAGCCGAGCTTGAAGTCATTCTTAATGTCTTCCCATTCCAGTAGAAGTTCTGGATTGTTTTTTGATTTTTTGATTCGATCCAGAACAATTTGTTTTTGATCTTCACGAATATCTATATCCTTTTCCAAACCGAGATTTTTTATAAGCTCTTTGAAAAAAGGAACCTTTTCATCCGGAATATCTATTGTAAATCGAGTCATAACTTTATAAAAGTACCTTCTTTTAAATAAAAAGTCCAACGTAGAACGTTGGACTTTTTACGAGATTGCTTTATGTCTTAAACTTTCTCTATAACAATAGCAGAAGCTCCTCCGCCACCGTTACATATTCCAGCTACACCAATTTTTCCACCTTTTTTGGTCAGGACAGAATTTAATGTTGCAATGATTCGTGCGCCTGATGTTCCCAGTGGGTGACCGATGGCAACTGCACCGCCGAATACGTTTAGTTTTTCCGGATCTAAACCTAATTTCTGTTGATTGGCAATTGCTACAGCAGAAAATGCTTCATTTACTTCCCAGAAGTCAACATCGCTTTGTTCAATACCCGCATGAGCTAATGCTTTCGGAATAGCTAATGAAGGGGCGGTTGTAAACCAAAGTGGTTCCTGTGCTGCATCTCCAAAACCTTTGATTTTAGCAATGAGCGTAAGTCCTAATTCTTCCGCTTTTTCCTTGCTAACTAAGACGAGCGCAGATGCTCCATCATTGATAGTCGATGCATTTGCTGCAGTCACTGTCCCCGCTTTATCAAATACAGGCCTTAGTGAAGGGATCTTATCAAAATTCACATTTCTGAATTCTTCATCCTCGTTCATTACCAAAGGATCACCCTTTCGTTGAGGAATTTCTACTGGCACAATTTCATCTTTGAAATCTCCGGCTTCTGTTGAGGCGGCAACTCTTTTGTAAGAGTTGATTGCATATTCATCCTGAGCTTCACGGGAGATGTTCATCTCTTTGGCGGTATTGTCAGCACAGTTGCCCATTGGGAATCCGTTGTACACTTCCCAAAGCCCATCGTGCATTAAACCATCAATCATTTGACCATGGCCGTATTTGTATCCAAATCTTGCTTTGGGAATGTAGTATGGTACATTTGACATACTCTCCATTCCACCCGCAACTACCACATCATTAATGCCAAGCATGATTGACTGAGCTCCAAACATAACAGACTTCATACCTGAAGAACATACTTTGTTAACCGTCGTGCAAGGCACATTGTGACCAATACCTGCTCCAATAGCTGCCTGACGGGCAGGTGCCTGTCCCAGGTTGGCAGAAAGGACGTTACCCATAAAAACTTCTTGTACCTGATCAGCAGCCACTCCGGCTTTTTCTAATGCTCCTTTGATTGCGAATGTTCCAAGCTGGGTGGCAGAAAAACCGGAAAGTTTTCCTCCAAAGCTTCCAATAGGTGTACGAACTGCCGCTGCTATGTAAACTTCTTTCATTGTTATGATGTGGTTATTGTTTGTTTTTTTAATCAATAAAAAGTCCCGAAGGTTCAATTTCGGGACGCAAAGATCGTAAAAGTTCAGAATCTGCTACCAATCCGGTTTTCCACTTGGAGGTCGCTTGGTAGGTTTTCTTTTTTGATGTTGTAGGTACTTAATCTCACTCTGACGCATAGCCTCCAGTAGCTGGCGAGCTTTTTCCTCGCTTATGCCCATTTCTTTGAGCTTTTCCTTCGTCATCTGTTCCTGGGATTTCTCCTGTTGTTCCTCTTCTCCCTCTTTCTGCTCCTGATTTTGTTGTTCTTCGTTTTTCTTTTCTTCCTCAGACTTCTCCTGCTCACCATCTTTCTTTTCCTGATCCCCCTGATCTCCGTCTTTCTTCTCTTGATCTTTCTTTTCCTGCTCGTCTTCTCCGTCTTTATTCTCCTGTTCTTGATCTTGCTGATCCTGATTTTGTTCCTGTTTCTTTTGTTCCTCCAGCAGTTTTTTCACTACTTCATAATTATAGCGTGCTTCCTGGTTTGTTGGATCAGCTTTAATGGCTGATTTGAGTTGTTGTAGCGCTTCTTCAAGTTTTCCGGCATCCTTACTCATAACACCAAGTTGCTGGAAGGCAACAGATTTTAGTTTATTGCTAGGTGCAGTGGCCAGCTGATTATATCTGCTTTTTGCTCCAGCGGTATCACCTAGATGATAGTGCGAGTGCGCCAGGTTTAATTTAATTGCCGGATCATCAATACCTAGCGAATCACTTAGGATAGTATATTTTGAGAGAGCTAGCTCATAATCTCCAGCCAGATAGGCGGATTCTGCTTCTTTTTTAAGGGTATTGACCTTAGCAATCTCTTTAGGATCGGAAATTATTAAAGCTAATATGACAGCAAATACGATTTTCATAGTTTGATCAATTTCACACTAAATAGTACATCCATTACCATCAAAAACAATGCTAGACCCAAAAAGTAGAAATACCTGTTTTGAGTAGAATCTATTTGTTTTGCATCGCGCATTTCTCCTTCTACATTGTTGATCGCATTTATCAAACGCTCAACATCGTTTCTTGATTCATTTATTTCAAAATATTCTCCTCCCGTGTTTTCAGCCAAATCTTCCAGTGAAGAAGAATTGAGCTGTGATATTACTTCATTTCCCGAGTTATCTGTTTTGAACCCATTCCGGGTTGGAATCTTGCTACCCTTTTTGGTACCCACTCCAAGGGTAAATAATGTAATGCCTTCCGATTCCAGTTCTTCAGCTATTTCATCCGTATTGTCTCCAAAATCTTCCCCGTCGCTGATGAGAATGGTAATCTTGGACTTGGATCGTGTGACTACCGTGTCATCTGCTATTAGTTTCTCGGTAGCCATTTCTAGTGGTGGACCAAAATCAGTTCCAAAGTTCGGAACCATCTCAGTATTAAGGGTTTGGATGAAAAGATTGAGGGCATTGTTGTCGTAAGTAAGCGGACATTGCAGGTAAGCTTCACTGCTAAACATGATTAGGCCAATCCTATCCGAACTAAAGGCCTCCACAATATTTTTCAATTCGAACTTAACCTTCTCTAGTCGGGAGGGCTGAACGTCGTTCGCATTCATGGATTGACTAAGGTCCATGCAGATGAAAATGTCCTTACCAACCGTTTTTATTTCCCGAGAAGCATCGCCGAAACTTGGCCCCAGCAATGCTAAGACGATTAGAAAGAAATATAAACTACGAAGAATGGTTTTGATTAAAACCCTTCTTGCTGGAAGGCCTAATCGTTTGGTCGTTGACACAACCCGCCATATAAATGCAGCATAGAGCAAGATGAATGTTCCTAACAGAACAAGTTCGAAAGTACTTACGGAATTAACCCATTTCATGCACCTATTGTGTTTCAGGTTCTTTGGCGGCAAATCTAACAGATCAATTCATTGATATGAACTAGTATTTTATGGATTAACATTTTTTAAGGGTGGAAGCGGCAGTCTTCGGATTTACAGAATCAGTTTTGCTTTTAAGATAATCGGATTTCCTTGCGAACTACTGCATGAACAAATAATGTCCTGATATTTAAGATAGCTAGGTGTGAAGACTTCTGTATCTACAAAGTAAACTCCATTTTCTTTGGGAAGAAGCCTTACATTTTTATCCGATGGATCATAAAACGAATCTTCAATTAGCTGACCTATCAGGAATCTGATTTCCGTACATGCTTCGGAGGTTGATAACATGTAACGATCACCAATTTTTTCAAATTGAATTTTATTTTCAGGCTTTCTGGTTCCTTCTAAAAGATACTCTTCAGTTCCTACTCCAGCATATCCATATCCATAATTAACTACAGATTTGAGTTGACCATTGGAATAATATGTTTTTCTCGGTCCATGAATTTTGTCATCTTGATAAGATGTGGAGGCGTATAGTTGCCCATCTTCATAGTATTTCTTAGAAACTCCTTCTCTCTTCCCATTGATGTAGGGCATGGCAAGTAGAATTGTTTCTCCATCATCGTGGTATAGATAGGAGGTGCCATGTTTAATTCCCTGATAATAATTGACGATAGTTTTCAGGCGCTGGTCTTTGGTGTACTGTCTTACCTCCCCATGTTTAGGAGCTCTTTTGGTATCGGTCGGATTTGACCTTTTAGCAATTATGTGGGAGAGGTCCAGGAATGTAACACTCACACCGAAGATACTAATGATCACCAAGGCTAAAAGAATCTGTGTTTTATTCATATCACAAGATTATTTAAAAGGAAATTACTAAAGAAATGGATTAAGGAAATGGATTTTTGATGGTAACTTTTATATTTGCACTCCTTTTCAGGGATATCCCACAAAAGTGTGGTCATTTGATTGGGATATTTAGCGTTTTTAATGCTAAAAAGAGCTTTAAGCTAATACCCCGGAGAGGTGGGTGAGTGCCTGCCTGCCGGCAGGCAGGGCTGAAACCGTTTCAGCCTTTGAAACAGAAACGGTCTTGAATTGAAGAATTCTTGAAATATTCAGAAAAAACCCGGAGAGGTGGGTGAGTGGCTGAAACCACATGTTTGCTAAACATGCGTACGAGAAATCGTACCGGGGGTTCGAATCCCCCTCTCTCCGCAAACAAAATGCTGCGAAAGCAGCAACCGGAGAAAATCCGATTCAAGTTTGCTGGTGATCGAGCAATTTTAATTGCCGAAACATTGGTGAAGGCAATGGTTCGCTAGCTCAACTGGATAGAGCGCCTGCCTTCTAAGCAGGGGGTTCCAGGTTCGAGCCCTGGGCGAATCACTACTAAAACCCGCAGAAATGCGGGTTTTTTGTTTCTATGGATTACAATAACTCTCCCCACAAAAAAGATTGTCGTATTGCTCAACAGGAGAGTGCAGCATCTGTTAGTAAAGCTACTACTTTAGTGGATTGTGATTTGCCCTTGAGTTGAATAGCACCAAGATTCCGAGTCTGAACATCATCAGGAAGTTGATCTTTGAGCTCCTCTGAAATTATCAATGACACTTGATGTTCGTTGCAGAGTGCCTGAATGCGGGCGGTGGTGTTTAGTACATCCCCGGTGAATATGATTTCCTTTTTTAGTGCACCAATTTCGCCTGTGGTTACTTCACCCACATGTATACCAGCCTTGAATTCCGGGTCTATTCCATAATTTTCTTTGAATTGACTTTCCATAAGGGCCAGACTATCCTTTATCCCCTGAAAGCAACGAATACAGTTGTTGTCTTTAAGTCCCTGGTCTTTCTTCCATGAAATGACCACTTCGTCTCCGATATATTGATACACTTCACCCAAATGATTGATGATGGGGTCTGTCATCGCATCGTAATACATCTGTAGAAAATCGAAGTACTTTATATGTCCCAGTTTTTCAGCGATAGTGGTTGAATTTTTC
The DNA here is from genome assembly GCF_040220215.1 of Ekhidna sp. Taxonomy (GTDB): domain Bacteria; phylum Bacteroidota; class Bacteroidia; order Cytophagales; family Cyclobacteriaceae; genus Ekhidna. The sequence continues at coordinate 207,555 of NZ_JAVJTR010000010.1, forward strand.
ATATCCAAAAACATAAATATGCGTTCCTCCACTCTGGGTCTATGATACATACCGGTAAAAAAATTGAACATCACCTGATGTCCCAGATTTTCACTGATTGCTGCATATAGCAGACTCAAAATCAGGTGAAAGGAAAGCTGAAACATGGTATTGACGAAGACCAGACTTTGAAAGTATAGTAGCGTCTTTTCCAATACTATTTGATCAAACAGACTCACTCCAAGATCCAGTGCAGATGCGATTGGGAAGAGGATGACCTGGAGGATCAGCATTAGCGCTAGATAAAATATGAATTTGTAGCCAACCTTTCTGGCAAAGCTGTAATGACGAAATCGCTTCTCAAGAATAACCAACTCGATCAACCCAACCAATAGACCAACAGAGGTCACGGCCAAACTTGCAAAAATGAAAACAGGTATTGTTAAGGTAACAGCAGTATTTGGGTTGAGGTTTTGATTACCTGTTGCTACTGTTTCAGCTAATAAAAACACCCAACCGGTCACTAACCAGATGATCCCAAAAGGGATGATGCGACTGATGTTTCGTTTTTGTTTAGGGTTGAGCACAGTGATGGAATTCAGGTGTGATGAACAGCCCCTAAATTAACGCATAAAGGGGTTTACAGCTATTTCTTCGATTTGGCATATGCCAAAAGACGGATAAGGTCAATGGTAGTCCCCAGTTTCCATTGCATTGCTGAAATGATGCTATGCACCGCAAGAAGCTCCCTATGGATAGGAGTTCCTTCATTCAAGTTTTTTGCTAATAGTTGCCTGGCTTGTTCATAACCTAACCGAGCATACATATTTAGAATAGCTACCGAGATTTCCTCAGCGGTGATTGTACGTGGTTTCGGAGTATACCCCAACACCTCAATCATTGATTCAGCAACAGCCCAGGTAGACCAAGGGTTCTGGCCTGTGATCAGGTTTCCATCAGTCACTACATTTTCGAGGTATAAAGAACCCTCTTGAAAAGAGGCCCCTGATTCAATCAGCTTAGTCTGAAGCATAAATGGAAATATTTCAGGAGCATCCGGGATAAGGAACAGCTCTTCTTCATTAGTGAAGCTACTGACGGTCTTGTTTGCTAATAATGCTTTCCCATCACTTAGGCTGACATTGACCAATGCTGCCGGACCGTGACATACTGCACCAACCACTTTATCATTCTCATAGAGTTCTCGAACGAGATTTTGGATTGAAGCATTGTCAGGGAAATCAAACATAGCTCCCTTACCACCTACAAAATAGACACCTGCATAATCCGAAGCGGTTATATCAGCTAAGGCAAGGGTATTGTTGACTTTGTATTGTGCAGCGGAATCATTCATGAAAGCATAGTCATAACTCCCAACATCGTCATCATCTATGACCACCGGAGGTTGGCCGCCAAGTGGGCTTGCTACCTCTACTTCAAATCCATTAGCCATGAAAACATAGTACGCACGAGATAGCTCCGTTAATTCATAGCCTGTTGATTTGCCGCTGGTACCCATTTCAGCGGTGCTTGTTACTACAGCTAGTATTTTTCCTCGGTACTCAACCGAGTCATTTATCAAGTAGGTGAGATCAGAAGAACGTGTTTTGGTGATGCCTTCATACATCGGTTTATCTGCTACTATGAGCCCCATAAACCAATAACCAAATGCTGTCAATGATATGACAAGAATGACAATGGTGATTACGGACCATTTAATTATCTTTTTTGTTCTGGACATGTTAGTGAGTAAAGAGATTCTTGTGTGATGAGGAAGAACGATCACTAAAAGTTACAAGACTGAGTTTTAGCGACAGCAGGATTTGATAATTATTCACTCTTCCATAATCAATCGAACAAGTCTAAGATAGCTTCCAAAAAAGCGTTGTAATTGAGCTTCATTGGTAGAGTTAATTTGCATGGTGAAGACCTGACCTGTTTCCAGATGATAAAATCCAGCCGTGTTGTATCCAGGAAAGAATCCTGAATGCCCAATGAATGTACCTAATCCCGGAAATTCATATTTAATGACGCCAAGTCCATACTGACTCCTGATCTCAGCGGCTTCCACGTAGTTATAAAATTCATCTTTGAGCTCACTCATGTCAAAAGCTCTACCTTCATATATGTTTTTGAGCAAGCTGGCATAGTCTGCATTTTTATAGGCATATCCACCTCCGGTCCACTCAAACTGCATGTTGTTTTGTGCTTTCCCACCGACAAGAAACGGAGCTTTGAAACCAAGGGCATACTCAGACCCTTCGGTATAATACCCCTGGGCCATGTTGGGGACGGATGCAGTGTTGGTAGGGGTGAAGTTGGTAATTCCAAGTGGCTGCAATACACGTTCTTCCGCTTCTTCATAGAAGGAATTATTGGTAATCTGCTCAATGATCATACCGAGCAAAATGTAGTTTGTGTCTGCATAAGTAAATCCCTGACCAGCAGCAAAAGGAGGTTCGTCATCCAGCACATACGTTAGGAGTTCTTCCGGCTTCCAGGCACGAGAAGGATCAATAGCCAGATCATTCAGGAAAGCCTCTTTGAATTCATATCGAATAATACCCGAAGTGTGTTGAAGCAAGTTTCTTATCGTGATATCCTCTGCATTGGCCAGACGGGAATACCAGTCATTGCTTCCCAGGAATTTTGAGACTTTATTATCCAATGACAACTTACCTTCACTGACGAGTTGCATGATCACTGCAGAAACCACGGTCTTGCCGGTACTGCCTCCATGAAGCTTGTGATTGATGGTCATAGGCACATCATTTTCCTTATCAGCCATCCCACTGGCAAAAGCGTACACATCGCCTTCGGGATCAATATAAGTGAATACAACACCTGGGTAATCCGCTGCTATTTGGATGCTGTCCAGTGCAGCCTGAATTTTTTGATCAGTTTGTCCGAAAGCTAGTTGGAGAATGCAAGTGAATACAAACAAGGTTGAGGAGTGCCACTTCATATGTTTTGAGTTTGTGATTTCTTAACAAAAAATAGCACGACTTCATCCCTCAAACAAGAGGATAATTGATGAGTGGTTTGGAAAGGAGATGTTGAGGGTTTATAACCGGATCAACTTTCCATCATTTGCCTAAAGGTTAGGTTCACCCTAGGCTGACTAACCTTTTTGGTAGGTGGGAGCCGATGAAGCCAGTGGGTTTGAGTGGTGCCTTTCATCACCATCAAACTCCCATGTTCCAACTGAAGGTAGATGCGTTCCTTGGTTTGCTTATGCTTAAAAGAAAACTTTCGCTCTGCACCAAAGCTCAAAGAAGCGATTGCTCCATTTTTCTTTAGTTCCGTTTCCCCATCGCTATGCCAGGCCATGCCTTCTTCACCGTTATGATACAAATTGAGCAGGCACGAATTGTATGATTCTCCGGAATGTTTTTCGGCCATTTCTTTGAGGTATTTAAGTTCCTTTGTCCACGGGAGTGCAACTTTGGTGGTTCCGGAATAACGATAAGGGAAAGGCATTTCTGCATGCCAGGCCACTTTCCGCTTGGTAGTGATGGTTTTTCCAAAAATGATTGCCTGATCAGGCTGCCAGTCAATTGTGTTCAAAAGGGCCATGAGCAAGCGATTAGTTTCCGTAGGATTGAATATTTTGCCATAATAATTAACAATACCATCATGGGGCAACCAGTTTTTTGTGTAATCAACTTTTCGCTCAAATAGCTCCATTATTTCCTAGTCGATTGTTTCCAGATAATATACTTTTTTCGCAAGCAATGACCACAAGGTAGGTACCCTTCTGCTATGGCCTCTTCTTCACTTACAAAAAACACTCGGTTATATCTTTTCATTCGTTTGCCTGATTTGCAATTTAACCTTCCGAATATTTTCAATCGCTTGTTTCCACCAAGCTTAATTTTACCGGATCTTATTGCCTGGAAAAGAGCATGATCAGTGATGCATGTGTGATTAATCATACTAGTTTGTTGCATCATGAAAGATAATTCCCATCGTGTACCGATTGCCTGAAGTTACTTCGCTTACTCCATGCCGAAGGTTGGTTCGGTAATATCCTCGAGTCCCTTTAACCGGGCGGAAGGATGTTGCAAGCAAAAGCGCATCACCTTTTTGTGGTTTGATTACCCGTGCTTTTGATTGTGAACGAGGGACTTGCTCTGTGATTACAAATTCACCGCCTTCATAGGCTGTTCCATAGTCGGATAGAAATAGCACCAGTTGCAGTGGGAAGTACACAGATCCATAAAGATCCTGGTGTAAAGTATTGTAGCCACCTTTACCATATTTTAGGATCAGGGGGGTAGGCTGTTGCTGTCCCTGACTGTGGCAGGTAGCAAGGAACGTTTCATGATCTTCCGGGTATCTGGTTTCCATATTAAGGACGTGCATCCATTGATTGGCGATTGGAGCCAGGTATGGATACATGGTAGCTCTCAACTCCTGTATGAATACAGGCAGGGGATAGTTGAAATATTTGTATTCTCCCAACCCAAATCGGTGACGCTCCATCACAACTGTCTTCCGGTAGATGGGTTCTTCAGGGTAAAGGGAGATCAACTCATCACAGGTTTTAGGATCAACTAATCCGGGTAGGGAGGCAAACCCTCGCGTGTTCAGGGATTCATGTATTTCTTCCCAGGGTAATTTTTTCATTGCGAAAAGACTTTTTAGTGATAAAAAATTATTGGTATCCGAGTAAAAATGATTTCAAATGAAACTTACATAAAACTTACCCCTAAATCCCCTAAAGGGGACTTACAAGCACCCCGAGCAGGGGGTGTTTTTTTTGAAAAAAGCACTAAACCTCCTTGGTTCATTCTAAGATCATTTTTTTAATAAATTCTATTTTTATCAGATGTCAGTAATAAAAAGCAGATTGCTTATTACACCTGTGAAGCTTCCCAGCCGATCATAGCCGTTTTACGGTTGCTTCCCCAGTGGTATTCCCCAATCTGCCCGGTAGACTGAATCACCCGATGACAGGGGATGAGGTAAGCGACCGGGTTATTTCCAACGGCAGACCCCACAGCTCGTGAAGCTTTAGGCTTGCTGATTTGCTTTGCAATTTTTCCATAGGTAGAAAGACCACCTGATGGAATTTTGACCAGTGTTTCCCAGACTTTCAGTTGGAAGTCTGTGCCTTTCAGGTGGAGTTTGATTTCATTGAGCTTACTCCAGTCATGAGTGAAAATGAAGAGCGCATTTTGTTGAATCATGTCCAGATGCTGATTAAAATAAGCATTAGGGAAGCGATTGGTTAGGTCATTTAACGCATCTCCTTTATCTACAGAAAAAGCCAGATGACAAATACCCTTGGTGGTGGATGCTACGATGATCTCTCCGAATGGGCTATCAGCGAAACTGTAGTTGATGGACAAATTCTTACCTCCGTTCTTGTACTCTGCAGGAGTCATCCCTTCGATGTTGATGAAAAGGTCGTGCAACCGACTGGTGCCTGAAAGACCGGTTTCATAGGAGGCCTCAAACAAAGTAGCCTGTTCCTCTTTTAAAAGTCTCTTTGCATGCGCCGTACTGATATACTGAAGGAATTTTTTCGGACTTACACCCGCCCAGTCAGAAAACATTCGCTGGAAATGATACGGGCTTAGGTGTACGTGCTCCGCCACCTCATCTAGGTTTGGTTGCTGCCGAAAGTTTTCCCGGATGTATCCGATGGCCAGCTCAATTCGCTGAAAGTTGATGCTGTTTTGTGTTTCCATTCTTATGCTTATTTACGAAGGTAAAACTAGCACTGGGTATATCTGGAAAACACCCGAATCTTGCGGAGATAAAATTAGACATATTAGAACCAATCATTGAGTGCTTAATTACAATCAAGGACGTTTACACCGTCCCAGATCGATTAAAGCGAATGGACTCAAGTGAGCCATTCGCTTATACCAATCAGACAGGTAACCCTTCCATGATCACCCCGGTGGATGTTGTGGCAGACAGACGAAGAGCCTTCAAATCTTTGTACTCGTCCGAGTCGTACCACTTTTCCGCCATTTCAAAACTTGGAAACTGAATCATGACCAGGTAACTGGGTGTTACCGATCCCTCAACCACTCTTGTTTTACCACCCAGTACCACGTACTTTCCCTGGTGTTTTTCTACCACTTTAGCCACTTGGCTTTTGTAGGTTTCTAAATCCTCAGGACTGGTTACCGTGAGGTTGTCAAATAATATGTAAGCTGACATGTTGTTTGTTGTTTAATTTTTTTCAGAATTATTTGGATATAGGTAGGGCAATGGGACGCATTGGAGAGCCGCTTGCACCCTTCAGTTTCAGTGAAGCTGCGATGAATGCAAACTCATACACCTCATCATTGGCCAGCTCTTCCAGGTACATCTGCTCAATGAACATCACACCTTTTTCAGCCAGTAGATAGGTGTGTACAGGTACCCAATCATCTTCTCGCTCCGGAGGGAATGCCTCGAAACTGAGGTTGTCTGCACCCAGAAGCATGATGCCCTTGTCTTCAATAAGCCACTTTACAGCATCAAGGCTGATACCAGGATAGTTGTCGAGATAGTGATCTGCATCCTGATAAAACTTAGCCTGACCTGTGCGGATAACGACAACATCGCCAGGCTCCAACCCAACTCGCTGTTTTTTAAGTGCATCCTGAAGGTCTTTGGCAGTAACCCGATAGTTCGCAGGAAGTGTCCCTTTGGATGATTTTACATCAATCATCACTCCACGAGCGATGATGGGAGGGATGGTCTCTGCCCCGGTTTTTTTCCAGCCTTTGTCGCCCAGATGTTCTTCCGGAGTAAATCCATTCCAAATTTTTCCGTGCAGTCCAAAATGGTTGAGTGCATCAATGTGTGTACCCATGTGCGTGTACATAGAGATAGCATCCCCTGTGTAACTCACCTTGCGATTCATCACTTCACCCATTCCATTCGGATTGTCAACGATCGTACCATGAGGAGTGTGAGTCAGCCAATACTGATAGCCTGGATCTCCAAGTGCATGGAAACTAGGCATACCCACAAAGTAGTCGACACTAAGATCATAAGCCTTGCCCGAATTAATCTGAGAGAGAACCTGAAGCTTGGATGCTTCGGTCATTAAGTTCAGGGTGCCGATTTCATCTTCCGGTCCCCATGGACTTGTACCAACTACCTCTTTGTGCTGTGTCTGGACAGCCAATGTGAGGAGCAATAACATAGAAAAGAATGTTGCTTTCATAGCTTTTTAACTTTTTGATTACAAAGTTTCAAGCCAGCGAAAACGAAAACATTAAGGTATCTTAAGAAAGACTTTGTGTGCTCATCTTTTTTCGAATGGTGCTCAGATGTTCAGGGGTAATGCCGAGATACGATGCGATCATATATTGAGGAATTTGCTGCTCCATGTCTCTGTATCGATTGATAAATTCGGAGTAGCGTAGCTCGGCGCTATCACTCATGGATCGGATGGTTCGTTCCTGTAAAGCGACATAGCCATTTTGTGTTTTGATGCGAAAGAAGCGATCCATCATGGGCACCTCATCGTACAGCTGGTTTAGCCGATCACGATGCACCTGCATCATGGTGCTTTCCGTAATGGCCTGAATGAAAAGGGTAGCGGGTGTTTCAGTTAGAAAGGCATAAAGATCGTTGATCCACCATCCGGAAATGCCAAACTGAAGAATGTGTTCCTGCCCGTCCTCATCAACGGAATAAACCTTCATACATCCAATAGAAACAAAACGCATATGGTTGGAAGGATCACCTTTCTGAAGCAGATGCTCTTTCTTTTTCAAGTGGCGGGGTTTAAATGCATCGCAAACCAACTCCGCTTCTTTCTCAGAAAGAGGAACGAGTTCTTTGATGTTCTCGATGAGGGTGCTGTACATCTGTTTGCCAGGATTGCTTAAAAATGGATGGTGGGTCTTGAAGTCAACACCATCCAAATTTAGTTGCTACTCTTTTTCCTTAAATGGAAAAAAATCAAGCACATCGTATTCCCATACGTTCGTAGGAAAGATGACGACCAGGTTAGCGGTTTTTTCTCCTATATTTTTAAACGCATGAGGTACCATAGGTGGGATGTTGACAATGTATGGAGCCTCAATGGTGAATAGCGTGTCACCTAATGCGTATAGAATCGTACCCTCTAACAATACATGAGATTCCTCACCCTTATGAGTGTGCATAGGTGGTGCTCCACCGGGGAAGGTTTCGGTGATACCGATAACAAGATTCCTATATCCGTGTTTATATCCCTCCATAACATGTACGTATTCACCGGGTCCTGGATTGATGGCCGGCAGGTCTTCCACTTTTGCAAAGTATTCACTCCAGTTTTTGAGTTCTTTGGATTCATAGCCCGGAGGGACGGTTCTACGCTCCAGTACTTTATGCGAATGGTGCTGAGCATGCAAATATTCCATAATGGAATCTGGTACAGTTTTCACTTCTGCTACTAACTTTTCAATAGAGAAGGTCTCCTTCGTTTGGTCATGGGTGTGTGATTCGCCACCGTGAGAATGAGTTCCTTCATTGCCTTGTGAGCATGACATAACAAGAACAACCCATACAGTTACAATAAAATTGATCTTTTTCATGGTTGGTTAGTTTGATGATTGACTATAGAAAGATAATAAGATTTCAGGTCAAAAAACATGGCTGATTGACTGATAAATTTGTTTTCCGAGCCTCTGAACTTATTGATTATTAGGATCTAGATCATTCTTGCACCAGAAACCTAATCGCATCCTCCTTTGTCTCAAACCAATCGATATTTCTATTTTCACCGGATTTGGGTCTGATAAGTTTAGCATCAATCATTTCTTTAAAAATCAATTTCCCAAAACCAACAGATCCCCATCTTTTTACATGTTTTCTTATTTTATCAAAATATTGTGGGAAGTATTCAAGAATTTCAGCACTAAGTTTTACACCAGATATAATCTCCAAAACCAGCGCTGAAGATTTTTCATAATTGGAAATATATTCCAATGAATATTTCATTAGTTCAAACTCTTTCTCATGGGGAACTTTGGAGTAGTCGATAACGACAATCTCATTCTCATCATGTATTTCTTTGTAAAGCCCCTCCATACTACTAAAGATATCAAAAAGCATTGTCAAAAAATATTTTCGATTATGAGCTTTGATTGTTTCTCTGTGGTCACTTTTATTGAAGCTTGTGTATTAAGATATATCCCTTATCTTTTAGCAACCTAAAACCAGTAGATATGCTATCAGAGCTTCAAAAAGAAAAGATATCGCACTATTTCAGAGTGGTGCTGGATCAGGATAGAAATGGTGTCTTAGAGGAAAATGACTTCCGTGAAATAGGCGAATCACTATGCGTATTGTGGATGTTCAAACCCGGGACCGAAAACTATGAGCGTATCATCAACAGAAGTACCCAGAGTTGGAGGATGTTTCAAAAGTACTTTGAACTTCAAGGGGGAGTAGCCAATGAGGAGCACTTTCTTGAATTCTTCGACAATATGCTCAGTAAGGGTAATGAGCATATTTATAAAAGCTGGGTAAAGCACATGATCAGTTCCATCTTTGACTCATTTGATTTGAATAAGGATGATGTAATCTCAGTGAATGAATATTCTGATATGTTTATGTGCTATCACATTCCCATTAAGCATTCTGCCAAAGCTTTTGTGAAACTGGATAGGGATGGGGATGATTTTATCACCAAAGATGAGTTGATGGAAGCTGTTGATGAGTTTTTTATGTCAAGCGATGAAAAATCTCCCGGTAATTGGCTATTTGGTTTTTGGGGTGATCGAGACTAAAAAACAAAACCCCGCATGTAGCGGGGTTCATACACCTGTTCCTATTTGAAACTTATTAGCTTGCTCAAGCTATCCTTAGCTGGTTCATATAGGTCTGACACTTTTCTTTCGATCCGATGTATAAGATCTTAAGATTCTTTTTTACCATCCATTCTCCTGACTCTGCCTTTGATAATTTGATTCTATCCTTCTTGGCAAAAAGTTTAAATAAATAACCCATAGCTTTGATTTCTTTAATGTTTATGGGCCAAAGATCAATTCAAATACTGCAATTATATATTGGTATTGTACCATAAAAAACCATAAGCATAATACTTATGGTTTTTAATTATTTAAAGAAATAATATAATTATTTTCCTATTTAGGAAGCGTATGATCTAATGAAGGAAAAAAATAGCCGTCTGACGGTTCAACAAACTGACGCAATTATGATAACTCAATTTACTAACCGTCTGACGGCTTCTTTTTTTATTTACTCATGTAGTCCAGTGTAAGCCCCATCATTGCCTTCATCCCAAGCTTCATTCCGGCATCATCCACATAGAAATCCGGGGTGTGATGTCCGGCCACCTCGTCAGGATTATTTTCAGGTGGGCACCCACCCACGAAGAAATAAAGGCCGGGAATTTGTTCCTGAAAGAATGAAAAATCTTCGGCCCCTGTAATCGGTTTGATGATCTCCACATTTTCTTCGCCTGCTGCTCGCATCAAGGTTGGAAGCATTTGGTCATAAAGGGTAGGCTCATTATAAGTGACAGGATATCCTTCATCAATCCAGACTTCTACTTCAGCATTATTTGATTCACCGGTTTTCTGGGCTACTTCTCTGATGCGCTTCAGGATTTGAGTTCGCATGTCCGCATCCAGAGTTCTGATAGTTCCAAGCATATACAAATCCTCCGGAATGATGTTGTATCGAACCCCTCCATGAATAGCACCAATAGTCAACACCGCCGGAGCTTCAGTGAGCTGCATGTTTCTACTGATAATGGTTTGAAAATTATTGATCATTTGTGCTGCAGTAACTACCGGGTCTACTCCATCCCAGGGTGCAGAACCATGTGCCTGTTTGCCTTTAATGTCAATTCGCATGGAATTGACAGCAGCCATGATTCCTTCCGGTCTGACTTTCAGCTTCCCTACCGGTGTTTGCGCGTTGATATGCAAACCAAAGATGGCCTCTACATCAGGGTTTTTGAGCACTCCTTCTTTCACCATTAATTTCGCTCCACCTTCTTCACCTTTTGGTGCTCCTTCTTCAGCCGGTTGAAAGATGAATTTTACCGTGCCCGGTACTTCTTCTTTCATTTCCCATAGCATTTTAGCAACTCCAAGTAAAATACTGATGTGTGTATCATGCCCACACGCATGCATCACCGGTACTTGCTCACCATTATATTCACCCATTTGTTTGGACGCCCATGGCAGTTCTACTCTTTCTTTTACCGGAAGTCCGTCAATGTCTGCTCGCAATCCAACAACAGGGCCGGGTTTTCCTCCTTTGAGGATGGCAACTACCCCGGTTTTTGCTACTCCGGTTTGCGGCTCATAGCCAATTTCAGTAAGTATTTCTGTGATTCGTTTCGCTGTTTCAAATTCCCGATTGCTTAGCTCTGCATTCTGGTGAAACCAGTGCCGCCATTCGATGACGTCTTTCTCCGTTTGCGCTACCATTTTTTCGATTTGCTTATCGAATTTCTGCGCAAATAGGACTGATGAGAATATTAGAGTAAATAAGGTAAGAATAGTTTTCTTCATAATATTTCTGATTTTGAAAGCATAAGTTACAACTCATCATGATATTTCTACAGTTCGGTGAGGATGATTGGTTCATGATTGTGATCTGCGGGACTTTTGGATTGAATCTAAAAGTCAAAACTCATGCGATCGATTACAACCCTTTGTTTATTTCTTTTAAGCCTTACGCTTATTGGGCAAGTGACCATCTCAGGAAAAGTAGTTGAGAAGTCTGGCGAACCACTTCTTGGAGTGAATGTTTACCTGAAAGGCACCTACGATGGAGCAACTACAGATATCAATGGTAATTTTTCATTCACTACTAATGAAGACAGCCTTGTATTGATTGCCTCTTATATTGGGTTTCACGAGGTTGTATTGTCATTAGAGCCCGGAGGTCAGGAACTCAATATTATTTTGAAGGAAAAAATAAGTGAGTTGAACTCGGTGATTATCACAGCCGGCGCTTTTCACGCTTCCGAGGAAGGAAAACGAGAGGTATTGAAGCCGCTTGATATTGTAACCACAGCTGGCGCGACAGCAGATATACCGGGTGCATTGAACACATTGCCCGGCACGCAAACAGTAGGGGAGACCGGAAGACTGTTTGTGAGAGGAGGGGATGGTAGGGAAACCAAAACTTTTATTGACGGGATGTTAGTGCACAATGAGTACAGCCCATCTGCTCCGAATACGCCCGGCAGAAGTCGATTTTCTCCATTCATGTTCAAAGGAATGAGCTTCTCTACCGGGGGGTATTCTTCCGAATACGGCCAGGCACTTTCCTCTGCTTTGATTTTGCAATCAAAGGATTTAGCGGATAATAATCGGACGGATATTTCTCTGATGTCCGTAGGTGCTGATATTTCGGCTACCCGAGCCTTTGAGAATAGCTCACTTGCAGGTAAAATCCAATACACCAACCTAACCCCATATTTCAAACTAGCTCCACAAAACCTAAACTGGGATAAAGCCCCGGAGGAAGTAAATGGAAATTTTGCGTATCGAATTAAAACAAGTAAAACAGGGATGCTGAAATTCTACACCAATCTCAGCACTTCAAATATGGACTTGTATGAGTCTGATATTGCAAATCCTGAGGTGGAGTTGCCTGTTTCTGTCTCCAATGATTATGCACACTTTAATGCTTCTTATCGGGAGTTGATAGATGATAAGTGGGGAATAAAAAGTGGAGCTTCTTTTACCAGAAGTAAGGATTTTGCTTCCATTGATACGAACAGCAGCGATCAGGACTTGGTTGGTTTTCACACCAAACTGGTGACGGATTATCAGCACTCTGACAGACTGGCTATTCTGTTTGGTGGTGAAGTATTTAATCGTAAAGTAGACCAGGTTTTGGCGGATGCTTCAGGTCCGTTTGAGCAGGAGTTTGATGAAACCCTTGCCGCCACTTTCATTGAAGCCGAAACCTATGTTTCCTCATCACTTGGTTTTAAAGCAGGAGGACGACTAGAGCGCAATAATCTAACCAATGAAATAAATGTATCTCCTCGCCTTTCAGCAGCATATAAGACAGGAGCTAGTAGCCAGATTTCGCTTGCTTATGGACAATTTTATCAGGCTCCATCCACGCAGATTATACTAACCTCTCCTTCGGTGAGTCCGGAGAAAGCCCAGCATTATATAGCAAACTATCAATGGATCAAAGAGGGAAGGAGCTTTAGAATAGAGGCTTATGAGAAGCGGTATGATGAGCTTTTGAAATATCAGAACATCTATGATGCCAACACTTTCCAATTTGATGGAAACGGCTATGCCAGGGGGCTTGACTTTTTTTGGAGAGATTCCAGGACCTTTAAAAACACAGACTACTGGATCAGCTATTCTTTTCTACAAACCGAAAGGACATATAAAGACTATCCGGGTTCATTTACCCCTTCATTTGCCTCCGCACACAACTTCTCTTTTGTGATGAAGAAGTTTATCGACGAGATTAAAAGTCAGGTGGGGCTTACTTATTCGTTAGCAAGTGGAAGACCCTATAATGACCTGAACAGTGAACAATTTCAAGGAGGCAAAACTCCTTCGTACCACGATTTAAGTTTCAATTTCAGCTATCTCTACAGCAACCAGGTGATCATTCATGCAATGGTCAATAATGTGCTGGGAATCAATAATATCTATGGCTATGAATTTGCCAACCAACCGGATGGGAACGGTTTTTACGCAAGCAGACCTATAACTCCACCAGCCAGGCGATTCATATTCCTGGGTGTGTTTATCACCCTATCAAAAAACAAAGGCATTAATCAGTTACCCAATCTTTAAAATCAATTAAATACTTATCAATTATGAAAAAGAATCTATTAATAATCGCAGGTGTCCTATGCGCCACTATTGTTCTGGCCAGCGGTCAGTTTGAGAAAGCAATGGGAAAGAATGTTCCAGCCATATTTAGTGCTGAGAGCCCGGAAGCACTTCAGGATGTAATCAATCAATTGAATAGAATAGGAGAGGCAGAAGGCAACAGGTGGGAACCATACTACTATACAGCATTTGGTTACATCAGAATGAGTTTCATGTACGAAAATGCAGAGGACAAAGACAAGTACCTTGATCTGGGGATGAAAGCAGTGGAAAAAGGAGAAACTATTAATCCAAACGATTCTGAATTGGAAGCCATGAGAGGGTATATCCATATGATGAAGCTGACAGTTGATCCCGCAACAAGGGGTATGACGTATAGTGGACTTGCATTTACCTCTTTTCAAAAAGCTATCAAATTGAATCCCGACAATCCAAGGGCGCATTACTTAATGGGAAGAATGCAATATGGTACGGCTCAGTTTATGGGTGGAGGAACTGAGGATGCATGCGGAAGTATTTTTAAAGCTCTTGCACTGTTTGATAAAGAGGGTGAAAAGGATAATCCTTTTGCTCCGAGCTGGGGCAAAGAGAGTACTCAGGAGGCTATCCAGGAATTTTGTGAAAAAGGAGAGTAAGTAGATAAAGCAGTAGTTTCGTTAGAAACTACTGCTTTGATTTTTCAGTTATAAATCGATCGCACGACCTTATTCTCAATTGCCGGAATGGTTTGAAGATAATCGTAAATAGCTCCTACTTCATATTCCGTGAGCTGGATGTAGGGCATCATCGGATAAGTAAGTGCCTGCTCACCCTCTTTCTGACCAAATCTCACAGCCTTAATAAACTTTTCTTTTGACCAACTGCCTATTCCCGTTTCCTGATCAGGTGTAAGGTTTGGAGTTATCTTTACTCTTCCTTCCATATCTAATGTTGGATTTCCACCGGCAAAATATCCAATGCTTTGAGGAGGGTCTAAATAATTGTTGCTTTTGAAATCAGCAGAATGACAGGAGTAGCAGTCCAGGTTATGGGCAAGGTATTTCCCCAGTTCAACAGTATTAGTTGTATCTGGTGGAGGAATTGACTTTTCCGGCATTGGAAATGGCTTGAATGCCACTTTGCAAAGAATTTTGGTTAGAAGAGATGGTTTTGGAGGTATATCTGCTTTATTTTCCGCCTGTACCATTTGATCGTCTGATCTTAGAAATGCAATAATTGCATTGATGTCCTCATTAGACATGTGAGGTAGCTTGGCCATATAAGGCGGTGCATACTGACCATCTCTCTTTATGCCTGTCCGAAGTAAGTAAACGATTTCTCCGTCTGTCCAGGTACCGATTCCATAGGTCTCATCTTGAGTAATGTTAGGTGAAAAAATTTCTCCAAATTCTGTAGGTACATCTTTCATTCTCTGTCCTGTCAGTTTTCGGGTGGACCGATCCATATGACAGTTAGCACATAGCATTTGTGATAGTTTTTTACCCCTTGCTATGGCTTCAGGACTACTTTCGTGCTCAAATGAGATGGTTTCTATTTCATAAGAAGGAATGTCACTTGAGTTAATGACCACTAAAGTTACGATCAGGATTACCACTATAGTGGCCAATCCCAATCCCAGGATTTTTAATACTTTTTTCATTGGTGTTAGGTTTTATGGCACACCATTACCATCAGGGTTAAGTACCAGGCGGCTGGGTGTGACCAATGAAAATTAATGATTTTCTACAAATTTTAATTGCTACTCTTTCGCAATTTCTTCTTGTAATTCCTTCCATTCATTCAAGAGCCTCATTTCATCTTTAATTCCCTTTCGGATAGAATAACCAAAAATTGCCGCTGCAAGGAGGTATGATAAATCTATGAGCACGACTTGAGTTGTTGTAAAATACGTGGCAAACTCGGGTGTAAGTAAATAGAACCCTAACGTATAAGCTATCAATATGGAAATGGTCACCGGTCCGTGAATGCGCTTGCGATAGGCATAGAATCGTAAAGACTTTCCGCTTGAAACTGCCGTTGAATCGCTGATTTTCACCTTTGAGGCACGATAGATACTGTAGCATTCAATCAAGATACGGAGCAGTAATCCACCTGTCATCAGGACGATCCCTATATGGCTTAATACCCATTGAAGAGGCGCCACATAGATAAAGAACGCAGATATGCCAATCAGGGTAATGGTAAGGATTGCAATGTTTCCGATGTGCATATTTACCGCGCCCTTCATTTTCTTTTTAGAGAGGTTTATTACCTCAGCAGTGGATGGACGCTGAAGATTTTTCTCCTTTGCGTCATCCCATTTATTTTTTAGGTCTTCTAATAGATCACTCATTTTCTAATATTTTTTTAAGGCTCTTCTTGATGCGGTGGATTTTCACTCGCAGGTTACCCTCGTTGATTCCCACCACTTCTGCTATTTCATTGTATTCAAGTTCGTCCAGCACCATCATGATGATGAGTCTGTCCACTTCCCCCAATTGACCAATCGCATGATAGAGTTCTTGATGTTTCTGTTCTGCATTTCCCGAATCATCTGGAAGTTGCATGTACGCATCAATGGAGGTTTGATCTTTCAGTTTATTATCCCGGATATACTTCAAGCAGGTATTTACTGTAATTCGATAAATCCAGGTCTTATAGCTGGATGCACCCCTGAATTTCTCAAGGGCTCTCCAGGTATTAATAAATGACTCCTGAGTTAGATCATTTGCTAAGTCAGTATTTCCCTTCATAAAACCCAGGCACATCTGATTGACCATTCCGAAGTAATCAGTGTGCAGGGTTTCGAAAAGTTTGTTTTTATTGGGCATTGCTTGTTAGGTAGCTATTGATCTGCGAGTATAACCACTCCGGCTGATCAAACATGATAAAGTGCTTACTATCATCGGCTAACGAGATTGTTTTATTCGTCAGGTTCGTATATTGCTTTTCAAATGTTTGTTGACACATTTCTCGAGTAGGGAATGTCGCTCCCAGGATCAATGTCTTAATCTGAATATTTTCCAATGTGGGTCTCAGATCCAGTTTCAATAAATCCGTATATCCATAAACGTATGTTTTACGATCCGCAGCTATTGACCATCCTGCCATCATTTCTACTTTATCCTCCTGGTTGGTCATGTTTCTGGCCATCATGAGCGCCGTATTTTTGAAGGCATCATTGGGCATGTCCAGCATCTGATTGTTGTATGGACTGTCATACTGGAGAGAGGAAGCAGGTACACCGGGCATCATCAGTTCCCGCATGCAAGGGAGTGCATCGACCAGGATCAATCCGGTTACATGGTCACCTAATGCAGCAGCTAGATCAGTTGCCAGGTTTCCACCCATGCTGTGACCAATCACGGTCAGGTTGGTAAGCTTTTCTTCTTTCACATACTCAATCAAACGATCTTTGATAGGTGCGTACCAGGGAGTGCCAATGGGAACCAATCCATTGAAACCGGCGTAGGATACTGTGTGTGTTTCAAAAGTACCATTGAGGTTCTCGATGGTTTCATTCCATACCGATCCCGGAGTAGTGAAGCCCGGTAAAAAAAGAATTGGATTTCCTTCTCCGCTTTTTTCTACCTGAATAGGCGCCTGGCTTATTGCAAGCTGAGCAAAGAGGATGGCGCTAAATAAGAATGTTATTTTTTTCATGTCTGTTTTTGTTTTCAATTTCCTCTTTGAACCCAAAGACATGAGTTTGTTACACTTCTGTGAAAAAATAATTTGGATGACTACTTATTGTCCTTTTTTAGTGACGATACCTCTTTCTGTAACTGATCCAGCTTCTGATGCAATACTTTATGCTGAGCAGCCATAAACTGTTTCATTTGTTCTTCGTCTTCATGCATGCCTTTTAGCGCCAGTTGGTTCATGGTATTTACCACTATGGCGATGAATACATTGAGTGTAGTATAGGTAGCGATAAGTATAAAAGTCACAAAATAGACCGCTGAATAAGGGACGCCATCCATAATAGGACGGGCGATAGCCGATGACCAACTCTCTAGTGTCATAATCTGAAAAAGAGTAAAAAAGGAGGTGTGTAATGAACCAAAATATTCAGGGTACTGGGTAGCAAAAAGATTGTATCCTACGACAGCATATATGTAATAAACGATGGTGAGCAAAACCACAATCCACCCGATACTTGGAAGTGAGTGAAGGAGCGACTCAATGATGAGGCGAAGTTTTGGTAAGCTCTTAAGTAAACGTAGGGTTCGGATGATCCTTAATGCCCTGAAAATTGAGAATGACCCTGCAGCCGGAAGGATGGAGATACCTATTACGAAGAAGTCAAAGACATCCCAGCCATTGGTGAAAAACTTACGGCGGAAAATGAAAATTTTTAGAACAATCTCAATGGTGAAACACACCAGAATGACCATATCGAAAGTGTCGATGATTGGTTCATAGTCTTTCATCATCGTTGGATAGGTTTCCAACCCGATGAGAGCGGAATTTAGAATAATGATGAATGTGATGAAGTTCTGGAAACGGGGTGACTCCAGGAAGTTTTTAAGGATGTGCTCTACAAAACGGATCATGTGTGTCGGCGATAGGGTGAACGTTGAGGAAAGATAGCCTTGAATTGGTGAATAATTCCTAATAATTGATCAGTGAACAGGTTTTTACATAGATGGATGTCAAATAAAAGAGGTGAAATGATAAATGTTTTCAACAGGAATTTCACCATCTATAAAGTTATGGGCTTGAAAGATCCAGTGAGTTTTTTATTCCAACCTGTTCAAGAAAGACCTGGTCATGGGATACTATCAGAATCGTTCCTTGATATTCATTGATGGCGTGTGTCAGAATGGTTATGTTTTCAATATCAAGGTTGTTGGTTGGTTCATCCAGAGCGATGATGTCCGGAGTTTTGCTGGAGAGCGACAGGCACGCCAGTGAGAGCCTCATTCGTTCACCTCCACTAAGACTTGCACACAATTTTTTCCAGTCATTTGATTTAAATAAGAAGCGATTCAAGATGGTTTTCACTTCATGTTCAGGTAGCGAATTGTTATTATACGATTCTGCCTGGTCATAAATGGATACCCCATTTTGGATTATAGAATAATCCTGATCCAGATATATAGCAGTGAAATTTGCTCGACGTACTTCACCACGGTCTGGTTGTAGATGTCCCAAAACCAGTTTAATTAAAGTTGATTTTCCGGAACCATTATCGCCAAGGATAGCCAGCCTGTCTCCATTTCTGATTTCAAAACTTAGTGGACTCCTCCATATGGGAATAGAATTATAGCTATAGTTGATCTCTTGGGCGCTGACTAGTTGCTTCCCTTCATGCAGGGTGGACTGGCTAAATCCAACTTTAATTTTAAAAGGGTCAGTGCGCTTTTCCCGCAGCTCGCACAGCTCACTTCCGATGCTTTCCGTCTTCTGTATATGTGTGGTTTTTAACCGTGATGAAGTGTTTTCGGAATCATTCTTCATTTTATTTATCATCACTTTCGGCACACCTGCCTTTACCTGTTTCTTTTTCCCTCGGGACACTTGCTTTTGTTGTCGTTCTATGGTTTGTCTTTGTTTGACAATAACCTTTCGAAGCTCCTTTTCTTTGGTGTGTATGTCATGAAATAATGCTTCCTGTTCTAACTCTTTTTGCTTGAGATAATGCTGATAATTGCCCCCATATATTACCAGCGCATGTTTGTGCAATTCACATATCGTACTCATCCGATCGAGAAACGAACGATCATGACTCACGACAAGTAATGTGTGGGATGTTTGATCGATCCAAGTGTGTAGCTTTCTTTTTCCGGTCAGGTCCAGATGATTGCCCGGCTCATCCATTATGACCATTTGAGGTTGATGTATGGAGATACCTGAGAGGAAAACCCTTGTTTTTTGACCGCCACTTAGTCCTTCCAGTTTTTGTGTAAGTTTCAGGTTCTTCAGCCCCCATTTATGTAAAGCATCCATACAGCGTTCTTCAACCGACCAGTCATCATCAAGTGTCATCATATCATCTATTGTTCCGCCTCCGGCAAGTATTCGATGTAAAGCAGCGATTTTTTCCGCGACATTTAGGGATTGTGCGATTGTGAGATGGTCATACTGACTAACCAGCTGTGGGATGTAATACGGCGTAATGCGGATCTCTATTGTTCCTGAGGTAGGTTGAAGGTCCTTTGTGATAAGCTTCAAAAATGTGGATTTGCCTATACCATTTCTGCCAATCAAACCAACTTTATCACCCTTATTAATGTTCAGACTTATGCCGTCGAAGAGTGGGTCTTTGTTTGGATGTGAATACGATATGTTTTGCAGATGTATCAAATCGGAAAAGAGTTAAAAGCAAAGAGCCCGACCATTACAACCGGACTCCATGCGAACCATGATTAATTCATCATTTCATGGAGTGAGTTCCATCTGTGCTCTGGGATGCACTCATTGCCGATTGCATCGAATTTTTGTGCGACCTCTGGCGGAGCATTTTGTCTAACCTGACGAAACAGAGGAACCAGCTCACTCAAGTCCATGGCAGGAAGCATCCATTGTAGCCATTCGGTGTACCTTTCTGGATCCGTATCCAGTTGCACTCTCAGACGGACGTTTAGTAGTTCGTCGGAGGATAGGTGCTGAATGGACGCCTGAAGCAGTGTTTCTTCCTCGTGATTCATGTGCAGTAAGTAGTAGGCAATGAAGTCAGTAAATTTGATTCGAAGATTAGCCACCATTGCGTTTGGAATTTCGTCTTTCCGAACTGCCATCTTTAAATCTGCAAGCAAAGCTCTAAGACGCTCTACCTTTTTTGAATAGGCCTCATGCTCTTCAGTTGATTCTTCAGTGATCCCAGGAAGCGCTTTTTCAATAGCCGGGAAGATGATTTCATCCTCATGACGGGCATGTTCTTCCAGCAGTTCGAGGCTGTGCTCCAACTTGTCCACCATGAGTCTGCATTCCTCTTTGTTGGCAATGTTCGTACACTGCAGCTCACTGCCTAGCTGATAAAGCATCGCCCTGATGGCCTTATGAATTGGCGTAAATAAATCCACTTGTTGTTTCATATGTTTAAGTATTAAGATGATTCTGATTGACTACTCGATTGGCATATACCAGTCGGTGAGAAGGTTGTCTGGATTACCCGGATTGGGCAGGGTATGGAATGCCAGGTAGGAAATACCCTGACCATGGACAATGCCTTGACTTTCCATGTGTTTTCCAATAACTAGCGTCAGCCTCTGAAAATCTGCAGCATTAGCGCAAAAGCGATACTTGATGAATTTTCCACCAGGCACCTGTGTCTGAAAGAAGCGATTGGCTTCCAGCTTTGTCCCCGGTTTAGGGACAATTACCGCATCATACCTGCCCGGAAGGTCAGGTGTTATATTTTGGCAGGAGTGGAGGATGGCCAGATATTCGAATTGATCTTCGCTCAGCTCGTTCACTTGTAAATAACGATCCACCTCGCCCCAAACCTGATAAATTTCGCGGTGGAAGTAGTTTCCCACACTGGGGAATACTATGGCGTTGCGTGGCGGAAGTTTGATCAGTTCGTAATTAAGTGACAGGTATTCACTTTTTGGTACATGATGCACAGCTTCCAGATAATTATTGCTGGTACGGAATGATTTGGGTGAAACACCCATCACTTTTTTGAATGCTTTGTTAAAGGAACTAGCAGTCTCGTACCCAACCAAGTGCTTGATCTGTGCAATGGGAATTGTGGTGAGGGTAAGCATGTAGGCGGCTGTTTCGATTCGCTGGTGGATGATGAAATTGCGAATGGAATAACCAATCTTACTTTTAAACTTTCTGTGAAGGTAAAAAGGAGAGTAGCCAGAGAGCTTTGAAAGTCGCTCCAACGAAATGTCACCATCCAGGTGATGGTTGATGTACGATAGCAATTCCTTTACCAACGCTTAAATCGATATTTCGGCCAAAACTAGTATACGTAAAAGGCCGAAAGTTGTCCAATCTTGCTGTCTGTTGTTTTTTATTAATATACTTTCTCGAGGTAATTCTTAAAGCTTTGCTTCAATCCTTGCTAAAATATCTATTAGCAATTCATTAAAAACCTTGGGCTTTTCGATCATCGGATAATGACCAGTAGAATCAATATCTATCACCTCATAATTAACACCGGAGGTGTCCAGTCCATCACGACTGGTAGGAGAGGCATTGCTATTATTAAGATAGAGTGGCTGTTCTAATTTAGAAAGAAGCGTCTGTTCTTTTGATCCATAGTCCACCAGTGCTTTGAGGCTGCCGATGGCGCTGGCCGGATTGCTGGAGGCAAAATCATCCATTACACGTTTCTTCACCAAACTGTCTGTGCTATTGTGAAAAAGTGATCCTTCCGCATAGGCTGAAGCGATCTCTGCAAAGTTTTCACCCAGCATGACCATGAAGTCGTCTACCTGTTCTTGCACCTCGGGGGTTAATTCAGATCCTACATCTTTGAAATTATCAATACCGATCACGGCTATTACCTGATCATTATTTACTGCCGACTCCAACACCACGTTTCCTCCCATTGAGTGTCCAACCGATACAACATTTGAAAGATTTAGTTGTTTGATCAGTGTATTGACATCCTCTCCATATTTTTCTATGGTCCATTCCTCACGGTTTATACCTGACTCACCAAAACCAGGTAAGTCCATTGTTACTACACGATAGTCTGATTTCAAGGCGTCTACCTGGCTGTCCCAATAGGTTTGATCAATACACCAACCATGAACCAGCAGAACATTAAGATCTCCTTCACCATAAACCTCATAGGCGATCTGAACTTCTCCATTAAATACTTTGAATGTTTCAAATGAGCTTTCTGATTTATCGGAAGAAGGTGTGCAGGAAATCAGTTAAGCCATTCCAGCAATTAGAAGAAAATATATGAAACGCATAATAAAGATTTGATGCTACCCAAAAAGATAGCGATTTGTTCGATTTAACCGGAATCTCTTTTCATGAACCAGAGCGTATAGTTTGTGGATGGTTTCCACGTGTGATAAACGTTAAAGCCGAAGTACTCATACACCTGCTTATTTCGCTCTACCGATGTTTCCAGAAGGATGGGAAGCTGCTTTTCCAGCGAAAGCTGAAAGATTTCACGCTTGATATCATAGGCACCCGCTCCATCTTTCCTTTCGGGGTTTGTGCCCAAAAACCAGAAGTTGAAATGAGGGTCGTTGTGTCGATGCTTCTTGAGGTAACCTTCCCTCCTTAGCACATGCGGAACACGGGAAATACCAATCGCTTTTCTAATCAATTGAACTTGATTCCAATAGCTTATTAGACTTGATTTTGCCGGTTCTTTAAAGCAGATCGCTGCGGCGCTTTCATCATCCGAGAGGAAAACTCCATTATTCTCCAGACCGGTCTTTACCGCATATTCAATGAGTGCCTTCAATCTTTTCTGCACCTTCTCATCCTGCTTGATCACCCAAAGTGCACTTGGGTTAGTCTGGAAGGATTGGGTTAGGATATTGATGACTTTAGGTGCCTGGGAAGAGATGATTTTTTGCATGAGAACAATAACTATTTCAAAGTAACATCCTTGCTGCAAGGATTAAACTGAATTTTAGCATTAGTCTGTAAAATATAAAACCTGTGAAGAGTACTCCACAGGTTTTAATCAAATTTTTTAGACCCCACCTCAAATTGAGGAGTAGTCATCTGATGTTATTTTTCGTAACTACTGGGATCCCAAACAGGCTTAGTTATAGGTCCTGTAGGTCCATCAGAAAGGGCGCAAATTTCTTCACCGCCGAATGTACCTTCACATTCCATTTTTTGGTTTCCAAATCTGTATATGGCACCACTGTAAGGATTATCAAAAGGATCAGTTCCAGGGTTTTTCCAGTTTGTATTCATCCAATTAGGCCATTCATTTCCATTTAAGCCCTTCCTATCAGTGTAGTCAAATCCAACAATTCTACCCTCTTCAGAAAGATCAAATACCTCACCCTTTGAAGTAAAATCAATATCATTTTGACCAGCAGTAAAGTACATTCCATGTGAACCTTGTGCGGAATAAACAATCGGTTGATCTCCGATTTTCTCTATGTTCTCCCAAGCTTTGGTGGTACCATAATCATGTGTTGCTAAAAACATTTGGTATGGTTCAAGCACCCAATCTTCATCCCCCTTATCAATCCATCTTAATCTGACAGAGGCGTGTTCCCAATCACCTACATGGTTTTGGTACAAGTTTCCAGTGGCCTCATTGTAAGGATAGTAATAGAAATAGGTAATCTGGTACTTTGATTCATCTTTCTCAATCCAAAAAGCATACACTTCAGCTGTGCTTAAATCACCATGAA
This sequence comes from Ekhidna sp., assembly GCF_040220215.1. Lineage (GTDB taxonomy): Bacteria > Bacteroidota > Bacteroidia > Cytophagales > Cyclobacteriaceae > Ekhidna. The sequence goes on from NZ_JAVJTR010000010.1 coordinate 231,610, forward strand.
AAAAATCTAAAATATCAGCACCATTTTCAAGCGGTTCGGTTGTAGTCAAAGAATAGTAGTTGTTTTCTTCATTTAAATACCTTGTGAAATGCGGAAATGCAAAATCGATGGATGAAGGAAAGTATTTTTCATCTTTATCCATATAGGTGTATGGTGCATACTTCTTCATCAATTCCAACTTATAAGCATCGGAAATCTCAGGTTCGGGATCTGGAATAGGTGTTTCATCTACAATAATTTCCTCATCTTCCTCTTTGTTCAAAAGATCACAACTGGAAGTACCGAAGAAAAAAAATGCAATGGTCAGCGAGTAAATTAATTTGTTTTTTAACATGGTTTTGATTTTAACTTTTAAGCTGTTAGAACATTTATTTGAAAAGCTCTAAATTATATTCAATCAATTTCATGCATGAGTAGTATTAGATAAATGAGCAACTTTCTCAGTGGAATCCTGACAAATTTTAGATGATGGGTATTCTAAAAACTGTGTGAGTCGATTTTTTACCTGATTCTGAGTGAGGAACCCAGGCTGTGGTACAACCAGTCCTGACGGGTTTCTAAAACCTGTCAGGGCTAGATAGTTAGAAAAAGGGCATAGAATTAACTGCTGTTCTAAAGGGGGAACATCTTCATTAAGGTCTTCAATCGGTTTGATTTGATTCTCAGATTTACTTGATGATGTAGAACAAGAGTAAAGACACAAGTAGTCAGCAATGATCTGAAGAGATAAATTGATGATAGACATTGGTTACTATTCTTTTAAATATGACTCATTCAATATCTCATTGATTTCATGCACTACTTTATCCAAATCCTTGCATGATTTATTGAGGAGGATTAATAATTTATTGATCTCCTCCTGAGATTCAGCTTCTTTAAGAAGTTCAATGATACCCATGACATTGGTGAGTGGAGCCCTTAGTTCATGGGAGTTTTTAAAAGAAAACATCTGAAATTGAGTAGCCTGATCCAGTAGTTTCTTTGTTCGCTTATTTACAACCTTTTCCAGGTTTGAATTAATAATACTGATTTCATAGTTGGCAGACTCCAGGTCTTTTGACTGCTTTTCTATTTGTTGGTTTTTATGAGTTAGTTCAGCATTCTTTTTTTCTAAGGAATCAATAAGGCTGAGGTTTCTACGTTCATATTTTTCATTCTCTCTCTTGAAAAATATCGTGGCTACAATAAATATCACATAACTAGCTAATGTAATCACATGAAATGTGAAGTAGGATATTGATTCAAAGCCCATCTGGAAATAACCAATGTTTAAAAATTGATGGATGGGATCGAAAAAAAACAGTGGAATAAAACTGCCCATTAAACCAAGGGCGAGACCGACTTTTTCTTTGAAATTGAAAACCAATATGGGGATGACAGAGGTAGTCATGATGAATAGCCTGGGCATGAAATACATCGGCTCTTCTATTGTAACTTCATTCGACAACTTGACATTTATGGAAGAAATAAACGGATAAATGGAACACATCCAGCTTAAGATAATTCTGCTTAGAAGAGAGAAGCCCAATCTGTTCAGTGAAGAAATCATGGTGAAAGCACCAAAATTTCCAAATAAGAGAAATTGGTTAAATGTATTCCAGCCATTATACCTGTAGTGAACCAAGAAAAGAATTAACATGGTAATGAAGATGATAAAGACAAGACGGTTACTTATGATAACATTACGCGCTTTGTCAGCATCAGAAATCTTTTCTATTCCAACATTGGATATTTTACGCCATGTTTTTTTAATAAACTGATTCACTAGCGGTATAAGTAGATCAATTTAAAAATAGTGAATACATAATGGATTAGCGATTTTCACCGACTTATCTTCGCATCCATGCAACCAATTTTATTCATAGACCGTGACGGCACCATTATTCAGGAGACGGATGATGAGAAAATAGAGACCATCGAAAAGCTGGATTTCCTGCCTGAAGCCCTGTACTATCTGAAGAAGATCAAGGAGGAAACCAATTATAAGTTTGTTATGGTTACCAATCAGGATGGGCTGGGCACTGAGGCTTTCCCGGATCATGAGTTCTGGCCGGTGCATAACTTCATCATGCGGTTACTGGAAACCGAAGGTATTCGTTTTGATTCCGTTCACATTGATGAACATTATGAGAAAGACAATCATCCCAATCGCAAGCCGGGGACTGGCATGCTAAAAGAATACATGAAAGGAGATCACGATCTGGAGAACTCCTACGTGATTGGTGATCGTGCCACGGATGTTCAGCTTGCTCGAAACCTGGGGTGCAAGGCGATTTATCTTAGTTCAGCCTATTCAGATATTGAAACAGAGGCAGAGTTGAAACCTAAGGGGTGGAAGGAGATTTATGAATATTTGATTGGATAACATTGTCAGTCTGAGCCTGTCGAAGGCGACATATTACTTAAAACCAAATACTCCTTTGCCATTTCCTTACCCTTCGACAGGCTCAGGGTGACATCAGTGCTAAAATTCGCAACTTAAACTCTATTCCACGGAATGCCCAAGACCATCAGAACGAGTGAGATGGTGAAGAAGATAGCTTGGAAGCGGAATTTAACTTGTGCGTCCTGCGTTTTTTTGCTGATGGAACGCCCCACCTGAGCGGCTGCCACGGCAAACACCATTAGAGCGATATGCTCCACCGACCAGAAGCGAGAAATCGCATCACCCATGTTGTAGGTTATAAACGGACTATAAATGAAGTACAAGATCAATCCGGTAAGAAGCTGAAGATGCATCATCCCTACAAAAGACACTGCTACGATCTTGTCAAATTTTTTGTAATCACCCCCTCCAAAGAGGCCGATCAGTGATTTGAGTATTGCAATAACAACTGCGACAAGGATGAGCCATCTAAGGCCGGAGTGAAGGTGAAGTAGGAAATTGTACATGGGTTGAATTTTTTGCTCAAATATAGTGGGTGTGATTAATCTCATTTAGAAAGTCATCCTGAAATTGTTTCATGATTTATCATTAATAAGCATGCAATTGTCTGTTTGAGCTTGTCGAAGACTACATTGTTGTAATCAAACTTTTTACCGACGCTTCACCCACACCCTTCGACGAGCTCAGGGTGACGCCCAAGTTTAAATAGTGCTATACATTGTCAGTCTGAGCCTGTCGAAGACGACATTCCTTTTCTCTCATATGCTATGCTGAGTTTGGGAAGTTTATCCCATTCTCTCCTGATTAAGGTTTCTTTCTTTTCTCTTCTCCAACCCTTTACTTGTTTTTCAAAGGCGATGGCTTGATTGATGTCTCGAAAATGTTCTTCAAAAACAAGCTTGACCGGCCTTATTGAATAAGTATATGCTTTTCTGTTTTTACCTTCTTGGTGTTGGACTAGTCTGGATTCAATATCATTGGTTACTCCAACATAGTAGCTACCATCCGAGCATTTTAAGATGTATACGGTATATATCATCTACTCAAAAATAATTAGTTTTATCTACTTCCATTTCTTCGGTGAAACGCTTCTAACGATTCATTAAATTGTCAGTCTGAGTTTATCGAAGACGACAAACCATCGCTCAGCCCACACCCTTCGACGAGCTCAGGGTGATGCCCAAGTTTAAATAGGTGCTCTAGATTGTCAGTCTGAGCTTGTCGAAGATGACATGGTTGTAATCAAACTTTTCACCAACGCTTCACCACACCCTTCGACGCGCTCTGGGTGACACGCCCAAAGTGTGTAAGTAATGCTCTCCATTGTCAGTCTGAGTCTGTCGAAAACGACATTATTCAAAACAAATACGCCTTTGCCATTCCCACACCCTTAGACGTGCTCTGGGTGACACGCCCAAGTGTAAGTAATGCTCTCCACTGTCAGTCTGAGCTTGTCGCAGACGACATTCGATAATCACTACTCCATCGTCATCAAAGCACTCATTAATTTGATACCATACCAAAGATTTCCAATGCGCATGTTTTCATCAGCCGCATGCTGGTTGTTGTCGTGATTTGCAATCGGAAGGATGATCGCCGGTTTTTTTAACTCATCTGTAAACAAATAGAGTGGGAGAGAGCCACCTAATGTAGGTAGCAAGATTAGGTCGTCACCGGCAATATCCTTTGCCCTTGATATTACATCCTTTACGATTGGGATTTCCATCGAAGTTCGGGCCGCCGGATATCCATCAGACCTAGTCACTTTAGCAATTTTTGAATATTTCATCCTAGTTTCCTGATCAGGGTCTTCCCGGACGATATGGAATCCTTGCTTTTTAATATGTGCTTCAACCAGGTCTTTTTGTTTTTCAGGATCGCACCCTTTTACCAATCGCATGCCAATGGCTGCAGTTGCGGTGGCTGGCACTACATTACGAGCAAGCTTACCGGTATTGCCACTGCTAAGTCCTTTGATGGTTAGTGATGGGCGCAACAAACGCTCATTGTAAGATTCTGTGCCTTCCGGATCATTGATACCCAATTCTTGTTTAAGGTCTTCATCAATCAACGGAATGTTAGCTAAAGCTTCCTTTTCCAAATCACTTAGAGGCTCTACATCATCATAAAAGCCATCGATGATCACATCTCCATCATCATCTTTCATACTTGCGATGAGTTCAGAAAGCAGCTGACCCGGCACGGGAGCCCAGTTTCCGTAATGTCCACTATGAAGAGGTCTGTTGGGTCCATAGGTAGTAATCTCCATTCCGGTAACTCCACGCACACCAAAGACGAGTTGTGGCCTTCTGGACTGATGAATCGGTCCATCACAAAACATCCACAAATCAATTTCATCTACTAAACCCCGATTGTCATTTAGGTATTGCTTCAATTGCCTGGATCCTGCTTCTTCCTGCCCTTCAAAGAAGAACACCAGATTTGAAGTCACATTGATTTCATTTGACTGAATCATATCCAGTGCAGTCAGAATGGTAATGATTGGAGCCTTGTCATCACCTGCAGATCGTGCGTATATGCGCTGATCCTCATTAATCGCATCAAATGAATCCGGCATGGGAATCGGTGCACCCCCTTCGCTAATTGATTTGGAATAATAGGTAGGTTCCCATGGATCATTGGTCCAATTGGTTTTATCAACTGGTTGCCCATCGTAGTGTACATAAAATGCCAATGTTCGTGTCGCGCCATCGACAGGAAAATATCCATAAACAATAGGAGGGGTGCCTACCATTCTTAGCAGTTTGGTTTCCACTCCTCGCTTCTCCAATTCAGAAATGATATGATCTGCGTTCCTGTTAATGTTTGGAAGATCAAATGCCACATTTGGCATGGATAGTAATGTTTTGAAATCCTGAAGAATCTGAACACCATTCTTTTGAATATACTCCTCTGTGAGTTTGTTGATGTCTTGAGCAGTCGTTGAAAAAACGATTAGGATAAAAAATGCAAAAATGAGTCGCATGCGTTTTAAATTTGTTTTGTGGCTAAAATCATCAAAATACCTTCTGTCTTTGTCTATGAAACCAAAGTTGTTGGTGTGTCTAAAGATAATGCAAACGGATCATCCCGTCAGGAGATCATTAGACGAGAGGTCAAAGAAGATGATAAACTTTCCATGCAGGCTGAGCCTGAGAACCCATTTGATCCAAATGCAGTGAAAGTGCTTTCCAAAAATGGAAATCAGATTGGCTATCTCAACAAAGAGATGGCAGAAACCATCAAGTCGGCATTGGACAACCAAACCGAGATCCATGTCACTGCCAAATGGGTGAATGGGGAGAAGATGTTGGGGGTTGGGTTGAGGATTGAGCTGGTAAGTTGAATGCCTCAATTCTATGATAAAACACCTTACCATATTTACATTTTTAATTATCGGATTTGCATTGACGACTATGGCACAAAAGAGTGAAAGCTTCGAATTGAAAAAGTTGCTGAAAGAGGCTCAAATTAGTGAAGGAAATTACCTGAAATTTATTGATAACAGTAAACTTAGTTCGGGAATCTATGAATTGAAAAAAGGAGAGAAAGATCCTCAACAGCCACACGAATGGGATGAGTTGTATTATGTATTAGAAGGCAAAGCACAACTCCAGGTTGAGGGCAAAATCTATGAGGCTGTTCCGGGCTCTGTTTTGTTTGTTGCTGCAAAGGTTGATCACAAATTCATAAACATAGCGAAAGACTTGAAAGTGTTGGTTTTCTTTTCTAAAAAGGAGTAGTTGGGATCAACATTCCGAATTGTTGAGAGGAAATTAGTCTTCTTAGGTTAATTTGAAATCAATCAACAAAAGGTTGATTTCTCGTCATTTTAAATTGAAGTACTACCCGTAACAAATAACGATAAACTATTGATTAACAATAAATTATATATTGTTTTTTACTTTTACTAAAATATTTAGTTTTTAGTGTGGTTTGAGTTTATTGCCCTCTTGTAGACTTCCAGGCATCTCTCCCTTGCTTCCTTGTGATCCACGATTGGATCGGGATAATGTTCGGTGTTGATTTCCGGTATCCATTTGTTGATATACTTCCGATCCTTATCAAATTTTTCGGTCTGAGAATATGGATTAAAAATGCGAAAGTAGGGTTGCGAATCTACCCCGGTTCCGGCGGCCCACTGCCAACCTCCATTGTTACTGGCTAGTTCATAGTCCAGTAATTTTTCAGCAAAGTAGGCTTCTCCCCATCGCCAGTCAATGAGTAAATGTTTGGTCAAAAAACTAGCAACAACCATCCGCACCCGGTTGTGCATAAATCCTGTTTTATTGAGCTCCCGCATCCCGGCATCCACAATCGGATATCCGGTCTTTCCCTTCATCCATTTCTCAAATTCTTCTTCGTTATTTCGCCACTTTATTGCGTCATATTTTCGATTGAAATTGGCATCTACAACCTTGGGGAAATGCCATAGAATTGCTTGATAAAAATCTCGCCAGATCAGTTCATTGAGATACTTTTCATTTAGGCCTTTTGCCTCCTTCACCAGATGCCGAATACTCACTGTTCCAAAGCGGAGATGAATGCTCATTCTGCTCGTACCACGGATGGCAGGAATGTCTCGTGTTTCATCATATTTTGTAACGATACTTTCGTTCAGTTTTCGTTCAGGAAATTCAATTCCTGCCGGTTCAAATCCTACTTCTTCCAGACTTGGAAAATCAAGTGAAGAGGCTTGATGCCAATTGGATTCTTTCTCTAATTTGTATGCACTCAGATGCCCACCTTCCAGGGTCTTTTTCCAGAGCCTACTGTAAGGGGTATAGACTACATAGGGGTCGCCATTATCTTTGACAATTTCATTTTTTTCGAAAATGACATGATCCTTCTTTGCTCGAAATTCGATTCCATGATCTACCAATAAATCATGGACTTTTTGATCTCGATCCCGGGCATAGGGCTCATAATCTTTGTTGGCCCAAACTGCTTTAATAGCGTAATCATCCAACAGGTTTTTCCATACTTCTATAGGATCACCAATCCGTATATCCATGGTTCCACCTTGGTGGGTGATTTCTCCTTGAAGTCGTACTAGTTCCTGATGAATAAACTCAACCCGTGCGTCTTTTTTCGGCAGGTCTTCTAGAATATTTGAATCAAAAATGAAGATGGGTTGTACCGGATATTGTTCTTGATGAGCGTGATACAGACTTCTGTTGTCTTCCAGTCGGAGGTCTCTTCTGAACCAGAATATGGTGACTTGTGGTTTGGGCATGCGTTTCTTTTTAAGTCCCCTCCCTGGAAGGATCGGGGTGGGGTGAGTCATTTATACGATATTAAATTCTTCGCCATATTTCTAAAGATTGGACCATGAAAGGGGAGTACGATATACCAGTATAATCTTCCCCATAATCCCAGTGGTCTAAAGGTGGCTGTTTGAATTAAGCAGAACCTTTCCTCGTGTTTCTTGATTCGAAATTCCAACCAGGCATCTCCAGGGACTTTCATTTCTGCAAATAATAATAATCGTCTTTCCCCTTTATTCGCATAAAGTACGCGCCAGAAGTCGAGAGCATCTCCTCCTTTCAACTCATTTGGACTCCTTCTTCCACGTCTCAGGCCAACACCACCCACTAATTTGTCAAAGAACCCGCGAATTTTCCATAGGAAATTTCCATAATACCAGCCACGATCGCCCCCAATGCTCCATATGTTGTCAAGTACATCATCCACGTTCCCATCTATCGGATAGGTTCGTGAATCAATGAAACACCCATATTTAGGAGCTTCCAGTTGTTGCAGAAAAGTATAGTTAAAGTCGGGGTTTGAAAAAGAGTCTTTCCAGCTTGAAACCACCTGTTTTTGATTGATTCGAAGAAAGGTTCGTTCCAAAGACTGTTTATAAGTCAGCTTGTCAATAGAAACAACTTCATCAATGCTGTCGTCTCGGACAATGACCTCATTTTTCATGCTATCTACCAGGTTTCTGGCCAGTCGATAAGAAGTGGAGGTGACGAGATAAAGCCAGAGTGACGAAAGCTTTATGGTCAATACCGGGACCGTTAGAATGTACCGCTTAAGTCCACGCACTTCTCCAAATTGAAGTAACATTTGCTTGTAAGTAAGAATGTCCTTTCCCCCAATATCGAACGTTCGATTGTAGGATTTTTTATTTCCTAAAATACCTTTCAAGTATTCCAAAACATTATAAACCCCGATAGGTTGACATCTGCTATTCAACCATTTTGGTGCAATCATGATGGGTAGTTTTTCTACCAGATCCCGGATGATTTCAAACGAAGCACCACCCGATCCTATGATAATGGCAGACCGTAGCACGGTCAATGGTACTTTTGATTCTTTGAGAATGACTTCTACATTTTGCCGTGAAGAAAGATGATCCGAAAGCTCTTCATCATTGGCAATACCACCCAAATAGATTATTTGATTTGCCTTGGTAGTTGCGAGATAGGAGACAAAGTGCTCGGCGGTCTTAGCTTCAAGTGTGCTGAACTCTTTACTGTTTGATGTCAGCGAGTGAATAAGATAATAAGCAGCATCAATGTCGCTGGGAAGATTTTCAAGGCTTTGACGATCCAAAAAATCACATTCGATGACATGGACAGATTTCAGGAAAGTGTCATCAAAATCTTCAAAATCGAACCTACGTTTATCCCGAACGGGGCAAACGACCTCATGACCTGCTTCCACCAGTTCTGGAAGTAAACGACGGCCAATGTAGCCAGTAGAGCCTGTAAGTAGAATTTTCATTAAAGCGGTCTTATTGCAGACATTCCACCATCCAGCCCGATGATTTGTCCCGTCATCCAACTGGATTCGTCTGAAAGAAGAAAGGTAGCCATTTTAGCCACTTCTTCAGCTGTACCCACACGGTTGAGTGCGTGACGTTTGCCTGATGATTCCTTTTTCTCGTCTGAGGATAGTATTCGCTTAGCCAGGGGAGTATCTGTTATAGATGGGGCAATGCAGTTCACACGCACGCTTGAAGCTAATTCTGCAGCCAGCGTTCTGGTGAGACCTTCAATTGCCCCTTTACTGGTGGCAACCGATGAATGAAATGGCATTCCCTGTTGTACAGCAACCGTACTAAAAAAGACGATTGAAGCATTTCCATTTTTCTTTAATTGATTGACTATAGGTTGCAATGTTTTAATGGCACCCTTGACGTTAATCTCAAAGTCTTCCTGAAAATCTTTCAGTTTTAATCCATGAAAGGGTTTTAGGTTTATGGTTCCGGGGCAATACGCAAAACCATCGATAGTTTCAAGGTCTAGGTTTGGCCCATCATCTGATGTTACATCATATACAACATGATTGACATTTGAGAGTGAGTCAAGCTCACCTTTGCTTCTTGAAAGCACCGTGACACTGTGTCCGGCTTTTGATAATTGTTTGGTTAGTTCGTATCCTATGCCAGAGCTGCCTCCGACAATTACATAGTTTTTTGACATGCTTGTATAACTAAGCATGCAAATAAAAGTTTAAAAATACAGATTAAGCTAGCTCTATAAAATAACGAGTGAGTCCGAATAATGCGCTTACACCGATCCAGGTAATCATGTTGACCTTATAGCGGTAAAGTGCAAGAAAAGATACGATAATCCACAGTAGGACTACATAGTCCAGTTTCAGGATGCTTAGTTCTTGAGGGAAAAGAACCACCTTTCCAAGATAGATTGTAAGGTTTAGGATAACGCCAACCACAGCGGCAGTTACAATGCTCAATGCCTTTTTTATGCTCTCATTGTCCCTGGTCTTTTCAATGATAGGTGCCCCAGCAAAAATAAATAGAAAGCAAGGTATGAATGTGTAAATGGTGGTAGTGATGAGTCCCAGCGATCCCATTAAAATTGAACCATTAAAGGAATTGTACCCAGCCATAAATCCAACAAATACCAATACCATCACTAACGGTCCGGGAGTTGTCTCACCTAAAGCCAACCCGTCAATCATTTGAAGTTCGGATAGCCAATGAAGCTTTTCAACACTTACCTGAGCGACATAAGGCAAGACTGCATAGGCGCCACCAAATGTTACAAATGCAGCTTTGGTAAAGAAAAGTGAAAGGGTTTTCCAGAAGGCAAAATCAGCAGAAAAAAAATAGAAAATCGCTAATGGAATGATCCAAATGATACCAGCTGCAATTATTTGCCTAATCAATCGAATGCTTTTGAATCCTGCCGTTTCTATCTTATGGTTTTCATTGATGAAATAACTTTCCTCAGCTTTTGACAGCTGAGTTTTAGCAGAATTGGTCTGATGGAAAAGTGATGGAATCAATTTCCTGGTCAAAAATGCGATCAGAAGTGCAACAAGGATAATCAAAGGGAAGGGGATGTTAAAAAAGAAAATACTTACAAAAGCAGCGATGGCGATGATGAAGTGAAAGGCTGTGTGCAAGGATTTTTTGCCAATTTTGATTAAGGCAAGGATAACAATCGCAATTACTGCCGGTTTTAATCCCTCGAACATTGCGTAGACCCAGGGTATATTTCCATAAGTGACATACAGCGTGGTAAGGCCAAGCAAGATGAACATAGATGGGAAGATGAAGAAGACCCCAGCTACCAAACCACCTTTGGTGCCATGGAGTAACCAGCCGGTATAAGTTGCCAATTGCTGGGCTTCAGGACCCGGCAGAATCATAGTGTAATTGAGAGCATGCAGGAACCTGCTGTCAGAAATCCATTTTTTCTTATCGACTAGAAATTCATGCATGATGGCAATCTGTCCTGCTGGCCCACCAAAACTTATGAATCCGAGTTTTAACCAAAACCAAAAAGCTTCCTTAAAGGCAGGTTTGTTCATCTTAGGTTTATTAAGCAGTATGAAATTCAAACTGGCAAATTAATGCAGAAGGGATTATCTAATGGATGTTTGGTATTATCAGTATATTAATATTGGCACTATCCTAGTTCTCAATTCTTACATAAGATTCGTAGGTGGTTTCTTCTTCTCCTTTGATCACTTGTGTGTAAGTACTGTCTGTCACATCAATTGCAATCCGAAAAAAATTACCTCCATTGCTGATGGCTTGTCGAAATGCCCAGGATCCGGAGAGCATGGTTTCATATAAAGTGTCCCCCTCTATGTTGTAAGTCCCATAGCCAAACCACTCGGTATATTTAGCCGGAGATTCAAAGCCCCACATGACGCTCCCATCAACGTACATTTTGTATTGTACTCGTTCATCTGTTGATGAATCCCCTTCATTGGTAACGGTCATATAGTCTGTCATCCTCCATGCCCCGGTTAGTTTATCGCGCACTTGTTCTTCGCCCCCTGTCAACTGGACTGCTGGTGTTTTAGGTTGACAATTGATAACTAATAATACTAGCACAAACAGAACGACTGAATATTTCATTTTTGTGGATCTTAGGTTTAATTATAATTTAATTAAAATTTCGCATAATTTCTTTTTATAGATTAAAAATTTGGGATTCAGAGAGATTTAGCTAATAAAAGGACTAATAAAGTGTCTATAAACCTTCTTTTTTACTCGTGATTATCTTGAAAAGATTCGCTTAAGGATTTTAAAAAGAGTTAATAACCAATGCTCCCGAGTGCTCAAATTTATTCATGCTGGGTAAGGCAGAAATCGCGTCTTCCAGAGACATGGTTTTTTCAATCAACCTTTGGGGTTTCAGGATTCCATCCGTTATCATTTTTAGCATTTTTGGATATCTGAATGCCTGCATGCCATGGCTGCCTACAATTTCCAGTTCTTTAGCAAGAACTTGATCCATGGGTATTTTAGGGTGCTGGTGATCACCGGTCATTAAACCAACTTGTATATGTCTTCCTCTTTTTCGAAGACTTGAAATAGAATTGAAACAAGTATCCTGGCTGCCCAGAGCGTCAATGGACACATGTGCACCACCCATGGTGACAGACTGAATTGAAGGTATCACCTCGTTTGATTTCGCATTTATGGTGATGGCAGCTCCAAGTTCTTTTGCAAGGCACAGAGTATCCTCATTGATATCAATAGCCACTACCTGAGCACCCAATGCATTTGCAATCATGATAGCTGAAAGTCCTACTCCACCACAACCATGCACTGCTACAAACTGACCTTTCTCAACCTTTCCCTGATCTACTACTGCACGGAATGAAGTGATAAATCGACAACCAAGAATAGAAGCTGTAATGTCATCTATTTGTTCAGGAAGCTTCACCAGGTTGGTATCTGCATAATCCAGGGCTACATATTCGGCAAACGAACCCCAATGAGTAAATCCGGGTTGAGATTGCTGATCGCACACCTGGTGATTTCCCGAACTGCATTGCGGACATGAACCACATCCACAAACGAATGGCACAGTAACCCGATCTCCTTTTTTAAAAAGCTTTACTTCCTTTCCAAGCTCCTCTATAATTCCTGTCATCTCATGCCCTGGAACATGTGGTAATTTAATATCAGGATCATGTCCCATCCATCCATGCCAGTCACTTCTACATAATCCAGCGGCAGCCACCTTAACCACTACTCCATGTGGTTTTGGTTTTGGATCGTTAACATTCTGAATCGAAAGTGTTCCCCGGAATTGCTCGTATATGATGGCTTTCATGATAAATCAAATTTAGTCATGAATACTCATCGCTCATTCCATCCTTTACCCTCATAGATTTTTGGCATAGCTTTCTCAATTCGTACAATACGTGTTTTTGATTGTTTAGCTTCAGAGAAATGGAGGAGATAGCCTCTTTGTCTTCCTGGGGTAAGTGCTTCAAAAGCAGCCTTGAAATCCGAATCTTCTTCAAGTTTGGTCTTCAACTCTTCAGGCATAGGAAACTCCTTCGTTTTTTTCATTTCCACCTTCAGTCCGGCCTTCTCTACCTCAATTGCTTCATAAATGTAGGCTCGCAAAGTGTTAGCTTGATCTACTATTTCCTTCACACTCGTGAACCGAGCCTGTCTGGCAGACTGTACATTTTCTGTTTGCTGTATTAGAATCTTTTCTGAATCGCTGAGTAGGGCGCCCTTGTGGAATAGATATGCACAATACTCCTTAAATCCATGAATGAGAACAATATTAGCGCCTTTGAATGTGTAGCACGGGCATCCCCATTTCAATTCTTCGGTTAGTTCGCAATCCAGCGCAATTCTTCGAAGCTGGGTATATTCTTCCTTCCATTTGGTGTCCTTTTCAAAAAACCAATTGACTTTGGGGTTCATCCTGATTACTGTTTTTTGCTTTTGAAATTTTCTCTTTCAGCAGTAGTCCCAAATATTCAGTCGGAACTGCCTGGTCGTATTTAATTTGAATCGTCTCCTTTCCAGTTTGATAGCCCATCTTTTTAAGCTCTTCCCTGTGTTTATCTGTTAAGACATCTGCTCCGATCCCGAAAGTAGCGTGATTTTTAAAAGCTGCAAATCCAATATGCATCCCTTCAAACTTATAAAAAGGGACGTTGTAGCTTATGCTTTCATCCGCATTTAGGATCGTGTTTAGAATGATCTTGCGGAGATTTCTCAGCGTATCTTTTGAATTTTCATCAGCACTTTGGATGTAAGAATCTACACTTGAATGATTTTTCTTGCTCATTTAACTGACTTTTTTCGCTTGAGATAATACATAGTAAGAAAGCAGAGCGAGTTTTGTCATAGTAATAGAGTTTATTGTGAGTTATTCCTGAGCATTTACATCCTTGATGAACTTGATCAACCCTTCAAAATAGGTCTTTTGGTCGTCGTACATGGCTAGGTGACTACCATTTGGACAATGGAGGTATTGTCCGTTTTGAACTGTGTTAGCAATCATTTCCATGTGTTTAGGATCCATGGTATCGTAAGCTCCTCCAATGGATAAGGTAGGAACTGTGATGTTTGGAAGCTGGTCCGTAATATCCCAGTTTTCGAGCTTTGCACCGCCTTTGATGCCAAATTCACTAGGCCCTTGCATGGTCAGATAAAGGTCATAATTAAGGTTGGCAAATGCCCGGTTGACAGGATTCGGCCATTTGCCCAATGGCATCCTTAATACATGCTCAGTATAATAGTTGTTATACAAAAGCTCAGCATATCGAGGATTGCCATAATCGCCTGCTTCTTCAAGTGCCATGACCTCAGCCAAAACAGCTGAATCCATTTGTGGTCCCAGTACCTCCTCTGCATATTTATTATATTCTGGCACAGAGGCCATCATATTGGAAATGATTAATCCTTTTAGGTTGTCCTGATATTTCAAAGCGTATTCCATGGCCAGAATGCCGCCCCATGAGCTGCCCAATAAGTAAAAGTTGTCCTTGTTAAGTCCCAGGGCTTTTCTGACTTGCTCTACTTCATCTACGTAACGGTCGACAGTCCATAGCGTTGAGTCGTTTGGTTGATCGCTATAAGCTGATTCTAATTGATCATAGTAGTAGTATTCGATTCCGGCCTTCGGTAAAAAGGAATCACAGCTTTCGAAATACTCATGAGTTGCCCCGGGACCACCATGAAGTAGTAGTAGTTTCATATCCGGGTTGTTGCCAACTCGTTTAGTGTATACTTTGAACTTACCAGCTTCTGTTTGAATGGGGATCATTTTTACCCCACCTGATAATTCATCGTCGCGATTGGAATAGTCGAGGTAATTGTTTGAGGTTGATTCAGCATTGTTTTGTGGTTGGCAGCCAAATAGCATAAGAGCCATAAGTAGATAGATCGTATTTTTCATAGTAACTAACTAGGTTTTATCTCAAGTTAATAAACCACGATCAAAAACTTTACTATTGTTTGACTCAACAGGCTGGAAACGAACTTGATACAGAGATAGCGAATTAAATGATTGAATAAATCCTAACTGGCAATTTCGACCTTGACATTTTCTAACTGTTCTACCAAGTAAGTTGCCCCAATTAATCTGCTTTTCTTAATCCACTCATCAAGAACCTGTTCATTGGAATTCATTTTTGCTTCAGCAATTGCGGCAATCACCTTCGTTTCCATTGAAAAATACCCTGCCCTTGGATTGTTAAATACATCGATCTGTTCTTGAACCAGCATCCGATTATTAACCTCAAATGCATAGGTAGCTAGATAAGCACGCCCTAGCATTTCATAGAATATTTCTCCAGTTGACAGGAAGTAAACTGATGATTTTAACAACTCAATTGCTTCTTCAGGCTTACCAATTTCACCAAGGTAATGAGCGTAATAGATGTCATACACATACCTATCTCTATCTTCTTGTTCATTAGCCAGCTCATTGACTTCTTTCAGTTTTTCACCAGCTTCCTCCAGGTTTTGCAGAACAATAAGGGTTTCAGAGAGGTTAGTTGCAGCCTCAATAGTTGCATGACGATCACTATCTGCTTTAGCCTGAGATAACGAATGCATGCCATATGCTTTCGAAGTTTCTAGTTCATTTTTTAACCGATGCTGCCAGCAAAGATTCATTAAGGTATACCAACGGCCATGTGTGTTCTCCTGTTTACCATAGTAATCGTTGGCCCATTTCATATGCTTGATCGCACTATCAAGATGTACTAAACCTGAGACCGTAGCATCATATCCATAGTTGTTGTAAATCATCGCTTTAGCAGCTTCATCATTGAGTTGGTTTACAATTTTCAATTGTCTGTTTTGATGATCAATCGTTTCCTCAAACCCCATTCCTAGACTGAAATATGACCAGCTAAGAATATTGTTGATTTTGTATTCCAACTGAAGATCCTCGATCTCTTTAGCGAGGACAGATCCATTTTCTCCATACCGCTTAGCTTCTTGGTAATTACCATGCATTGCAGACGCGCGAGCTAGATGAAAATACATTTCTGCCTGACCGGTTTTGTCTTGTTCTTTTTCAAATAGTTCCAATGCAATTTGAGCTGTATCAATAGCGGCGGCAAAGGATTTGCTTTTTATTAATTCCAGGGTGGAGGTTTTGAGCGAATGGGCTCGTTCTAATTTACTTTCTGAATTGCATGATAAGATGAAGAGTAGAAGAGGAATAGTCAGATATTTCATATTTAAATGGTTTTATAATCAATACTACGAATAGGACATTGATAAGTTGGCTATATCCTATATTTCTGTTTCTTGAAGGTGGGTGATGGACTGAGTCTTCCGAAGTTTCTAAAACTTCTGAAGTCTTTTTTTTTCCCATTTTTGGTTGATGGAGCAGTGGATGCAATTTCCTTGGTTGGAAACCTTTTTGATGAGCACGCTTATAATTGGTGGGCTGATGGGAGTGATCCTTCTACTAAGTAAATCACCATCCGGGAGATGGTTGGGGTTTCTATCCATTGCTTACCTGACCGTTTTAATTTTTCAATTTAGTTCCACTACGTATTTAGCTCCTGCTTCACTGACTCTGATTTCAATTACCTTCTTTTTGTATGTCAGGGCATTTTTTTACCAAAAGAATCGGACCAGTCTAGCTCACTACATTTTTATGATGGTTCCATTTGGAGTGGGGATACTTCTGAGTGAATTGTCACTTGTTGTCGGGCTAATCAGTGGTCTTTTGATTGTTGTGTATACGATACTTACCATCCGTTTGCTATTAAATGAACAGAATCTTCGTGGTTTTTCTTACTTCCAGAATCCAGGCTCACGGATAGCATGGCTAAGAAACTTTGTGTTTCTGAATGTTATATTCATCATTCTATTAGCCTGGCAATTGCCAGTGGAGATACTGGTGATTACCTATTTGGTGTTCATTTCCTTTATCCTGTTTCCGTTATTTAATGAGTCGTCTTTTCTATCTCCAATTCCAATTGGGAACAAGTACCAGAAGTCCACACTGACACCAGCAATCAAGTCAGCAATCATTGAGAAGGTGAATAAAATTATGGATGAGCAGCATTTTTATCTCAGAGATGATGCTTCACTTACCTCACTAGCTAAGGAACTCGGCGCGTCGACTCACCACCTTTCCCAAGTATTGAATGAATCACTCAAAATCAGCTTTCAGGATCTGATCGCAAGGTTTAGAGTTCGTGAAGCTTGTATGCTGCTTCGTGACGAGAAGCAGGATCAGGTTAAAATTGAGAACATCGCAACAATGGTTGGCTACAACTCAAAGTCAGCCTTCAATACTGCGTTTAAGAAGCGTACGGGCTTAACTCCGTCAGAATATCGCGAATCAAAGAACGTTCGGACTTATGGGGAAGAACGTCTATCCGAACGGAAAGCACCATTGGTTGGAGGTGGCACCTTTCATTTGAATCATGTTTTTAACCTTAAAATAAAAAGCGGCATGATTCAGCATTTTTTCAAATCCTTTAGTCGAAATATAAAGCGCAATGCGCTGTTTTCATTCCTCAATGTGTTGGGGCTTACGGTAGGGTTTACCTGTAGCATTCTGATTTATTTGTTTGTGCAGGACGAATTGTCCTATGATCGGACTCTTCCTGATTCAGAACGCATTTATCGTATTGCCTGGATGTCGGATAACCCACAAACCCGGACGCCTCATCCAATGGCTCAGGCAATGGTGAATGACTTTCCTGAAGTTGAGGAAGCTGTAAGCTTTTCTCCCTGGTATGGTCCGGCACTTAGTAAGGATTTTATTCGAGTGGAAAATGAAAAACGGAATATAATTTTCGAAGAGCCCGATTTCTTCTTTGCCGACTCTACTTTTTTCGAAGTGTTTGAATTGGAATTAGTGGAGGGGGATAGAGATGCACTCAAAAAGCCTTTTGCTTTTGTGATCACAGAATCGCTTGCAAAAAAATATTTTGGAGACTCCAGCGCAATTGGTCAGGAATTAAGAGTAAATCAAATGCCGATAGCTGTGTCTGCTGTTGTTAAACCAATGCCGACAAATTCTCACTTTCATTTCAATGCAATCATCCCGTATGTAACCCTTAAGCAAATCAACCCTAATGACGCATGGATGAAATGGGGCGATTTTGGACATTTCAATTACATCAAATTGCAGGATGGTGCGAGTGCCGATATACTTGAAAGCAAAATCCCCGGTTGGGTAGAAAACTATCTCGATTGGGATCAATCAGATATTGAACGATTGCGATCTGGTGAGTTAAGGTTTGAACTTCAACCGATTGAGGATATTCACCTCACCTCACATATCAGATGGGAGTTGGAGAATAATGGCAACAACCTGTACATCTACATTCTTACCGGAACAATGATATTCATATTGATTATCGCAGGGATCAATTATGCGAATCTTACTACTGCAAAAGCTATTGAACGAGCAAAGGAAATTGGAGTTAGAAAGACTTTGGGTGCGGTTGCAAGAAACCTTTCTATTCAGTTTTTTATTGAATCTTTTTTATTCTGCCTGATTGCCCTGGTTTGTTCTCTTTTTCTTGTGGGACTATTACTAAATGGCTTTAACGAGCTAGCTGGAAAAGATTTTTCTTTCGATAGTTTATTGGTCGCTGACTATCTATTCTACGCTTTATTCTTGTGTATTTTGGTTTCCGTTTTAGCTGGTTTTTATCCTGCAATTACGCTTTCCAGCTTTCAACCCACTGAGGTGCTTAAGGGCAAGCTCAAATCCAGTAATCGTGGAGTTGGCTTAAGAAGTGCATTGGTAGTAGTTCAGTTTACCATTTCAGCTATTTTAATAAGTGGTTCTTTTATTGTTTTCAAGCAAATCCAGTACATGAAAACGACAGATCTGGGTTTTGATCAGGATGCGGTCATCGCCTTGAATGTTCCTATGAGTGTAGAAATAGGCGGAGTGGATATAAAAGCACTACGGACAGCCCAAAATCAAATGGAAAATATCAATGGTGTTACCGGTACGATTTTGACATCAAGTGTACCCGGTGGACAATTCAACCAACATCAATTCTATTTGAAGCATGAACCTGAGAATCGTATTGATATTTCCAGTTTTGTCGTAGATTATGATGTTGAGAAAGTGCTGGGGATTAAAGTTATTAAAGGAAGAGCTTTTGACAGAAGTCATGCCAGGGATTCACTATATAACGTTTTGGTTAATGAAGCTGTAGTTGAACAGTACAATCTTGAGGATCCCTTAGGTAAGACCATCGTTCAGCGTTTTGGTCAAAATGTATACGAGCATACCATTATTGGCATAGTAGAAAACTTTCATTTTCAATCACTGCATGAAGAAATCCAACCATTGGTTTTGTCAGTCCAGCCACCTGCAGCAGGCCATATTCTGGTAAAAATGAACGGGAAAGAGTTTGGAAGAACAATTTCAGAAATAGAGCGTGTTTACACCACCCATATTGACAATGATGTGGCGTTTGAATACCAATTTTTGGATAATCAATTGGCAGAATTGTATGACCAAGAGGAACGAACACTTTCCATTTTTTCAGTTTTCGCCTTGATAGGTTTGCTTTTAGCCAGTCTTGGTCTGCTGGGGATGGCCATCGCTGTTATGAACCAACGTGTGAAAGAGGTGGGGATGCGAAAAATACTTGGTGCCTCTACGATCCAAATCATGGGGATGATTTTAAGCCAATTTATTCGTCTTGTGATGGTAGCGATGCTTATTGGCTTACCAGTTTCTTACTTTCTTATGCAAAGTTGGATTACAGAATTCTCCTATCAGTCTCCTTTTGGTGTTATGCCTTTCTTGTTGTCAGGCATCATTTTGATAGCGGCAGCCATGATAAGCGTGATTTCAGCAGTGACTAAAATTTCGTTTTCCAACCCGGTGGAAGCGCTGAGGTATGAGTAATTTATGATTGAAGAATATGTCAATACGAAATTGACATATTCTTCAATTCAATCAGTGACAATTCAATCAGCTTACCATCCATATAAGCCCGATCGATTTCCTCGAGTGGCACACTATCCTTGATTTTTGGTTTCAGGTTTTTATAATCTTGAATAGTAACTCCATTTATTTTCCTGCTATTGTAAGCCACTCTGAAACGTAAACCCCTGCCTTCATCTTCTTCCACATAGCTATATGCCAGATAGTCCATACTATAATCTTCAGCATCAAACCAGTAGTAGAAAATATCATCAAAGTCTTCACCACCACCTTCCTGATTAAAGGTCACCTTGATTTTATGGTAGTTCTTATCGTTAATCTTGATGGTTCCCTCGTAAGATTTATTGACAGCAGCATCATTAAGTCGGAAGGGTAGAAAAGCAAAGTAGATTACGGAGTTGACCGAACTGGTATATGCCGCTCTCTTTTCTTCTGTGATTTCAGCTGTATCACCATTGATTGTTCTGATAAGTCCATTATTATCCAAAATGTCGCTTACCTGATTTCCAATTGAGTCGCGCTGTGTTCTGGTGTAGACATATGCTCCACTTTTCATAAAAAACGCGTATTCAATACTTCTAAAAGTGAAAGAAGCTTCAGCATTTTGGAGTTTTGTTACGCCGGAAGCTGCAATGGCCTGATCAATAACCTTTTGTGCAGATGGAATATTAGGACTACAAGCTACAACAGTAAAGAAAACTAAAATCAATTTTTTCATTTCACAACCAAACGTAAAACAGATGGGAAAAGGTTTGTCTCCGGAATGTCAAATCAGGTATAAATTATGAGGCTAGCTGTTGTCGTTCTTTAGCTTCCTGCATCATATCCGTAATGATGATATTAAGCTTGTCAACTAATGTCTCAACCCCTTCTTCTTTATCTTCCTCCAGAAGCTCAACATGGTTCAGGAACAGAGTAATTTGCTTGGATAGCTCGGTCTTCCATACAACTACTTGGGGTGGTTCATTTTTTGTGTTTTCAGTTGTCTTTTCGTGATAAATCTTATCAAAACTTTCATGCGCATTTAGCATTTCCTCCAGGAGATCAGCTACACCTGCATGAGAGATTTCATCAGCACACCTTTCCAGATCTTCTACTAGGCTTCTCATGGCCTCACTTTGAGCAATGTATCCAAGGTTATATAAACTAAACCCTCTTTTCCGAACTACTTCAACGAGCTTTTCTCCGGCCTGCTTGATGGAGGTTTCTGTACGATAGGACGCTGAGAGCACGCCATATTTGAATGCCTGGAATGCGTCATCTCTTAGCAAATCAGCCTGCTGAACGCGAGAGGCATGGACATTGGAAAGACCTTTATTCAAGGTATCAGATAGGACACTGCTAGCATCTGTGGTTTTCTTGATTCGGTTGCCCAGCGTGTCTTTGAGACCTGAGGTGCTTACCGCTTGAATTAGTCTCTCGGCGATTACAACCAGTTCCTCCGAAGTTAATAGTGAGTGTGAAAATTGCTTAAGCATGTTCGTGTTGGTGTTTGTGATATTAAGGGTTCTTTTGAAGCAAGAAAATACCTTCTACTCAAAGTTGAAACTAAACTTCGATAAGGAGCTTAAAATTTCAGACATAATCGAATTGATTAAAAAAAAACCCTCGAATTGAGGGCTTATACTTTTCATAAATAAAAAGGTGTCCCGTCATGAAATAGGTTTACACAAAAACTGTAACGTTTATTCAGGACTAGTAGCTTATAGTTGCTTTAAAATATCTTTTCCACCATCAACACCTTCTTTAAGTGCATTTTTCACTGCCTCTACTGATTCCATGCTGATTTCTCCGGCAGCCTCAACAGCCGCCACGATTGAATTTTTGGTGGCAGATAAAGTATCTCCACCAACTTGCTTCACTCCGCTGATAGAACCTTTCACTGCTTCAACTGCAACAGATCCAACATCTAAGCCCAGGTTTTTTGCGGAATAAATAGCTTGCTTTACAGAACCTTGCACGGCATCTTTCTGATCTACGCCGCTTTCCATTGCGCCTTGTACAGCACCATTAACAATTCCTTTTACCAGATCGATTACTCCCTTTCCGATATTGGATAAGCCTTCAAATGTGCCTTGCACGATGGATGCTGGCACCTGAACTCCTTTTATGACTATATCCTTCGTCCCTTTTATGGTTTTAAGAGTTACGTCTTTCACTGAATCTACAATGGTACTGCCAAGATCAGCCGTACCTTCTATCGCTCCTGTTACGCCTCCTTTGATTCCGTTTACAAGTGATGTTATAATTTTTGTCATAATTCTATTATTTGGTTGTATTCAATAATAGAAGGCGCTAATCCATGCAATTGTTCAAAATAATTTGGATTAATCACACATATATTTTTATTGATTTTAATTTAAATAGGATATATTGGATGTATGCTGCTTCTATTGAAGTCTTTTTCGTCTAACTTTGATTTTCACAACTTAAGCCTGCCCTGCTTTTTCATTTTTCTAAACAGGCAACACGCATGACATTTATTGATAAAGTCCTTAAGGTACCTTCCTATGGTTGGAAAGACACACGTGGAGAGTTAATTATTCCTTCAAAGAAGCAGCTCTTTAAAGAATTTTTCTCAAGGATTAACATATTTAAGAATCGAAAAAACTGGATTTCAGGTATTAGCTGGGTGATGGTGGTTTGCATGCTGCCATTCTTTTATTTTTTCATTTTTCATTTTTTCAGTCTCGGACTTTTGGCTTTCTTCATGGTTTATGCCATGATTATTATGAGCACGCATGGTACCATCTGGTTTCACAGGTATAGTACTCATCGAGCTTACACCTTCACAAACTCCTTTTGGCGTTTCCTCACTCAGAATTTGGTTATTAAAACCTTTCCAGAAGAGATTTATGTAATTTCTCATCATGTGCATCACGCAAAGTCAGATGAACCGGGAGATCCTTATAATGCTCAGGCCGGGTTGTTGTATTGCATGATGTCTGACGTCAATCATCAGAGCATTGCCGATGGTCTTACGGAATCCGAATATAAGAAGGCGTTTAACTACATGAGACATACTGGTGTGCAATTAAATAATTATAAACAATATCAAAAGTGGGGTTCTGTTGCCACACCTTGGTATACGATTTCACATTGGCTTCTCAACTGGGTTTTTTGGTACACTGCATTTTTCTTTATCGGTGGGCATGGTCTGGCATGCACAGCCTTTAGCGCTGCTATGTTCTGGTTTGTGCTCGTTCGTGCGTTTAATTACACTGGTCACGGCAAAGGAAAAGAAAGCCACAAGGATGGGATAGACTATGATCGCAGCAACCTGTCGATTAATCAGACCAGGCCTGGAGTGTTTTCAGGCGAGTGGCATAATAATCACCACTTGTACCCGGAAAGTGCAAGAGCTGGTTTTCTTCCCTACCAACTTGATCTGGCATGGGTATACATTTATTGTATGTATAAGCTAGGGGCGGTAGCCACCTATAGGGATGATAAAAAGGAATTTCTAGCTAAGTATAGGAAGCAATAGGTTATTCTGTGCTTACTTAATCTGAGCAGGTCACTGAATAGGGGATATCCCTACCTACAAATTCAGCCCACTCATCCTGGGTGAGATTTCGGTTTATGAAAGTGCAGATTCTCGATGCAAGAATCGCAGGGTCAACCGGCCAGGTTCGAATGTATTCATCTCCACCACCGGTAATAACCTGGGTACCTGTAGGGTTGAAGCTGCCAGTCAATACCCAGTCATCATGATCATCTAGAATAATAGGGAGCTTGCGCGAATCGGTGAGATCCCAAATACGCGCTGTGCCGTCTCTGCTGGTGGTTAATAGTAAATTTCCATTTGGAACAAACTGTATATCTGTCACCGTACTTTGATGTCCTGAGATGATTCGGATAAGTGCCCTTTTGGGGATGCTCCAAAGGATCACATCCCCTCTATCCCGACCAATTGCCAACGTTTTTCCATCCGGACTTATGTCCAGACAGTTTATTGCAAAAGTTCCCATTTCATACCCAAAATAGGATTGTTGCCTCCAGTTTTTCATGATGTCTTCAATGGGGCTTTCCTTTACCTCATATGGTTTTTCCCAAGCCTCCAACACTCCTTGTTCCGTTCCGGCATAGATGGTACCGTCCTGCTCATCTACTTTTAATTGGTTTACTTTCAAAGCAGTTTTTCCTACCTGTTCGGATTTTGCATCGAAACCTTTGAGGACTAATTCACCTGTTTTTGCCACTGTAAGGTATTTTCGTTCACCCGGAAGAAATGTGGCAGTTTGCACAGGCTGTGGATCTTCCAGTATCTTGATGTCATCCTGAATATTTTGATCCGTTGGGATGAGCGCAAGGCCTTCCTGATAGAAAATGGCCATAAGCACTTTACCATCTTTTGACATCTCTATGGATTGAATGATCTTATCAGATTCATAAATTGTTTGCGGGATACTCCTTGGGTTCTCCAAATCCCATTTGAGGATTTTGCCGTCAGTAGAAGACGAATAGTAGTGGTTAGGGTCTTTACCAAAGACAAGAGAGGTGACGGTGTTTGAATGCATACCGACCTGATTATAGGCCATATTTCTTACGGTATCATATCCCAGGTATTTGTTTGCCTCATAGAGTGCCTGATACACATTCAGGTGGGATACGTAGGGCTCTGTATTTCCCTCTTTCCAAAATTCATAGGCCTGCCTTGCCACCAGCGCTTTTAGATCGGTGAGATATCCCGGCATGACCAGCGATCGTTGTGACATGGACATGACTAATTCGGTGGTAGTTGGATTCACTTGTGCACTGCTAAGCAATGCAAATGATAAGAGAGTGGTGGTGGTGAGGAAGCGCATAGTTAAATTTAATAAGGAATTAAGTTAGCGGCATTCTCCATCTTTCCACCTTGTGACACCTGCCTGACCTGCAGAGCAAGCATTTCCATAAGTTATTCCATCACATCCACATACAGGAGCTAAATGTCTGGAACATGCTCCTTTTGAATCAGAATCAACTATTAAGCAGTCGATTCGAGATAGAAAATCCAAGTCGGTTAATTGATTTCCTGTTTGCTTTAATCTTAGAACCTGTGAAACATAAAAGCCTTCCTTGAAAGAGTCAGCTTTTCCATATATCAGATATGTCTTTAGCCGCTCTGGACAAAATGAGCAACTATTGTTACAATTAACTTGAATTGGAATTGATTCAAAACCTATTTGCCAATTTGATTTAAACATTTCAAGGATTCCAATACTGACAAATTCTTTATTTTCAACTTGGTAAGTGGTTCCTGCTATTCCCTGAAAAACAAAATCTGCTTGCTCAAGAGCTTCTTCCATAGTGAGCTCATTACATTCATTTTGATTTGAGGTAGATGAAAAAAGGATGAGTAAAATCAGAAAGACCATATGTTAAAACTACGCATTCTCTTTAAATCACGCTCATCTTCTTCATGATGAAACTCGCACTTTTGTTTTCGCAAATTCCTTCTCTAAGCTTATAATCAAAAACCAACTCGTCATTCACGATCTCAACTTCAAATCGTTTGTTGGATAGGATTTTTGGGTGCTCATTGGTGACGTTGCAAACTTCCAGGTCATGTGTGGCGATACCACCGAAGGCTTTTTTTTCCACCATTTTTCGAATGACCTCCATGGTGCCATTTCGTTTGTCATCAGAGTTAGTCCCTCTTAAAATTTCATCTAACAATACAAAGCCTTGTTCCTTGTCCAGATGATCCATAATTGTCTTCAGCCTTTTGACCTCAGCATAGAAATAGGATTCACTGTCTGATAGTGAATCCGACAGTCTCATGGAGACAAATACGTGCATTGGATGAACATTCGCCTTGCTGGCATAGACTGGGGCTCCTATTCCTCCAAGCACCATATTGACTCCAAGCGTACGGAGAAATGTACTCTTCCCTGACATGTTGGAACCTGTGAGAATAAAGAACTTTTGATTGTCAAAATCGATCGAATTGGTTACTGACTTTTCTTTGGCAATTAGCGGATGTCCCAGATCTTCAAACTGAATATGTTGTTCAGAATTGATGTACGGAAATACAAAGTCAGAATTATTGTGAGAAAAGTTAGCCAGACTATTCAGCTGCTCAAACTCACCAATTACATCTAACCAGTCTTCGATGTGTGTAGCGTATAATCTTCTCCATTTTGCCAATGATCGCAAGACATGAAGGTGATAGGTAAAAAGTCCATTCAAAATAGGGCCGGCAAAGATGTTTTGCACATGCTCTAATCGGCCAAAAAGAAGAGATAGTTCATGAATGGATGTACTGGCTTTTCGGTGCGTTGATTGTAGTCTGTTTTGAAGGTTTTTAAGTTGGGTAGATTGAAAAGAGTGTTTTTCTATCTCTTTCAGTAGAAAGGAATATTGCCTGAGCAGGTGTTCAATTTTTGTGGAGGTGATTAATTCACTTTTGATCGACGCAATTTGAGAAGCAACAACCCCCAGATTGATCAAGCCGAGTAACAGACTGAGCCGTCCGGCCAGTTCATTTGAGTATAGGAAATATAATCCAAGCCCAACCAGCATCAACACCGGACTTAGGAAGGATACAATATTCATCAAACCGGATATCTTAGTACGCTGCTTGCCGGCCCATTTCATGAGATCCGAATAGGATTCATTGGTATCCGGATTAAGTCTGGCCAGAGCCAGTAAGTGCTGACGCCACTCTACCTGGGGAGCCATTTCACGAACGGCCTCCTGACTTTCGATAATATGCTCAGGTGATTTTATTGACTGAAGCGTTTCAGCTAGTTTTCGTTTTCCTGTAACGGTTCCGGTTCGATTAAGCGTTTGAAAGAGTGATCGATCTCCGAAAAAATCCAGATCATAAGAGTAGGGGTGGTCATGCTGGACAAACTCATCACCATTATCAAAGTTCAAGTCTCCTTCGATTAAAAATGAATGTTCGTCTTCATTGATTTGAATTTTAGCCTTCACCAGTTCGTGCATCCACCGAACAGACCGATGCTTGTTCACAAGCATGAAGAAGGTGATGGTAGCCAACAAACCCGATAGGAGAAATAGAAATTCCTCAGTTTGCAGGTACTTGTAAAACAAAAAACCGGCAGCCAGAATGGTAAGCAAGCGGGTCGTGCTCAGTCTTCGATCACTGACTGCTAGTTTGGTTGTTTCTATTTGAAGCCGGGTAATGTTGTTTTCGTAAACTTTCAATGTGCATTCGTTATGAATGCAAGATTAACGATTATCAGCCTTTGGTTTTAGTGGAACCTGTGGAATTGGTGTGCCATGGGCTCCATCCTTACAACACATCGGCAAATTGTCATATGCTTTAGAATCTCTCGCGAGAGT
This sequence comes from Ekhidna sp., assembly GCF_040220215.1. Taxonomy (GTDB): domain Bacteria; phylum Bacteroidota; class Bacteroidia; order Cytophagales; family Cyclobacteriaceae; genus Ekhidna. Next base: position 258,928 of record NZ_JAVJTR010000010.1, read on the forward strand.
ATCTGCATGATAGCCAACTAAAGTAATTCTCCTTCGAATGGTCTGTGCATCAGTTCGCTTAGGATGATAAACCACTGTCATCACCTTGTCATCCAAATTAAGTGTTGCTTCTTTCACGCCTTTTTCGAAAGCCAGGTCTTTTTCCAATGTATTCTTACACATCTCACAGATGGCTGAGGTTTGAATTTCCACTTTAAACCCTCCATCTACTTCTACCGGCTCTTTTTGAGAGAAAGAAGAGGTTAGCAATGAAATCATTAATAAACCTCCCCCTAATCGCCTCCAAAGGGGGATAAAATTCTGATTTTGTTTTTGTGTATTATTCATGTCTAATGTCTGTTATCTAAAGTCTAAAATCTAATTTCTAATTATCTCTTAATCTTATATCTAAATCCCGCATACACCATGCGTCCGGCTACAGGCGCCCATACAAGGGATGCATCAAAATTATCACTGAAAGGATTTTCCGAGTCAATAATCGGGTCGTCCTGAGTAAAACCAAGTAGGTTTTCCGAACCTACGTAAATATTACCCCATCTGAATCCTCTGCTGACCTGTGCATTCAGCAAGAAAAAGTCTGGTGAAGCTGATCCTCTTTGAAACTCTGCTGGCTTGTTTGAAGTGTCCGGTAATCGCTTGCTTCCAAACCATTGGAGTGTTGCATCTGCTTCCCATTTGTCAAATTTCGTAGCATATGATCCATTCACGAAAAACCTATCTCTGGCATTGAAAGGAACTTCTTGCAATTCACCATTAATTGTGGCTTGCACATCGTATAGCTTGTAAGCAGCCTTTGCACTAAATCGATCGGAGAACTGATAGTTTCCTTCCAATTGGAAGCTATGAGCATACGATTTTCCTCGAAGGTTATACACCCTAAGCTGACTGGCATTTTGATCCATGTCATAGATAAGCTGATTTTCAAACGTGGTATAGAAGTAATCAGCAATTAGATTAAGCTTTTTGTCACTAATAATGATAGCCGTAACCAAACTACCTCCCATGTTCCAGGATACCTCCGGTTCCGGATTCTCTTCAATAATCAGCTGACGAGAAGAGACCAGGATGTTACTGTTTTCTACGATTGTATTGGGTGTTCGAAATCCACGACCGATTGCAGCTCGTAGTGTTGTGTTCTCAGTAAATTGAAAGCGTGAATGAAGCCTCGGAGTGAAATAGGTGCCGTACAAATTATGGAAGTCAGTTCTGGCACCAGCAAGTAGCGTAAATTTTTCCCCAGGAGAAAATGTGTACTCGTAATAAAGACCCGGAACTACTTCTTGTCTGCTAAAAGCCGAATCAGCATACACTTCATCAAACTCATCATAAAGCATACTTACCCCGGTTCTATATGAATGAAAGGAGTTTCCAATGATGTTTTGAAAGATCACATTACCATATAGTGTTTTCTCAGTTCCCTGATAATTATCCCTTCCAAAACCGCCAGCAATATCCAGATACGATGCTGAGTAAATAAATCCCCAGCCCTTATACGGTTTGTGAGGAAAAAGGAGCCCTGTCTTACCAAATACTTCAGCTCGCGTGGTATTGTTTTTAAATCCATACTGAGCAGATGTTCGAAAGTCATCTCCAAAATCAAAACCTAGCTGTCCACCAGCTTTTTCGTCCCTCATCACCGTAAAGCCTATCTGAGACTCCATGTTTTTTCCATGATATTTATATCGATTCATCACATTGATCTGTCTCCCTTTCGGAATATCCATGAAGCCATCATTATTCTGATCCACCTCGCTATTGAAGTAATTGGAGTGAAGGAGTAGGGCGGTACTCCATTGATCATTTATATTCCGAGCGTGGTTTGCATTTATCTCCAAGCGTCCCATTGAATTCGCATAGGTATTTAAATAAATTTTTTCACTGTTTTCAGGCTTTTTAAGCTCTACATTAATTTGTCCTGTCATCGATTCAAAGCCATTCACAACTGTGCCTGCACCTTTACCCACATCAATGGATTGTACCCAGGTGCCCGGCACGTATGTCAAACCATATCTGCCTGCTAAGCCGCGTACATTAGGAATGTTTTCCCGATTTATCTGAACATATCGTCCATCCAATCCTAGCATACGGATGGTCTTAGCTCCACTCACTGCATCAGTAAATGATACATCAACGGAAGCATTTGTTTCAAAACTTTCAGATAAGTTGCAACACGCAGCTTTGGTTAATTCAGCTTCCGTAATAACTTCTACATGTTTGGATTCACGATCATCCAAAAAAGTACTACTTGCTTGTACGACTACCTCGTCAAGTTCTTCTGTATTCTCTTGCAGTTGGTAATGCTGTTCCTTTGATAGATCAGCCTTTACAGTATCTGAAATAAACCCTGAATAAGAAATTATCAGTAGGGCTTCTCGTTGTGAAAGTTTCAACTCAAACATTCCGCTAACATCTGTGACGGTTCCGTTTCGAGTCCCATTTTCAAGAACAGTCGCTCCAATCAGTGCCTCATGTTCAGTAGTTTCTACTTTACCACGAACAGTTTGTCCGAGTGTTAGGAAAATAGATAGTGCAAAGCTCAGTGCCAGGCCTATTCTTATATACATGTTATTAAATTTTGATTGTAAAAAATGAATTAGTTAACAGGCAATGAAGTGTTGCCTGTCATTTGTGTTACAATCAGGTATTATATCAGGAAAGACTGTATCAGGATGGGAATATCCCGATCGGAGAAAGGAGGGTCATAGTTTTGAAACGCAGGTTTTTCGTGCGTAATTGTAGAATTGATATCCTTTAGTAGGATATGATTAATAATCGCAAGTTCAAAAAGGTTAGGCGTAGCATCAAAATCGAAAGAATGATAAACCAGTTCGTCAAGTCGTAGTTCTTGAGAGATTTCCTTGCAGCAAGGAATATCTTCTGCTTCACCTTCATAGCAGTGATCAGCGTGAGCATTCACCGCCATAGACTTCAACTCCCCCAGGCAATAATGCTTATTTAGGGTGATGCCAGTAGTAGCAATCAACAGAATGATTGCAAGTAAAATATTTGCTATGTTTTTAGCTATTTGCACTGTTGCAAAGATACGTATATCAGCCGTTTATGGTTCGTTGATTGGTTCAAATTCAGAAAAAACCTCCTGAAACTCATTAATATTGACAGGCCTTTCAAAATCACATGCTTCTGCATATTCTGCCCACATTTTTTGTATAACTACGTTTGTATGAGCTTTCTCAATGGCTGCTTTCGATTTCCATTCAAAAACTTCAATGACAGAACCATCCTTAGCTTTCATAAGGATTGGTGCTCTGTCGGTAACCAATCCCTGTTCATTTAATTGGTCGTAGTGATTTAATGATAGTTGAAGAAGTTTTTCTTCTTTACCGGGTTTTGGTCGATAGCATGTAATTACAATTCTTCCCATGATGTTGTGTTTGGTCATTCATACCTCAACGCACTAACCGGATTCATTTTTGTAGTTTTAAACGATTGGAAACTTACAGTGACAAACGCGATAGCTGCTGTAATTAATAAAGTTACTACAAAAATCAACGGATTGATTGATGTATGGTAGGCAAAGTCATTGAGTCAATCATTGCCATAATACCATATTAGAGGGATAGACAACAGATTTCCAATGATAACAAGGAACTCAAATTCTTCGACATGCGACATGATTTCTTTTAGTTTGACTATACAAAAACTTCTAATGATTAAGTAAAAATTACTTTAGTTGAGTTATGTTTGACGCTTTGTTTAATACTTTTTTTATTTCCTATTTAGATGAGAACACTATTTCACCACCACGCTACTAAAAGTTTTTTTCTTATTGCTTTTTGTCTTTTAGTATTTAATGCTCAATTGATTGCTCAAAAGCGGCAAATAATTTCTGGCGATGCAGCTAAAGAAATTGTTAAAAACGCGAGGGTCGTTAGTCTGGAGGGGGAGAATACCATTAAAAAAATTGAATTCGAACCTAAGATTTCACTCGATAACATTTTGAATTTTAAAGAAACACTTTCACTTGGTTCGGAAGGTGATTTGAGCTTAGTCAAATCGTCAAATGATAACCTTGGATTTGAACACTTGAAGTATAAACAATTGCATAAGGGTTATGAAGTTTTAGGAGCCGAAATGATATTTCATAGTAAAGCGGGGCAGGTTAAAATAGCAAACGGCACCATCATTCGAAACCTTAACATCACCACGAATATCCAGGTTTCAGAGGGAGAAGCATTAGAAATTGCCAAGCTGAAAATTAATGCACACTCATATATGTGGGAAAGCAAAGTGTTTGAAAATATGTTAAAGAAGGAAAAAGGAGATCTTTCAGCAACATACTTTCCCAAAGGGAAATTAGTAATAAGTAGAAAAAGATATGCTTCTGATGAACCGTTTAGGCTTGTTCACCAGTTTGAAATTTATAGCTACGAGCCTTATGGAAGATACAATGTAGAGGTTGATGTTGAAACTGGTGATGTAATAAATTTTTACAATAAAATCCATCAAACGGCAGAAACCGTGACCGGAAGTAGTTTGTACAATGGTGACGTGCAAATAGATGTCGACTTTGATGGGACAAATTATTCATTAGCCGAAACAACAAGAGGCAATGGAATATTTACCTTTGATATGGATGGCGGGACTGACTATTCATCAGCGACTCTTTTTTCTGAATCAGATAATTACCTTAATGACCCTAACATTCGTGCCGGGGTTAGTGCCCACTTTGGAGCTGAAGCAACGTACGACTACTATCTGAATAATTTTGGAAGAAACAGCTTTGACAATAATGGTGCATCAATCAACTCATATGTGCACTTTGATGTTGATTACTTCAATGCCTTTTGGGATGGTTTTAGAATGACTTATGGCGATGGTGATGGGGTATCTGCCACCGCTTTGGTAAGTCTGGATATTGTAGGTCATGAAATAACACATGCCGTTACAGAATATAGCGCAGGTCTTATATATGCCTATGAGTCAGGGGCTTTAAATGAATCTTTCAGCGATATTTTTGGCCAGTCTATTGAATTTGAAGCAGTTCCTGGTACGGCAAACTGGAATTTAGGAGATGAGATATTCACCGATGGCGTTAGTATGATTCGCTCCATGAGCAATCCTAATTCACAGGGAGATCCTGATACATACCAAGGAATTAATTGGGAATTTGGAGATTTTGATAATGGTGGTGTTCATATCAATAGTGGTGTTATGAATTACTGGTATTATTTGTTAGTTGAGGGCGGTTCAGGAACCAATGATGATGGATATAGTTATAATGTGCCTTCTATTGGGAGAGGTGATGCAGAACAAATAGCCTATAGAAATCTTACCGTTTATTTAACCGCATCATCAGGATACATCGACGCGAGGGTAGGATCTGAATTGGCTGCAATAGATTTGTTTGGAGAAAATAGTGCAGAACATTTAGCTGTTATTGAAGCATGGAACGCAGTTGGAGTTCCCACTGCTGATCCGGTACTCTCTGTGGTTGATAATCATGATTTTGGAGATACCCCGGTTGGCTTAAAAGTGAAGAAGGAAATAACAGTAACCAATCTCGGTAATGCACTTTTAGCAGTAAGTTCAATTACTTCAACCAACCCTCAATTTGAAGTATCTCAAAGTACACTACAAATCCCAGAATCTTCGTCAGCGAAGTTCGCCATTTCATTTACTCCAAGCGAATTAGGTAATACATCAGGGGAAATCACCTTGCTTAGCAATGGGGGAGATGCCACTATATCGATTGTTGGTAATGGTGTAGAGCCACCTGTGATTTCTGTTTCACCTAGTTCACTCAACGAAGCATTATTTACCGGTGAGATAGGAATACAGAACATAACCATAGACAACTCTACCGGTGGAAGTAATTTGCAATGGGAAGTTGGGCTTGATTATATCACAAATTCTGGTTTAGTCAAGGGAAGCTCATACCAAAGGGATGTCATTAAATCATCACGAATCAAAAGCTCACCTTACGAGCAGCCAATAAAAGATTTCACGTCTCAAAAGCCAACTAATATTCAAGCAAAATCAGCTAGTGGTATAGGGGGTAAACTTTATGCCCTCGATCATATTAACCAGTTGATTTTAGAACTTGACCCTGAAACCGGAGCTATTCTTAATTCATTTGATTCACCTGAAAATATATATGGGGGACCGGATGGATTGGCCTATGATGGTTCTCATCTTTATTTTACAAATGATTTTGGAAGTGGTAATATCCACAAAATTGATGCAACCGATGGAAGCCTAGTGGCAACAGCAAATTTCTCAAATTTGGCGATTGATGGATTAGCCCATTCCGGGGAGTTTTTATATGCCAGTGACTATTCATCATTCCTAGTTTATAAATTGGATTTCGATACAGAAGAGGTCATAGAAACCATAGATCTAGGTCAATACATTGGCGGAGGATTTACTTTTGCTGGCCGCAGAAACTCCTACTTTGTGACAAATTTTGGAGATGTGATCTATGAAGTAGATGCTGAAACAAACTCTATTCTTAATAGCCTAATCCCAAATGGGACCATTTATGGACTTGGTTATTCAAATGCCCTTGAAGTACTTTTTGTGTCCAATGTTAGTTCAGGCACAGTACAAGCATTAAACCCGGACGATGGGACTATTCTTTATGAATTATCAATTGGGGGATTTGCAGGCATTGCAAGTGATGAGGGCATGTTCCATAGTTGGCTCAAGCTTGCTCAAAATGGTGGAAATTTAGCACCTGGAGAATCCTTAGAGTTGGAAGTTACCTTTGACGCTACCGGGCTTTTTGGAGGTGAATATTCTGCTAATCTAATCATCGAAAGTAATGATCCAATCAATACAGAGGTGACTGTTCCGGTCGCACTTGATGTGACAGGAGCACCAGATATTTCAGTTTCATCTAATTCTCTTGATTTCGGTTCACAATTTATGGGAGCAATAATTACGGATACGGTTATTGTTTCCAATGTTGGAACAGATGATTTGATCATTTCCAGTATTGAAATAGATAACACAAAATTTGAATATGAACTATCGTCAGATGTTATTGCACCATTTGATAAGGCATTGTTGATCGTTACCTATTCACCCGATGCAGCTATTGAGGATAATGGATCAATCACCATAAATAATAATGATTCAGATGAATCCATAATTACAATTTCATTGGCTGGGGAAGGAGTAGAGCCACCGGTAATGCTCTTAAGCCCCGATACTATTCATGACGATGTATTGGTAGGAGAAACTGTCCTGCAAAGTATCACTGTTGATAATTCTACCGGAGGCAGTGACTTGGTTTGGGAGATGACAATCACGAGCGATACAATCAATGATTTAGCATTTGAAAAGGAAGCATACGCAGATTGGACCCTTGCAGAAAATCAGGATTGCATCACTGAGAATGTATGTCTTACCAGAGGAGACTCACAAGGACTTTTTAATGCTGTTGTTGAGACTTCATATTCTTCAACCTCCCCATCCGGAACCGAATGGGCACGCGGGACTTCAGATGACCCGACTTCTTCTTATTCAACATGGAGAAATACGATAGAAAGTTGCCCACCCTGTCACCTAAACCAACCCTTGTCTTTGCATCTAATAGAGGAGGATTTATACTTTGATGTAGTCTTCACTAGTTGGGACGAAGGTGGAAGTGGAGGTGGATTCAGCTATGTTCGATCTTCACCGACACCAGGTTGGATAACATCTGAGAAATATCAAGGTACCGTTCCCGCCGGTCAGC